>CAWGCA010000004.1:0-102206 GCA_963820955.1 uncultured Gammaproteobacteria bacterium | reverse complement strand
GCCCTGAGGAGTCCCCCGGTCTGGGTGACTGACCTCGCCGGATTCCATGACCCCAGCGTTCAACCACTTTCCAATCGCGCGTCGAATCACTCCGTCGCGCACCCGTCGGTCCAGAAAGCTCCGAAGGTGGCCCCAGTCAACGTTATCAAAGAAACTCTGGATGTCGAGGTCGATGATCCAGCCACCGCCCATCGCCATCAGCCCCCGCCACAGCGCATCCAGCGCCTGGTGGGCACTCCGCCCTGGTCGGAACCCATATGAGCAGTCCAGAAAGTCCTGCTCGTAAACCGGTTCCAGCACCATCAGTACCGCACGCTGGAGTACCTTGTCCTCCAGCGTCGGAATACCGATCGGGCGCGTCTTGTTCGCCTTGCCCGGCTTCGGGATGTGCACCCGACGTACCGCCGGCGCCCGATACCGACCGGATTTGAACCGTTCGAGCAGGCTCCACAGGTTCGCCTCCAGGTCGGCCTCGTACTGCTCCGCCGTCACGCCGTCTATCCCCACCGCACCATCCTTGCGCGTTCGCCGGTACGCTTCATGCAGCCACACCGCATCAATGTGATGCGCCAATGTCGTCAACACCAACTTCGGTTCGATCTGAGCCAGTCTCGCTAGCTTCTCTTGTCGTGTTGAGATGATCTCTTGGCCCAATGTCCTCATCATCTGTCCCTCAAGAAGCCCCATAATCCGATCCACCGCTTCCCTCCATCGGGTCCCCTGGGGCAGGTTCCCCGACTTCCGCAGTACTATCAGTGGACTCCGACCTCTCGCCTTCCGTCCCGCCTCGCTTCGTTGCCTTCGCTTGGTGCTACCACCCGTTGCCCCGTTTCGCTCCCCGGGATGGAGCAACCCCCGGGGCCTGGACCGCTTATACCGCGGCGCCCGCACCGCCTGCTGAGGTGGAGAAAACGAGATCTCCCAGGTTCCTGGGCGACCCTTGCCTGCATGCCCCGCTCTTCGACCCCGGCGGACCACCTACCCCAGGCCAGTTCAGGGTAAGCCATGTTGCCTTCCGCTGAGTTAACGACGTCGGCTCCGCACCTTTATCACTTTCGAGGCTCTATCACGCGGCCTACAGGCACCCTGTGTACGCTTCGCAGCCGGAATCACCCCCGGACCACGCAACACTCGGTTCCGGCTGGTGGCCAACCTTTGCCGGGTCAGGACTTGCCCCTGCTGGATCGCATAGAGAGTTTCTGTCATGTCTATCCGTTTACATGAATTCGTCGGGTAGAGCACTGGCGCGCGCACCGGTAGGTGGAGGGTTACCAGCCTCGCCCTTTCGGTAGCGAGATGGGTTCACAGTTCCACCATAGGCCACGTTTCCAGCCGCCCTCCCTAAAATTCCGTACGTCGGGTTTTCCCCAGTACGGCTTCAAGCACCAGGCACCTCACAGTTCGGCATGGAGCCTTCCCGACCGGGTCAACCGGTTAAACCCTACCCAGGTATTCCCGGACAATACGGTCGGTTTACTCCAACCTTCAGGGCCACCTACGCCGCAAATTTAATCCGTCTCAAGGTACGGAAATCCGACTTCGGCGGACCCACCTGGGCCCAGGGGTCCTCGCTCCGCTCGGGTTTTGTTGTCCCGAACATCATCGCTTAACGACCCCATCCGCCAATCTGACCACCTCCGGCCCATTTCCCGGTGCTGCCGGTTATAGGGACGGGCTTTGGCATTCAAGGGTAATCCTGCCCGGTCGTCAGATCTTCCGGACTTTCACTGCTGCACTCTCCAGAATTGCCGCCCTCAGCGTCTGCCGGGAGACCCAGTACGTGCGTACCCCAGTTCTTCCACACTGGCACTGGCCATCAGATAAAGGAGGAAAGTCCTTGGCGTCTCCAAATATCCTGCAAATCAGATCCACGCAGGAGCTTGATTTCGGCAGCTAGTCAGTTCGCTCTCGCTACGGCCCTCCTGGTTGCTCGCCCCCTGGTCTGATCAGAACCGAAAGGCACTATGTCCTCCCAGCCCCACCTAGGCTTTTACTTCCGGGCTTCCAGTTCAACGAGTTACCTCGCAGACTGCCGGATATGACTACGGCGCCATACTGGGAATTGCGCCGGCAGGACTTTCACCTGCAAGTACAGCAGCTAGTCTCGCTGCGCCCCCCTCACCAAGCTTTGCCTGGCGCAATAACTTATTGATTTTATTGACACTCATAATCCCTTGGTCGTAGGTTCGAGTCCTACTGGGCCCACCAATTAAAAACAATAAGTTAAGTTATGATTATGCACTTTAGACAGGTTTATGCTATTTTCAGTGCATGAAAAAGGAAAAACCTTATAAAGATATTGGGTTACTTGATTTCCAGGACAAATTTCCAACGGAAAAAGTTTGCTGGGATTACTTGGTCAACATGAGGTGGCCGGACGGAGTCATATGCCCCCGATGTGTGGATAGCAAGCTGGACTTCATACAAACACGAAAGGTGTTTGAATGTCGTCAATGCCATAGGCAAATATACGCTACGGCCGGCACCATATTTCATAAGAGCCGAGTGCCCTTGCGTAAGTGGTTTTGGGCAATTTACCTTATGGCGACCTCTAAAAAAGGCGTTTCAATGCTGTATCTCCAGAATCAGCTTGGACTGGGCTCATACCACACTGCATGGTTGATGGGGCACAAAATTCGTCAAGCGATGATTCAACGCGATAGCATGTATACGTTGGGCGGTACTGTTGAAACGGATGAAATCTTAATCGGTGGCAAGCAGTCCCTGGAGGAACGGCGTTTAAAAGGCGACAACAAAACCCCTTTCCTGATAGCTGTAGAAGAAAACTCAAATGGGGGACCAAGGTTCTTGTCATTCGAAGAGCTCGAAACGATTTATGAAGAGCATGTGGTTCCTGCAATAAAAAAGAATGTGCGTGCCGGAAGCAAAATAAAATCTGACGGATCGGGTGTTTATGTTAAAGCCCAAGTAACTATTCAGCTGCAAATTAGAAAAAGTACTTGACAGGGTTTTTCTGCATTATTTCTGATTACAGAGCGAACTGTCTACCTACCGTTCTGGTTAATCATACAGGCTTCACGAAGCCTACCAAGGATTTCTTTTTAGCAAGGCAACCGCGGCATCAAATCATTTTTTAAGACGTCTCAGATTCGCTTACAGGAACCAAAATGTCGTTCTGAAAACCCATGCGATAATAATCTCATTCAAAGTGGATCGAGATTGGGGTATTGAAAATAGAAGACGTTGACGTTGATTCAGCAATCAACTCAGTCAAAGAACTTCTCAGCAAAGAGAAAGATCTGTCACCTGCACTGAGATCGGCACTGGAAGTCTTACTGCTGCTGGTAACCCTGCTGCTCAATCGCATTACCCTCAACAGCAAAAACAGCAGTAAGCCGCCATCTACGGATCCCAACCGGGAGAAGTCGAGTAAGAAAGGAAAAAGCAATAGACAACCCGGGGGACAGAAGGGGCGTAACGGAACCACGCTTGAGCCGGTGGATGATCCCGATGAGGTGACCGAGTTAAAAGTTGATCGCCGCACCTTGCCCAAGGGGCTGCAGTATCAGGTAGTCGGCCATGAAACGCGCCAGGTTATCGATATCGACATCTCACGGTTTGTGACCGAATACCGGGCGCAGATCCTTGAAGACAATCAAGGAAATCGATATGTAGCCTGTTTCCCTAAAGGGGTAAACCGAACAGTCCAGTACGGTCTCAATCTGAAGGCTAACGCGGTCTATATGTCGCAGTACCAACTGATTCCCTATGACCGAATACGAGATCACTTCCATGATCAGCTGCATATTCCGGTCAGTGTGGGCTCTGTCTTCAATTTCAATAAGGACGCCTATGATCGGCTGGAGTCCTTTGGGCAGTGGGCGAAGACAAAATTGTCCAAGTCTGATCTCATGCATGCCGATGAGACCGGCATTAATATCGGCGGCAAACGCCACTGGTTGCATTGCGCCTCCAATACCTCACTGACCTGGTTCTACCCCCACGTAAAGCGGGGCACCGAGGCCATGGATGAGATGGGTATCCTACCCTTCTTCAAAGGGGTGTTGTGTCATGATCACTGGAAGCCGTACTACCAATACGGGTGTACTCATGCCCTATGCAATGCGCATCACCTCAGAGAACTGGAGAGGGCCTGGGAGCAGGATCAGCAGCAATGGGCGAAGTCGATGAAGACGCTGCTGCTGGATATAGCAAAAGCAGTAGAGGATGCGGGTGGTAGATTAGCACCCGATGAGTCCAGGCGGTGGCGCCGGCGATATCGAAGACTACTCGAAAAGGCAGATGTTGAATGCCCGCCGCCCGATGAAAGTCAGCGGAACGGAAAACGAGGCAGGCTCAAACGATCGAAAGCCAGAAATCTGCTGGAGCGATTACGAAACTTCGAGCAAGATGTCCTGCGCTTCATGGATGTGAAAACTGTTCCATTCACCAACAACCAAGGCGAGAACGATCTGCGTATGACTAAGGTACAGCAGAAGATCTCTGGTTGTTTCCGATCAATGGACGGGGCAAAGATCTTCTGCCGGGTACGCAGTTATCTATCAACTTGTCGCAAGCAGGGCATGACGGCCACCCAAGCATTGAGATTACTTTTTCAGGGCAAGAGCCCAGACTTCATGAAAGTAGATGAGCGCTAATGTCGCTGGTCATGGCAAAATGGGCTGAATAGTTACAAGCCCAAAAGGAGGGCTATAGACACGAACGATTAGTTGAGATGAAAGAACCAGAAAAAACGCATGAGCATTTGAAGTGGATTAATATTATTACTTCCAATCTAAAGCGATACCTTCTTTCCACCCATCATGGGGTTTTTCCTAAATACAGAAGAGCTTTTCTCGCTGAATTTGCTTACCGCTTTAATCGGAGATATTGGCCACACCAAGCCTTTGATAGGCTTCTGTATGCTTGTATCTATGCAGACCCTGCACCGTTACCTGTGTTACGTGCCTAATCATAAGTTAAGTTATTACCCTTCTAATCAAAAAGGTCTTTCGGTACGCCTGTGAATCGGAAGACACCTTGGCAACAATCACGAAGACTCCCTTGAGCACCTGGAAGGCGGTTATCCGCAAACGCGGCTGGCCAACCGCGATCAAGACTTTTCGTACCAAAAGAGCTTAGAAAAGACCCAGTATCCAATTCGCTGGTACCAGGAAGGCGGGATTTTGACCCGTCTTGGTGAGACCATGTACGGGCTGCGCGAAAGCACGGTTTGGGGCATAGCGTCAGCGTTCGACCGTCAAATCGTAGCTGGCGTTATGCCTGTCTCCTCGGCTACACCTCCCATACCGGTTTTCGGGTCAGATGTCATCTGAACACGCACAAAACAAAGGGCCGGCACCATCCATGTGTCGGCCCTTTACTGTTGCTCTAGCGATCAAAATCTAGGAGCCGTAGATCAAGTCGTTCGAGAAATCCCGGTCATCCACCAAGCGTTCCGGTGACCCGGACAGCGGAGAATTCAGAATTTCATCCCTGCTGTAAAGAAAATCTGTGCCGCCGTCACTCTGTACCGGACCGGTGTAGACATAGGGCTGCGAGGGACTGGCGGCTACTGCGCCTCCGCCATAAATCATATCGCCTTCGGAATCGCTCTGGGTGCCTCGAGCCAGGCTGCTGCCGGCAAACAGAAGAGAAGCGGTCAGGATGGTGGTAGTGGCTATGATCTTTTTCATGGTGTTCTCCAGTTGAGTGATTAGCGTTTGCATATGGTTACGCATGTTCGAACGCTTTGGATCACTGTTGTGTCCCCTTGGCGTTCATGATTGCTACACACAGTGCAGATGCCGCGCCAACTTTATAAAAAACAGAAAATAAAATCTAATAATCAAAGAGATATGGTGGCTGTGACTGTGCTCTCCAGTGTCTGATTTAAGGAGTGACATTAACGTTCCGTGGAATCAGGATGTAGCGAATTGCTAAACAGGTGTGACGAATTGGCGGTTAGGTGTCTACGCAAAGGTGATTGCGCGCAGGGTTGCGAGTTCGTCAAAGGAAGTTATTCATGCGGTATGCAATTTGAGAACGCCTGCAGCAGCTTTAACCGGCGTACAAGGACTGTTTTTCCTATTTCTATACATTCTGGATCCGAAGATTGTATGAGATTGGTTTTTAATCGCTGTTGCTTCCTTCCCTCGAACTCGGCGCCGGCCAGTTTCTGGCCAGAAACACACAACAGAACATCGTCCTTCATGTTTCTCTAAATATAAGCAAAACCGCAAAGACAACAATCGGCCAGGACTTGCTGTTTGCCGACTGTCCGTGAAAGACGGCAATGCAGGGTGGGTTCAACTGATCGACGCAACACTTTAACTTTAGAGTAAAAGATGGAGTGTATGAAATGGCTGTGCTCCACATTTATTTCCCGACCGCACAGTTTCGCTGGTTTGAGGATGTGAATTAACCAAGCATTGATGGGTCGGTGTATGCTGAGGGAATGGAAATTATATCCAGCTTCTTCAATATGCTAGGAGAAATTTCTCGTCTCGCTCGTGCACTCTTCACCAATGGGGTGCATTTTATCGCCCTATGTGCTCGATCCCGTATCGCCTTGGCGGCTGAGAATCCATTTCTCCGAAAACAGCTCGCCTTCTACCAGGAACCTAAATTTGCACCTCGGCGTTTCGACAACGTATCACGTTTTATGCTGGTGCTACTCTCCCGCATGTTTAGGTGGAACTCGGGTTCACGTTTACGGGCCTGGGCGACCGTACCCCAGGCGGCACCAACCCACCGTCCGTTCAAAAAAAAGCAGACTTCGTTTTCGCCCCAAACGCCCTCAGTCCGCTAACGGCACAAGCGCCCGATAGGCGTGCCAGGTTCCGTGGCCGATAAGGGGCAGGGCAACAAGCAGGCCGATGTAGAAGGCGATCATTCCAAGACCGACGATCAGCACGATCAAAAACGCCCACAGCATCATGGCAGGCATGTTCTGCAAGACGGCCTTGATGCTGATGCGTATCGCCGTGAATCCATCGACCTTGCGGTCGAGCAACATAGGCACTGTCACGGCGCTGATCGCATAGGCGCACCATGCAAAGACGAAGCCGATGGCGATACTCGCTATCGCGAAAATTCTGCCCTCTTCGGACAGGAACACATTGCTGAAGAAGTTGTCGAGTGGGGGCGAAATGCCACCGTAGAGCAGGGCAAAAAGCACGAAATTCACAGCTATCCAGAGTTGCATGATGATGAAGAACCCGGCGGTGACGATGCTGATCTGCGCCTGATTGCGCTTCCATGCCTCCAGGGCGTTACAGGTCTTGAGTGGTTCTCCCCGTTCCAGATGCGCGCTCATTTGATACAGGCCGATGCCTACGGCAGGCGCGACGAGAAAGAAGCCGGCAACGAGAAATGGCAAGAGAAACAGACTCTCTGTTGCTACCAAGCCCAATGTCATGAGACCGCTGAGCAACACGATACCGGCACCATAGGTGAGGCTGTATCGCCCTGCGTTGCGCATGTCCCTCCAGCCTTTCGAGAGCCATTCGAAAGGCGCGGTAAGGCTTATTTTATTCACGACGAGTTCGTGCCACCTGGTGCTGCCGGTATATGCAGTGGTTTCCATCTTCAATCCTCCGAAACATGCTGGTTAGGCATTTGCTAAAGCCCGAAAAACGATATTTAGTCTCTGACGGCGTGAAAGCCAGATTGTCTAGTGTTTATAGTTTAGCTGTACCGGGAAGCCGCATCGTCTGCAAAGTCACTGAGTGGCTGTCTTGGGTGCCCGGTAAGGTGCAAAAAATAGAACATGTTCTTTTAAGCTGATGCTAACATGTTGATGTATCTATACGAATAAATTCTTTTTACCACAGGGCATCGGGTCTTGCCGTTCAGCTATCTGTAGAATAAATTCATGGCACTGCACAATAATGCTGCACCGCAATAGACGTGAGCCGGCCACAGAAGCGGACATTCAATGCAAACGGAAATGGCGGCCCGAAGGCCGCCATTGTTGAAATCGGCTACTTTTTTGACTCTTTGCTACTCGAGAACGTCAATCGGCTGCAATGATACCGCAGGCATCACGCGCACCGCCGGCACAGCCCTTTTTCAGATCGCTTTCCTCATCGCAATAGGTGTCCGAGTTGGTGTGGATGACAAAGGCGCTACCGTCCTCGTCCATGATGCTCAGCCGGCCAGCCGACAGGGTAATGCGGTTGGTCGTATGCATCATGGTCCCCTTACCATTCTTTACCTCGATATTGATGAGGTCGCCCATGTGATACGGGTGATTGATGTCTGATGCCGGAACTTCGTCGGTAGCGCTGTCAGGTCTCGTCTCCCCGAAAGGCCCCGGGTCATGGTGACCCTTGGCAGCACTGCACGGTTCACAGGCGCCGGTTTCGTGAATATGCACCGCATGCTTGCCATCGGACAAACCCTCTACCTTGAGATGGATGGTGACTGCCTTGATACCCTCGTCCGTCTTTTCTTCGGTGAGTGTCGCACTCCCCGAAATTCCCGCGTCAGTGCAACCTTTGATGTCGGCAGTAGCTGTAAGTTTGTCGGCATAGCCGGGTAGCGAAAAGCAGGTTAACGCAGCCGCAGCAAACAGGGAAAAACAGGCAGGCCTTGTAGATTTCATTGTTGTATCGATCATCAGTGACTCCTCATTTATATATATGCTTGGTTATCTATATATATGCTTGAATGGGATTTCGGAGCATACACCCGGCAAGTATATGTAACCAAACGGTGATATATGAGTAGAAGTACTTGCCTGAATACTGTTTAAACAATCTCATTAACGAATGGCAACCTCGGGTCGCTTTACGTCATCTGACCGGAATTCTCGGGAATTACTCAAGCCAAAGAAAAACCCTGCTCTGACGGGGTGTCTATAGCTTACCGACTTCCTCTTCCTTGATCCGTCGATATACCTCTCCTCACTGCACCGGGACTTCCTTCGCTGCGGTTATGCCGACTTTGGTTTGCTGTCCGCCTTGCTAGAGGATGGTAATCTCGATATCGTCACCGATGTAGATTGTCTCTCCTGATTTCCTTGTCGGTGCCAGCATGATTCCATTCTCCGTGCTGTGTAGATAGAAATAGAAATCTTATGCGATAAAGATGATAGGCGTTAACGGTGCTATATATTTACCCAGTGCTGTCCCATTAAGTTGCGTTACATATAACTGGAACGCATTGATACGACAGCTCTTTCATAGTGATTAGTTGCGGCATAGACATGAATTTGAACACTGATGTTCGTCACTCCGGAAAGTGCGAAGCACTTGTCCAGAATCCAGGTTTTTCAATGCGTTCACTGGATGCCGGATCAAGTCCGGCATGACGGTTGGAGGTTAATGGGACAGCACTGATATTTACCCCAACGCTGATAGTTACGAGCCTATGAGGAAGGCGTCCAAATGAGGACATGCCATCAGAGGGCTGGTAGTCCTTTGGACTGCCGGTGATGGTCAGGCGCACGCGGGGGGGGACGTGCGGTAGTCTCCTCAGCGTTTGCTCTATTGCGTTGGCGTGGAGCAAGATTTACCGTCGCTCCGCCAGCACGACTGCTCATACGGCAGCAGACCGTCCTCTGTGGAGACGCAATTCCTGGCCGAAGCCCTTTCCGGCCACCCCCAGGGCTTCGCCTGGGAGATGTGCTCAGTAATAAACGTTATTCCAAAATCGAGAAAGCGTTCATTATAGATCGCGTTGTGATCGGCAATGACTCCTGCATCGGTACTGACGACCAGATAAGGATATCGGGCAGCGTACTTCGGGCTCGGTTGTCCGGGTTTTGCCATGCACTCTTGGAAAATATTGTTCTCGATATAGTATTCATTCAACGCTTCTTTCGATTGTTTTTTCCTGCGCTCACTGAAACTAGCGTCCGCGGTGCTGTAGCACTCCCCAGCACTCCCCACCAGGGACAGGGACTAACATGACCTCGTTGCCGTAAGGTCTCGGATTGAATCCTGGTGCCCCGCCGATATCCGCCGAATTCATGTCTGAGACTTCCTTCATTTTGTTGTCGAAACTTGCCTTGAAAAGCGGCATTAGCTTCGTACTCACATCCACATTCGACGTGGCCTTGAGATACTCGCACGGACAGGGTCTATTATCGGTTACTTTTTTTTGTATCACACCGTCCGACTCAAGGCGGTGCGTCTCGTATCTCTGATTATGGCCTACGGTATGGAGCATGCTATCTGACTGTTCGGGGGACATCGCGTGCTGGAGGAGCGTATTCAAGGCTCGACCGACCGGAAACGCGACTCTGGTGGCGCTATCGGCCTTGGATGTGACAATCATCATCACCGGCCGTTGCTTGGTGTCATAACAGCGATTGGTAGCGATGTGAAACAAAGGTTCATACAGCGAGCCCTCAAAGGCTGGGTTCACCAGCATCACGAAGTCGCCGAAGCTCTCGGCCACTTCATAGTGTGCTGCTCCGTTCGTGTTCGTGGTCTTTGCGGCTCGCTCCATTAAGGCGTGAGACAAGGCCTCGTAGATGACGAGACCGCCGAAGCTATGACCGCTGATCACGAGTTGCGTAGGGTTGTTGCCCGGATCTGTTTTACGTGGCGGTTCTGTGGAATTTACATAATTTGCACAGTCTGGATATTCCCTCAGCAGATTGTCCCGTTTCCACTGGAAGCTCTTTCCCGACCTGCGCTCACGGTTCCAGCTGTCCTCTAGAGTATCAAGACAATAGTCCTTCAAAAAGTCTTTTCGTCGACTATCCCGATAGTCCTTCAAACGCACCAAGAGTTCAAAGACGCCCCCGCGCCCCACACGTGCCGCGGTGTCCTTTCGGCTCCAGAAAGATTGTTGAGAACGTCGTCAAAGGGCAGACCTCGCCAATCGAGATAGACCCCAACCACATTTCTGCGGTCTTTCCCAGATACATATTTTTCTTGTATCTGCTCTACGAGGTCCGTGCGCTCGAGAAGTCGCGAGAAACAAACCACGTTGTTGTCGCAAGCGCTTGCGTTGTGCTTCCACCCGTGCGCATAGACGTAGATCAGAGTGTGGCCGTCATTCTTTTCCTCAAGCGTCTTGAGAAGTTCAAAAAGCGCCTCCATTTGCGTGCGGTCAGCGAACCAGCCCTGGTCATCGAATTCCACGAAGGATAGGTAATAGTCCCCAGTCTCCCCGTCTTTAGATTGGTAGAATCGGTGCTGGATGGAAGAAGAAGCGGGAGAGGCCGGATCTCCCTCGCATAGTTTTCCGGGTAGGCGTTTGTCTTCATCGCTTCTGGCCGATGACTTTCTATCCAAGACGTTTTGATCCACCGCACACTCACGGGGCCATGTGACGGGCTTCTTTTGAGATTCGGCAGGTAGCGCCGCCTGCGTTTGGAATCGGTAATGGTTGAACTGGGCGCAGGACGATATCAACATACCAACGAGAAGGATAGTAATAAAATACGGGCTGTTCATGACCTTCTCCCTGGGTAATTCCTTTTGTTGAGAATTTTTCGGCCAGATCTTATGTTGATAGTGAATATCTTCTCAATTTTCTGCCCAACTTCCGCATTGTATCTGTTGAGTATAGTTGGCGGAGTCAGAAATAAATCAATAGATAACCATACTGGCATCCCCTTGCGTTCAAAAATCCAGTTTTAGACAGCTCGGTCCGGATGATCACTTGTGCGGTATGTAACTCGGCGACACCCCGCGGCGGGGTTGAGACGACCGGCCCCACCTTAGCGAAGTCCGCTTAACGCAGCATGATGTGGACGTTCGGACCAACTATTTCGAACGACAATTTCTAGCGCGCTCCGTGCGAAGGCGGCGTTTGCCAGTGAGTGTAAATTTCACCCGGCGAGATCGCTCCAGCCGGAAGTGCCGGCTTACTGCTGCACAGGCGCACGCGCACCACATACTCTGATTTGCCGATGCGGCTATCGTTTAGCAAGGTACCCTGAGACGAAAGTCATCAGGGTTGATTTATACGATGGCCCACAGCCTAAAGGCTGCGCGCACCTGGGTCCGGCCGGAGGTGCGCAAGGTGTCGCTGATATACCAAAGCGAACAGGGATACAATCTGTTCCAATCCTAGCACCGATCTCGGAGCCAGGTGAGAGTAAAAGCCCGCATCTGATTGGTGTGTTTAAGCGGCTTCGTCTGGCGCCCACCCTTAAAGCGAGGCCGGTGAGGAACACCCATATTTGAAGTTTATCGTTCGAGGTAGGGCACTAAGCCAGCAGAACCTGATAGCATTAGTAGTCGGCGTCCATGCTGACGACACCTGAGAGGAAAGGGTGTGAACACCGACCGATGTTTTATAACGGGTCTGTTGGGGCTGCTGATGGCGACCACCGTTATCTCCGCTCGCGCCGCGCAGACGCTAGAGGAGGGTTATGTCGGCAGCCAGGTCTGCGCCGAATGCCACCCGGCCGAATTCAATGCCTGGCAGGGCTCCCACCACGACCTGGCCATGACCGAGGTAAGCGAGGAAAGCGTGTTGGGTGACTTCGCAGACACCCGGTTCACCGCCCAGGGTGTCACCTCCACCTTTTTTCGCAAGGACGGTGGCTGGTACGTGCGCACCGACGGCCCGGACGGCGCAACTCCACGACTACCGCATCGCCTATACCTTCGGCTGGTATCCCCTGCAGCAGTATCTGATCGAGTTTCCCCGAGGGCACTTCCAAAGCCTGGGCCTGGCCTGGGACAGCCGGCCACAGGAACAGGGAGGGCAGCGCTGGTTCCATCTCTATCCGAACGAGGAAGGCATGGGCCATGGGCACCCCCTGCACTGGACCGGCCGGGACCAGACCTGGAACTACCAGTGCGCGGAATGTCACTCCACGGAGCTGCGCAAGCACTACGACCTAGAGACCGACACCTACGCCACCACCTGGGCGGAGATCGACGTCGCCTGCGAGGCCTGCCACGGGCGGGGGGCGAAACACGTCGAGCAGGCCAGGGCGGTGGCGGCGGGCGATCACTCCGCCTGGAACGATGACAAGGGGCTGGCAGTGAGTCTCACCGACCGCGACGGTGGCACCTGGGCCATCGACCCGGAGTCAGGTATCCCCCATCGCTCGGTTCCCCGTAAAGACCGCAGCAAGATCGAACTCTGCACCCGCTGTCACTCCCGTCGGGGGCAGATCCATGGCCAGTACGAGTATGGCAAGCCTCTGGGCAACACTCACCAGCTCGCGCTGCTGGACGAGGGGCTCTATCATCCTGACGGCCAGATCCTGGACGAGGTCTATGTCTACGGCTCCTTTATCCAGAGCAAGATGTACCAGGCCGGGGTCACCTGCACCGATTGCCACGACGCCCACAGCCTGAAGCTCAAGTTGGATCGCGACCTGGTGTGTGCCCAGTGCCACAGTGTCGAGCGCTATGCTACCGAAGCGCACCATCATCATGAGCCAGGCACCCCGGGCGCCTCCTGCGTCGGCTGCCACATGCCCCAGCGCTTTTACATGGTGAACGACGAACGGGCGGACCACAGCATGCGTGTCCCCCGACCCGACCTGTCAATCGAAGATCGGCAGCCCCAATGCCTGTAACCAGTGCCATCAGGACACACCGGTGCAGTGGGCCGCAGATGCGGTGCGCCAGTGGTACGGGGAAGATAAGCGCAGAGAGCCCCATTTCGGAGAGGCCCTGCATGCAGGCCGGACCGCGTCGCCCGATGCCGGCAAGCGGCTGCTGGAACTGGCGGTCGACACTGAACAGCCCGGCATCGCGCGCGCCACTGCCATGGAGTTGCTGCGGGGCTATCCGGCCCAAAGCCATCTCCTGGCTCTGCCGAGGCTGCTCAAGGATGACGACCCCCTGGTGCGCGGGGCGGCGGTCCGTTATCTGGAGCTTACCGATCCCCAGACCCGCTTCAAGCTGGGCATGCCCCTGCTGGGCGATCCGGTGCGCACGGTACGTCTGGAGGCGGCGCGCGCGCTGGCGCCGTTGATGCGAATGGACCTTCCTGCTGCCGAGCGGGGGCGCGTACAGAGGGGGCTCGATGCCTATCGGGCAGCCCAGCTAGTCACTGCCGAACGGCCCGAGGCCCATCTCAACATGGGGCTGGTCGACATGGCGCAAGGGAGGATGACCCAGGCCCGGGAGGACTACCGCACCGCGTTGCGGCTGGCCCCGGGATTCGTGCCGGCCTATGCCAACCTGGCGGATCTCTACCGTGCCCTGGGAGCAGACGCGGAGGGCGAAAAGACCTTGCGGGCGGGGCTTGAGGCAGCCCCCGAAAGCGCAGATCTGCACCATGCGCTCGGGCTGCTGTATATCCGTACTCATCGGCTGGCGGAGGCTGAGGGCGAACTTCGCCGGGCGGCCGAACTGGCTCCGGAAAACCCGCGTTATGCCTATGTCCATGCCTTGGCGTTGAAGGAAACCGGGGACGTTCCGAGAGCCCTTGAGTTGCTGGTCCAGGCCTATAGCCGCCACCCCGCAAACCGGGAAATCCTGCTCGCATTGGCCACGATCAACCGCGATGCCGGTAATCGGTCGAATGCCCTCGGCTATGCACAAGCGCTGCGCCGTCGCTACCCAAGTGACCCGAATGCGGCCGCATTGGTGCGCGAACTCTCGCCCGTGCAATAGCTGAGGGTGTAAGCTGATCCTGCAGCAGGCAAGGGATTAACTGGCAGAGGTAAAGACGAAATCTGATCCCGCGATAAGCACCGCTGCCAATTGAATCCGGCATGCGCTCAGCCCGCTTCTCGCCAACGCTCGCAGGAAAACAAAGCCATCCGGATTTGATCTGCCCGCCGACTACCTGCGGGCACGCCACTGTGCCGGTGTGACCCCCGCCCACCGCTTGAACGCGCGGCTGAATGCGCTTACTTCGGAATAGTTGAGCCTCGTTGCGATCCTGGCTGTGGGCATCGCACTGTCGGCGAGCAGCTGCCGCGCCATCTCGTAGCGGACGTCATCGAGTTCTTGGCGAAAGCTGGTACCTTCCTTTTGCAGCTGCCGGTGCAACGTGCGCTCGTGCATGCACAGCTGTCTGGCGACATCGGCAACCGTGCATTTGTGCGCCAGCAGCGACTTGGCACAGCAACCCTCGCAGATTGGGGACAATGTTTGCCTTTTGGAGGGAATGAAGCTCAGTGGCTTCCTTCTCGAGATGGCGATGAAGCAGGGGGTCTGCACTCGGGATCTGATAGTCCAGCAAGCATGTAGGGAATACCACCGCGCTTTGTTCTGCATTGAAGCGAATGGGGGCTCGAAAAACCCTTCTGTAGGGTGCCAGATCCTGCGGCCGCCGCCGCGAGAGAATTACCTCAGTGGGGTTCCAGCCCTCGCCGCGCAGGCTACGCATGATGTTGCAGGCGATGGTTATCGAGAGGTCGTAGATTTGGTCGCTGGCCTCCACCGCAGACTGTTGGATAGCGTAGCCGAGCAGCGTGAGGTCGCCCTTAATGATCAGCATGGGAACGCCGCCCTGATCGTGCAGGTCCAGATGCTGCACCAGACCGCGCAGCGCGGTGCCGATATCGGGGGCGCTGCGCAGCATGAACCCCGCAACCCCGAGGGAGGAAGGGCCTGCGCGCTGGCCCACCAGCAACCCGAAGTGCCGGCATCCCGTAGCTGCCACGCTGTGTGCCAGCAGCCTGCTCGCGGCGGCATAGGAAATCTTGTTATCGGCGTCCGCGAACAGGGCCAGTTTCAAGCCCGCACTGTCGAAGATGGGCTCGGGTTCCCGGCCGAGCTCGAGAAGCATCGCCGGCACGCCCATCAGCGGCCCGACGCGGACTACTCCGTCGACCGGGCTGTACCGGTCCTGCACCGGCGCCCCGCGGTGTCCTGTATCTTGCACTGGCTGCGATCCTCGTTTCGTTTCTGTCGGAAATTGTCTGATTGTTGTCTTAATTTGGTAATTTTAATCCATATAATGCAGTTTACTTAGGTATGGTCTGTTGTCTATTGTTCATTCAACGCCTGAGTTTGTGCATAATACGTACGGCGTTGAGCAAGTTAAGATTTCGTAGTGAAGAACAAGAATATCGTGGGCCTGTACCTCAAATCGGGTGCGTAAGGCTTGGCGCTGGATCGCGGGTAGAAGATTCAGAACAGGTGATGCTGGATAGCACCCCGTCGGCCGAAGGGAATTAAGGAGCCTCAGACGCATGAGTAAAAAAATTGCGGCCATGCTAACGGCGCTAACGCTGACACTGCCCTCTCTATCAGTCAAGGCCGCTGGATTATGGCTGTATGAAATGGGTACGCCCGATGTGGGTACGGCCAGCGCGGGCATGGCCTCGCGCGCCGCTGACGCTGCCACGGCCTTTGCCAACCCGGCCGGCATGACCCGGTTGGACCGATCGCAACTCATGGTCGGCGTGCAGCCGATCTATTCCGATATCAAATTCGATACCGACAGCTCCAGTTCGGCGGCGGGAACGGTGGAAATGCGGGTGGAATAGCGCCCACTGGCAGCCTGTCTTACGTGCACAGTGTGTCGGACGATCTGAAACTCGGCATCACCCTTGGGTCCTACATGGGACTCGGCGTTAAGTTCAACGATACCTGGGCAGGCCGTTACTATGTGCAGGAGGAGGATTTTCTCACCAGTATCGCTAATGGTGGTCTAGGCTACCGAATAAACGACTGGCTGTCGGTCGGTGGCGGACTGTCGCTGGTCTACGGAGAACTCGATGCCCAGACGAATATCAATAACCGATTCGACGGCAGCGCGGATGGCCGCATTAAATTCAAGGACAGCGACACGGACATCGGCTGGAATGCCGGTCTGCTGATCGAACCCCGAAGCGGCACCCGAGTGGGTCTGACATACATCTCCAAAGTGGACCTGAATTACAAGGATAAGGCCTCGATCAACGGTGCCGGACCGGTGTTGGATGCCGCCCTTCAGTTGTCGGGCCTGAAAAACCGCGAAAGTGGGTTCGATTTTACGCTGCCGAACCAGCTCATGCTGAGCGTCTATCAGGAACTGACTCCCGATTTTGCACTGATGGTGGATCTTGGCTGGCAAAACTGGTCCAAGTTCGGCGAAATCGGGGTGTCGATCGACGCCCTTAACTCGACCAGCACTTCAGTCGACGCACACTTCCAGGATACCTGGCACATTGCGCTGGGGGGTCGCTACCGGCTTAACCCGCGGTGGTCCCTGTCCGCGGGTGTCGCCTACGACAGCTCGCCGGTAACCAATTCCGACCGCTCCATCGTCCTGCCGCTCGACCGTCAGTATCGCTACGCCCTGGGGCTGCAGTATGCCACGGACAAGGACATCACCCTGGGCGTCGCCTATGAATACATGGATGCCGGCAGTGCGCCGGTCAACCAGACCGGCGGACCCTTGAGGGGTGATCTGAAAGGCGATCTGCAGAACGACACCTTCCACATAGTGGCGCTCAGCATGAACTGGAAGTTCTGATGGCAGGGTAGCTCCAAAGGCCGGCTATAGCGTTCCCGTAAATGTTATTTTGGAGGGATTCGAAAATGATACTTGTGCCACGATATATCACAGCCAGGCTGCTTGGCATAGTGTGGCTAATCCTGGCAGGCTCCCCCGTGCTCGCCCAGCAGGTTACCGGTGTACCAGGTTCGCCCAGCGCTACTGCGACGATCAGCGGCGAGCAGCTTCCGCCGCCGTCACCGAAGTTCGGCGGTAAGATCGAGCGCAACGCGCTGCAATCGACGCCCTGGTGGCCGCCACGCGTGGTGCCGCCCAAGGGTGCGCCTAATGTGTTGCTAATCATGACCGATGACCAGGGCTTTGCCCTGCCCAGCACCTTCGGCGGCGTAATCCCAACGCCAGCACTCGATCGCATCGCCCACAACGGCCTGCGCTACACCAATTTCCATTCCACGGCGGTGTGCTCGGCGACGCGGGCGGCCCTCATCACCGGGCGCAATCATCACGAGATGGGCTTCGGTACCGTCTCCGAAACGGCGACCGGCTTCCCCGGCTACAACAGCATCATGACCCGGGACAAGGCGACCATCGGCAAGATCCTCAAGGACAACGGCTACCGCACCTCGTGGTTCGGCAAAGACCACAACACGCCGGATTTTCAGGCGAGCCAGGCCGGGCCCTTTGACCAATGGCCGACCGGCATGGGATTTGATTATTTCTACGGCTTCGTGGGCGGCGACACCAACCAGTGGCAGCCGAACCTGTTCCGCAACACCACCCAGATCTACCCATTCCAGGACAATCCCGGCTGGAACCTGACCACCGCCCAGGCAGATGATGCCATCGACTGGATGAAGCGTATTGATGCCCTCAGCCCCGAACAGCCGTTCTTCGTCTACTACGTGCCGGGCGGTACACACGCGCCGCACCACCCGACGCCCGAGTGGATTGAGAAGATCAGAAAGATGCATCTCTTCGACAAAGGCTGGAACAAGCTGCGCGAGACCCTTTTCGCCAATCAGAAGAAGCTTGGGGTGATCCCGCCGGACGCGAAGTTGACGCCCTGGCCCAAGGACATGCTCAAGGAATGGGACACGCTCTCGGCTGACGAGAAGAAAATGTTCATCCGCCAGGTTGAGGTCTTTGCCGCCTATGCGGCCTACACCGACCATGAGATTGGCCGTGTGATCCAGGCCGTCGAGGACATGGGCAAGCTCGACAACACTCTCATCATCTTCATCAGCGGCGACAATGGCAACAGTGCCGAAGGCACCATGCTCGGCACGCCCAACGAGGTCGCAGCAGTGCAGGGCGTTCATTTGCCGGTCGAGGTCCAACTCAAGGACTTCTACGACGTCTGGGGCTCGGACCTGACCTATCCGCACATGGCAATTCCGTGGACCTGGGCCTTCAGCACGCCGTTCTCGTGGACCAAGATGATTGCCTCGCACTTCGGCGGGACCAAACAAGGCATGGCCATTTCGTGGCCCGGTCACATCAACGACGAGGGCGGAATCCGCTGGCAGTTCCACCACGTCATCGACATCGTGCCGACCATCCTGGAAGCGGCAGGCATCCCCTCCCCGAAGGTGGTGGATGGCCTGGAGCAAAAGCCGATCGAGGGTGTGAGCATGGTCTACACCTTCGACAAGAAGAACGCGAATGCGCCTTCCACGCACAAGACCCAGTACTTCGAGATGGTCGGGGATCACGCGATTTACCACGATGGCTGGATCGCCAGTTCCAAGGTCGTCTCACCGCCATGGGACAACTCCGGTGCGGCCCAGCCCGATCCGGCGGGCTATCCCTGGGAGCTGTACAACATGGGCAACGACTGGACTCAGTACGAGGACCTCGCTGCCAAGCACCCGGATAAGCTCAAGGAAATGGAGGCGCTGTTCTGGGCCGAGGCGGAGAAGTACCAGGTCCTGCCGCTGGATGCCGCCAAGTTCACCCGCCTCGTCCAACCGCGCCCGAACCTCACGGCGGGGCGTAACGTGTTCACCTACTCAGGTGGCTTGATCGGTACGCCGAACGGCGACGCACCGAGTGTTCTCGCCGCATCCTACAGCATCAAGGCAGAAATTGAGATTCCGCAGGGCGGCGCCGAAGGGATGATCGTGACCCAGGGCGGCCGCTTTGGCGGCTACGGCTTCTATCTTCTGAAGGGCAAGCCGGTGTACACCTGGAACATGCTCGATCTCAAGCGGGTCAAATGGGAAGGCCCCGAGGCCCTCTCGCCCGGCAAGCACACGCTGGAGTACGACTTCAAGTACGACGGCATGGGTGCCGGCACCCTTGCCTTCAACAATGTGTCCGGCCTTGGTCGCAGCGGCACCGGTGTACTGAAAGTCGACGGCAAGGAAGTCGCGAAGATCACGTTGCCGAAGACGATCCCCCTGACCCTCCAGTGGGACGAGAACTTCGACGTCGGCGCCGATACATTGACAGGCGTGGACGACCGGGACTACCAGCCTCCATTCAGGTTCACCGGTAAGCTCGAAAAACTGACGCTCACGATCGACCGGCCGAAGCTGACACCTGAGGACATCAAGCAACTCGAAATGGCAATGCACAAAAACAAGGCCAGCGAGTAACGAGGCAGACAATGTGTCACTGGAATGGGAACACCACTATGAAATTTTGTCCTTAGCTCCGTAATCTGGGCCTGAGTGCTCTGCTGGTGGCTCTTATTGCACCGGTGAGTGCCGCCTATTCAAAAAGACACACTCTCCCGGAACCGTCCATGTCGGTTTCCGGAAAAAGTGGAATGATCGGGCACCCTACCTTCCAGACCTAAACGACAAAACCAGCGGGGTTGTTGGATCAAATCGTCCGGCACATGATTCAAGCCTTTTGGTCCGGCCAGCCGCAGGCCGGTTTTGAGGATGCTGCCTTCCCCGACATATCTTACGCTTCAGCCCGAGTGGATGGGTTGTAAAGATTTAAAGGTGTATCTGCCACCTACTGATGAACTAATATGATAGTGAAGCGTCATGTTGAAGGATGTCCCTGAACTCTGACGCAGGACGTGTTATTTCTTTTAACCCAAAGCGTATAATTCTATAACCTGGAGGAGGACTCATCATGTCTTCAGCGGACGAGATCGAGATGGAGAGACGTCGTAAGGCGCTCGACAAAGACGTTGCATCGTTGGTTGATAAATATCTGAGGGAGATGGAATGGGACGTCCCCGAAGTTGACGAAAAGAAGGTGCGACAGATGATTCTGGATGAGATCAAGCAGGCGATCAGCCGGACAGAGAGCCAGTCCTGAGACAAAATAACATCACACGGAGAGTTCACTATGTCGATTGAGAAAATCAAGTCATTCACTTCGACCCTCGCGGTTGTTTTGCTGCTGCTTACCGCGTGCAGCAAGAACGTCGACTCGGAAACCATTGCCTATCAATTCACGCAACTCTATTTCGGCGAAGACAACCTGGTTGAAGCGGTCAAACTGACCAGCGGCAGTGCCAGAACGAAGCTCGAGGGATATCTCCGAGAAATCGAGGCGGGTGGCAAACAAGCGGCCGAGGACAAGCCGCTCGTAAAATCGGAGCTGCAGGAAACACAGGTTGTCTCCCCGGACGAGATGCTATACGTCTATCGTGTTACGTCAGACCTAGAACTGGCGGGCATGGGGCCGATTACAGCAAGACTTTGGCTCAGTAAGGAGGGTAATACATGGTCCGTAAGCAAATTTGTCCAGCAAGAATAGAATCGGGGTAGCTTTCCCGATTTATTGGTTGAAGATCACGGCACAGTTGATTTTGTGCCTCTACCAGCAATTCAGGGTGGCTTGGCGGTACGGTTTCTGCGGGGATGCCAAACGCGCCTCGGGGTCGTGAAGAACGGATCGAGCATGGAAAACTGTTGGATTGATACCCAAGGTCACCGGGGAGCGGTTTAGGCACTAATAACCAAAAGGCCGAATTCCACATCCGGAGAGGGCCAACTTTGCCATCCGTGAGCTTGTTGAAGATTCGGTATTCGAAACGCCAAGAGTAGATTATTAGGAGCAGTAGATGCATAAATATTTCGTATTATTCCTGGTCTTGTCGGCTGCCACACTGGCGGGTTGTGAAACCACCATAAAGGAGGACGCACCGCTGCCACCATCGCAGAACGTTACCCCGGGCTCGACCTTAACCGTGGTCAAGAGTTTCCTCATACCATCCGGCGATACCAGCGTTTATTTTCAGGACACGCGGCTCTACCCACAAGGCGATGTCCAGCCGAACTATCCTTTTTGCCAGTTCGTGACCGATGCCGCAACCCCAGCCGGCGAGGTAATAAAGGCACAAATATTCACGGTCGGTAAAGTCGAATACGATGAGCATGGCACCGGACCGCACGACATGGATGTCTCGGTAACGGGAATTCACCTGCAAGCGGCGTCCTCGAAAAACGCTTACCGCATGAACTGCATGTTACCCCTTCCATCACAGGGTGCTCTGTTTGTCACACCAGCCGAGGTCCAAGGCGCGGTTGGGGGCTACATGAACCTGAAAGAAGGGCCCTAGCCGTCGTTGCCCGCCAGGCGGAGATGACATGCCAGCCTATCGAAACTCTGTGACTGCCAACCGCCGGATGGTGCATCTCCGATACCGGGTGAACCCGGCCTGCCGCCGATGCCTTGCCGGGCACTGAATGCTGAAGGTCTCCCAGCGCTGCAGAGTGCGGCATGGGCCGCGGCTGTCTCGCCCTGGAGCTGGGGGATGAGCCATGAGTAGGCGTTTGCGCGTTGGCTTCGGGGTTGTCGCTTTAGTGATCATAGGGTTGATTTCCGCGGTTGCCATTTTTCTCTACACGGTCGATTACGGTCGCTACAAGGGACTGGTTGAAGGGGCGATCACCGATGCGACCGGCCGACGGATCGAGATAAATGGCGAACTTGCAATCGCGATGGCTCTGTCGCCGGAATTCACCGTATCGGATGTGTCACTCGCCAACGCACCCTGGGGTTCACAACCGCAAATGGCGCACATTGGGCAACTCCGTGTGCGCCTCAGGCTGCTTCCGCTGCTCAGGCGAGATGTCGAAATCACACAACTCAAGCTGATCGATACCGATCTGCTGCTGGAAACCGATGCCAGCGGTCAGGTTAACTGGCTGTTCGGACGTCAGGCGGATTCGCGCAAGGGTGTTGGCATCAGGAGCGTGGTGGTAGAGCATCTGGAGATCGAGCGGCTTAGCGTGACGTTACGCAGTGGCGAAACGGGAGCGCCCGCGAGCCACTACGAGCTGAACCGACTGGAACTGATCCGCTCTCCTGCGTCCGACTTACTGGCTGTCGAGCTTAAGGGCAGCTCAAATGGGCAGACTGTAACGTTGTCCGGGCAGACCGGGGGGTTGGAGGCGCTGTTTGCGGGGGTGCGCTTCCCGATTGATTTGTCCGGTGAGGTTGCCGGCGCGACGGTAAAGCTCCAAGGTGAGCTTGCCAATGCCTTGACGCTTGAAGGACTCGACTTGACGATCGAGGCATCGGGAACCGACCTTGCCATGTTGGGTAAAGGGATCGGGACAAAAGTTCCGGAAACAGGCAGCTTCGACATAGCGGCAAAACTACAAGCCAGTCGTGACGTCTTAGCCGTCGGCGACGTCCGTGGCAGTGTCAGCCATAAGAGCATTCAGCTCGAGCTAAAAGGGGGGATTGGCGACCTGAAAATGCTCAAGGATATTCAGCTGGAGCTGAAGGGCTCGGGCAAAGATCTGGCTGAACTCAGTTCGATCGTCGGTGAGACGCTGCCGCAAACCGGCGCCTTCGAGGTCAGCGGTAAGTTGGCTGGTAATGCCAAGACACTGACCCTCAACGAGATCCAGGGGGCTATCCGCCAACAGAGCATCAAACTTTCGCTGGCGGGTGGGATCGATGATCTGATCGCTTTTGAGGGCGTCGATCTGAATCTGCACGGCTCGGGCAACAACCTGTCTGAACTTAGTTCGATCGTTGGTGAGACGCTGCCGCAAACCGGTCCCTTCGAGGTCAGCGGTAAGCTGGCCGGTAACGCCAAGGCACTGACCCTCAGCGAGGCCCGGGGGACTATCAGCCACCAGAGCATCAAGCTTACATTGGCGGGCATGATCGATGAGCTGATGACACTGAAGGGCATTCACCTGGACGCCAAAGGCTCGGGGGAAAATATTGGCGAGCTGCGTAGCATGCTCGGAGAGAAGCTGCCCAGCACCGGCCCTTTTACTGCATCTGCTCGCTTGACAGGTTCCGCTCAGGCACTGACCGTTCGTAACCTGAACGCAGAGATCAGACAAGGAAATTCGCAGCTGCTGGCGTCAGGCAAGATTGGTGATGTTCTGAAACTGACCGGTATCGACCTAGAGCTGGAGGGGTCCGGCAAGAACCTGGGTGAGCTGGGCCCTCTGTTTGATAAGCAGCTGCCGTACCTGGGACCCTTCGCTATAAAAGGGCAGCTCATCGGGTCCGACAAGCTGCTGGAGCTTAACAGTTTCTCAGCCACCGCCGATCAGAGCGACTTCAAGGGCTGGGCAAAGATGGATTTAGGGAAAAGGCCCAAGCTCACGCTAAGGTTGGAATCAGGTCTGGTCGATTTCACCCGGATCATAGAACAGGTGAAAGGAGAGAAGCCGGTGGAGACAGGCAAGGCCGGAGGTTTCAGGCAGAAGACCATGTTCTCCGATAAGCCCTTGCCCTTCGATCTACTCGACGCCGTAGATGCCGATATTGAGTTCAATGCGCGCAACCTCAAGGCCCGCGACGCAACGCTGGAGTCGGGACAGCTGGCACTGCGACTCGAGGCTGGTGATCTGCGCGTTGACAAGCTGGAAGCCACATACCGCGGCACAAAGGTCTCAGCAACCCTGAATCTGGCGGCAGGTACGCCTTCGAATGTGGCGGTCAGGCTCCTGGTCCAGGGCCTTGACCTGGGCCGTTTACTTAAGGAGATACATGTATCGCAAGAGGTCGAAGGTCTGGTCGATCTGGCCGTGGATCTCACGAGCCAGGGCAATTCGCTTCACCGTCTCATGGCAAACCTCGACGGAATTACCGGTGCCGTTATTGGCAAGGGCTATGTGCCCCGCTTTCTGGACCTGCTCGCGCAAGGTCTCTCTCGCCGGGTGATCAGCATCTGGGGTCACCACAAGAAATCCGGGCAGTTAAATTGCGGCGTGATACAGTTCACCAATAAAGCGGGTATAGCCACCAGCGACGTGTTTCTATTCGATACACAACTCGCCATCCTGAAAGGCAAAGGTGAAATCAATCTGGCGACGGAACAACTGGATTTTATTCTGTCGCCCAAGCCCAAGGACAGCAGCCTGTTCAGCCTGGCAACTAAGCTGCGTGTCGACGGCAGTATTCTGGATCCGAGAGTAAGACCGGAATGGAGTTCCATGGAGACGAAAGCGGTGAAGGCACTCAGCGCACTCGCCGTAGGGCCGGCAGGCCTCTTGGTCCCATTCATGCGGGCCGGTGCACGTAAGCAACATCCCTGTGATATCAAGGAGCTAAAGAGCAGGATGCAGAGCATCTACCAATAAAACTAGCCCGGAAATGCCATCACTACCCGCAGCCCAACGGCGTTGTCATCCAACCCAAGCTCAATATCATGAAGCTTGGCAACGGCTGCCACCAGACTGAGCCCAAGCCCGTTTCCGGGCAGGCCGCGGCTTTGCTCAAGACGGTAGAAGCGCCGGAACACATTTCCCCGTTCGTTTGCTGGAATGCCCGGTCCTGAGTCGGTGATTGTCACGCAGGGGCGACCATGTCGTTGTTCGAGGTCGACCTCGATTCGACCCTGCACCGGGGTATATTTGATGGCATTGTCCAAGAGGTTGGCGAAGGCCTGGAACAGCAGATCCCGGTCGCCCGATACCGAAGCTGGCGGGTTTATCCTCAGCTTCAGGTTTTGCTGTCGCTCCTCGGCTAGCGGTTGGTAGAACTCGACCAGGTCCCGCAGGAGCCGCTCCAGCGGGACCTCGGCAAAGGCGGCGCGGCGTTCGCCGGATTCGATACGCGCGATGCGCAGCAGGGCGTTGAAGGTCGCTAGCAGTCCGTCGGCCTCGGCGACCGACTGCTCAATCAAGGTCCTGCGGTGTTCTGGATCCTCCGGATTCTCCGTATTCAACAGTTCCAGCGAATTCTTCAGACGGGACAGCGGCGTCTTCAGATCATGGGCGATATTGTCCGAGATGCGCCGCACCTCCTCCATCAGGGATTCGATCCGGTCCAGCATCGCGTTGAGGTTGCCGGCGAGTTCGTCGAAATCATCGCCCGAGCGATTGGTCGGTATGCGCCGGGAGAGGTCGCCGGACATTATCTCGCGGCTGGTCTGATTGATGGTCTCGATGCGTCGAATCAGGGTGCGTGTCATCATCAGGCCGCCGATGAGACCCAGGACGAGGGTAATCGCCAGCCCCCAAAAGAGGGTTTCAGCGATCAGTTGGCGGGTCTTTTCCAGTTCGTGGAGGTCTCGACCCACCAGCAACTGAAAACCGTCGTGCAGTTGAAATGCCTGCGCCCGCGCCCGGTGCACCTCTCCGGCCGGCCAGCCCTCGGCCTCCAGGCTGAAGTTCAACCAGCCGTCTGCTGCAGCCGGCACGCGCGGCCAGCGGCTGATATTGCCCAACAGCGGGTGGAAGTCATTGTCGGCGAGCAGAAAAATCGAGGATCCGCCCGGTTTTCTGGAGGTGCGTTTTTTGATGGAGTCGCTCAGACCGTCGAGACCGTCGGTACGATAGCGTTCGGCAAGGCCGGTTATCTCGGTCGCGATGGTGGTATCGGCCTGTTGCGCCATGTACCTGGCGGTGGACCAGTAGATGTAAGTCAGCAGCAGCAGCACCGACCCGCCGAACAGCGCCATGTAAATCAACGCCAGGCGGAAAGTGGAACTGCGCAGATAACTATTCAGATGCACGTAGCAGGTACCCGGCACCACGTACCGTGTGCAGCAGTGGATAGTCGAAACCCTTGTCGATCTTAGCGCGCAGGCGGCTGATATGGACGTCGATGACGTTGGTCTGGGGATCGAAGTCGTAGTCCCAGACGTTTTCCAGCAGCATGGTGCGGGTCACCACCTGACCGGCATGGCGCAGCAGGTATTCGAGCAGCCTGAACTCGGTTGGCTGCAGTTCGACGCGGCGGTCGGCTCGCTTTACGTTGCGCGACAGCAGATCCATGTGCAGGTCTCCGACCTGCAGGGCCGTTTCTGTGTGCGCGCCATCAGAACGCCGGGTCAGAGCTTCCAGTCTGGCCAGCAGCTCAGCGAATGCAAACGGTTTGACCAGGTAATCGTCACCGCCGGCCCGCAACCCCTTTACCCGGTCATCGACCTCCCCCAAGGCACTGAGTATCAACACCGGCGTCTGATCGCCGGTGGAGCGCAAAGTCTGAGTCACCGTCAGGCCGTCCAGTTCCGGCAGCATGCGGTCCACGATCAGTGCGTCGTAATGGCCCTCCATGGCCATAAAAAGACCGTCCTTTCCGTTCGGCGCGTGATCCACGCCGTGACCGCTTTCGTGCAGGCCCTTGCGCAGATAGCCAGCGGTTGCGGCATCGTCTTCGATCACCAGGATATGCATTGCCGAGCTGTTCCATTGCTTGAAAAAAGTCGTGGGGTTTCCCGGTGCCACTGCGACAGCCAAAGGGTGTCGACGCCGTAGAAACCGACTCAGGCTATTATGCTATCAACCAAGCTGGACAGTCACGAACCGCTGGTTACCCTGGCGGTTAATTAGCAGCAGTAGCCGGTTCCGGTCACCGGCATTGGCCGCTTGCACCACGCCGACCACGTCGTCCGGCGTGAACACTGGCTTTTCTCCTGCCTGGACGATGACGTCACCGGGTCGCAGCCCTTCCCGCGCCGCCGGACTGCCCGATTCCACCTCGACCACCAGTGCGCCTTCGACACCTTCGGCAACATCCAGCCGCTGCCGCAACTCGTCGGTGATCGGTGCCAATACCACACCAAGTCTGACGCCTTCAGCGGGTTGCGGAGTGACCTTGGTGGCAGCCAGGGCCTTATCCGGAACCGCGGTGATGGACACTCTAAGGTTTCGCTTCTCGCCCTGACGCCAGACTGTTACGCTGGGTTTTTCGCCCGGTGTGACATTCGCCACCAGTCTTGGCAGGTCACGCATCGCACCGATTTCCTGATCGTTGAAAGCCAGGATGACGTCGCCGATTCTGATGCCGGCCTGCGCCGCCGGCGATTCGGCAATGACATCGGCTACCAGGGCACCCTTGGTATCGGGCAACTTGACGCTTTCAGCAAGTGCTTCGGTAAGCCCCTGGATCTGGACACCCAGCCAGCCTCGTTGCACATGCCCGGTCTGCATCAGCTGTGATATCACCGACTTTGCCTGTTCGGCGGGCACGGCAAAGCCGATGCCGACATTGGTGCCATTGGGTGAATAGATCGCGGTGTTTACGCCGATGACTCTGCCGCTGAGGTCGAACAGGGGGCCACCGGAGTTGCCACGGTTAATCGGTGCATCGATCTGCAGGTAGTCGTCGTAAGGTCCTGAGTGAATGTCCCGACCCCTGGCAGATATGATACCGGTGGTCGCTGTGCCGCCCAGGCCGAAAGGATTGCCGATCGCAACCACCCAGTCACCGGGCCGTGTGTTGTTGGAATCGCCAAAGGCGACGTACGGTAGGTCACTGCCGGCGTCGATCTTAAGCAATGCCAGGTCGGTCTTGGGGTCGCGACCGAGAACCTCTGCCGGCAGACGCTGGCCGTCGTTAAGTACCACATGGATCTCGGAGGCGTTTTCGATCACATGGTTGCTGGTGACAATGTGGCCGTCAGCAGTGACAATAAAACCGGACCCTACTCCCTGGACCCTGAGTCCTTGTCCCTGCCCACCTGGCAGCTTGGGCGAATGTCGGAAGAAGCGGTCGAAGAATTCCTTGAACTGCGGGTCGTCAGGGCTAGCGAGATCGGGGATTTTTTCGCCCGCCATGGCCATCGCCATTCCGTCGACGGTGATGCTGACCACTGCCGGTTGCACCGCCTGCACCAAAGAGGCGAAGCTGGCTGGAGCCCTCACCGCCGATTGCTCGGTTGTCAATGGTGCCGATTCGGGAAGTGTTGCGCTGGTTTTGGCGATGGCGGTAATGCCACCCAGGGAGAGCGCGACGGCGGCAGCGAGCGCCGAGTAACTGAAGAACTGCCGGTTGCGTCCGGCGGGGCTGGTTGTCTGTTGAGAGATCGGTTGGTTTGGGGCTTTCATGGCCGTTTCTCCTTTAGTAACTTGAGGATCACGGCGTTACCATAGACCATGGTAACTTACGTGCGCATGGCCACAGCATTAAACTTTTGTAAGGTATTTTTTCCGCCAGTCCTGCGCTCGCGTACCTTGCCAACCCGGCTTGTGGACTGGCTGTGGGTTACCGAACTTCCCGCATGGCCCACTAGCGATTCTCGATGCGGTTATAGTCAAATAGCCCGGCCTCTGTCGGGGCCAGGCGTACGTAGGCGTCCTGCAACGCATCGCTATAGTTCCAGAACTGGGGGTGGGTGCGGCGGATTGCGAACCGGTCTGCGAGCGCCCGGTAATCGGCTTCGGAGGAGAGACCGCGAACCGCCGCCGTAAACTCGGACAAGGCGACGCGCGGCATAACGTAGAGGGCATTCGGATAGGCGCCGATGAATCCCGGGACCAGCGTCACCGTGTTCTCGTCCGGCAGGAGTTCCTTATTTTCGTCTGCCAGATGCGTCACGTTACTGTGACCCGTGTTACGCACCAGGGTGAAATAGCGGGACGGGCCAGCCGTATCATCCAGGCGCAGGAATCCTGCTTCGGGCATCAGGGACAGGCTGCGACCGCATACTGCAGCCAATGTCTGCAATTCATTGAGCAGCGTCGAATCCTTGCCCGAGGACAGATCGAAACCGTTGCCGAGCACGGGCGCCAGCCGTGCCCGGAGCAGGCCGTACAACTCACGCTGCGGGTCGGTGCTGTGATAGTCGATGCCGGAGTCCTGGTTGAACCAGGCCTTGCTGCCGTACAGGTAATCCTTCACCGACTGGTGCGCCCCCCGGTACCAGTAATCACGCACGGTATCGCGCCGAGCCGACGGCAAGAGCGCAAGAAAATTGAATTCCCCTTCCATGCGCAGAAAGTCCATGTAAAGTCGCGAGTTTAGCTGGTGCCCGGCGTTGCCATAGACATCGAAACCGGCGACCAGAAGATAGTAGATACGCTCCAGAAGCGGGTAGTCGATTACCCAGGCAGTCTTGGGCGGCTCGCCCACCAGCCCCTTGACGACCGATGCGTTGTTGAAGTGCCGGAACACCGTGAGCGCCGCGTTGGGATTGCGGCCATCTCCGTCCCAGATGAGATCCAGAGTGACTTTCGACGGGGCATTGAACTTATGTTCCATATAGTCCGACTTGGCCTCGAGATAGCGATTTTCCCGTCGCGAATATTCTTCCCACGTCGCCAGGATAGGCGCATCGCTCCCTTTTTCCGATGGCAGACTCAAATTGTTGCTCTCGCGGGCGAGAAATTCGGCGTCGGAGCCTATGATGTTCGGATTCACAAAAAACACCCAGAACTGATCCTCGATGACGTCCACTGCCACTTGTCCCCGACACACAGGCCCCTTGATAAAGCTCATGATGGTGAATTGCGCCTCGTCGAGCATAAAGCGGTAACGGGCATTCACCGGCAGCGTCTGAAAGGCGGCGAACGGGTTGGCGGCGACAGCGGGCGAATACGAGGGCAACGCTTCGACGGTGTAGTCATCTGTCAGGAACAACTCCCGCCAACGCGTCATGCGCTCAGGCCCCAGGGCATAGGGCATGTGGGTCTTGGCAACAACGGTCTCGCGCTCCGCTTCTAAGCGGTAATACACCCGGCTGACACCGGGGTCATCATAGGGACGCCGGGTGGCTAGCTCCCGGATCGGTTGTCCCGGCGGTGTGCTGGAGCGAACCAGACGAAAGTAATGACTGTCGGGATCGGAGTCGAAATGCAGGTGGGCCAGAAAAAGGTGTTCGTAGAGATAGCGGCTGGTCAGTTGCTCCTTGAGTGAGTCACCGTTAAGGAACCGCTCCCATTCGCGCACCTTCTGCACAACCGCGGGTGGCAACGGTGTAGGCCCTTCGTAGGGGGCGCCCTGTTTCAGCCAGCGCACCAGCGTGGCCTGCTCGCCATCGCTCAAACCCGGCAGGCCGTAGGGCATCCCCCACTGGGGATAGTCCCGCTCAAAGCCGTCAAACTCCTCGATAGTGGCGCATTGCTGATCACGGTTCAGGGAAAAATCGAAGGATGCCGGCAGCACCTTGGCGTCGGGAAGCGGATGACGGTATTTTAGGTCCAGCATCCGAAACAAGACGCTACCGGACAGATTGGCCGTGGGTGTTTGGGAACGCTCGTTCAGAACCGGATGGAAATCGCGGGCGCGCCACCCGGATGCCGTCTGGGCATCGATAAACAGGCGTGTAGGGGGGGCTTCCAGGATACGTTCGGCATCGTATACCTTTTCCTTGCTGGCACCCCGGGTGACACCCTCCCAGGCGGAAAGCTTGAGCTGGCACTGGGCATCGTAACAGGCGTGGCAGACCACGCAGCGGCGGTTGAGAATTGGCTGGATGTCATTGCGATAAGACATCCCTTGCGGTGGCTTCATGGCAAGGTCAAAGCGCACCGGGTCTGGCTCACCATAACGCTCGTTGAGCGTTTGCCGAGCCATCATTGTGCAGCCAGCCAACAGTGCCAGCACCGTTACCAGCGTTAGCCTAATCATCCGTGCCACCTCCGCAGCAAGCGAAACGAATCTTGTACCGGCAACTCAACCTTTACATCAATCGACAAAACGCGAGTCCGCAGTGGGTGCAGGAACGAGCGTCTCATCAGCGAGCCGAGCGCCACCCTTAGCGGGCATATTGCATTGCGGCTCAGGAGCTAAGATCAAAATCAGCCATTCTTCTCTCTGTACCATGCTTCTGCCTCCGCCCAAAAACCGCGCACAGCTTTGTTGCTGATGACGCTGTAAAGCCCTTCCTGAATGGCAACTTTCAGCCATCTAAACTTGGTGTTTTGCTCTTGATCAGGTCGCACGAGATCGCCAATATATGAGCTGTCGTTAGCGTACTCACCGGCGGCAATCTGCGTCTTGGCCCATTGGTCCCGCTGGTCTGTTAAGGTGATCGTCTTTCAGGTGGTTCCGATATTGACTTCCAGGGCGGGGGGTCTTTAAAGTAGGCGCTCCACGGAGCATGGCCGGTGGCGGTCAAAACCACTGCTTGCGCCGAAACACCACAATCTGCACCAGTATCACCACAATCAGAAAGACCACTACTTCAAGGAAACCCCAGGGATTGTCTGCCAAAGGGATACCACCAACATTAATGCCCAGCAGGCCGGTAAGGAAACCCAGAGGCAGGAACAATCCGGCGACCAGGGAGAGAACATACATCCGGGCATTCATCTGTTCGGCCTGTCGGCTGGAAAGCTCTTCGAAAGCGACACCCGCCCGGTCCCTGGACGAATCCAGCTCCTCTACATAACGGGTTATCTTATCGGATGCCTCACGCACATGTAAGCGGTCGTGCTCGCCCAGCCACGGGGCTTTTTCGACATACAGCTGGTTTAGTGCTTCCCGCTGGGGGGCAAGATAACGCCGCAGCATTATGACCTCCCGGCGCAACTGCAGTATGCCACTGCGGGTCTGTTGTCCGCTGCCTTCAATGATCTTTTCTTCCAATTCATCGATACGATCTTCCAGGTCGGTGATCACACTGCTCATGCGTTCGATCAACCGCTCGGCCAGCATGGCCATCAGTTCTCCTGTGGTTCGGGGGCCGTCGCCGAGTTCCAGCGCTGCCGTCAGATCACGGACGCTGAGCAGGCGTCGCCGCCGGGTGCTCACCGCCCGCTCTTCAGTGCAGAACAGGCGGACAGAGACCATGTCCTCCGGATCGGCTCCGGGGTTGCTATTGACACCCCGCAGACTGACGAGCAAACCATCAGCAACGCTGGAGCAACGTGGCCGTGTTTCGTCAGCAATAAGGGCTTCGGCCACCAGCGGTTCAAGCCCGCTCTCTTCCTGCAACCAGGTCTCTGCCCTGTCTGAAGTGAAATCCAGATGGACCCAGAGGGCACCCTGATCCGGTGTCCAACTACGCACCCCAGGCCAGTCCACGAGCTTTCCACCACCCTTCCCGTCCAGCAGAACTGCGTTGATCAAGCCGTTTTCTGTAGTCATTGCCCTTGCCCCTCTCTGGTATGAATGGTTCTATTCCGACGTTTTTCTGGTGTTCGCACCTATGGTTTCAAAAGGTAATCTTGCTTTTTCCACCAGTCTCACGGGTCTGCAGTGTGCAAGAAAGCGGTGAAACTGTGCGCCATAATAATTGCGGATCACAGGAGGCTAAAGATTAGTTACAGCCTTAAACGATGGGGGGTTCTTCGTTCTCTTCCATGGTACCCAATGTCTCACCCGGGGAGAGCAGCGTCTGCATCGATTCGACTTGCTGGGCCACCTCTTTAACGTCCTCGAACCGCGCTATGTGGAACAAGGCCTCCCCTTCGTGGACAAGGGGTAACTCGGCGCATCCGACAATAATGCCGCTGGCGACAGCACCGACTTCCATTTCGCGCCCGCTGAACGGGGCATCGATAAGACCGATCACATCTCCTTTTTTAACCCGACTGCCGAGGGATGCCACCTTTCTAAACAAACCACTGCTCGAGGCCCTGACCCAGGTGCTGGAACGGGCCAGGAAAGGCTCCTGCCGGGTTGTTCTGCGAGACTTGCTTTTTGGCAGCATTTCCATCGCCCGCATCACGCCGACAACTCCCTGCAACCCGACCCGTATAGCAATTTCATTGAAGCGAAGCGCTTCACCCGCCTCATACAACAACATCGGTATCCCTCGTTCCGCTGCCGCTTCCCGCAGGGAGCCGTCCCGAAGATTGGAATTGAGTAGAACCGGGACCCCGAAGGCCTCGGCTAATCTTCTGGTCTCCTCGTCATCCAGATTGGCACGGATTTGGGGGAGGTTGTTCCGATGGATAGCACCGGTATGCAAATCGATACCGTGACTGCATTTAGCAACAATCTCCTGCATGAACAAGTTTGCCAAACGCGCCGCCAGAGAGCCCGTCTCCGACCCTGGAAAAGAACGGTTTAGATCCCGGCGATCCGGTAAGTAGCGGGATTGATGTAGCAAACCGTAGACATTGACGATAGGAGCAGCAATCAGGGTGCCGCGCAGCTGTTTCAGGACGGATAGTTTCAGCAACCGACGAATGATCTCTGTCCCGTTAAGCTCATCACCGTGCAGCGCCGCACTCACGAAAAGCCTTGAGCCCTCCCGCGCACCGTGCAGGACGTGAACTGGTAGAGTAAGAGAGGAATGTGTGTACAACTGGGGTAGCGGCAACTCGACCAGGGCCCTGCTGCGTGGCGCAACTGTCTGACCTCCGATGACGAAAGATTCCCGCACCAGCTCAACCCTGCCCTCGTGTCCTCGATCGGGTCGAGCGGTTTTCCAGCTCGCTCACCCGCTTTTCGATGTATTGTATGATCACGCCTGCCACATCTTTTCCGCTAGCTTTTTCGATGCCCTCCAGTCCCGGCGAGGAGTTCACCTCCATGACTACCGGTCCGTGGTTGGAACGAAGTAGATCAACACCACAGACGTCCAGCCCCATGATATTAGCTGCCCTCACGGCGGTGGAGCGCTCCTCTGGTGTCAGGCGGACCAGGCTTGCGCTGCCGCCGCGGTGCAGATTGGACCGGAACTCGCCTTCCGGCCCCTGCCGTTTCATCGCCGCAACCACCTTACCCCCAACCACAAAGCAGCGGATGTCCGACCCACCTGCCTCTTTGATAAACTCCTGTGCCAAAATATTCGCTTTCAGCCCCATAAAGGCCTGAATCACGCTCTCCGCCGCCTTCTTGGTTTCTGCTAAAACCACGCCGATGCCCTGGGTTCCCTCCAGCAATTTGATCACCATCGGCGCACCTCCGATGGTCTTTATCAGATCATCGATGTCGTCCGGATTATGGGCAAAGCCGGTGACCGGCAGTCCGATCCCCTTTCGGGCCAGCAACTGCAAGGAGCGCAGTTTATCCCTGGAACGGGTGATCGCGACGGATTCATTGACCGGAAATACATTCATCATTTCGAACTGCCGAACTACCGCTGTCCCATAGAAGGTAACCGATGCACCGATACGGGGGATGACCGCGTCGAATCCGGTCAGAACTTCACCGCGATAGTGAATGGATGGGCGATGAGAGGTTATGTTCATGTAGCAACGCAATACGTCGATCACCTTCACCTCATGACCACGCGCTTGTGCGGCTTCTACCAGACGTTGGGTGGAATAGAGTTTGCTGTTCCGTGAAAGGATTCCAATTTTCATATTGTTTCCTCGGTGTTAATTGATCGAGTCTATTTCTTTTTTCTGCACGCTTTCTTTCCGACCAGATAGGACGCGGCGGGATTCACTAAGAATAGGCCATTCAGGGCGGTGCGTCCTAACAGCATGCGAAACTTCATACTATCCCGGTCTGTCAGCGTTAGCTCCGAACGCCAAACGAATCTGCCGAGCACAAACGTAGATTCGATGACGAATCGTTTTTCCCGATGCCCTCCGGAGTCCGATATCACCCTGCTGTCTTTTATCGGAGCCTGGCATTCAACAATCTTATCTTTGTTGTTCTGGAGCGGGTGTATACCGAAACGCACCCACTCTTCCCCCTTGCGTTGAAAAGGGTCCACAAAAAAAGCGTGAAGAGCAGAGGTGCGAGCACCTGTATCGACCTTGACCTTGATCTGCTTGATACCGAGGTCAGGCAACGCCAGCCACTCCCGCCACCCCAGTATGGCCTGATGCTGCAACTGACTATCTATCGGCATGCTGACTCCATCTCTGTGCTTCCGGTTGGTTGTCCGCCAGAAAGCTCCTTGGTCTCACCGGTGAACAACTATTCCGAGCTCTTTCTGAGCGCAGATAACGCAGCGTTATCTGAAAACTAGAGCGCCGCGGCGTGGGGTAATTCACGGATCGCTTTACTTCGGGATCCGTTCTCTCTACCTGCTTAAGACGGTGACCGCACTTATTTCACCCTCTGCTTACAAGATAGTGCTATATCAGTAGACACAAAATAGAATTAAGTGACTCTAAACATAACTCAGGTTGAAGTGATCAGTCGCCACAAACGCCACTAATTCGGAAACCCAGGGCGGACTGCAACGTAGATTTGGCATGAAAACCTGTTATAGGGACTATCCGTCACCACCTGGATTCTGTTACCTGAGTATTGTTTATAGTCATTTAGAATTATCTGTCCAACACCAAAAATCAGGTTGGTAGGCGCCACAATTGACAGTTTTAACTATGCACGCTCCGTATTCTAACAGAACAGGCCTGACAACGAATGAACACGCCTGAAAATAATTCTCCCATCGAACAACACAGTGACCTGATCGATACCGCATCGGAGCGCCTGGAAAAAGGCGAAGACCAAGCACTTAGCGGGATCCTTACCCTGTTGGAAGCGGTTGAAATTGCTCACCTGATGGAGTCGTTCCCCGAAGCCAGTCGCAGCATCCTCTGGAAACTGATGCCAGAAAAAACCTCCGGTGAGGTGCTGATAGTGATTCCTTTGGCTATGAAACGTTTAGGCATAGATCCCGCACTAGCGGGGTCGGTTGTGTTAACGACGGTTACCGATGTGGTTGGCTTCATGAGTTTTCTTGGCTTGGCCACTATTTTTCTGCTCTGAGGGGGCTCGAGTAGATACAAAGCAGTCTATTGTCACGGTCTGTCACGAACTCATCGTTTTCTAGTCTGGAGACAATTTGAGAGTGTTAACGCTGTTGATACGAAAATATGGTTTCATCCTGCTCCTGGGAATGTTCTCCGTTCTGGCAGTCAATTCAGTCGAGGCTCAAGTTACACCCACCAACGGGCAGCCCGGCGATAACGTCGTCAACCGCGAGAATTTCCTGAAGAATGAGGCTGCTGCGATTGCCAACGAGGCAGCGGAACTGGCGGCCTGGCGCGCGCAGCTCAGCGAACGAACTGCTGCAGTCGGCTCCATCCTCGTCGATCAGGCAGAACTGGATCAGGCCGCACTGGAAGTGGACACGCGCAAGGTCGCGCAGGAATCCACCGCGATCGCGATCTCATCCGCGCAACAAGCCCGGGCGGAACTTGCCAGCGAGATTAAACAACTGGAAGATCGGCTGCAGACCCTTGCCGCGACCCCGAAGAAGTCCGTTGACAAGTCACTTGTCGCCCAAACCAGGGCAACCCTGACGGAGAAGCAGGCCCTACACGCGCTGGAACAACGTAATATCGATCAGCTCGAACGCCGCAGGCAGCTGGTGAAGGAGCGGACCCTGCTGGCGGAACAGTGGCTGACTGTATTGAAGGACGCCTACAGCAGGCAAGAGGAACAGACCAGGAGAGTGACCCTTGAAGAGCTGGAAAAGCAGGTCACCGCGGAGCGTGGAGCATGGCAGGAGAAGGCGACTCAATACCGTGCGCAGGTCGAGCAGTTGCGGAACCAGTCGGCGGCGAGTCAGTCAACCAAGGATTTGGCCGAAACGCAGTTGACGGAAGCCGAAGAGTCGGCGTTTCTGAGCGGGGTCGGGCTGAAGATCGCGCAGTTGCAGGCCCAGTCCCAGAAGACGATCGCCGATGAAGTGGATAACGCAGCCGATCTGCGGGCGTTGGGTTCGTCCGCCGCGAAACTGAATCAGCTGAAGCGTCAGCTGGATTCCATCAGGGTACTGATCACCAGTAAGACCAGCCTGCTTGAGCAGCGGCGGGAAGTCATTCTCAAGCGGTTTGACCTGGAGAAAGAGAAAGGCGAAGCGTATCGGCAGATAATGTCAATCTTCGATGGCTTGATCGAACGCTTCGAGCAGCAGACCGCAGCACTGTCCAGGCTTGGTCTCGACCTGGAGAAACAGGCGCAACAGATCGACGCGGCCTATCTGGAACGTAAGAAGCGGGGCCTCACGGAGCGCCATCGACTGCCTCTCACCCTCGATCAGTGGGAACCCCTGCTGATAGAACTGCACCGACTGCCAACCAAAGTTATTCAGATTGCGGCGAAAATCGTGATCTCCCTGATGACCGCAATGCAGCAGGCGGATCTCGGCCGCTGGTCTCTGCTACTGTTTCTGCTCCTGGTCTGGTCCGGGGGCTGTCTTGCCCTGGGTCGACTGAAACGCCCTGCGTTGAACACCTCGGAGGAGAGTTTTACCCGCAGGGCTCTGCTGATCAGCATCAGCCTGTTGCGCGGGAATCGATTCGGTCTGTTGTTGGGAGGTCTGCTGCTCATCACCGGCTGGGTGCTGGACATAGTGCCACCCGGGCTCGCCGTGATCGGGTCACTGTTCGGGATTTGGCTTGCCACGCGCCTGATCATCGGGCTGAGCAGATGGATTCTAAACTCGCCCATCGGACTGGCCGATCCGCAGCCCGGCCTGTTCCGGCTGGTGGTTTTCTTTACCATCCTCCTCTCCCTGTTCACGCTGGGTTTGGCCCTGGGTCATCTGGACTTTCTCTCCCAACCCCTGAGGGAACTGTTCGATCGCAGTTTCATGCTGCTCCTGCTGCCCCCTGCCTATCTGGCGCTGCGTATACATAATCTCTGGTATGGAATGCTCCGTGAACGCGAGGGCAAAACCCATTGGGTGCGCCTGGCGGGGCTGGTCGGCCTGGCCATCCCGCTGGCGATCCTTACCGCCGCGCTGCTGGGGATCTTCGGCTACATCAATCTCGCATGGACCCTGGGGGGCTATCTGGCGCTGACCTTCGCGGTGATCATTGGCTGGATGATCGCCCGCGGCCTGGTGAAGGATCTGGCCAAAGCACTGGAGGCCAAAGTCACGCGCAAATCTGAGCGTGCCGCATTCTGGGTCAAGAGCCTGATCGAGCCGCTGCAATACCTGATCCGCCTCGGCCTGTTTCTGGGCGCTGCCTGGATTCTTTACCGGCTTTTCGTCGACGACCCGGCGACAGGTCTCGATCTCAGGGCGTGGCTCGGCCACACCCTGTTCACCGTCGGCGAGACCTCCATCAACAGTATCAGCCTGCTGAGTTCCGTATTGCTGCTCTTGCTGGTGTTTTATATCGGCCGCTGGTCCAGGGAAGTCACCTACGGCTGGATCTACGCCAACATCAGGGATCTTGGCGTCCGCAACAGTCTCTCTGTGTTCACCCAGTACGCGGTGGTGGTGATAGGTCTGCTCATCGCCCTGAACCTTCTGGGCATCAATCTGACCAGTCTGGCCGTTTTCGCCGGCGCCTTGGGTGTCGGCATCGGTTTCGGCCTGCAGAACATCGCCAACAACTTCATCAGCGGGATCATCCTGCTGGCGGAACGCCCGGTTCGCACCCGGGACTGGGTGACCATAGGGGACAAGGAGGGCAAAGTCGCGGAGATCGGCATGCGTTCGGTCACCGTGACTACCTGGGACAACCAGGATGTGATCATCCCCAACTCGGAACTGATCAGCAGTTCCTTCATCAACTGGACCCGTACCGACAGCGAGGTGCGCACGGTACTCATCATTGGCGTCCGTTACCAGGACGATCCCCACGAGGCCCAACGGGTTATTCTTGAGGCGGTAACCATGCAGCCGGAGGTTTCGCTTACCCCGGAGCCCCAGGTATTCCTGATCGATTTTGCCGCATCCTCAGTGAACTTCAGGGTCCAGTATTTCATGGACGTGCAGCGCTTCAGCCGGCTTGAGGTTCAGTCCAAGGTGCTGTTCGCTATCTGGGATGCCCTGGCGGAGGCGGGCATAGGCATACCCTTCCCCCAGCAGGATATATACATCAAAGAGTTGCCACTACGTAAATGAAACCGGAAAAACATGTCGCAAGCCGAGCAAAATGGATTTGCGGAAATTCGGTCTTCAGTGCCATCATCGTAACTCCAGGACGATTCAAGTCAGTCCCGGTATTCGAGACCCAAACAAAATGAGGGCCTCTGCCATCTTCTGTGCCGTACCAAGGCGGCGATGTTAAACTGACGCTTTCAGAAAATCTTTCGATCATGAGCATTCAAAGAGACAAGGCGAGGTTGATCGCCTCCGGCAGATTTGCCACAACCCTCGACCCAAGCTCCGACTCGGAGATTTATGACAAAGAATTCGAGACCCTCATTCAGCAAATGCCGATCCGTTTAGGTCAAGATCCGGGCCGGGAGGGGCTGCGCCGTACACCGCTCCGAGTCGCCAAAGCCATGGATTTTCTCACCAGCGAATACGACATGGATGCCACAGAGATCGCCAACAACGCAGTGTTTACCGAGGACTGCAAAGAGATGGTCCTGGTCCGGGATATGGAATTCTACTCCCTCTGTGAGCACCACACGCTGCCCTTCTTCGGTCGGGCGCATGCGGCATATCTGCCAAAGGGAAAGATCATAGGCCTGAGTAAGGTTGCACGGGTCGTGGATGTCTTCGCAAGACGTCTGCAGATCCAGGAACGCCTGACCAACCGAGTGGCCGATGCCTAATGCAGGCATTGTGCCCTCATGGTGTTGCGGTTGTGATAGAGGCCAGTCACACGTGCATGATGATGCGAGGTGTGCAGAAGCAGAACAGCGCCACGGTAACGAGTGCCATACGTGGTACTTTTGAGAACGACGCCCGCACCCGCGCGGAATTCATGTCGCTGTTGAAAGGATGATGCCCTCCGCGCGCCGCTGCTCACCAACATTTCGGCGGTATTCCTACCGATGCACCTGCTGGGCGCCTGTCTGGAATGAATTTCCTGCACCTGCCTTTACTGCAGTTTTGGTGTGGTCCCTGGATCGCCGCCGGGCTCATGGTCGTCGTTTAAACGAAGGGCTGGCTCGGTATTCCCACCGCCGTCGGAACTAGAGGAAGAGTAGACATGAACAGCTATTTGCCAATTGCAGCTTCTCTGGTTTTTGGTGTGTGGGCCGTTGCGCTCGCCGATTCGACCGACTGGCGCCTGACCGCAGCGCCGCCAGCGACACCGGAAACGGAGTTGAATCTGATTGGCCGCACGGTCTGTGGCGAGGGGGAGTTCGAGTCGACTGGAGGTAGTGTACGCTGCAGGACCTGCCCTGAATTTACGACTAACGCGGGCTCTGACGAGGGGCTCAATATCGGACATATTATCCACGGACGCTTCTCTTCTGCCGACGCCGTAGGCGAGTTACTTCTCGATACGGACGGTTGCGAGGCCCACTTCCAGAATTTCGGCAGCGCCATACTGCTGGGCCCTGCCGTTCCAAAGCCTGTTCTGGGAAGACCGGCGGTGATGCTGGGGTCCAGGCTGAGCACCAAGCCATCCGCCGGACTACCGACAGTGATTTTTTACAGACCCGGCTTTCGACTGAACGACTGCCTGGTTTTCGACAGCGGGAACACCCGCACCATGCTGATCTGCAACGAGGCAGACATCGCCCAGGGCGAGGTCATAGGCCATATATCTGCGATGGAGATCTCGCGGCGTCGAATCACCCGCTGGCGACTGCTGCGCTGGTACGACAACTCCGGTACCGATATGACGGAAATCCTATCTGTCATTCCGACCGGAATACACCGCCTTCAACAGGACGACCGACAACCGGCGCTGGAGGTCAAGCTGAAGATCCTCGAGGCCACCCGCGAGGCTTACGAAAAAGGGTCCGAGCCCCAGGTCAAGGCGATCAACCTGGTGTTCCAGCGCAAACGCCAGCGTTTCTTTGCCACCACGGAAACACAACAGAAGCTGGCTGAAATCAATGCGCTGACCAGCAAAATGCTGGAATAGCCGCAATATTTCACCCAATGTTTGATTCGATAGTTTTTTCAATGAGTTCGACAAACGCGGAGACGGAATAGGAATTATTATCCAAAACAATGTGATTTCTGGATTTCAGTCACACCTCCCCCAACCCTGTCCCTGGGGAATTGTCAGCCATTTGGCGAATAAGGTAGGCAGAGAGATAGACGGGTGAACTATGGTGAAGCCAGGAGGGCACGCCATCGGCAGTGCCGGAGTATAAAATCCTACTGACGCCGCTGGATCACACCGCGTAACAGCCGGCCCAGGATGTCGGCGCCGGTAATCACCCGCCGCTCCTCGCCCCACACCAGGATGATGCCATGGTCCAGCACATGATCCGACGGATCGGGCTCCAGGCGCAGGCGGATGATGGCCTCCCCAAGCGGTGACTCGCGGTCTCGGATCACTACCGGGAGATGGCACCAGCGGTGCGGATCGGCCTCGTCGAACAACAGGATATGGCGCAGGAAACCGTCCGCATCGAGCATCAGGCGAGGCTGTTCGTGCTGGTCCACCAGCACCACCCATCGCTTGCCGGAGGCCGCTACCTGTTGCAGGAACCCGTCGTCCGGAAACCTTCCGATCTGCGGGAACTCGGGCAGCCCATCCCTGAACGGGAGTTGGAGCACGCTCGCCGGGTCCACGGGAACACCTTCGCTAACCACCGGCAGGTCGTCGATGGTGAAGAAGTTGATGGCGCCTAAGGCCTCCATGCGGTCGATGTCGCTGCCCTTGTCCTCCATATGGCGGCGGATCACATCCTTGAGGTGGCTCTCGCGCAGGTATTGGATAGACTCTCGACCAAGCCAGACATCCAGCAGCCAGGCCGATGGCCGGACCACAGGGTACAGCAAGACCTGGTAAAAGCGCAGCACCGGGGAGAGCAGCGACGCCATTTTCAAGGCATTGCGGGAGAAATAGGCCTGCGGCGTGATCTCGCCGAACAGGGTGATTACAACGGTCGAGAACAGGAAAGCACTCACTCCAGTCAGCACAGAGTCGGACAACAAGGTGAGCAGCACGTTGATGCTCACGTTGCCCCACAGGATGGTGGTCAGAGCCCGGTTCGGGTCCGATCTCAATTTCAGTACACGCTGGGCCGCCAGGTTTCCATCCGCCGCTTCCACCTCCAGGCGCAGGCGGGACAGACTGAATACCGCCAGATTGAGCCCGGAGAACATGGCGGATTGGGATATACAAAGTAGAATACCGACCCAGGTGAAGATTTCCATTGGATTGAAACGCCGTCTGTTGGAGTATCCGCCCGCAGTGCGGCGGTCAAGAGAACACAGGATATAGCGTTCCGAGCATCGTTGCATTATTGTGAGCGCTCGTTTTTCTAGGGCCGGCGCCTGCATCGTTGAGGTGCACCAGCGCTAGGCATCCGCATAATGTATTAACAGGCCCTAGGCTTGAGGTATTAGCACCCCATGCAATGGATACTTATCAAGGCGGCCGTCACGGCCGTAGCCACCCTCCTGCTCGGCAGCTTCACCACCAGGCCGCCATCTGATGTCGACCCCGACCCTGTACCAGCTTCCGGGCGGGTGACTTGGAAGTTCCCGGTTGAGGGGGACAATAGACAAAAGATGACTTTTATGGGCTGGCCCGGCCACGAGCTCTATTCCCGGTGAGTAAAACGATGGTCCTCTTGCGCTTGACCCGCCTTGTTCTGCGCATCGCCTTTTCGCTGACCCTGTCGATAGCGATCCTGTGGGCGGCAGCCGCGATCTGGATCGATGGCCCCGAATCCCCCATCCCTGCCGGCACATTGGCGGGCGGCCTTGTCCTGCTCTCCGGGGTGGTGGTGGCGCTGGTCCGTCCCTGGTGGCGGGCCGTCGTCGCCATCTTTGTGCCCTTCGCGATCGTGCTTGCCTGGTGGCTGACACTCGCACCGAGCAACGCGCGTGATTGGCAGCCGGATGTCGCACGGCTGCCGACGGCGACTATCGACGGCTCCATGCTGACAGTGCGCAACGTCCGCAACTTCACATACCACGGCGGTCAGGATTTCACCGAGCACTGGGAGACACGCAGCTACGACCTGGACACCCTCGTCGGCTTCGACATGTTCATCTCATTCTGGGGTCCGACACTCTACGGTCACACCATCGCGAGCTGGGAGTTCGCCGACGGGCGCCATCTCGCGGTGTCGATCGAGACACGCAAAGAGATAGGCGAGGAGTACTCGGCCCTACGGGGCTTTTTCCGCCAGTACGAGCTCTATTATGTGGTAGCCGACGAGCGCGACCTGATTGCGTTGCGCACCAACCATCGCGGCGAGACGGCGCAGCTCTACCCTACCCGTGACTCAGCGGACAACGGTCGAGAGCTGCTGCTCGACTATATAGAGGAGATCAACGCCATCGCGGAGCAGCCGCGCTGGTACAATGCCCTGACCCAGAATTGCACCACGACCATTTGGCACCACGCGAAGGCAGTGGGTTCAGGTACCCCGTTCGACTGGCGGTTGCTGGCCAACGGCTACCTCGTCGATTTTGCCTACGAACGTGGCACGGTCAACACCAGCATCGGGCTCGATACGCTGAAGCGCCGCAGTGACATCACCACGCGCGCCCGTTCTGCCGGCGACCTTGAAGACTTCTCCAGGGCAATCAGGGAGGGATTACCACCACGGCCTTCGCGCGGTTCTCCTGGCGCCGCCGCGCCGGCACCCTGATTCAAGACGGAGACAGTACATGAACAGACTCATACCGTTCGCGCCTTACCTTAGCCGTTTGCGTAGGCTCTGACCAAGGCAATATCCTCTTGAAGGAGTACTAAGGGCCTGTTAACACTATGCGGATGCCCAGCGTCCCTGTCCGATGCCGAACTGCATTACGTCAGCGTGCGGGGCGCTGTCTATACCCGAATGTTGCATAAATCCGGGGTCTATGGGGTCAACTGCTGAGTGCTCTGAGTAGCCCGAGGGAATGCAACAGCTCATTTTCCAGCTTTTCGTTGCTGTGCATGGAGAGGATCAACTTGCCAGCAGGACGAACAATGCGCCCAGCGCGTTGGATAAGTGTACGGCGAAGTGTTTCGATTTCGCGGAAACACCAGAGCGCTGCACGTTTGGCCGTGGTCCCACGAGCACGGTGTGTTACCTGAATCTGTAACTCGCGGGTGAGATTATGCGCGAGAATCCCGGCGAACATATACAGTTGGTTGCCGACACGGGTGGTCACGGGAACGTAATCCATCTGGCAGTGCGACTTGAGTTCGGCAAAGATACCTTCTTGCGATCCACGGCCCTCGTGGAATGCAACGACCCTGCGTGGGCTACCCTGCTTATTGGTCACGATGACCTTGAATTCGTATCCATATTCGGTGGGCTTGAACAGATCGAGCTGAATGGGTGCTTTATCCTGGCACCGGACCTGTTTGCGGATGAAGATAAAACGATATGGCGTACTCCAGGACTTGGGTTTCCAGCGGGTTTCGAAGAAGCTGAGTTCACCGTTCAATGGACGCCATCGTTTTCTGCCCTCGATCATCCCTTTGAGCTCAGTGAAACGCTCGAAGGGAACCGAAATGGTGAATTCCGCTCCCGTGCTATGCAATTGCTCAGCGATAGTTTCATTGAAAAATGCGCTGTCGATCCGTGTCTCAATTTTGATCCGAGGCAGTGCCGAACGCACGCTCTGGAGACAGTGGGCGATGAAGGTATCGGCCCCATTGGAGTCGTGGACGTTACCGGGTCGGTGGTGGGCATCCAGAACTTGGTCTGTCTGCGCAACGGTACAAAATAGCGGGTAGTAGCTGCGCGCGCCCTTCTTTTTCTTGTTGAAACCCACCGCCGTTCCTTCGGCGTGGCGTCCTGTGCTCAAAACAGAACCGTCAAAGTCAAGCGTCACTCGCGAAAGTCTCTCGGCCGACAGGCGTTCAATGACCAGGTTTCTCGATTCACCTCGGACTTTCTCAACACTTACCTCATCAGCGCTACGCAGCGAGCGGCTGATGGTGGACACATCTGGCAAGCGCTTCAGGCCTAGCAATCGTTTGACCATCTCGTCATCGCGATAGTAGTCCACATCTCGCAGCCTCCGGTGGCCAATGATCAGATGCACGACCAACAGCATAAGGATCACGTGATGGCTGTAAATCGGGCTCACCTTCAGGTGGCGAAAACAGCCCCAAAGCCGCTCCTTGAGGCCAATCATAGAAAAGAAGTGTTGAAACAGGATAAGGCCCGAGTACGAAGTCAGATTCTGCGGTTCGAATCGAACATCCAAAGTGGGTCTGGCTTTACCTCGGACATCTGCCTTGCTATGTTTCACGTTAGTGGTCTCCGTCGTGATTGGTGTGTCGTTTTGGTCGACGTACATTGTACCAATCCGGAGACCACTTTTTACGTTTCCTGCGCAGTCATCTCACATGTAGCGCGATGTTTTACCAGGAAAACTGTTGCAATTTACCTATGTGACTTAACCTCACCGGGAGTGAACTTAAGCCACACACCATTTCGTCCGGATAAGGCTGCTTTTTATGCAGCGAAAACGCTGCTAACCAGATGATTTATGCAACTGGCAGGTATACCTCACTGGTCAACACCTACATCGCGCTGGATGGCGGCTGGTTGTTTTTCCTTAAGATTTTAGAATCCCTTTTATCACGTTCCTGCTAACTCGCTCTCCCAGTGAGAGCGAGTCGGGGAGAGGGAGTTTATTTTGCAGGAGACGCGAAAACCGCAACACTGTTTTTTAGCTGCCGTCAGCAATTAATAACCTGGGGGTGCCTCGACAGTAATGTAAGTTACCTGACTACCGGCATAACTCCTCTGGTACCAGGCAGAGGAACAGTTGTAATAAGAAACGTCATTAACCACGACTGCTGTTGTCGTACATGGCAGCGTCGTTATGTAGGTTGTCGATGAAGATGCTGCCGCTGCGGAGCCGGCAATCGCGCCACCCACAATGGCACCCGCCAGAAATTCACCGTCATTGTCGTCCCAGCGGTCATAATGATCATCGAGTTCATCATCAACGAAATCCTGCCTGTCTTCCTGTCGATCCTTTACTGCATCCTGACGATCTTCGCGGCTAGCATCTGCCCATTCCTGGCGGTCTTCCTGACTGCCCCGGGCCTCTTCCCTATTGCCCTGTCGATCGGTTTGCCGAGCCCCCGCCATATCCTGGCGATTCCCCTGACTGCCGGTATTGACAGGCTGGCGGCGCTGCACCGGCTGCCTGGCACGCTGGCCGGATCTTCCAGCGAATCCTCCGCCACTGGCTACACCCGCTCGGGAAAAACCTCCGCCACCACCGCGGCCACCGCCACCGCGTCCGAGGGCGCTAAGTTCGGTTGTAAGAAATATGGCCGTGATTAAAGCCACGCCATATACGATCGTTCTGGATTTCAGTTTCATAATCATGATGCATCTCCTTGCGCTTTGTTCCTCCCATCCTGCCTGGATGCCGGCAACAAGGTCGGGATTCTTTCAGCACCTTTTGCCGGCGTGAAAGTAAAAGTTGACTCATTGATACGTGAGGTCAGGTTCCAGGAGGAGAAAACGGCCTGAAATTGCGGTTGCCCCGGTTCATTTTTATAAGTCAGTATCATGCGAGTCGGCAGCATATCCTTTCCAATCCAGACCTGGTAGTCAACATCCCTCGTTCGTGCGGCGATATGATCGGTGGGCATCGTTCCCAGGATATCGTGCTCAACATAATCGACGGTGGTACTCAGCTTTTGAAGATCCTGCGGCAAGGTGGAAGTCAGCATACGGGCCAATGGCACACGAATACCCAGCTTGGAAACGGCAAAACGAACCGCTGCATCCACATCACCAGGGTGCGTGGTTTGTGAATAAACATTCTCGGTCGTACTGAACAATGTCAGGATCTTGCCGTCGAATATCAGGCCGCCAGCATCGCCATCGCTTTGCTGAGAATCGACCCGCAGATAATTTGGGCGACTGATATGCACCTTGCGTACTTCGCTGTACTGGATTTTCTGTCCAGACGCCTGAACAACGTCGTAGTACATGTCTATAGATACACTCAACTGCCTGGCACCGGCCAGCTTCTTTGCCATACCATCAAGTTGTGATTTGGCATCAATTGTCGCTGAAGCTTGCTTCTGTTCAGTCTCAACACCGGATTGCGCGGCCGGGTTAGTAGCCGATACCGCTGTCTGTTCGCTCTGCGCCGAGTAAGCAGACACACTAAACATCCCGGCAATAATCAGGGGAAAAACCTTCCGTATGAAAGTCATCATTGTTCTCCGATTGTCATTACTGTTTTCAAAATATTTCTCTTGATTCGTTCTTGATTTCACTAACTAACCTTGGATCACTTGATTTTAAGATCCTGTCGAAACAGTACTGCTGAGGCACTTATACTATCAGGAAACCACTGCGGCGGATCTCCACAAAACTGCAGCTGTCACAGAGAATTGATCGGACCCGCCTGAAAAATGCTTGAAATGCACCGGCTACGCATGGCTTCCAGACAAAAACGGAGATGGTCCTTCTGTTTTTACTGCACTTGAGTAGCCGAGCGCGGTAAGGCAGGAGCTATAGGCACTGTCATAGGCTTGCTACGAATTACTGAATCGCCCCGGAATTTTTAACAGACCTGACGGCTGCTTTGAGCGAACGGTTGCTGGTCAAGTTATTGTTGACAATATCTGCTTCTCCACTGACAGTAGACACAGGGCAGTGCAAATGTAGAACTTCTGTTTAGGGTTAAAGCTTCGGGCTGAGCTACCCTGTAATACTGACGCTCTTCGCGCATACTTTCGACTTGGTCCGGTTGCGCGCCTTGGCCGCATCGTCCAGTGGATGATTACGCCGGCCTTTCTCATGCGTGAAGTCCTGAGCGCAGGGCGCTGCTTCCCGTATCGTGTCGGCTTGGCCACTATAGATCCGCGTCTCGCCCCCATGCAACAACTCTACAAGGACCTGCGAAACATGGACATTCGCCGCCGTCGCTGCCACCGAATGAATCTGTCGGCTCTTGCTATCGCCGCCGATGTGTGCCTTCATGCCAAACTACCATTGATTGCCTTTGCGCGCCTGATGCATCTCAGGATCGCGCGACTTGGAATGATTTTTCGTGGAACTCGGCGCACTGATAATACTGGCATCGACGATGGTGCTGCTGGCGATACGCGGTCCCATTTCCTGCAGGTACTCGCCAACCGTCTGAAACAAAGCGTCGCCCAGATGATGGCGCTCCAGCAGATGGCGAAATTGAAGGATCGTACTCTCGTCCGGCACCGGCTCCCGGCCCAGATCGATCCCAGCGAAGCGACACATGGACCTGGATTCGTACAGCACTTCCTCTGCCCCCGGGTCCGACAGGTTGAACCAGTGCTGAAGAAAATAGATGCGCAGCATCCGCTCCAATCCGATAGGTGGGCGGCCATTACCGGCTTTGGGATAACTGGGCATAATCACTGCGCAAAGCTGGTCCCAAGGAACCACCTTGTCCATCTCCGCCAGAAACTGCTCGCGGCGCGTCGGCTTGCGGTAGCGCTCAAAATCACCTGCGGCGAAGGTTTGTTGCTTCGTACTTTCCAGCCGGTTATGGATAACGTGCTTATTATCGCAGAGGTCAGGACTTACTCAGAGTTGCCTCAGATGCGTATAATCAACCCTGACTAGCCATATCATTGACTAAAGTTAAACAAGAGTTACAAATAGGCGAGTCTAAATACGGAGTATAAGAAATGAAAGCTAGACTCTTTAGCAACGTGGGATGCCTTTTTTTTATTCTTGTTCAATGCGTGGGTTGCGCACACCAAGCGTATGACATGGATGAAAAATCGTCAGAGAACATTGCTGTCATTAATGACTCATTCACTGGAAGCATGCGATGGGACAGAGCCTCGATTTCTTCTGTAGATGGTGAGGTCTGGGAGTGGTCTGAGTGGTCAATGCCAGAACAGGTAGAAGTTTTGCCGGGAACACATAGTGTATCAATACGTTGCTGGCACGGTTTCAATCAACATACTGGGCTTTTGGGGCGTGTTGGATCAGTTGAATTTAACGCGGAAGCTGGGCACGACTATCAAGTTTTTTGTGACGTCAAAAATGGCAAATATATGAGGTGGATTGAGGATCTCACAACGGGTCAGACTGTAGGAGGGAAAAGCAAATAACGCTGTACTAACGGTAGTTCTCGCAGCAATCGCTATATCTTTGATTGACCTGTATTATCCGGAATTCGCTGTTAAAGAAGCAGGCCTCATCAACGCCCGCCTTAGCGGGTTCTTTGCGTTTTGCGAAAGTCTTTTACTTTCCGACAAGTGCAGCTGGTTTTTGTTTCTGCCTAGAACTATCTGTAGCGATCATCATCAGACAATTCAATAGGATTCCTAGTTGTTTTTGTTCTAGAATTTATCGTATGGTCGTTTTGTTCTAACAACCATATGAGCAACTTTCCTTCATCCGGAGGGGTAAGCTTGCCATTCAAATCACATCCGAAATACAAAAAGTATATTGTAACTGGAGGATTGGGGGATGTTGTCTGACTTTTTGCAGGAGGCCTTCCATCGTTTTAGCGGGAATTTTACATCTCGGAGTGAACAAACTACTCTTGATTCCGCTTGCGCGATCAGCCTGGATCAAGCAGTGGATTTCGTGGTGAATGAAACATCTAGCAGGTTACGCGCAATTCCCAAATGCGCTCAACAGTTAGAAAAAGCAATTGTCTCTTCATTCAAATACATTGATGAATTGGTGGAGCAGGTACCTGGAGTAATTCCGTGTGGGCGATCGACTTTTGGTGAAGACCCCAGGGTCAATGCCTTTTTCGTTAATTACAACCATTTGCAGGAAGTTTTCAGCCAAAGCAAAGAAGTAAGAGAACTATTTACTTCTAATTCCACGATCAGTGAATGCTATGCTCTCTTGTGCATGCATCGGGAAGAACGTCAGCGCTTCGGTATTGAACTAGTTGGCGATGAGGTTCACAGGGATGTTATGCAAACCACCGTCAGCTTCTCGGATCACCAGATAGTCTCACCGGGAGTGAATGAAGCTGATTCGCGATGCGCGCTGAAATGCTGCATTTTCAGGAGCCTCATTGGCTATATTCATGGTGAAATCGCGAAGGCAGCAGACCTGAATATCAACCTGTTAAACCGTAAAAGTATCCTGCACAGTAGGCTTAAGCGGTTAGAGGATCAACACTTAACTAGCACTTACAGGGAAAACCTCAGTTTACAGATCGACGCCGTTGATAAAGAGATTCAAAACATGGAACCGCGCTTGATATCCTTGCAAGATCAGCTGCAGTTTGTTACTGACGCACTCACTCATCCAGAGCAGTTTCTTAGCGCTGAAACACACACAATCTACCTCAGCCGATTGGGAATCAAGCAGAGAAATACATCGACCGGTTCAGGACGCGAACTGTCGCTAGCTGAAATTCAGGTAGCCAATCGGCAGCCTCGGGTTGCGGCTTTAGTATGCTTCTCTCGGGAGGAACTCTTGCCTGAAAAAGATTTTTTACATGAAGCAAATATATTTTTGATTCAGTAACAATCAGTTAATTCCCTAAACCAACTCCTTTATGGCTCTCCTAAATAAGGTCGTGACTCCTGCGATCAACCCTGCGCGGCGTTTTCTGCATAGCGCATGAACCTGCCGTTCTATGCGCGCCAGTGAGTTGGATTATCCCTATGATTCGGCTTTCTCACTTCCTCTCTAGACTAAGTATCTCAGTGCAGTTCTGCTCGGCCTTTTGGATCAATTGTATCTGGCTCTCCAGGACATCCTGTTTTACCGTTCTGATGGAGCGGTAGAGACCAGCCACTAAAACCAGGGTGGTTGCCTGGATCAATATCACCGAGACCAGTATCGCCTTCTTCATGGCGCCTCCCTCGACAAGACCCACACAACCAAAACAGCACAAAGCACGACTAGCCCAGAGACTTCGACGGTACTCATTTTTCTTACTCCCTATTGCGAAAAAGCCGGGAGTATATTCCTCACGGAGAGTATCGTCTCGACCGAACGCGACAGTTACTTGACCCAACTTAAGCAAGTGGGGGAGAGAATAGAATCCCACAATAATCATCAGCGGTGGCGGCCTAATGCTCACCAGAGACCCGAGCCCCCCCCCGGGTCGCGCGCTTTCAGTCCGGAATCAATGTCGGTTTGTGCCAATTGATCGACTATTATTATGCTGTAGTTAGTGATGCTCCAATGTGTAGCGACCCCAGCGAGGCTATTCCTCGTTACCAAGCAGGATCACTGATCACTTATAGGCCCCGACACCGCAGAAGAAGCCCTCATCGTTGGTGGCGATATAGCTGGTCTTCGGTTTGATTTCATCGGTACCCGGATAAGGCCAGTTATATTCGACCCAACCGGCACCGGAGTCCCTGGCAACGGCGATCATATCCTGGAACAACAGGTCGCCATATTTATTGAAATCGAACAGGTTCTTGCCCACCAGCTCTGGCTTGAGGGGTTGCGAGAGCAGGACACCATCCATGTCTACGCAAAAAACATAAAGGTCTTTCTCCCGAAAACCGCCGTTCCGATCGGCGAAGGTGGCAAAGGCCTTCTCGTGACCCATCGAGTTGACGGCCACTTTGGCCTTTTCGCTCATGGCCTTGGCTTCATCCGGGGTCCCCATATCGCTGGCGAAGGCGGGGCCAAAAAAGGCGACGGCAAGGATTCCAGCAAGAATTCGTTTCATTTGTATCTCCTAAATCTGCCTATGATTGGGAGTGCAGACTGTAGTAATACAGCGGTTGGTAAACTCTTTTTTCCAAAAAAGCGTTGGGAAACCTACCTTATTCGAACTGACAGCAATGTCATGACCAGCCATACACCCCTCTTCTCAGGCACTTCGCACTCCAAAAAAATGGATGATAATGAGAAACATTACTATCTGTACTAATGAGGCTAGTACAATAGGCGGCAATAATCGATAAAAGCACTATGAAATATTTTTATGGCAAAACCACGGAACAACCGGCGCTCTTGTGATCCGCTTGTTATCTGATAACCCGTATATACTCCTCAAACCTGTTGTGAGATTCGGGCAGGTTGTTGCGTCCAAAGCCTACACGGAACGAGTTGAAGTCTTCTCCATAGAGGGTTCCAGGAAGCAGCAGGACTCCTGCCTTCTTGACCAAATCGGGGCAGAACCAAATATGTGAAGAATAGCAACAGATCTTTCATTTCAGAGATGGGTAAACACAATTGCACTCAGAGTAAATACTGTCTAAGTTGTCGTTTTCGCGCGGTAATTATGAATTCGCTACTCACAAACATGAGCGAGGAGCAACATTAGTTAAATGTCTGGGCCAGACTGATCGATAACGGCCCTTGTCGAAGGCGAAACAGCTTGCATTTTCAGTAATTATAAAGCACAGGCTAAACGATATGGACAATGATAAAAGAAAAGGCGACAAGCCGCTTCCAGATCACCTCGAAGAAGCACTGAACAACATGCAAATACTTACGCTTCATCAGATGGAGGGCTTCGGCTGGCAACTTCGATTTATACGCAGGCCGTTGTTTCAAGAGAGCGTTCCTGTAGTGTTTAGTGCAGAAGGTGACAAAATTGGCATACTGGAAGAAGATGGAAGAATTAACTTGGAACCTGATATCAAGGTTCGAGAGTAGGTATTGGATTTTCCCAAGACACCTACAATCGTTGGCAACAAGCCGACAAGATCCTTGTGTGAATACTCCACCGGCTAAAGCCGGTGGCTTCAGGTTACGGCTAAAAGCCGGATCGATCGGCCATTCTGATTAAGATTTCGGCATACTCAATTTGATGATTCACCCACTAATTCGGCGAGCGCTTCTCTTTACTAGTAACGCTCGCTCTGGCACCTCCTGCTATTGCGGTCTGGATAAACCTGACTGGTGCCCAGACCACCGCCAATATCGCTGAAATCTATGTGCTTGACGATCACATCAGGCTGGTGCTGGAAGGACAACCTATTGATCCAGGCGCATTTACCGCCACAGCAGCCCGCTAACTCATTCAACAGGAGAAAGAAGCCATGAATCCACTCGACACGACAGCTGCCCGGGCTTTTATCGGTTGCGCCGCACTGCTGTTGGCAGTAACCGCTCAGGCTGCAGGTTTCTATATTTCCGAAGTGGGTACACCGGGCAGCCTGGGGACTGCGGGTGTGGCAAACCCCGTCAACACCCTTTCTGCCGATTCATCCTGGACCAATCCAGCCGGTATGACGGGTTTAGAGCAGGACGAAATTCTGGCTGGGATGCAAGCGGTGATGCCAAAAATCGAGTTTGACTCGTCGGTGGCCGAAGCTGGCGGCAGCGATGGGGGCAACGCAGGAAATATAGCGGCTATTCCCGCTTTTTTTATGGTCAAGAAGCTGTCTGACCGGGTGCGGGTGGGATTCTCGCTGGTTGCACCACAGGGCGGTGCCATGAACTACAGCGACAATTTCGTCGGGCGATACGGGGCGACAAAAGTCTCCCTCGCCGCTATAGGCGGCTCGCCATCCATCGCCTACAAGGTAAACAATCGTCTGTCGTTGGGTGGCGGTGTTTCGATCATCTATACACAGTTCGAACAAAACATTGCAATTAACCAGAGCGCACTGGTCCCGGGGCCGGGTACATCACCGGATGGCAAGGTTAAATTCGACAACATGACCGATCTGGGTTATCAGCCGTTCGCGGGTTTGACTTACTATCTTTCAGACAGCCTCATGCTGGGCGTGGTCTATCGGGCCGAAATGGATGTCAACCTGAAGGGTGATCTCAACTTCCGTAACCTGGCCTTTCCGAAACCGCAGGCCAATAATATTGAGATTGAGTGGGATAACCCCCAGGTACTGAAAGCGGGGTTGCGCTACGAATTCGCGCCGGGAAAGCGGCTGATGTTCAGTGCGGATTGGGAGGACTGGTCCGCATTCAGCAAGAATCAGCTGGCCATTACCGGTGGAGCACTCGATCCGACGGGGGTTCTGGAACGAAATTTTAAGGATACCTGGAGTGCCGGCGTTGCGTATGTCGACATGAGTAACAAGACCAGCGGCTATTCAATAGGATTCTCCTATGACAGTTCACCGGTGAGCAATAAAGATCGCACCATCGATCTTCCGTTTGACGAGACCTACAAGATTTCTGCCGCCTACGCCTGGAAGGGGAGCGAGCAACTGGATTTCGGGCTGGGTGCCACGCTGACCTACTTCGGCGAAGGCAAGGTTGACCAGACGGCACAGGGTGTGCGCTTCAAAGGCAAGTTTGATACGAATATAGGGATGTTTCTGGGTGGTACGCTGCGCTATGTTTTCTGATCTTTATGATCAATATTGAGTCACTTCACTTCGCTTACCCCCAAGACGGGTTCAGCCTGCAGATTCCGACATGTTCAGTCCCGCCCGGACAAAAGCTCGCCGTCATTGGCCCCAGTGGTTCAGGCAAGACCACGCTGCTCAACCTCATTGCAGGGATATACCCACCCGATGCCGGGCATATTCGGGTCGCCGGTACCCCCGTACATGAACTCTCCGACGCCGGCCGTTGAGACTTCCGTATTACACGGATTTGATTTGTTTTCCAGAACTTCGAACTGCTACCGCATTTTGACCGAGTGGTGGATTTTGAGAATTTTCGCAGCGGGATTGCTGTGTGATCAACAGCTTTTATATCGCCTGGAAAACCCTGTTTTTAAGTAAAGCAGGAAGCGCCACACTATAAGTCGCCAATTACGTCTGAATCGTTTCGGTGCAGCACGCAGAATAAAGCTATATTGTAAGTAGAAGGAGCAGGGAGGGCTTCGGGGTGTCCAGATCCGAAATACTCTGCCGTATTTTGATTGGCCTCTCGATCGTTCTGTTGTTATGCGCGACTAAGAACTACCTTGCTTTTTTGATCAGCGGTTCTGGCTGGTGCCAATATCTGTGTCCTTCCGCCTTCGGATGGGATGTTATTGAAGATGCACCCGGCCTAAAGCAGTTGTTCATGCTACAGCGGGCTCTATTGTCATTACCCCAAAAGTTGGTCGACCAGTACATCACAGATCAGTGGGATTTGGTTACTTACCTGATTACCGCTCCTGTTGTCGAAGAAACAATTTACCGTGGACCCATGTACCTGGCCCGGAGTCGTTCAGGTCGATTAATCTGGTGGTTAACAGGATTAATATTGGCATGCGTGTTTGCCCTGAGCCACGGACGGAGTGGTATCGCCCTCCTACCTATGATCGTTTTGGGCGTATACAACCTGTGGTTAGTGGCGCGAACGAAACGCTTCTGGCCAGCAATATATCTTCATTTTCTTTACAACTTCTTCTTTGTCTCAGTACTGCTCTACCAGTCCCCGTGGATTACCGATTAATCAAACCATGATTGAGTGAATCGGTAACATGTAAAAAAAAACCGGAGTCGATCCAAAGCACACATTCGCCAATGTGTAATGAATCTCTAACTAATTCATAAATCCAGCAGTTTGTATATCGATCTTTACAAGTTAAAAATCGTCTCGATACTAATATGCAATCAACTAATTGATTATTATACTTATTTTCATGTTGGTTTAATTCTTGCGTTTATTTTCAATTCGAACACTCGTCTTAATGACAGTTACAGTGGGATTACACATGCTAACTAAAAATATAATCTCTAACTTTTTAGTTGTATCTTTATTTACATCCTTGTTTGTTTCTGCAGCACCGGTAACTGTTGATATGACAAATGGTGTCTGGACGATTAGTGCGGCTGATACAGGTGGCAATGATTGGTCTGGATCAATCCTGAGATTCGAAACCCAAGTTGCAGATAATAATAATTCGCTTCTTAGTGGGTTTTTTGAGTGGACGAGTGATACTGGTTTTTTTGGCAGAGAAAATTTCACCGGGACTTTATTCTTGGATCGTTCTCTTCAGCTAGATGGTTTCGAGTTGGTTCCTCCCAGCAACGGGATAATCTTAGGGCAGTATTTTGCAGACTTAGCTCTTTCCAACAATGACATCGTTGACGGAACATGGCAAACTAATGTGCATTTTTTACCTACTAATGTTTGGACTGCTTCAAGGGCTGTTGTTCCAGTTTCTGCTGCCGTCTGGCTCTTCAGCTCCGGCCTGCCTGCTTGGATTGATCGGAATAGCCAGAAAGAAGAAAACAGGTTAGTTCACAGTAGCTCTAAAACGGTGGCCTCCGGGTCGCCTTTTTCGTTATTGTGAACCGTCAGTTCCGGCCGAACTCGGAAGATAGAGTAATGGAAAAGACAAAAAATATGCCAATATGGGTTTACTTGGCATTTGCGAGTATCACAACGAGAAAAGGAGCATTGTTGCTAATTCTCGTCTGCGGTGTGTTTTCCATTTATTGCATTCCTTGGCGCCTATTGTTCCCAGACCGGGACTGGGTCGTGCAAATATTTCTGATAGGAGACTGGAGTTGGTTTGTGATGATGGTTCCTATTACGTTCTGGTATTGGTTAAGTTTAAGGTGGATTGATAATAATTCCGGATGGCCAGATAGGAGACAGCATAAAGGCTAGTCACCCCGCGACGCTTTATAACTTCATCATTCCCGGACCACTTCTGGCCGACTCCCGCCTATTGCGGCGCAGCGGAATTGTGCGTTACAGATAAATACCAGAGGTGGCCCCGTTTGTTTGAACAGTGATACTCATAAGATCAGTGGATTCACTGCCAAAGGTTATGCCACCTGCAGTAGTGCGGGTAGCGTTGCATAGTAAAATTCATCAGTAGTCTGTTTGTCCAGGCTCGAATGTGGACAATGAGTGTTGTAGAAACGAATGTAGTTTGCCACCGATACCTTGACCTCGCTTACCGTAGCATAGGTTTTAAGATAGACCTCCTCGTATTTGATGGTGCGCCAAAGCCGCTCTGCGAACACATTGTCACGCCAGTTGCCTTTGCCATCCATGCTGATGCGGATGTTCCGGCTCTGTAGTGCTTCAATGTTTTGCCGCACCAGCTTTTCGCCGTCCGTACGTCTATCCAACCAAATAGGCGGCTGCAGCGCCCGATAAGGCCAGAGCACCGGTGATCGGAATCATGGTCCGGCGCATGGATGGAGCCCCGAGCCAGATGGCCATGCCACACTTGACCATGGTGTTGGAAATCACTGCTATGACGATCGTTCGGGCAGCCGCCCCGGAACTGGCCGGGTCCTGTTGGGCAAGATTGGCCATGGAAAGCGCGATGGCGTCCACATCGGTCAGACCGGCCAACGCACCTGCCAGATAGAGGCCAGTGTTTCCAAAGTAAACCTGGGCCGCGCTGGCTACGAAGATGACCACGGCGAAAAGCCCGCCAAACTTGATCGCATCTCCAAGCTCGAACGGATTGTGCCCGGACTCCACTTCCGCCCTCTCCTTGCTGCGCCCGCGCCGCCACAGCACGAAGCAGATAAAAAGGCTGACGGCACCCATCAGAACCATCCCCAACGCCAGATTCTTGGCTAGGGAGAAATTCACGACCCCGACTTCTATCACCACCCGGAAGAACATCACTGTCCAGGCCAACAGGATAGCCAGAGCTAAAACCGGTGCCAATTCCGGTTCCGTACGACTGCGTTGGGAAAAACTCAGGGTCACCGCAGTACTGGACACGAGGCCTCCTAGAAGCCCTGTAATCCCTAGCCCATGTTCTCGACCAACCACCTTCACCAGAATGTAGCCGAAGAAATTGAGCCCCGCGATCAACACCACCATTAACCACGTTTTGTACGGATTTATGACTTCGAGCCCCGCCGGACCGAAATTTGTATTCGGCACCAGCGGTAGCACGATAAGGGTGATGATGGCGAACTTGAGTGTCGCCTCCACATCCGAGGGTTCAATGCGTTTGGCGAGATTGTGCAGCCAGCCCTTGATCGCCAGCAGCAGCATCGTGACCACCGCGACGGCACCCGCAATAGCTACCTGATCCCAGGCGCACATGCCGCCGATAAAGAAAGTGACCAAAACGGAGATTTCGGTCGTGACCCCGATTTGGCCGTCCCGCGCTGTTACATGATACGCCGCCACCACCAGTGCTACGACCGCAAGAAATACCAGCCCAACGATCCAGGGGAGTCCTGACTGTTCCCCGGCATAAACAGACGTCGCACCAAGTAGCGCCACTAATGAAAAGGTTCTTACGCCGGCAAAGGTCCGTTCCTCCCCCCGGGTACGTTCGCGCTCCAGCCCGATAAGCATCCCCAATCCGAGGGCGGTGCCAAACTGCCATGCTGTGTTTAATTCCATCATCTACTAGACCTCTGTATTCTGCGTCTCCGAGCAATGGCACAAGGTGTTAGGGCTCCGAACGAAAAAAATATTTCAACTCAATCTCTTGAGAAATAATAGCGGGAAACGGGCGACGCTTATCGGCTATCCCATTGGCCTGGATCAAGCTCAATCACCTGCAGGGTTAATTTTTCTAGCGTGCATACAATTATTGGCATAACACCAGGCAAGTACAAACCTGCACTTTTTCCAACTGCAATCATTAGGGACCCTCAGATTTATTCATACTCCGACATCCCGCCGCAGGCCGGGATCCGGTAACCTAGTGATAACTTTAAAATGGAGTCCATCCTTAGGTCCATAAACGGTGCTTCCCTGCACCACTGCTCCGGATCTACGCTACGCTTCGTCCGGCATAATGAATAAATCGGAGATTACTTAGCGCAGCCCCATCGGCCAAAGTCTGAGTCTGGGCGGCACAGAAACTATCCCGTATGTTCAATCAGGACGCAACGCCTTTTCCCTGATCATCTGATACAACTCTGATGTATCTATCGGTTTGTGAAGAATGGGCAAACCGATTTCGCGAACCTCCCGCAATTTGTCTACTGAGGTATCTCCGGTTAGCAGGATGCTAGGCAGTTCACGACCAAGTCGGTCCCGAATCGCTGAAAACAGCTTTACGCCGTTCCAACCATTAGGCAAGCGATAGTCCAGCAAGGCGACGATAAAGTCCTGCTCACCACGGCTGATCAAGTGCAGCGCCTCCTCTGCGGTTGCAACGCATGATGAACTGAACCCCCATTGATCAAGAAGGCATTTCGTCGCCTTGAGCACCGTCGTGTCATCTTCGACCACAAGGATCAACCCATTTTGCAACCCACCGGCCTCTGGTTGAGTTGACCTCTTTTCAATCTCACAAACTGATTCCGTTCCGACCGGGATTTCAATGGAAAATACTGAGCCTTTCCCCAGACGGGAACGGACATTCAGCTTGAGCTGTAGCAGATCCGCCACACGCTTGGCGATGGCGAGACCAAGTCCCAATCCCCGATGGAGATCACGGGAGGGATTTCCAAGCTGAAAAAACTCTTCAAATATCTGATCCAGATGCTCTTCGGGGATACCTGGACCTCTGTCCCATACTTCTATCCGCCGGTTTTTCCCGGCCCGACGGCAGCCGATAAGAATCCTGTCGCCGTGACTGTGATAGATCGCATTAGCAATAAAATTCTGCACGATACGCCCGAGCAGATTGATATCTGTATGCAGGATCACGTCAGATGGAAAAAGACGTATCCTGATCCCTTTTTTCTCCGCCTGCGCCCTAAATTGGTTACGCAGATTCTGAAGAAAGACCGAAGCTTCGAAATCCTTTCGGTCAGGCACAAAGAATCGCGCTTCCAACTTGCTGATATCCAGCAAGGAGTTTAGAAGATTCTCCATGACATGCAGGGCGCTTTTCATGTCATCGACGATCTGTTCGCCCGTCTGGTCGATAGGTCGGATGGACAAGGCGCTAATTAATAAAGAAAGGGCTTGCAGCGGCTGCCGTAGATCATGACTGGCCGCAGCAAGGAACCTGGATTTCGCAGAATTTGCCTGCTCGGCCAGGTTCTTCGCCTCCCATAGATCATACTCCGCCTGCTTTCGCTCAGTAATGTCCTGTATGAATCCCTTTAACTTTTCAATGCGGCCATCAACACCAATGATTGCCTTGCCACGGCATTCAACCCATCTTTCCTGACCGTCCGGCCTCTGGATCCGGTAGTCGATATGATGCTCGACACCCTCGCTAAGGCTTTTTTTCAACGACTCCAGAACCTTGTTTCGATCTCTGGGATCGATCAGTTTACGCAGTATCTCCGGGCCTACCGGCATTGAATCATCAGTTCCGAAAATGCGAAAAACCTCGTCGGACCAGATCGCACTTTCCCCATCGTTCATTAGTTCCCAATATCGTAGATGAGCATAGGCCTGGGCACTGCGCAAACGCTCATCGCTCACCTTCAGGGCATTTTCTATCCGTGTCTTTTCGGTGACATCCTCGAATACGGCCACGATCTCGCCGCTCACCAGTTTGAAGACATAATTGTCTACCCAGAGACTGATACGCTCATCCCTGTATTCATTTACCGCTTGGTGCTGCATCTGTCCGGTGCGCCAAACCTTAACGAATATATCGATGAGCCCAAGATCTCTGACGCCTGGAAAGACCTCTTCCACCTTTTTCCCAATCACCTGATCACGGGTAAAGCCAGTTATTAGCTCCGCGGCGCGATTGAATTCCTTGAGTATGAAATCCTCCGCCTCACCGACCACCGAATAAACGGCCACACCTTCGCTCATGTTCTCGACTAAATCCCTATATCGGATTTCATTCTCGATCAGAACGAATTCGGTGTGTTTCTTCTCCGTTATGTCGGATATAACACCAAACCTGTGTGGGTCTTCCCCGTTTTTACCATCAACGATCTCTGCCCGATCTCTGACCCAGATGACTTCATCTTCGGCATTTTTCATCCGATATTCAGAATAAAATATTGTTCCAGTATCGTTGGCCTGCTTGAGTTCTGTCAGGACACTTGCACGATCGTCGGGATGGATCTGCCCGTGTAAGAGTTCCTGCGGCGAATCGACTGCGTCGGCTTCAAACCCCAGCAAAGCCATAACTTGTGGACTGACGAACTGAACCGTGCCTGCCTTGTCGGTTGTCGTGGTATAGATCGCCAGCGGTACGCGTTCGATTAAATCCACCCAATCGGTCTGTGCAGACTCGACGCCGGCAGTTCGAACTCGCTTGGACTTCTCTTTTTCGTGACGGTCTGACATAGGGCTTTCAAAAACAGAGTGATATGAAACAGGGTTCCCTTCGATACCTTATACAGTTTCCAACTAACGTGGAATTCAAATAAAACACTACCTATTCTCCCCGCCATCATCCGATCGCGGAGTAAACTCACGGTTGGCACTTGCATACTGATAATAGTAGCACCTGAGCGGCCAGAACTTATTGCGCCGTTTCTATAACGCTATGTGGTAGCAAATGCCTGTGTATTCGATGCATTCTGAGAAGCAGGTGTGACAACTGAACGCAATCTTGAGTCCGCACGAAAATCAAAAAATCCCGATACGGTATGAGGGCTGATCCATAACTATTAATTATGTAAACGATAATATAAAAAATACTTTACTAATTTAGTATTTGCTAATATACTGTTTTCCAACATGAGCAGCACGGCATGCTTAACACTTTCACACTTAAACTTTCTGGAGACACTACTATGAACAATTTACTCAAGATCGCCACCGCTTCCGCCCTCATTGTCGCTTCCGCCTCTGCTTCCGCCTGGTGGGGAGGCCCTGTCAACAACTTCGCCGATGAGCTCTTCGGCGACGGCGTTGCAGACGGCAGTTTCAACATGAGCATGAACGCCAACACCCACACCTCCGGGCGCGGCTACGGCTACAACCGCTACTATAGCGGCCCTTATGGCTACGGTCCTTACGCATACCCTTACGCCCCGGTTGCCCCCGTGGCTCCGGTCGCCCAGGCCCCCGTCGCTAAGTAACAAGGGCTTGGCCCACAGCCAGGTCTAAAGCCTGAACCAACCCACCTGGGGACTTCTACCCTGGGTGGGTTTTTTGCTGTGGAATTCTACCGATTGCCCGCCGACATTGCCGCTGCGGCTGATCTCCAAGTCAACGTATCCAATCAACGGCTTGCTGGGTTGAGTCGAAATTGCATCGGGTCGCTCGGACCGCCTAAGTTAATTCTGTTTTTATAGTGTTATTATTCATGAGCGGGGTGAACGGACTAAACTGGCCACAGAATATCTGAAATATCCAGCGTGACCCGCTCTCCGATAATCAGTATCGCCGGGCGCAACTTGGACAGACCGGAGATGTGATTTCAAAGGTCATGAAAATGAACCGGGGCCAGAGCGCAACCTGCTCCAGCCCCGGCCGGATATCACTTTGGGACGATCTGATTTACTGCTTCACGCGACCCAGCACCAAGACCTCTACCCGTCGGTTCTCCGCACGACCCTCCGGGGTCTTATTAGTGGTAATCGGCATCTTTTCACCAGCGCCACGGGTAACGATTATGCTCGGGTCTAACCCGGTTTCAACCAGATAGTTGCGCATTGACTCGGCACGCTGCTCCGAAAGCTCCTGGTTGTAATCGTCATCGCCTACATCGTCGGTATGGCCAACGATCTCAACGTACGACGCCCTGGACAGCAGCGCCAACGCGGTCTCACGGTTTTGCTCAATAAGCTCTTTGCCCTGAGGCGTAAGCTCTGCGCTTCTGCGGGGGAATAGGGCCACGCTTGGAAAAAGCATAGAGTCCAGAGCCCGGGCTTCACCGATCACGATAATTTCTACCCGCCGGTTGAGTGCCTGGCCTTCCTTCGTATCATTGGATGCAATGGGCTCATTCTTCCCCCTGCCGATGACCCGCAGTTTATCGGCCTCGGTGCCGGTGGCTACCAGGTAATCGCGCACTGCCTCTGCACGCCGTTTTGACAGCCCCATATTGTATTCGGCGTCACCAGTACTGTCGGTGTGGCCGATGATGACGGCGCCGAAGGCCTCTGACAGTTCAGGTCGTAGAGTCTTACGCCAATCTTCGAGGGCTTCTTTGCCTTCGTCGGTGACGTCCGCCTTGTCAAAGGCAAAGAGTGTCGCCGCAGGGATGGCAATCACTGATACCAGGCCTGACGGCTCACCCTCGGTCACCTGGATAACAACATCCAGCATCACACCGTCGCAGCCGACGATGTTCGCATCATCTGACTTCCAGGAACCCGTGCGCACACATTCACCTGAACCACTGCGCACGATACCGCCCTCCGGGTTCTCAGCATATCCCGGCGCCTGACCACGTGACTGCGCCTGAACGTTGGCAGCCGTCACCAGCGCGACAGATAAGGCGATTGCCGCGACAATCATGGGTGACTTTTGCAGTTTCATTGACATAGTTTTTTTCTCCTCAATAGTTTTGCTTAGCTTGGCGCAACGAATACTAGCACTAATCATTCGCTGGCGTTAAAGCCCAACGTTACAGCGACACAGATCGAACGGTATATCTCGAAGAATTCAGGGCGATCATATTTTTGCCTAAGGTGCCCAAGTACTGATCGATCACCATGAATCAGCACTGGCCTCCCCTCTCGCTGATTGATGGCAAACATTCCCGATCTGGCACACACGATGCCGCATGCGTAAGGAGAGTCCATTCTACAACAGAGCACAGACAGAGAAATCAGGACACCAGTGAGATCGACTTTTCAACCCTTCTTTTTCCCTGTCCTCTGTGATTAATCTCTTTTGAAGGCACCTCGAAAATTTTGAGATGTCCGTGTGGTGCAGGGATGCGTCACTATTTTTGTGCGCGTAAGCGCATGAAAATTAAGACGATCGGAAATCGCGCGTTTCGATCGCCAAATCGAAAAATCCCATGGATGGCATTGTTCGAAGCACCCTTAAGACATTTAGTCGTGGATTGCGTACTATTATTGCAGGAAGTTTACCAACTTCCAGATAATAATCCGCTTTCTCAGGAGGTCCGAGTATGTCCGATGAGTGTATTGGTATTCTGCAAAAGTCCAAGCTGTTTTCTGATTTCAGCCCGGAGCAACTAGAGCAGGTAGTTTCGCACCTGCAACCGAAAACCATCACGTTCAAAGGCGGCGAACGTGTTTACAACAAGGGAGACTCTGCCGATCGTTGTTGGCTGATCCAGTCCGGTAATCTCACGGTAAAGCGCGCAAGCCTTCGTACGCCATTTCGCAAAATGATCTATAACCAGGGCTCGGTGACGGGTATCCAGGGGCTGGCAGACCCTGGTTCCAAGCGCGCCGTCACAATGATCGCGGAAGATAAGGTAGAACTGATAGAGGTCACCCACGAAGGCATATCCCATCTGGATCAAGAAACCCAAATCCAGCTATGGAAAAATGTCTCCCGGCTGCTACTGCGCAAGCTCTCCGTCTGCCTATCCCGTGAATCGATAGACTGATCCCAGGGCATTACCGATATAACGTGTTTTCAACTTTCATGGGGCCTCTGACTATATAAATCACAGGCTCCGCACATTTAGAAAACAGGAAGCCTGCTAACCCTTCCTTTCTGCGTACACTCACGTGGAAAAACGGACATCGGTGCGATGACGCTGGTTTACTCTCTGCAGGAGAAGGTATCCGAGAAGGCATTATATGCAGCCATGGTGGCGGGTTCCTGCAGTTGCTCCGGGTATTTTTCCAAGTAATGGACAACAGTCCCTGCCATCTGCCCTATAGTCATGCTTTTGGGAAATTGGATGCACATGCCCCCATCTTTATCGTATACCGGGGTACCCCACTCGGTGTGCATGTTGCGCATGAGATGATACCCATCGATCAACCCGTTCAGATAATAGACGCATTCCGTCCAGTTCAGCATGGACTGACTAGACTCCCTGTTTTCACTACAGCGGTCCAGTAACCAAATACCCTTTGCAATACCCTCCTCCGAGCCCACTGCCGCAGGGAGAGGCAACATGAGCATTGCCAGAATGATCATTGATCTCTTCATATTTTACTCGGTCAGAGTTCCACCCAGATGGGGCTGAGTTGCATATTACTCTCTTTGGTTGAGCCCTCCGGCGATCTGATAGGCTACAACTATTATAGCTATAGCAAAATCCAGACCATTTCATGTAACTACTTAATATAAAAGAAGTATATTTATATTATTGAGAATCGGGTTCTCTGACTTAGCCCTTTCTGTAAAGATATAAGGACACATCGAAAAATTTGAGGTGCCCATGTGGTGCAGGGATGCGCCACTATTTTCGTGCGCGTAAGCGCATGAAAATGAGCGCGATCGAAAATCGCGCGTTTCGATCGCCGTATCGAAAAATCCCATGGAAGGGATTTTTCGAAGTACCCATAAGACAAAGCGATGAAATACGCCTCATGAGTCATGCTCACTTCGCTCGCAAATAAAAAGTCTGCTGTGTTACAAGGCAATAGTGCCCGGTGTTTTCAATGATAGAGAAACAGGCTGGATCCAGTGATTCGTCTATCTGGCAAAAGCATCTGGCTGAGCCACTTAAGCCGACACTCTAGATGCGGTGCAAGGACCCCATGAACAATTCTGTGACAGGAGGGGGGTAAACAAAAGCGCTTTTTTTCCAAGACGAGCACACGAATACATCCCGAAGGAAAATCCAACACGATATAGCTGGCGGTGAAAAAATAATTTCGCGGACTATCCCCTTCCTGATCCGGCGACCTCAAAATCAGTTTCAATCCCGTTGCGCAATTACCGGTGGCAAAGCCACCTTGGCAATACGTTTTGCCAGCGTATAGATGCGCCGCATTTGATCGACGAACGACATCTCCAGCCGCACCAACTCAAGGTAATCCGGGTCGTCCGCCGTGAGCCGCTCCGCTTTTCTCCCGAGCAGCTGCTCCGACTGCTCGCGAACACTGTTTTTCATCATTAACACCGATTCAGCCGCCTGTTGATCATTGTCTCGGATTGCTCGGACCGCAAGTTCCACAGCATTGACCACGGAGGTGTAAAATTCAGCCAACATTTTCCGAGTCTTATCCCCGGGGGAGGACTTCAACTCGACCGCCTTGCGGGCCAAAGATACGAGATCTGTCTCGATAACGTCGGCCAGGTTCTCCAGATTATCCGTAGCCATCATCAAGCCCTGAAATTCAAGGCTTTCCTGCTCCGTCAAAAGCCCCTTTCGAATCTTTCCGAGGTATTTGAGTATCTCCGCCTCCAGTATGTCGACCTCGTCTTCGTGACGGAGGATATCCTCAAGACGACCTATGTCTCCATTTTTCAAGGCCGGCCCAATATCATTGAGCATCACAAGCGTGATTGCGCCAACCCGCCCCAGCTCCAGCCGTACCTGCTGAAGCGCTACGGACGGTGCTTTTAGTGCCGCATCATCCAGAAACTCCGGTTCCACGATGACACCGGCTCGAGGCGCGCGCTCCGGCACCAACCGCTCCGCCAGTTTTGCAAACCAGCCGGTGAAACCGATAAACAACAGGGTGTTGATGACGTTGAAAAGAGTATTGGCATTGGCGATCTGGCGCGGCACCTCCGACGCGGCCCTGGCCATTCCTTCGAGTTCAGGGCTGGCCGGGGAAACCCAGACCGACAGATCCACCAGCCGCCCAATGAGTGGCAGCCAGATCAGGGTGCCAATCACATTGAACACCACGTGCACTACTGATGCACGCACCGCGTCTGTCGACTTGCTGCTGAGGATACCCATGAATGCAGTGGTCACGGCCGTACCGATGTTGGCCCCAAGCGCCAGCGCAATACCCGCCGGCAGTGCCAGAAGACCTTCGCTCGCCATGGCGATGGCGATACCAACCGTGGCGGCGGAAGATTGCACTATCGCAGTAAATACCGCGCCGGCGACAATACCGGCCAAGGGATTCTCCAGGCTTTTCAGGATTTCCAGAAAGGGCTCGAAGCTGCGCAGGGGTGTCATCGCATCGCTCATCAGCCCCATGCCATAGAACACCAGGCCGATGCCCATAATCATCATGCCGTAATATTTCACCTTTTCCTGTTTGGCGGTGAACAGCATGAAAAAACCGACGGCGACCGGGCCGAGGGAATAGGCGGACAGGTTGAAGGCCAGCAGCTGGGCAGTCACGGTACTGCCGATGTTGGCGCCCATTATCACCCCGACCGACTGCGCCAGGGTCATCATGCCGCCACTGATAAAGCCAACCACCAGTAAGGTGGTTACCGTTGAGGAATTGAGCACACCGGTTATAAATGCCCCGGTCAATGCACCCTTGAAACGATTGGTAGTGAGTTTTGCCAGCACCGTCTTCATGGTCTGGCCGGCTGCCTTCGTCATCCCCTCCGACAGCATCTGCAGACCGCCGAGGAAAAGGGCCAGCCCACCGAACAGGCCCAGAAACAACTGCAGCCAATCCGGGGATTCAAATGCGACATCCGGCTCCGCGGCCAGCGCGAAAAAACCAATCGTCAGTAATATGGCCGCAAGACCGGTCCGTACCAGCTGAAAGCAGACCAATCGGTAAGATTTCTGTGCAAGCTGCGATGATGTCATCGATACCCTCTGTATGGACTCAGCGATGTAAAACGGGCGCGACTCCAGCCCGCTGATGCATCGAAAGCTTGAGAATACCTTCGAGCACACCAGGCAACAAGGGTAAACCCCATCATTTCACGGGTTATAGGCCGCCGAAGCTATCGAATACCCCCGCCATATAGCCTTGACTGCACTGCCAAACCGAAACTGCCGTGGTGACGAAGCACCACGGCAGTTTTCATCATTCCGCAGATCTAAATTAAGGGCTCCTCGAAAAACTCGAGGTGCCCGTGTGGTGCAGGGATGCACCACTATTTTTGTGCGCGTAAGCGCATGAAAATGAAGCCGATCGGAAATCGCGCTTTTCGATCGCCATATCGAAAAATTCCATGGATGGGATTTTTCGAAGTACCCTTAATTAAGCAACCCGGTTAGAAGCGGGTCACGCTGCTTACCACATTGGAAGATCCCCGCTCAATCAAGGGAAACTCTGCACAATCGATCTTTTGCCAATCCGGGCCTCCGCTACGCTGCGCCCGGAATGACAAATTAATCAAAGGCTCCTTAGCTATGTATCGGGCTAGCGGCAGGTGCCGGCCATGTTGCCACGCGCATTGATCCGGCAGTCGACTGAACAGCAGTCACTGTCGGTAACGCACACCTCACCTGGCAATCCACACTCCGCTGGCACGGGGACCGGCGGCGTATAGCAGGCTCCATCGAGTGCACAGGATTTGTCATCGCAGTCGGTGGCGCCGTCGCAGTTGTTGTCAACCCCATCACCACAGATTTCAGACGGAGGCAGACCGCAATCAGACGAACACGAGCAGACCGACTCTTCAGCTTCGCAAATGTCGTTGCCACAAAAAGGCGAGGTCGATGTCGTCGTCGAAGTTGAGTCGAGGTCCAGCGGGCAGGAAACACCTTCCTGCGTCCAGCACTCGACACCGCCGGTATTAACCGCGCTGTTTCCTTCCCTATCCTCCACACTCCCAGCAAAACCCCAGGCAAAGAGGTAGCCTACACCGACCACATCCTCAGCCAGGTTGTTCTCAAGCGAGTAGATGCTTGGAGTGTAGCCATTCGCAAACGTGAACGCAGAATAGTAGGCCCCGCCGCTTGCGACGTTATTCGACATCCCTACTTTACCTCCTGAGAGATAGAAGGTGCGATTTGGATTGTCCAGGCCAAGATTGCCACTCAACTCGGCATTGCTGTCATAGATCCAAATGGCGGCGCGGGTGTTATTCGAAAAAACGCTATCCTTCACGAGCACGTAGTTGCTCTGATAGGCTATCAACCCCTCGTAACGACTGGTATTGACTTCGACATCGCTGATGGTGGCGGTTTCTACGTTGGAAAGATAGATACCCCGTTCAAATCCAGCGATGGTGCCACCCGTGATCTTCACGTCTTTTACACCCTGAACGCGGATGCCGGCAGTACGCTCCTTGCGAAGACCGACTATGCTGTAGCCGTGGAGATCAATCGTAACGCCATTCCCGGCAACAATAATACCGTCGCCCTCGCAACCGGAGATATCTGCGCTAAGCGTAGTATTCTCGGTTACGATTAGGCCGCAGGCTACCCCGGCAGCGGGGTTTAGGCCCAGCCATGCCGCCAGCGCCAGGACGGCAGGCACGAGTCTTACGATACGTCTGTTTGGCGCTTGGAGCCTAGTCATAACATGCCTCTTCTAGTAGAAAGTGACAGGCTAACCATACGCTCGGCCCTCGGACTTCTCCGTGAGAATTGTTAATGATGGCGATGAAGTTTAGTGATCCAGATCACATTGTTTAACTTAAAGAAGCGAGTGGGAAATGCTCACCCTTGGCTATGCATTCAACTAATTAGACGGACGGATCTCAAATTATTCTGGACCTTCGGCATTGATATCAGAACCGGACTAACGCCTTCCGTGAATTAGCTTTTGAGTCACTGCATACAGGCCTTTCGGATACCCAAGGCAAAATTCCTGGCTCTACCTTGCCTCTAAAAAACCGGGGCGCCTATCATTTAGGGCTCATCGAAAAATTCGAGGTGCCCGTGTGGTGCAGGGTTGCACCACTATTTTCGTGCGCGTAAGCGCATGAAAATCAAGGCGATCGGAAATCGCGCGTTTCGATCGCCGTATCGAAAAATCCCATGAAAGAGATTTTTCGAAGTACCCTTAAACTCAATGGCACTGACTTAAGCCAAGAAAACCGTCATTCCGGGCGGAACGAAGTGGAGACCCGGAATCCAGTTTGCTCAAATTCCGTACATCCTGGATTCCCGCTTCCGCGGGAATGACGCTATTACCAGTCATTTTGGCTTAAGTCAGTGCCATTCCCCTTAAACTAGTGGCAGTTTCGGGTTAGATCCCCACCAATCGAGGATTAAATCTCCTTGCCATTCCAGAGTTCCTAATCAGGTGTATTTGTACATATCGACCACGCTGCCCACGATCTTGGGATCCGGTGGTACCGCGATCTTTCTATTCTTACCCTCGTACTGCATGCTGTGCAGGACGTGGCGCATACAGTTAAGACGGGCGCGCTTTTTACCGTCTGACCGGATAACGGTCCAGGGTGCCCATTCAACGTCCGTCTTCTCGAACATAATGTTTTTTGCCTTGGTGAATTGATCCCAGCGTTTCAACCCGTCCTGATCAACGGGGCTGAGTTTCCACTGCTTGAGCTCATCAGTCTCGCGTGATTTAAAACGACGAAACTGCTCTTCCCTGCTGACAGAAAACCAGAACTTGAAAATTCGCACGCCGTCCTCAATCAACATTTTCTCGAAAATGGGCGCCTGCTTCAGGAACAGCTTATGCTGTTCAGGTGTACAGAATCCCATCACCGGCTCCACCACCCCACGGTTGTACCAGGAGCGATCATATAACGCCATTTCCCCCTTAGAGGGGAGGGTAGCGATGTAACGTTGGAAGTACCACTGACCCTGTTCCCTGATGCTGGGTATGGTCAAGGCGATCACATGGGCTTGCCTCGGATTCATGTGTTCCATGAACCGCTTGATGGTTCCTCCCTTTCCTCCGGCATCCCTACCTTCGAAAATCATCACGATACGTTCGCCGGTATCCTTGACCGATTTCTGTAACTTCAGCAACTCTACCTGCAGGTCTGCCTTCTCGTCCTCATACTTATCCCGGTCCAGCTTCTCTTTGTAGGGATACTGAGGACCAATCAGAAACTTGCGCTTTGAGGTGCTCACCTTTTCGACAATATGCTTAGGAACCCCCTTGTCCAGGTCCGAAGGTTCGAAAATTCTTTTCGCCATGATTCCCTCCTTTAGGGACTTGCGATCTTCTCTTATTTTTCGCCGATCAGTTTGCCGTGGTTGGACCTGCCAAGTCAATTCGAAGACACCAGCCCGCCAGGTAATCAGGCAAGCCTTTCCCCTTACTGAACTGACGCTCAGGATTGTATGCTCCGGTGCATGGTTTGGTTGCTGCTGAGACCTCGGCTACGGGGGCTTTTACAGGTAGGGCATGGGATCGAGAGGAGAGACTATCACCAACCCTCTGGAGGTTCCCGGGTCAGTGAAAAAATGGGCCGGCACTGGCGAAATCCCGCGGGGGCCGGTTATTGCTATCATCGAGCGACGGAAAATTCCCCAAACGCGTATCGACAGGATTGTGGCAACTCTGGCAAAAAAGCGCGGTTCCGTGATCCCCGGCCGCAAAGCCCGGGCGTTCGGGGATCACGGAGAATCGATTGCCGAGGGACTCAAGGGCGCTAAAGGTCGGGTTCATGGCGGAATAGGCCATTATGTTTCCAGACCACTCCTTGTACTGACGGGGATGACAGGAACGGCAGGTCTCTAGGATCTGAAAAGTCCGCGACCTCGTGGACCGGCAACGGACTCGGCGCACTCAGAAAGGCGGCCAGCGCTTCGACCTCTTCGCTGCTGGCGGTTATCCCTGCATGCACTTCCTCTTTCGCAGGCGTAGGCGCTCTGGCAATCTCTGACGCGGACTCCCCCGTAACATCTGGACCGGGCGTTCCGGAACCGTCGGCACCATGGCAAACATCGCTTTTTTTCTGAGTAAAGGGTGGCTGTAAGTACCAGCGAAAGTGGCAAGGATGAACAATTTCCCGGGGCTTGCCTAACGTAGAGGACAAGCCGTGGTTCGCTTCACTCACACGACTTGTCCTTTAGGTTAGCCTCCAAAGCTATTACCCACTATTAACTTTGGTATATAGAGAGGCTGAGCGCTATAAACGATTAGGTGTATTTAGATACTAAATTCTCTTTTTTCAGTGGCTTATTACGACGATGAGTTTTATTCGCGACTAGTTCGAGTTTCCGTAGAGGCATACTGGCCGTTAGACCAGACCATCAGCAGAACAGCTAGCCTTCAGTTGTGGTTGGGGGACGTAGTTGAGGTGATCTCGATGTGTTAGATTGTCGCTACGCGCCTGTAGCTCAACTGGATAGAGTACCGGCCTTCGAAGCCGGGTGTTGGGGGTTCGAGTCCCTCCAGGCGCGCCATATAGCCAAAAAGCCGTTGGGTATAACCCGGTCGCCAAATCTTCCACCCCTGCTAGAGAAGGGTTCTATTCCCCACGCAACGGCATGAGGACCGTATAGTCCAGATCGAGCACCACGTTATCGTAATAACGGCGCCTACCATCCACCTCCGACATGGGATCGGCGATCTTTTCACTCTCCAGATTCTTGATGCCCAGGGTACGCAGACGCAAGGCACCCATGTCGGAGCGACCCGGCAACGTCCACTTGTCCAGTATTTCGCTGTAGGCGTAAAAAGTGTCGCCGGCAAACGAGGGATTGCAATGAACCCCGCCGTTGATGGCGGCAATGCTCAGCGCGTTGGCCAGGCCATTAAAAGACAAGGCGCGACAGATCGAAATGACATGCCCACCATACATCAAGCGCTGTCCAAAGCGTGACGGCCGCATGAGGTGCTCTTCGAAATGGAGCCGTGCATTATTCTGATAGAGTTTGGTGGCAAGGGTATGGTCGGATGCATCGACGGTCATGCCGTTGATGTGGTCGATGCGCTCCCCTATCAGATAGTCTTCCCACAGGTGGGGAGAGCCGGTGGCGGCGGTATCGTAGTCGCTGAGATCCAACCCGTTGGGCAGCGGCAGGTCCTCTAGCGCCACATGCTCGGGAAGTATCGGCATAACCGGGTCCGGTGGCGGGGACGCGGGATCCCGTTTGTGCACCATCACCCAGCGCGTCCAGCTCAACACCTGATCTCCGTGCTGATTGTAGGTTATGGAGCGCACGTAGACGTTTCCGTTTTTTCCACTGGAATTTTGTTTGAGCCCGATCACCTCGCTTTCTGACCGCAGGGTGTCTCCTGGAAAAACTGGTTTGTGGAAGCGCACGTCCGCGTAGCCGAGATTGGCAACTGCGTTTAAAGAGACATCCCCGACGGTCTTTCCAAAGGCAACATGAAACACCAGCAGATCATCCACCGTTTGCCGCCGAAGACCCAGTGCCTGGGCAGTGGGACTGGAGCAATGCAGCGGAAAACGGCTGCCGGTAAGGGCGATATAGAGTGACATATCCCCTTCCGTCAGGGTGCGCGGCGTGCCGTGCACCAACCGTTGGTGCAGCCGAAAGTCTTCGAAGAAATTACCGGGATACTGCTTCGACATAGACCTCGTTCTCCTGCCCAAAGGCCTCATTGCGTTGGCGAATTGCTTCATGCAGCGCAATACAGCGCCGGGCCAGAATCAGCTCCGACGGCTGCAGCAGCCTACTCTCCATTACCACATAGGAACGCCCTGCCGCCATGGCCTCTTCCATCAGCCGGATGATTTCCCGTTTTTTCACCACATCCTTGGGCTTGGGTGAAAAGGCATCGTTGGTATAGGCGAGTTGAGCCGGATGGATAGCGGCCTTGCCGTCGAATCCGAAATCGCGGCTCTGGCGGCAGGCGTATTCGCAGGCGTGAGGATCCGTGAGGTCCAGGTGCGCCCCATCCACCACACTGATATCAGCGGCCCGCGCTGCCAGTACCACCATTGCAAGACTGGCAAAAAGTCCCGTCCGGTCGGAAGAGGGCGGCAACCGCATACGGGTCATCAGGTTGGCGTTGCTGACCACCAGACAACTGAGACGGTCGCTGGCCGTGGCGATCTCCTTGACATTGAGCACCGCCAGGGGTGTCTCGATCATCACCATCATTGGCAGATGGCTACCGCCGGCCTGATCCAGACGCTCCTGCGCCATTCTTACCTCCTCGGCCGAATCGATCTCGGTAAAGAGCACCCCGTCGATTGGCTGCCGGCAGGCAAATGCCAGGTCATCCTCCACCCAGGGTGAGTCCAGGGGGTTCACCCTTATAATCAACTCCTGGCCCTGAAACGCCGCCTGTTGCAGAAAGGATTCCAGTTTTTTTCTCCCCCGTTCCTTGAACTGGGGAGAAATCGATTCATGCAGATCGTAAACAAGGGCATCCGTCGGCAGGCCGGAAGATTTCGCCAGGTGCCTGTCCAGGTCGGCGGAAACATAGAGCAGGGTTCGACGGGGGCGTATTTTCGAACTCTCAACCCGCTCCCTATCCTCGATATCACTCCCCTTGGTCTGTCCCGTTTCGATCTGTTTTTTCAGATGGCTGCGGATTACCTTGCCGTTCTTGGTCCGTGGATAGCCCTCCATCAGGTGAATGAGCTTCGGCCGCTTATAGCCGGCCAGATGCTCCTCGCCGAAACGCAACAACTCGTCTCCACTGACATTTGCCCCGGGATAGAGAACGATGCAGGCAGCAACCAGGGTTTTCTCGTGCCCGATATCCTGACCGATGGCGACGCAGTCGGCCACCACGGGGTGGGTTTTCATCACCCGCTCTACCTCGTGAGGCGAAACCCGGTAGCCGAAGGTGTTGATAATGTCATCCCGGCGGCCCAAAAACCAGATATACCCATCCTCGTCCAGGCGGGCATAGTCACCGGTTTGAAACCAGCCATTGGTGAATACCTTGTCGGTCTCTTCGGGCAGATTCCAGTAACGCAGAAAGAGTCCCGGGTCGGTCTGGGGAATGCAGATCATCCCCTCCTCCCCGTCCGGCACCTCACTCTGATCGGCATCCAGCAAGGCGACCTCGTGTCCAGGCTGGGGAAATCCGGCGGAGCCGGGCCGGATTGGCCGAAAGATATTCTGCGAAATGTAATAAGAGAGCTCCGACATACCGATCGCCTCGTATACTTCCATACCAAAGCGGTCACGCCAGGCGCTGAGCATTTCATCAGAGAGATGTTCGCCCGCGCTCATGCAGTGGCGCAGACTTGGCACATCCCGCTGTGAATATTCAGTCTTCTGAATGATCTGCCGGTAGATAGTGGGAACACCAACGAAGATGGTGCACTGGTGCTTGGCAATCAGTCGAGGCCAGAGGCTGGCGTGGTTCTTCCCCTCGTGCACAATAACCGTCTTCCCGTTGTAGAGGGGATCCATCAGCCCGGAGCCCAGCACGTAGGTCCAGTTGAACTTTCCTGAGTGCATGATGCGGTCGCCCTCCTGGAAATCAAACCAGTGGGTGCGTGCCGGGGTGCGGCCGAGCATGGCCCGATGGGCATGGAGCACCCCTTTGGGGTGCCCGGTGGTGCCCGATGTATAGACCAGATAAGCGGCTTCATCCGCCCGGGTTTGGCGACTCGGCTCCCACTGCTCTACCTGGTCCAACTCCCGTGAAAAATCGTGCAGCTGAAGATGGCCTTCGACCTGAGGGATTTCTCCCTCCCCGGTTAGAATGATATGTTTCAGGCCCTCCACGTCATCCAGCTGTTGAAACAGATCGGGCCACATCGCTTTGTGGGTCACCAGCACGCTGGCACCGGAATCCTTCGCCAGATAGGCCACCTCCTCGCTGACCAGGAGGGTAGACGTGGGCACCGCAATGGCGCCCCGCTTCATGGTGCCCAGAAAGGCCGTTGGATAGGCCAGGGAGTTGGGTAGGCGGATCAATACCCGTTCGCCGGTATCGACCTCCAGATTGCGCAGCAGCTGGGCAAACTGACTGGTCATCCGGGCAAGCTGCCGGAAGGTTGCGGTGGCCGTTCCGGTGGCGTCATCCTCCACGATCATTGCCACCTGATCGGCGGTGGAATCGTTCAAATGTTCGTCAGTACAGGCCACGCCGATATTGAAATACTCGGGCACCTCCCATTGCCAATCCTTCTCTCTGCTGTCTTTCATCATGTAATCACCGTGCCGTAAGGCCAGTTTTCCTGTATCACCCTGACCGGCAACTGCTTCAGAATCTCCAGGGCAAAAAGGGTATCTTCCGGGCTGAGGGCCGACAGGGCCCGGGCCCGCAGCAACGACTGCAGCGCCTTGCCGAACATGGGGGGGTCGAGCATCTCCCCCTCGAATTTGATGGCGCCGCCCAGCAGCGCATCGGCCTCCACCGCGGCCTTGAGAATCTGGATGTTGCGCTGAATACGGCTGGGTGAAGGGGTAAAGGCCACCTTGCAGAGGTGGATATGATGGGGGTGAATCACCTGTTTTCCGGTGAGCCCCAGGGCGGCCTCTTCACAGGCATGCTGGTAGACAATGTGTGACTCATCCTCCCCGTGCAGATCGAGCCAACGGCGAACGTCGTCATCCTCCACGAAATCCTCCGGCATGGGCTGATCATTGATCAGCACCTCCACCCCGCCAATAACGCCTTTACCCTGGATCCGGGCCTCGAACAGCACCATCTTCAGATAGGTGCGCAGTTCATCTATCCAGTGCTGAGGGGTGATCTGGATGGCCATCGCCTTGGAAAAATCATGAATGCCGAAAACCACATGTTTCACGGTCGGAAAATCCATCAACTCCGGCGCCAGCTTGAGCGATTTCGGGTGTTCGATAATGGGCTGAATCGTAATCTTTTCGTTGATACCTGCCAGCCAGGAGGAAAGATCGCGGATCTCCGCTGCTCCATAGGACTCCCCCGCCTTGGCCAGGCAGATAACATCGATATGCTCGGCCACCTGCCGTACCATGGCCAGATCCTTCTCATACTCATCGGTGCGGAAGGGGTTGATGCGAACGGCGATCTGCACGTCATCCCTCGGGTAGGCCGGCAGTTCCCGGCACAGCAGTTCACGACTGAGATCCTTCTGGCGGCAGCCGTCCTCAAGATCGAATAACAGTGTGTGGGCATTGGTGTGATGGGCGTGTTTCCGCATGCGTTCCGCTGCAGTGGGGAGGTCCTCGTATGTCCCCTCGGCCGGTGAGTATTTCACCGGCGGATAATAGAGCTGAATACCGGGCCAGTAATCGCCCAGTACCGCTTCATCGGTGACGTCGGTCAGATAGGCTGTCTGATACATTGAATTCTCTGTTTTCCGCTGTCGGGTGGAGTCGCTCACAACCCCGCGGCCCGCACACCAAGTATTGTTATGGATGTGAATGATTGCTGTTTTCAACCGCTATGCCCTGAACACTAGACAGGATCGTGACAAGGTGCAACCGGTTATAAAAATCTGAAAATCAGGAGCTACGTCCAGCTACCCCACCAAAATACCCAATATTTGTTCTTTAATAACAATATCTTAAATATTTTTAATTATTTTATATGCTTGTATTATTAGAATTAATAATTCTTTGAATTAAAAATACTCATAACTAAATCTAATTTACATAGTAAAGTAATTAATAAATATTTATCGCTAGTTAACCACTAAATAACCACTCGCAACGGGTGGCGGTAACTACTCTGAAGGGCTAGCCAGGAGAGAGCAGCTATGACAAAAGCCGTACACCCCAGTGACGCACTTTTCAGCGGAGAGAAGCCCTTCCCCATTATTCCCTCCTGCGAGCATTTCGCCGGCAGTGAGAAGCTCATCGGAAAGGCCCTGGCGCTGCAGGACAAAGTTGGTCCCATCTTCGACATCACCTGTGACTGCGAGGACGGCGCCCCGGCTGGAAAAGAGCGAGAACATGCCGAAATGATCGTCCGGGTGCTCTCCGGTGAAGACAATCGGCGTAAAATGGCTGGAGCGAGAATCCATGACTACAGCCATCCGCACTGGCAAGACGATGTTGATATTCTGGTAACGGGCATAGGTAAAACCACCGCCTATATCACCATCCCGAAAACTACCGATGCCGAACACCTGCGGGAAATGATCACTTATATCCAGCAAGTGGCAGACAAAACCGGGATCGACCGGGAGATACCCCTGCATATACTGATCGAGACCCATGGGGCATTGCGCGACATCTGGCAGATTGCCTGTATGCCCTGGGTGCAGGTCCTCGATTTCGGACTGATGGACTTTGTCAGTGGTCATCACGGCGCTATTCCAGCCTCTGCCATGCGCAGCCCGGGGCAGTTTGAACACCGACTCCTGAGCAGGGCCAAGTCGGAGGTGGTCGCCGCCGCCCTGGCCAACGGCGTGGTACCCGCTCACAATGTCAGCCTGGATCTGAAGAATGCCTATTCGACCTATGCCGATGCTTCCAGGGCGCGCAATGAGTTTGGTTTCCTGCGTATGTGGAGTATTTATCCCGCCCAGATCCAACCCATCGTGGATGCGATGAAACCGGAGTATTCCGAGGTGCAGGCGGCGGCCGAGATCCTGTTGGCGGCACAGCAATCCGATTGGGGTCCGATCCAGTATGCCGGGGAGTTGCACGACCGGGCCACCTACCGCTACTTCTGGGAATTGCTGCGCAAGGCGCACGTGACCGGGGTAAAAATACCGGATGCGGCCGAAAGCGCGTTTTTCCAGTAGCCGTTTCAGATTGAGCCATCTCCATTTCAATTAGACACCGGGTGATGCGCTGCCTATAGTTTCATTAAGTATCCTCTAACAACAATACAACTCCAGGGTACCATCATGCCCAATCCGACCATGATCACCATTGACGGCAATCAAGCCGCCGCAACCGTCGCCCACAAACTCAACGAAGTAATCGCAATCTATCCCATCACCCCCGCCTCTCCCATGGGGGAATGGGCCGATGAATGGTCAGCGGATGGCCGACCTAACCTATGGGGCACGGTACCCCATGTGGTTGAAATGCAAAGTGAAGCCGGTGCAGCCGGGGCGATCCACGGCGCCCTGCAGGCGGGCGCTCTATCCACCACCTTCACCGCCGCGCAGGGTCTGTTGCTGATGATCCCCAGCATGTACAAGATTGCGGGGGAACTGACACCCACTGTCTTTCACATCGCCGCCCGTTCCCTGGCCTGCCAGGCCCTCTCAATCTTTGGTGATCACAGCGACGTGATGGCGACACGCATGACCGGTTTTGGTCTTCTCTGCTCCAACTCACCCCAGGAGGTGCTGGACTTTGCCCTGATAGCCCAGGCTGCCAGCCTTGAGGGTCGCATTCCGATGCTGCATTTTTTCGACGGCTTTCGAACCTCCCACGAAGTCTCCAAAATCGCCGGCCTGGATGACGAGATCCTACACGCCATGATCGCAGCGGAGTGGATTGCGGCTCACCGCGCCACCGCGCTGTCGCCGGAACACCCGGTACTGCGCGGCAGTTCGCAGAATCCGGACGTGTACTTTCAAGCGCGTGAATCGGTCAATCCCTTCTACGAGCGACTGCCGGCCATCATGCAGGGTGCGATGAATCGATTTGGTGAACTGACCGGCCGGCACTATAACCTGTTCGATTACATCGGCAGCGATCAGGCCGAGCGGGTACTGATCCTGATGGGTTCGGGCGCAGAAACGGCGGAGGAAACAGTCGACTACCTGAACCGACAAGGCGAACCGGTCGGCCTGCTCAAGGTCCGGCTGTACCGGCCGTTTGACGCTTCGGCCCTGCTCGCCGCCCTTCCGGCCAGCGTCAGCGCCATTGCCGTACTGGACCGCACCAAAGAACCGGGTGCCGATGGAGAACCACTGTACAAGGATGTAGTGACCGCCATCGCTCAGGACCTGGCCAGCGACGAACCCCGATTTGTTGCCATGCCGAAGATTGTGGGTGGTCGTTACGGCCTGTCATCCAAGGAGTTCACGCCGGGCATGATAAAGGCGGTGTTTGCTGAACTCTCCAGGCAACGACCAAAAAACCACTTCACCATCGGCATCCATGATGACCTAAGCCACTCCAGCCTGGAATGGGATCCCACATTCCGCACCGATGCCCATGACGGATGTTTTCAGGCAGTCTTTTTCGGCCTTGGCAGTGACGGTACCGTCAGCGCCAATAAAAACAGCATTAAGATCATCAGCGAAAATACCGACTGGCATGCCCAGGGCTATTTCGTCTACGACTCGAAAAAGGCCGGGGCCGTCACCGTCTCGCACCTGCGTTTTGGACCCAGACCGATTCATTCCACCTATCTGATTGGCGACGACGACGCCAACTTCGTCGCCTGCCATCAGCCGGTTTTTCTGGAACGCTACGAGATGCTCGATAAGGCCGCAGAAGAGGCGGTCTTTCTACTGAATTCACCCGTGGACGCGGATAGGGTGTGGGATACCCTGACCGGAAAAATGCAACAGCAGATTCTGGACAAGAATATCCGTTTCTACACTATCGATGCCCACGCCGTAGCGGCCAGGACGGGCATGGGCAGTCGTATCAACACCATTATGCAGGCCTGCTTTTTCGGCATCTCGGGGGTATTGCCAAAAGAAGACGCCATTGCGGCTATCAAGGATGCGGTCGAAAAGACCTACGGCAAAAAAGGGCGCAGAATCGTGGATATCAATTTCAAAGCGATTGACGAATCCCTGGCCTGCCTGCACCGGGTCACAATCCCGGACGCTGCCTCAAGCGCAATTCAATTGCCACCGCCTGTGCCGGAATCCGCGCCGGAGTTCGTGACCCGGGTCACCGGCGAGATCATGGCGGGTCGGGGCGACCAGATACCGGTCAGTCTGTTTCCCAGCAACGGTAGTTTCCCCCTCGGCACCGCGGCCTACGACAAACGGAAACTGGCGCTGGAAATCCCGGTATTGGAAACCGACCTCTGTACCCAGTGCGGCAAATGCCCGCTGGTATGTCCCCATGCCGCCATTCGCAGCAAGATCTTTCCGAATGAGTTGCTCGCCGACAAACCGGAGACATTCAAAAGTGCCCCGTTGCGGGACAAGAAATTCCCGCAGGGTATGCACATCAGTTACCAGGTCGCCCCGGACGACTGCACCGGTTGTGGCCTGTGCGTCGACATCTGCCCGATTCGGGACAAGGCAAATGCCAGTCGCAAGGCGCTGAACATGGCGCCTATTACGCCACTGCAGGATGCAGAGCGGGACAACTGGACGTTTTTCCTGGGCCTGCCGGAGTACGACCGTGGCGAACTCAAGACCAACACCATGAAAGGCGCCATGGTCCTGCAACCCCTGTTCGAATTCCCCAGCGCCTGTGTCGGCTGCGGTGAGACACCCTATATCAAACTAGCTTCCCAGCTGTTCGGCGATCGCATGATCGTCGCCAACGCCACCGGCTGCTCGTCCATCTATGGGGGCAACCTGCCAACAACGCCCTGGACCACGAACGCCCAGGGACGGGGGACGGCCTGGAATAACTCGCTGTTCGAAGACAACGCCGAATTTGGTATGGGCATCCGCGTTGCCATCGACAAACAGGAGGAGTATGCGCGGGAACTGCTGGCCGGGCTGACCGATCAACTGGAACCCGAACTGGTGGATGCCATTCTCAATGCCGACCAATCGGACGAAGCGGGTATCCATGCCCAACGGGAAAGGGTCGAGGAGTTGCGAGCACAACTGGAAAATATCGCCACCCCGGCGACCGCCCATCTGCAACAGCTGGCAGAAAACCTGTGCCGCAAGAGTGTCTGGATCATCGGTGGTGACGGCTGGGCCTACGACATCGGCTATGGCGGGCTGGACCACGTCCTGGCAACCGGCCACGATGTCAACATGCTGGTCCTGGACACCGAGGTCTATTCCAACACCGGCGGCCAGACATCCAAAGCCACGCCCCGCGGCGCAACGGCGAAGTTTTCGGCGGGGGGCAAGCCCACCGGCAAGAAAGACCTGGCCCGGCTGGCCATGGATTATGAAAACACCTATGTCGCCCAGATCGCTTATGGCGCCAAAGACATACAAACCCTGCGAACCTTTCTGGAGGCCGAGGCCCACGACGGCCCCTCCCTGATCATTGCCTATGCGCCCTGCATTGCCCACGGGGTGGACCTGTCCAACAATCACCGGCAGCAGCAGCTGGCGGTCAACAGCGGCCATTGGCCGCTGTTCCGGTTCGACCCGAAACGCATTGCCGACGGCGAGAATCCGTTGCACCTCGACTCCGGAGAACCCTCCATTCCCTATCGGGAATTCATGCAGAGTGAAACCCGCTTCAGTATTCTCTGGCGTACCCATCCCGCCGAGGCCGAGCAGTTTCTGCAGCAGACGCAGATGGATATACGGCATCGCTACGGCTACTATAAACAGCTTGCCGGGCTGGACTGGAGCGATTCAATGGGTGCGGCCGGCAAAAAAAAGAACTCGGATCAAGAGAAAGCTGTCAGGACGGAGGAAAAAACGTGATTGATCTAAAAACGGAATACCTTGGCCTGCAACTTGCCAATCCGCTTGTTCCTTCAGCATCCCCCCTGTCCAAAGACCTGGATCTGGCCAGGCGACTGGAAGACGCGGGCGCTTCCGCTCTGGTGATGTACTCACTGTTCGAAGAGAAGATTGAATCGGAAGAGGCGCACCTCAACCGATTCATGCATCAACAGGATATCGGGCATGCCGAGGCGAGCAGCTTCTATCCGGTTCCGGACGATTACATCAGCCACCAGGACGAATATCTGGAACAGCTGCAGAAGCTGAAAACGCAGCTGGATATCCCGGTCATCGCCAGCCTGAACGGCACCTCGCGCAGCGGCTGGATACACTACGGCAAGGAGCTGCAGCAGGCAGGCGCCGATGCCCTGGAGCTCAATGTCTACTATGTCGCGGCCGCAGTGGACGAAACCAGTGAGGATGTGGAAGATCGTTATATCGGCTTGCTGAAGGCATTGCGGCAGCACGTCACTCTGCCGATCACTATGAAGCTCTCATCGCAATTCAGTTCGCTGCTTCATCTAGCACAACGACTGGAAGGCGCGGGCGCCAATGGGCTGGCCCTGTTCAATCGCTTCTATCAACCCGATATCAACCTGGAGACCCTGGACGTCATACCGAAACTGGAGCTCTCCTCCTCCATTGAGTCTCTGTTGCGTATTCGCTGGACTGCCCTGCTCTACGGCCGGGTAGACCTTTCGCTGGCGGTGACCGGGGGCTTTCACACCACCGAAGATATTCTCAAAGCACTGCTGGCCGGTGCTGATGTCACCCATCTCTGCAGTGCGTTGCTGCAAAACGGCCCCGCTCACCTGGCCGAAATCCGCAAACAGCTTGAAGACTGGCTCGAGGCGCACGAGTACGAATCGGTAGGCCAATTGAAAGGCAGCATCAGCCAGCAGCATGCGATAGATCCGTCTGCCTATGAACGGGCCAACTACGTCAACGTCCTGGACAGCTATTCAACCCCGTCAGGCGTATTGAGATAAAACCGGTTAGTATGGTGGGTGAGGCGGCGCTTCCGGGGCGTTGCAGGAAGAAAGGCGGTGCCAATGCGCCGCTGATCCACCCTACCCGATCTTCACTAATCGTAAAAGACAATTAACCACAGAGGACACAGAGGAAAAGAAGAGCTGAAATGTCGATTTAACGGATGTTATTAATTCTCTGTGCGCTCTGTGTCCTCTGTGGTTCATGGGTTTTCAACCCGTTGTGATGCTGCATCCTCTGCAGAAATGACTGAGTATCGCTGGTAGTCGAGAATGACTATGCTGATTGCGCACTGACGGCCGCGAGATAGAGTGCAGGGCCGTAAAGCGCAGTACGGTCATTCAGAAGGATTCGAACCGGCATGGCCTCCAGCAGCGGACGCATTCTACCCTTGGCTAGAAAGGCCTGCATAAACCCTGGCCCTTTCATCCGTTCGAGGATTTTCGGTGCGATACCCCCACCGATATAGACACCGCCCAATGCCATGATCTTGAGCGCATGATTTCCTGCTTCGACACCATACAGGTGGACAAAGAGATCAAGTGCCTCGCTGCACAAGGGATCCTGATCCCCCAGCGCAGCCTTCGACACCGCACCCGCCGCATCACCTGCCGCCATCTCGACGGCAAGCCAGGGAGGCACAGGAACCTCTCTGTGGACTCGCAGGAAATCATGGATGTGCAACAGTCCCATGCCCGACACCACCCGCTCCCAGCTGACATGGGCGAATCGCTCCTGCAGATACCTCAGTAGGGCTATCTCCAGATCACTGCCCGGGCTGAAGTCCGTGTGACCGCCCTCCGAGGCAAAAGGCCAGTGTCGATGCCCGTCCCAGTACAAACCTGCCTCGCCCAATCCAGTCCCCGCCGCAATAATAGATGCATTACCACGAGCGTTGCTTTGCCCTTCGTTCAGCGTCCAGAAGTCGTCCTCATCCAGGGCCTGGATCCCCCAGGCATTGGCCTCCAGATCATTGATGAGCGAAACCCGATCGAGGCCGAATTGCGCAGCCATCGCCTGCCCGTCGATGACCCAGGGCAGGTTGGTGGTCTGGGCCCCATCGCCCTGAACGGGCCCGGCAATGCCAAAACAGGCCTGACGGCAATCCAGGTTTCCACTCGACAGAAAATCTTGGACGATAGCATCCAGTCCTGAGTGCCCGCGACTGGGGTAACTCTGTTCCAGCAGGGTATCCAGCCGCCTGCCCTGTAGCTCAAACACCGCCAGTCGCGTCTTGGTACCTCCTACATCCCCTGCCAGCACTCTCATTGTCCTACCTCCCTTCACCAGAAACCCTTACTGCCGCGACCACCTTCCGCGTCTCAGGCTTTTCGCCTATCGGTGTCCGGATGTTGTAACATCTGGATGGCGATAATAAAACCGGCCACCAACAAGATTGAGCCAATGACCGTGTTTCTTTCTGTCCCACCCCGTTTGCAGCTTTCTCATCTGTTGGCCTGGATCCTTTTCGGATGGGCCACGTCTGCGGCGGGCGCCTCCTTTACCGATTCCCTCGGCCGTGAACTATCGCTGGAGGGAAAACCTCAAAGAATCGTTGCCCTGGCGCCCAGCCTGACGGAGATCGTTTTTTTTCTCGGCCTGGGAGATCGATTGGTCGGGGTAACGAAATTCAGTTCCTACCCACCAGAGGCCGAACAAAAACCCAAGGTGGGTAGCTATGTGAATGTTAATATCGAGAAGATCATCAGCCTCTCCCCGGATCTGATTCTCGGCACAGTGGACGGCAATCAACCGCAGAAGGTTGCCCTTCTGGAACAGGCCGGCCTGCCGGTTTTCATCGTGAATCCGAGAACTATTCGGGAGATTATTGATACTGTGGCTACGGTTGGACGCCTGTGCGGCGTTTCGGAACGGGCGACGGCTTTAGCCGACAACCTGTCTTCCAAGGTCGATGAGATAGTAACCAGGACCGAAAGCTTGCCGCGACCGCTGGTCTTTCTGCAAATCAACCCCAAGCCCATAATGAGCATCAATAGAAATACCTTCCTGCATGACCTCATTCAACTCGCCGGCGGGCGTAACATGGCGGCAGATGAGCCGATCACCTATCCACGAATCAGTATTGAGGAGGTCATTCAACGCGGGCCTGAGGTCATCCTGGTCTCTTCCATGGAAAGGGGCGGCGACTTTGAAGCCGCCAGACAACAGTGGATGAGATGGCCTCTCATACCGGCGGTCAGAAACAACCGGGTCCACCTGATCGATTCGGACCTGATGGATCGCCCTGCGCCCAGGGTAATTCAGGGGCTGGAGATTCTGGCCAGGTACATACACCCGGAAGTGGAGTGGGATCACTAGATGACCGAACCGGCGCTGAAAAGGCCGCTGACCCGTTCCAGGGTAGCGCTCCTCTCCTCCGCCCTGGGGTTACTGCTGCTATGCGTGGCCGGCGTCTCTTTGTTGCTGGGAACCGCCGACATCTCCTGGGATCAGATTCTCGGCCTTGTCACGGGTGAGGAGGGGCAGAGCGATTACGCGAGACTGATCCTGTTCGAGATCCGGCTGCCCCGCATTCTTCTGGCTGGTCTGGTTGGCTTTGCCCTCGCCCTGGGCGGGGTGATTTTTCAGGCCCTGTTGCGGAACCCTCTGGCCGACCCGTTCATTCTGGGCGTATCAAGCGGCTCGGCCTTCGGCGCCATACTGGGTATTGTCCTGGGATTCGGATTCAGCATCGGCGTGCCTGTCATGTCGTTTGCCGGAGCCCTATTGACCATTGCCATCCTGTTGCAGATCAGCGCCAGAAAGATGGGGATGGAATCCTCTACCATTCTCCTGACGGGCGTCATTATCAATGCGTTTTTCACCTCCATCATCATGTTCTTTATTTCGGTTTCAGCCGACGCCAAGCTGCACTCGATGCTCTATTGGCTCTATGGCGACCTCTCGCAGACCAAGTTCGAGTATCTGCTTTTTATCGGTCCGGTACTGCTTGTCGCAACCTTCATGCTGTACCGCCTTTCTGGGCAACTGAATCTACTGACGGCCGGGGAGGAAACCGCTCTGCAGCTGGGCGTCGAAGTAAAGAAAACCAAGCGCAGTCTGCTTGTGCTGGTCTCCGTGCTGATTGGAACGGTCGTCGCCTTCTCGGGCCTAATCGGATTCGTCGGACTCATGGTGCCCCATCTGGTGAGAATGATGTTCGGCGCCGATCACCGCCTGTTGATCCCTCTGGCCTCGCTGGGGGGCGCCGCCTTCCTGATAGCGGCGGATACCCTGGCAAGAACCGTGATTTCCCCAAGTGAATTGCCAGTGGGGGTAATATCCGCCTTCCTGGGCGCACCTTTCTTCATCTATCTGCTGCGAACAAAGGGGAGCCAATGGGACCGATCTTAACGCTGGAGGACATTGCCCTCTGGTACGGTCCGATTCCGGCCCTGGACAGCATCAACCTGCAGGTGGAAGGTGGCGAGATGCTCGGCATTCTAGGCCCAAACGGCTCCGGTAAAAGCAGCCTTCTGAAGGTGATGTGCGGCCTGCTGTCACCGAGCGCGGGGGATGTGCTGATAAGGGGCAGTGCACTGCGAAAACTCGATCGTGCGGAGATAGCCCGTGAGATCGCCATGGTCTCTCAGGAGTCTCATTTCCAGTTCTCTTTTTCCGTCACGGAAGTCGTTTTGATGGGACGCTTTCCACACCTGGGAAAACTGCAGTTCGAAGGTAAACACGATCTGGAAGTGGCGCGGGAAGCCTTGCAGGCGACACAATGCCTTGAGCTCGCCGACCGATCAATCCACGAACTCTCTGGAGGAGAGAGGCAGCGGGTAGTGATTGCGCGGGCATTGGCTCAGGAGCCGAAATTGCTACTGTTCGATGAACCTACCTCTTTCCTGGATCTTCGATTCAAAAGGGAAATATTTCAATTGATCAACACGCTGAGCAGGAAAAACGGCATTGGGGTAGTGGTAGTCTCCCATGACCTGGATCTTGCCGCCCAGTACTGCTCTCGAATCGCGATGCTGAAGGGAGGGTCGATCTATAAACAGGGAACACCCGAGCAGGTGATCACCTCATCGAATGTAGAATCCGTATTTGACTGCCCGGTACAGGTGGATAAGAACCCGATCACCCGTAAACCAAGAGTAAGTGTCCTGTGACCGCAGTTTCATCTATCCAGACACTCGGTGGCTTACGCGGCGCGCCTGCATCGAGTAAACGGCAAGGCCCGGCCAAAGCGCCACTCATCCCTATCTGCTACCCGACCGTCACTGCAGTCGGTACTGGATAGGCAAAATCACGGCCAGTTCCTTACCACCCAGCCAGGCATAGGCCTCCGGCAGCTTGCCAACTTCTCTCAGGTCCTCGAGTGCGGCCTCATCCAGCACCTGATAACCGGAGCTTTGCACCACGTGCATGTCTCTCAATCCCCCGTCCGGCTCCACCATGAGGGCGACCCGCACCCGCCCCTCCCAACCGCGTCGTCTTGCCAGCAGCGGATAATCGAACCGGGTCAGCAGGGCCTTCCGCAAGGCTGACTGTACCACGCGGTAAGTATCCCCACCCATGCCACCCCGCTCCCCCTCGCCGGGGGAGAAACCGGGTGCGCTGGCAGGCTGGCCTTGACCACTTCGGGTTGCAGAGGCTGGGCGTGCAGCTGGTTGGGGAGTCGCCGCTGTTTTCGAATCGGCATCCTCGAGCCCTTCATCAGCCAGTGCAGGCACGGTGGAGCGCTGCGACCGCGAGGGTTTGTGCACCGACTGTTTGCCCACTATGACCTCTCGACGCTTTGTGGACGGACGGCTTTCCAGCTTGGTTTCCACCGGCACTGATCTTGTGCCGGCAACCCGGGATTGGGACCTGGGAGATGGGTCCGCCCTTGACGGAACCCCGTTAACCGGCTTCACATCAATTTCCGGCCTCCTTTCCTGTGGTTTGGTTTGCGACAGAGGTATTACCGATTCCTGGCCCCGATCTCCATCAGTACCCGATGCTGTCCCAGGTTCCAGTCTGACCTGCAACACGCCACCGCCGCTCATACCCGAGGGCGGCTCACCCGTCCAAAGGATTACAAGCAGTACATGCAGCAACAGCGAGAACAAAAGGAATGCCCGCAACGAGAACATCCTACGCGAACCTACGGAGAGATTTTCTATAGTCGTTTGCACGGAGCGCCCTACAATCGCAGCTTGATCCCGGCAAAGTAACCGCGCCCCGGCGCCGCGAAACCGTCTGCCGGTTCATAGCGCTCCCCGGTGGCATTGTCGATCCGGGCAATCGCCGTCAGACTCCGGCTCAATTGATAAGAAACGGCCAGGTCGATCACCGTATAACTGCTGGGTGAGACGCGCTCCACCGTTTCCCGGTCGATATCGGCCCAGTCGGCGACGTAGGTGAGGGTTCCGGTGAATTGAATCGCGGGGCTGAGATCGAAGCGGAGATCTCCATTCACCTTGTGGTTCGGACGGCGCAGCAGCTTGGCCCCGCCGGCGTCATCCTCCGCCTTGGTGTAGGTGTAATCGACTCGCAGGCCCAGTCTGGGCAAGGGGTTTAGTTCGAGAAAAGACTCCACTCCCTGGATATGTGCCTCGTTCAGGTTCTCCGCAGTGCTGTTGCCATTGCTGTCATAGACCACTTCGATCAGGTCATCGATGCGACTCCAGAAATAAGTCGCCCCGATTGATAGCCGTTCGCCGGCCAGCGATTGATCGAATCCCAGCTCCCATCCCAGGCTCTTCTCCGGGTCCAGATCGGGATTGCCGGAAAAGGCGGTGTTAAAGTTGGTGGCGGTATAACCGTACCGCTGGTTGAGGCTGGGCGCCTTAAAACCTGTGCCAAGGCTGCCAATGATCCGCGTACCGGTTTCCTTGTGCTGGTAAACCGGGGCGATACGAAAGGTCGTCTCGGTGCCGAAGTCATCGCTGTAGTCCACCCGCATCCCGGCATTTCCGAAAAAACGGTTCTGAATGCTGAACTGATCCTGCAGATAGAAGGCGCTGGTGCGGGCATCGGCGTCGGTGTTCTGGTTGATCACAAAGCCGGCGAAGTCGGTAAACCCGCTGGACTTGCTGGTCTCTTTTTCAGTCTCCAGTCCGGCGGTGATGATGTGATCCTCGTAGAGATAGAGATCGTTCTTCCACTCGAATTTGAGCTTATCTCCCTGGAAATCGGAACGATCCAGGGTCTCAGTGAGCGGGTCGTCCCGGTCGTTGCGGCTCTTGCGATCGTAATCGGTATAGGACACAGCCAGGGTTGTATCCCACAAGCCTCCGAGCAGAGCGGCCTTACCCTGTCCGCGCAGAAAATACTGAGTGGTGTCCAGATAGGTATCCTGGTCCTCGGTGGTGCCAAAACCGAACGCCTCCAGTTCCGGATCGGTGTTGGTCTTGTCCGCATCGATATAACGCCCCACCAAACTCAACTCGAGGGTTTCGGTCAACATCCAGCCCAGGCGCGCCGACCCGGTCCAGTTGTGATAGTGATCGTTTTCCTTTTCAGCGCCATGGCGCAACCGCTTCGGGGTCACCGAATGGGCATCGGTATCCAGATAGTTCAGACTGACGGAGTAATCGAAAGGTCCGTTGCCGCCGGCAACACCTGCCCGGGTGTTGATGGTAGCGTCGGAACCAGCCTCCAGACGGGCGGTTGCGGTTGGAGCACCCCCACCCTTACTGGTGATAATGTTGATCACTCCACCGATTGCCTCCGAACCGTACAGGCTGCTCTGGGGGCCGCGCACCACCTCCACGCGCTCGACGTTGTCCACCAGGATGCTGGACAGATCCACGCCACCGTTGGGGTTGCTCGGGTCGTTGGCCTCGATGCCGTCGATCAGCACCAGGGTCTGGTTGGAATTGGCGCCCCGCATGAATACCGAGGTCTGCTGCCCTGCTCCCCCCGTCTGCACCACATGCAGGCCTGGTACCGTCTGCAGTGCCTGGGGCAATGAGCGCAGTTGTTTACGGCTAATATCCTCGGCGGTAATCACCGTAACCGAGCTGGCCACCTTTGCCTTTACTGTCGGCAGACGCGTGGCAGTGACCACGATCTCCTCCCACTCCTGGTCAAGGGATGGTTCATTGGCGGGCAAAACCGATGCAAACGGGAAGAGAAAAACAGCCACCAGGTAACGCTGGAATGGAAAACCAGAACGTGGAATATTCACCAGATTTTTCCCCAGGACGCGCCACTCGCACGCCGTTGGTGTAACAGACGACAGGGGGTATCCGGTTTGGAAAAGGTTTCGGAGACCCGACACGACAACCTGTCATGACAGCTATCAGGCCGGTCTCCGGACTTGTGAGTGGCTGTCTGCCGGGCGGATCGCCTTCCCACGCTCAGCGCAGTGGCCTGATGACCCGCCTTAACTCACCTACCGTTGCGGTGGCAGTGCCGGCATTGCTCAGAACGCATAGATTAAGCGTCGAGCGCACCGGCTTCCCGTTTCTCCCTTCGGACGGTCGTCCTCCAGGCACCTGATAGAGTGCGACAAGCTTAGATCCCGCCCCGGTGCAGGTCAAGGTAATGAATTTTATACCCTGAAATCGACGTATTTCAGGCTCACAGTGTGGCAGCGAAGCCCCCTGGTCCTGAATCCGGTTATTTCAGGAATCGGGATACCAGGCTGGCCGCCTTTTCGCGTATGCGCGCTCTCTGATCATCGTCCTGTAACAGGTTTTCAAGGGATTCCAACCCCTTCTTCAGGGTACCGCGCAGATCGGTGCTTGTTCTTCGATCGAGGGCATCTATTGCCTTTCCGACCGTTCTCGTGGGTACCCGCAACGAGCGTGCGATATCCTTGATGTTATAGGCATCATCCTTTTTCAGGATCTGTTCCAGGCTATCGAGTACGGCAGCCTGTACCCAATCGACTTCCTCGTCTTCATCCGGTGCCAACAGGGCGCCCGTATCCTGATAGTTCAGCGAGTCCCAACTGCTCCAGGGTGAATCACCCAACAACCGCGTGGCGATTCTATCCGACAGACTGTCTTCCGGTATCAATTGGGGATGATCCGCGGACAGAGTCAGTATTGCCTCCAGTCCGCTGCGCAGCATTGGGGGGAACGGGACCACAAACTCAGTCAAGGGCGCTTCGAATCTGGATGCCGCCATGATTTCCAATGCGGTTAGATCGGGTGAATCGGGAATCAAACGACGTAAATTTCCGAGCACCGTGTCTATCAGATCCCCATCGGGATGCTCGCTGCGCAGAAGAAAATGGGCCGCCAGCAATCCAAGCATCGGGTTATCGAACTTACCATAAAGCGCATCATGCATAACACCGCTGGGTATACGCTGATCATTGTTCTGCAGACCGGTAAGTGCAATATCGACGGAACGGATAATTTCATCGCTGGCGTGAAAACCATCGCCCGGGCGTGCCAGAAATACCCGCATGCCCTGTGGCAAAACGACTCCATGGTAGGTGAGAAACACCTGCGTCTGCCATTGGCTCGGTAAAAAGACGGCAACGTCACGACTGAAATCCCCAATCCGATAACGGGCGATATAAAAGCCACTTACGGATTTGGCCGAGAACGCCATCCATCCGTCCTCTGTATTGAATGCGGTGTTGCTCTCGTCCGCCTTGGCGAGGGTATTACCATCGCGATCCATGATCGACAACTCACCGTGGAACCGGCCACCGTGGAACGCCTGGGCACTGGCCGCGCGAATAAAAACGAACAGATGCGCGTCCTGTTCGCCATCGCCCAAGGGGGGGGCCGTCGTCTCAAGACTGTATTGCTGGCTCGGTCCGGTGTAATACTCGTGTGAGGATTTTGCGCCCGCCAGCGGTGCGGGTGAGTAGTATGGCGGCAGCTTGGCTGTGGTCTCGGTCGCTCCCCCGTGACGTATGAATTCGTCCTCGATCTGCCCCATACGGTCGCTTCGAACCTTGTACAGCCCCGAGGGCAATTGCAACTCCAGGGTAGTCCCCAGGGCGGAGCCCCTCTCTCGATCATAGGCATCATACACCGTGACGTTGATCTCAGGCTCCGGGGCATGAACCACGAAGGGGAAGGTGTTGTCCACTGCGCCCTCAGAAGTCGACATATCTGACTCCCTTCAACTTCTCGTAACGGATCGGTTGGATGTCGCCTGATGCTGTATCCTCTATGATGTGCAGCCCGGCCGACAGTTGCACGCGCCATGGGCCGGTCGCAGCCGGAGCACGCTTTATTTCCTGGTTATCGGGGCCGACCAATACCATCTCTCCAACACGAGCGGGGTTGAAACGGATCTCCAGGTTATAGCTGGCGGGCAATGCGGCACCGAATACAGGTTCGTTGTTTGAAAGAAACCCATTGATTATCTCCGGTGTTTGCTTGTGCCCATTCCTTTCTGCAATCTCAATGGTTGCCGCCTCAAGATAGTCTTTCAACCGGCTGGCCGGAACGCCGCCCTCATCCCGGGCCGCACCGCCCCAAAGGGCCGCCAGCAAGGCACTGGTGAAATGCCCCCTAATCAACGACTCCTGGCCACCCAATGAATCGGCACCCCCGACTTCCGCTTCCATTGCCAGATTCTGGAATTCAGTGGCGTACCCGATAAAACAGCGGTCCGATCCCGCCGCATCAGCGGGCCGTGGAGAACCCAGGCCGCACTCCCGCCCGTGGGCATTACTCATCCGGACCCGGCAGCAATCGTACAGCAGGATAATCTCGGAAAACTTACCCCATCCCGCAACCACCTTGTGGTAGTCATTGGCATCCAGGGCCTGGCGTCTGTGGGTTCGGGACCATTTTCCAAGGCAGAGGTCCATACCCAGGCGATCCCTGGACAGTCCATGGCCGCTGAAATAGAGGTAGAAACGACGGACCTCGGCCGGAGTGTTATTTTTTATCGCGCTCAGAATCTCTTCGAGTTCCTCATCGATATCATCCTGTATGGGTCTCAGCGGATCAGGCTGGGAAAGCACTGTATGACAGTTCTCCGGCGGGACCCCTCCCCCTTGATCACAATCCAGTACCCACTCTTCGAACGCCAGTGCATCGTTTTTTGCACCTTCGAGTGAGCGAAAATTAGGATAGTCGTCTATCCCCACAATCAACGCATAGTCTGTAGGCTGCTGCGGCATCGTTTAACTCTGCTGCTTGATAATGGCCGTTAAGCTGGCTCGGGTAGGACCGTCGTCGTCAAAGGCCCCGTGTTCTTCGGCCGTGGTGCGAAGTCCGGGTGGCGCATTCGGTGTGATCCTCTGGGAATTGGACAGCACCAGCCGATCTTCGCCTGGTTGATCCAGAAACCGTTTTACTGCCAGGAACGGCTCCTTGTCATAGGGCTCCTTTCCGGTCAGGTAGCGCTGCATCCCTGCAACGGGTTCATCAACCCTCTGCTCCAGGACCCCGGCAATAAAGTACAGCAGGGAACGAGTGTACACACCCTTGAGCAGGGAGTTGTCGGATTCGTAGTCATCACGCATGGTGAACATGCGGAAACGACCATAGCGCTCCGGGTGAGCAATGACTTCCGATGACATCAGCTCCGAAGTACAGGCCGGTGCCAAAAACAGAATATGCCTGATTTTCAAAGAAACATGCTGTTCGGCCGCAGCCTTTAGCATTTCGCAGATCGCGATGGAACCGGCACTGTGGCCAACCAGGTCTATGATTAATTCCGGATGTTCAGCCTGAAGGGCCGCCAGTTTCTCTATAAAATAGGTTCCGGCGTGCTGCTCCAACCCATCGAGGCCGCCATTCGGCAGCCACATATTATGCGCCGCATCCTTCATACCTCCCCACACCCAGGCCCCCAGATCGGCCAGGTAATAATAGCGTAGAATCTCCTCCACTACCGTTGGGTAGAAACCATGATGAGTCTTTTTGATATATCGCCTGATTACTTCCTTGACAATTACCGCTACCGCTTTCGCGACTGTAATGAAAGTCGAAATGCCTCTGGCCTGCTCCTCCGCTGCCGCCTCAGAGACCCGGGCCTGATCAAAGAGCTTGGTGCCGGGTGCCTCCGTCTTGAGTAGCTCTTCCATCTCATCCGCGTCGACTTCAAGATCTTCCTCGATCTCTTGTTCCAAGTCTGCCGTGCTGGCATCCAGTTGTGTCTCGGAGAGTGACCCTGCGCCGCGGGACTCGGCTTCCGTCTGGTTAAAATCTTCGAACGGGATATCCCTTGCGAGCTCAGCCTCTATTTCCGTATAGGGGATGGTCGCTCCCGGTCCTCTTCCTCCAATGCCTCCCAACCTTTTCCCGGCATGCCGAATCACCAGCTTCAGCAGCTTTTTGAATAACCGAGTCTGGTGGATGCTATCGATATTGCGGGAAATGGTTTCGAGCAGCCCGGTTTCCCAAACGAAAGTGACGCCATGACTGTCAGCATCGCGGAATACCGAAACCATCTTTTCGGCGATCTTCATGCCCGAGGACTCTTTAATCAGTCCCCCATGGAAATGAATGGCAATTTTTTTCAGGTTCTGCTGCCCCACATGATCGATAATGGCATCGATGTCGCCGGGGACTGACTGAATATCATTGCGGTTGTGAAAAGTCCCCTTCGGTCCCACATTTACATAATGTATTTTTGATAGGCTCATAGCTTGCTTTCCCTCCCCTCCGCCCAACGATTTTAGGATCGTCTATCAGGGCTGCCAACAGTATGGGTTTTTCCCGGGTCGCAGTAAACACCACCGCTCTAGTGGGCCATGCAGAGGGCAACCCACCTCTATTTGAGAATTTAGTTCACGCCCTGCATATGGCAATAGATTCAGTATGGATTTCAGATTTTCCCTACAGGGCGTTATTTACTCCGTGCAGAGCGGGTATCGAAACCATGCCCCTTTCGAAGACCCTGGGGCAGATATCTGATGCCACAATAGCTGTATCAGAAACCGATGCCGCTCAAATACAGGTGCACGGCCACACCGGCAGCGAACCCGATACCGATGACAGGGGCCCATTTGAGGTGTTCGAGAAAGGTATAGGAATCCCGGGCCAGCCCCATCAAGGCGATGCCCGCCGCCGAACCTATAGCCAGCAGGCTGCCCCCCGTTCCGGTCGCAAAGGTGACCAGCAACCACTGTTCCCGGGACATTTCCGGGGCCATGTTCAGCACCATGAACATGGCGGGTATGTTTTCCAATATGGCCGAGAACATGCCCGCGCCCACATTGGCGAGAGTGACTCCGAGTTCGCTGTATAGAAAATCGGCGACCAGCGCCAGATGACCCAGGTATCCCAATCCGCCGACACAGAGGGCAACGCCGTAGAGAAATAACAAGGTATCCCATTCGACTCTGGAAACACGATCAAAGATATCGAACGGATTCTCGCCATCCAGGGGCACCGGACCGCCCATTTCCTCCTCATCCCCGCTGCCGGATTCAAAGCTCCGATGGGTTTTCTTCAGATAGAACCCGAAAAACTTCAGGAAAGAGAGGCCGGTCAGCATACCGATGACGGCGGGTAGATTGAGCAGGCTCTGAAACACCACTGCCATGGCAATGGTCACCAGGAACAGGAAGGCTATGGTCCATGCACCCCGCAACGGGCGGGTCGGTTCCTCTGCGGGGCTCAGGCAAGCCTCTGGCAGAGCGAGATGCAGTACATAGGCGGGGATCAGAAAACTGACCAGGGCCGGAACAAAGAGTTGGAAGAAACTGACAAAGTCCACCGGTCCCGACGAAGTCTGGATATTCTGCTGCCAGACCATCAGGGTGGTTATATCGCCAAACGGACTGAAGACACCGCCGGCGTTGGCGGCGACCACCACGTTGATGCAGCTCAAGGCGACGAAACGCGGATTTCCAACCCCGATCGCGACAACAACCGCCCCCATCAACAGGGCCGTCGTAAGATTGTCCAATATCGGTGAGAGAAAAAAGGTTGCAAAACCGACCAGCCAGAACAGGCGGCGACAGCTGACTCGTTGATGCCCCAGCCAGTCGCGCAGATAGAGAAACAGGCGCCGCTCGCTCATGGCATTGATATAGGTCATCGCCGCCAGTAGAAACAGCATCAGTTCCGCGTATTGGAGCAGATTTTCGCGCAGGGCCCGCTCTGCTTCGTGGGAGGTTCCTGTTTCAGCCGCTAACCAGGCGATGGCACCCCAGACAATACCGGCAGCCAGCACCATCGGCTTCGACTTGCGTAGATCGGTAAACTCCTCCAGTACGGCCAGGGCAAGCGCCAGCAGGAAAACTACCAGTACAAAATAGTCGACAATCAACTCCGAACGCTCGAGCCCATCCGGTATCACGTGTAAAAACAGTAAAAACAGGGGTGAAAAGGCCGCCAAAGCAAGCACAAAGGGGATGTATGGGCGGTCGAACATCGTCCCAGGGAAAGTGGTGTCAGAGTGATTGCACAGCCCTACTCTCCGCCCGTCGCTCCTGGCGCAAAAGTTCTCCGATACTCTGGCTGTTTAGAGGTCGGCTGAAAAGAAAGCCTTGTATCTCGTCGCAGCCTTTTCCCTGCAGGAATTCAAGCTGCTCCCTGGTCTCCACTCCTTCAGCGATTACCTGCAACCCCAAGTTGTGGGCCATCGAAATAATGGTCTCGGTGATTGCCGCATCATCGCTATCCTGAGGGATGTCACGCACGAAGGAACGATCGATCTTGAGCCGGTCGACAGGCAGACGTTTGAGATAGCTGAGGGAGGAGTAGGCAATACCGAAGTCGTCCACGGCGACTTGTACACCCATCGCCTTAAGTTCGCTCAGTATGGCAATACTCGCCTCCGGGTTTTCCATAACGCAACTCTCTGTCAGTTCAAGCTCCAGATGGTGCGGTTCCAGGTCATTCGCCTTGAGGGCATCCTGCACTTTATCCTTAAGACCTGAATCTCGAAACTGACGGGCCGAAAGATTAACGCTGAACCTGTCGGGTGCCAGACCCTCGTCGAGCCAACGACGGAATTGCCCGCAGGCGGTGCGTAACACCCATTCGCCGATCGCCACGATAAGGCCGCTTTCCTCCGCCACCGGGATAAAACGGTCAGGACCTATGGGCCCTTTCTCAGGATGCTCCCAACGCAGCAGCGCCTCCATGCCGATTACCGCTCCATCGTTGAGACGGACCTGGGGTTGGTAGGCAAGTTCGAAGGCACTATCCGCCGTCGCCTGGCGCAGGGCACTCTCCAGTTCCAGTCGCTCCAGGATGGCCCGATTCATGGACTCGGCGAAAAAGCGGAAGGTTCCTCTGCCTTCGGCCTTGGCCTGGTACATGGCGGTATCCGCATTTCGCTGCAGGGTTGCCACGTCATGGCCATCCTGCGGATAAAGACTGATACCGACGCTTGCACCGACCGATAGCTGATACCCATCCAGATGCACCGGCGCTGCAATATCCTCGATCAATTGTTTGGCTACTCTGGAGACATCCTCGATACCACGTACATCCCGGAGCAGCACGATAAACTCATCCCCTCCCCCCCGCGACACTACATCATCGGGCCGCAGACGATCTGTTATGCGATGAGAGACCAGCGTTAACAGCTTGTCGCCAAACGGATGACCCAGGGTATCGTTGACTTTTTTAAAATGGTCCAGATCCAGGAACAGTACCGCCAGACCACGGGTTTGCCGCTGGGTCTGGATCATGGCCTGTTCCACATGCTCCTTGAAGAGGGTGCGGTTGGGTAGTTCCGTGAGCACGTCGTAGTGGGCCAGACGATAAATTCGCTCTTCGGAGAGCTTCTGCTCGCTGATATCCCTGAATACCACCACCACACCCAACGTCTGCCCGTCTTCCTTCACTGGATTGGCCACATACTCCACCGGGAATCCGGAGCCGTCCCGGCGCCAGAATATTTCGTCCTCTATCCGCCGGCGCTCCCCTGCCTTCGATGCCGCTAACGCGAGACACTCTTCGATCGGATATGGTTCCCCATTGGCGCGGGTATGGTGTAACAGGGCGTGGGCAGGCTGTCCTATCATCTCAGCCGATTGATACCCCAGCATTGCGGCCGCGGCGGGGTTTACGAAGGTGATGCGCCCCTGGGGATCGGTCCCGTAGATACCCTCTCCAACCGACTCCAGAACGCGGGCATTGTCACGCCTGGATCGCTCCAGATCCTGTTGGGTCTGTTCGCGCTGAGTGATCTCTGCCTTCATCTGGTCGTTGGCAGCCTCCAGCGCCTGGGTGCGCACCGCGACCCGCTGCTCCAGATCCTGATTCAGTTTTTTCAGCTCAAGCTCTGCCTCCTGTCGAAGGGTAAGATGTTCCCGGATGCCGGTAAGCATGAACTGGTAGCTGTAACTCAGGGCTGTGATCTCCTGCCGCAGGGCCTGCTCGTCAAAATGCTGCAGTCCCTGCCGATGCCCATCGATGCGCTCCAGCAGTTCTCCTTCACCATCTGAGACATCCAGCATGGAAGAGCGCAGTTCGTTCAGGGGTATCGCAATGACTCGGTAGAGATGCCAGAACAGCCATAGCATGCCCAACAACGAGGTGACGACGGCGCCAGACACCAACTGAGTTATATGCCGGGCGCCGTTCCGGGCCAGGACTTCACTATATCGGGCCAGCTCCTGAACTTTATCCATCAGGATGGCGCCATCGACCAAGAAACGGCCATAGCTGACCATCAGGTAGTCGTCCTCGGGATTCATATCATTGATTTTCAGGAATGGCGGGGTCGCGTCGCGCAATGCCTGCCACATTGGACCCACTTCCGTTTTTAACTGGGCGAGCAACTTTGGATCGGTCACACGCGTCAACAGTTGTCTATACCGTTCATCGAATCCGGTGATGCCTTCCTCGGAGATAGCGACGGAGTCGGGGGAACCATCTGTGAGCAGGGACTCGTTGATACCTCGAAACAGCATCTGCAGCGACATGCGCTGCTGCTCCAAGGCGCGGGTGGCTAAGGTAAACGCGTTCAGTCGCTGCTCGCCGAAATAGCTGATTGCGACCACTACGGTGAACAGGATCAGGCACAGCACGGGCGCCAGGCGCAGTTTCTGCTTGATGTTCAGTGTCATTTTTCGCCCGGTCCGAAAAAGGGCTGCTAGTGCGCCACTGGCAGATCCGCTGCGACCCAGGTCGAGAACCCGTCTCTGAACCAACTCACCTGCGTGTAACCGGAACGAATAGCGGTGACTGCCGCCTTGTAGGATTTCCATCCGGTATCGCCATGACTATAGACAAGCACAGGGGCATCCTTTTCTTCCGGCAGTGCCGAAAGGGGGAAGCGATCCAGGGTCGGATCGAAATCCACGCGTTTAGCGCTGCTGCCCTTATAGGGGACGAGGACGGCACCGGGAATATGGCCCCGTCCGAAATTAATACCAGAACGGACATCGATAATCCGGGTCCCTGCATCTATCATATCCCTGGCCTCCTGCAGCGAGACGATCCGACCGCCGGGCAGCTCGGTGGGAGTGGGTACGCCGGGTGCCGCTGCAGAGGAGTTCACCCAGCAGAACATCATAAGGATTCCAGAAAGCCAGTATCTAACTAATTTCATGAGCATTTCACCACTAATAATCACTGTTAGGCGGAATCGCACTTAGGTGAACCAAGCGGATCGAAAAAAACGTCATGCCCGCGCAGGCGGGAATCCAGAATGCGCGAAATTCAAGCAAACCGGGTTCCTTCCTTTGCTTCGTAAACGGTGTTTGTCTGCACCACTACCCCTGGTCTGGGCTAAGTTGCGCCCTGAATTTGGCGTCATTGCGTAAGTAAGCGCCATTTTTCTTAAGCGTTGCTTAAGGGTATCGAGCAGAAGCAGAATATCTTTACTGAGTAGGACTGTAGGAATATAGGAAGCAAAACAACAGGCTGGTACCCGGAATCATGGGGAGGGGGAGACGTACGGATTTCGCTCGGTAAGCTGATTGTCACCCTGCCTCACCCGCATTTTTATCCGGTTAAGGGTTAAGAAAGAGCCACTTCCTCTGCGCGTCTAACAGGGGCTACCAGGTCAGCTCCAGATTGACCATTTTGAAACCCATCAGTCGATAATTTTCTATTTCCGCCGGCGCAGATGGAACCACATCAATATAGTTTGGAAACGCTGACGCGGATATATCCGAGAAAAACGCATAGGAGCCACAAACCTGAATCTGGATATCGTGTTCCGAAACCAATTGTTCTGCCAAACTGTGCAGCCCCTCATGCAGCCCTTTCAACTCTGTCTGAAGGGCAAACATCTCATCACCGTGTGACAGCACAACGATATTCAGTTTTTTCCACTTTTCGCGTAGCTGCCGAGTGTAGTGCAGCACCCGTGGCAACACCCAATTCAGGGCCTCCTCATCCTGCTCCATAACCAGAAACACGACGCCTTCCAGTTGATCAGCCCGAGAGATTTCTTCTATCTGCGACTGCTCGGGAAAAGGTTCCCAGGCTGTCTCAGTGGCGAGGCAATGTACGCCTGATACCAGAAATAGTAACAAGGCGCTGGCGCAGCCTTTTATCTCGCTCATAGACTCCGGCCTCCCGTTGGCGCTGCTGAATATGACACCGACCTTTGCTGTCAAATTCCGTAAAGTATTTCAGCAACCGATACCGTATTCCTCGGAATGGTCGCCGGAGAGTATGTACTGGAGCACCTCGGTGGCTTGGGGGTACCCTCGGTCGGCGGCCGCCCACAGCCACTCCATGGCCTTTTCTTCGTCCTCTGCTACGCCTTCTCCCTCGAGATACATAAGCCCGAGCTGGAACTGGGCTTCAAGCAGACCTTCCTCGGCCGCCTGCTTACACCAGTAAAATCCTTCATATTCATCAACTCCTACACCAATTCCACGCCTGTACATTGCTCCTAACAGATGCTGGGCGCTGGTCTTACCCTGTTCTGCACTGTCCTTGATCAATTGAAAGGCCAAGTCGTATTGACCCTGTTCGTAGGCGGAGAGTCCCTGCTCGTACTGATCCGAAGCCATCCCCGATGGGCTGACGGAAAAAGCGACGGCACAACATAAAACAGCAGAAGTTAACGGCTTGTGTTCTTTGCTCATCTTGAATACTCCCTATTCAACAATCGGGCATACGACAGACAATCTATCTGAGTGCAACCACCTTCCGTTGAGCATATAAGTATATTTTAGACCATCCTAAAAAAACCATGTTGCGAACTCACTCTCTGGGCAGTAGCCAACCCTGAGAGACGGCAGACTCAACACCCCATTTCGCAGAGTGCGGCATTCCATAGATCAGTCACTAAAATGGTTGATATATTTATCGATTTGCTGATACAAAGACCCCGGATTGAATCGTTACTTTGAGATTGAGGAGGAAATATGAACAAGTACGGAGCAGAGTTTTTTGGAACCTTTTGGCTAGTCCTCGGCGGCTGCGGCAGCGCCGTTTTGGCTGCAACATTTCCCGATGTCGGAATCGGCTTTCTCGGGGTCGCACTTGCATTCGGACTGACAGTGCTGACAATGGCCTATGCAATAGGCCACATCTCAGGTTGTCACCTGAATCCGGCGGTTTCAATAGGGCTTTGGGCTGGGGGGCGATTCCCGGCGAAAGACCTCGTACCTTATATCGTCTCCCAAGTGCTGGGCGGTCTCGCTGCCGGGGCTGTTCTCTACATCATAGCGTCTGGAAAGGCCGGATTTGATGTCTCCGCCGGTTTCGCGTCCAATGGTTACGGTGAGCATTCACCCGGCGGCTATACCCTGCTCGCCGCGTTGGTCACCGAAATCGTCATGACCATGATGTTCCTGCTTGTAATCCTCGGTGCAACTGACAAACGGGCACCCCAAGGATTCGCTCCCATTGCCATTGGTTTGTGTCTAACCTTGATTCACCTGATCAGTATCCCTGTCACCAACACCTCCGTGAACCCCGCACGCAGCACAGGTGTTGCACTCTTTGTTGGCGACTGGGCGGTGGCGCAATTATGGCTTTTCTGGGTTGCTCCGATCGCTGGCGCAATTCTGGGCGCAGGGGTTTACCGCTTTATCGGCGGCAGAGAAACGTGATTGGCAACCACATCCCACCATCGCTTTCAGGCCCAGGGTACTTCGAAAAACGCGATTTCCGATTGGCCTAGTTGTTTTCATGCGCTCATGCGCACGAAAATAGTGGTGCGTCCCTGCACCACAAGGGCACCTCGAATTTTTCGAGGTGCCCTTCAGATTCGGATTATCTGACGGTAAGTACCCTGATCAGGTTCGTACCGCCAGTGGTCTGACTGTGGCCGCAAGTGGCAATCACGAGATCACCCGACTTCACGATACCTTGTTCTCTGGCCCGGTCGATAGCAAATGCAATCTTTTCGTCATCTGACGAATGCTCCTGATAGAGAAAAGGGACCACGCCCCAGTTCATGCATAGCCGGCGAGCCACCTTGGGCAACGCCGTTATCGCCAGAATCAGGCATTCGGGCCGGTGCTTGGAGATCAATCGGGAAGTAAAACCGGTCTCGGTCAGACTGATAATGGCGGTGGCACTGAGTTGATCTGCCATACGCACCGCAGAATGGCTCACCGCCTCGGTAACCGCATTGGAGGGATGGGGAAGAATGCGCTGTAGATAGCCATACTCGCGCAAAGATGCCTCGGCGCGTATCGCCAACTGCGCAGCAATCCGTCG
>CAWGCA010000003.1:0-318377 GCA_963820955.1 uncultured Gammaproteobacteria bacterium | reverse complement strand
TTTGCCGCCTCTCTACTTGCCATTTTGGGTGCGCATGAATTTGGCCATTATTTTGCTGGCAAGAAACATGGAATTAATGTTACCTTGCCGCTCTTCATTCCCTTTCCACTCAGTACTTTTGGTACGATGGGTGCTTTTATCAGCATGCGCTCAATTCCAAAAAACAAGAAGCAATTATTTGACCTGTCCATAACCGGCCCCCTATGCGGACTAATCGTTTCAATCATTATTCTTTTTATTGGATTGCGCCTTTCCGAATTAAGTCTATTCCGTTAACTCCTGAGGGATCAGTCGGCTTGCAGATGGAAGGCAACTCTCTGCTTTACCTGTTGATAAAATATCTATCCTTCGGCAAACTAATCCCAAAACCGCCAAATGTCGCCGGCCTTCCGTTGGCAATTTTTTGGATGCGTTTTTTCTTCACAGGAATGCCTTTTCCATGGGGCGCCGAAGATGTCATGCTGCATCCGGTAGCGTGGGCTGGATGGGCCGGTTTATTTGTGACTACTATCAACCTCATCCCCGCAGGCCAACTAGATGGCGGGCATATTTTTCAAGCTGTGTTTGGAACAAAAGCCATGCGCTTCATTTATCCAATTGTTTTAGCTTCCCTCGTCATCTTTGGATTCTTCTGGGCTGGATGGTGGACCTGGGCTGCCATCCTCTTCTTCTTTGGCCAACGCTATGCCGAACCGCTTGACCTGGTGACCAGGCTCGATAAGAAACGGCGCTGGTTAGGTTTACTGATGGTATTGGTCTTCCTGATCACTTTTATCCCCGTCCCAATCACAATTGCGTCCCCATAGTTATAATATTCTGACCTAAAGGAACCTCCGTCCAATCCAATATCTAATTCTATTTGGCAATTACACAAGGATGATGTTTGGGAAAATCCTTATTTTAGCGGCGCGGTGAATAGACTATTTCCGTAGGCTATTAGGATTTCCTGATCTAACAGGATACCAAATCCCGTTGGTTCCTTTTCTGGCAGGGAAAGTCAAGGTTCACCTGAGGTTTCAAGGTGTTTTCTAAATTGAGTTGCATTGAAAATTGGAATATGGCAGCACTATTTTCATCCAGAACAAAAATGGAGGGTTGCGGCAGTGAGGCATTGTCCATGCTAATGAATTTTGTTCCAAGAAAAATCCAGGGTTTCTTATTTTCGCTGCTCGTTCGATTATCTGTAAATGCTGCCGGTTCTTCACAAACAGTCAAGCGCACATCCTCATATCCATACTGGCACAGGGTCATGTGGCCATCTTCATGAAGAATGTAAAAATCTTCCAGGTTAATCACAATACCGATTGCTCCGCCAATATCAGGAACATCTTCATCAAAAAACGAGATTGGGGATTCGACAAACACAATTCCTGCCAGATCATTGATTTCGTTATCTTCTGTTTGATAAATCCAGATATTGTTCTTTGCAGAATCCAAGATCAACAATCTTTCATCAGAATAGATGGCATGGGATATTTCTCCCCAGCCACCTTCTGGAATTGTAAGCGTGCGGGAATCCGGTTGTTCGCCTGGCTGGCAATATAATAGATTTCCGACTTTATCAACTGCTAAGATTTTATATCCCATGCTGTTTGCAGGCAGCACAACAAAATCCACGATCTTACCCATGTCAACAAGTCCGTAATCCCTCGGTTTACAAGCAAACTCCTCATCCAGTTCAAGATAACCTTTTGAATTCACATAAACCCGCAAAACATTCCCTGTAGTTGAATCCAGTAAATAGGTACCTGAAGAGCTATCTTTAATCCTGGTAATCTGAGCGCTTTCCGGGAAGGGTTGTGTCATTGCTGGGCGAAAACTAAGCCGCTTTGTTAGGTCCATCCCATCAATAATGGATTGTGCTTTTAAGAATTCGTTGACGGGACTCATTTGTCACCCGATAACTTTCGGCTTTCAAAGTAAGATCAATGACGTCAGTCCATAATACCTTTTTATCTGCATTCTTTTTCTAATGCTTCCGCTTCAATTGATTTTTCAACTGCGGAGTTCATATACAGGTTATATTGTTCGTCCTTTCCGGAGTTAACATAAATGAATAGAGCACCGGTAATAAATACTAAAGGAAGAAGGAACGCAAAAAATCCTTGAATCGTAATCCTGTTATCCATATTCACGGGCTTGCCCGGAAATAATTTTCGTGTGATCCGGCTCGATGTAAGCTGAATTTTCGATCGCAATGTTTTTGCCTTCACCCATGACCGAGCAACTAATTTTATGAACCCGCCCGACTGCGATGCCGATGCGTTTGGTTTATCTCGTAAATCGAACTGAGGGGAGGTGTGATTTTCAGTTTCTCCCTCGGTGATGGAGAGAGAATCTTTTTCTGGTACAAATCCTTCATCTGCATCCTCTTCGGCAACGATTTCACGAAGGTCTTCGACACGACTAGTCGATTGAGCAACCGCCTCCTGGCTGCTTTCCCCATCATCGTTCTTTTGCGGCATAATTTCCGCTAGTTTCTCATTAGCCTCCTCGGATTGTTCATTATCGCCCTCATTTTCTTCATCGGGGTGGTCCCAACGGCCCACTTTCACTTTTCCTTGCCCTTCTTCAGTCTTGAGGGCAACCACAGAAAAATCCTGAATCATTTGGTTATGTAATCGTCGTTTCAACTGAGAAATTGGGAGAGTATGGCTATTTGATAGATAGTAGGATTTCCATGAGCCATGTGCTTTTGGGCTCATAAGCAATAAATCACCAATAGTTAATCCATTTTGGTAAAACCTGGCCTGGATTCTGCGTGACACACCTAATTTATCCTGTGAATCACCGCCATCGCCAAATAGATCGTACTTTTTATCTCCAATATGATAAATAAAGGCATCCCCTATCTGGCCGACAAAAATCCAGTCATTATGCAACACACAAATGTTTACTGATCCGAGAACTTGTTTGCCCTCATACCCCCAATCCGCATTCATCTCATAGAATGTTTTATTCATACGGTCAATGACACTTTGGATTGCGCGCGTAACCGATCCCTGCGCATGGAAAAATAGTTCAACAGCTTCACTGAGCATATTCTGAAGGTCATCACCCGAAAACAATTCTGAACCTACTGTCAATAGTTGAATTGCAATTAGATCCGATTGACGATGCCGATGTGATCCTCTTCCTGCACTCTCCACCAGCAAGCAATACGGGGTTCTTTATCTCCTGCTTCGTCAGTTACGTATTGCTCGTGCCAAAAGTGGAGCGGCTGCGGCGATCTCTGACGTCATTGCAGGGCGCGATGGCGCGATCGGTGCCCTTGCAATCGGGCGAGTGTTTGCCGGTATTGCCACCGAAGCATCAGCCGCTGAACGCCAGTTGGTGTTCGCCACCAAGGCAACTGGTGACTATGCCGTGGCATCAGAGGCCGTCGCCAGGGGGCAAAGGAGCTGGCCCTTACGTCTACGCAGGCGAAGGCGGCGTCGCCGGGTTCTATGCGGCACTCCGACCTTTAGGGGTCGAGACTGAGGCTATCGAGGACTCGTTCATTGGCTTCAACAAGCTGCTGCGACGCGGTGGTGTAGATGCAGGGCAGGCAGCCGGTGCTTACACGCAGCTGAGGCAGGCATTTGCCGCTGGCACGTTGAGCGGTGATGAGTTCAACAGTTTGCGTGATGTACCTGGGTTCATGCAGGCATTGGCTGAGGCTATTGGCAAGCCCATTTCCGCGCTCAAAGAAATGGGTTTTAAAGGGCAGATCACCAGCGAAATCCTGGTCAAGATGTTCCGAACGCTGGCGGATTCGTCGGTGCCGCCACTCAATGCTATTGAGCGATTGCAGGGCGTATGGGACCAGTTTGCGATTGATGTTGCCGAAAGCCTGACTCGCGTTTTTGCGCCTGTCGCTCAAGCACTGGCAACAGTGACGGAAGGTTTCGGCAAATTACCACAACCCATTCAAGACGCTGCCATCGGGCTTGGGGCCTTGGCTGTAGCCGGCGGCGCAGTCGTGGTGGCGGCATCCGGCCTGCTTGTCGCCTTGCCCCTCTGTCCACTGGATTCACCTGGTAGCTGGTGCCGCCACAGCTGCGTGGGCAGCGATCACAGGCCCAGTGGGGCTGGCGGTTCTCGGGCTGGCGCTGATTGCGAAGGCGGCCTATGACCTCAACGCACCTTTCAAGCAATTCGTTGACACCTTCCCAAGGAGGCTTAGCAGATTCTGGAATCAGTTGCAGACCGAGGCGGGCGCCGCAATTCAGCTCGTTATCAAGTGGTGGCGCGACCTGCAAAAGGCCGCTACCGCATTGTCGGCATCTATCAAGGGCTCGGGACGCTTCTGGTCCAAGCTGAGGTCGCGTGCGGCTACAGTCTTCAAGGCGCTTGGCCTGAATCTTGATGATTTCCTCCGTGGCACGAACACGTCATTGATGCCCTGACGACCGCTTGGAATGGTTTTTGGAACTGGCTTGTCGGCGGGGCCGGCCAGGCATTCATCGACATAGCGATCGGTGCGAACCCACTCCTGAACCTGTCGACAAGCTCAGTGGTGGCAAGGTCAGGGGCTGGCTGGGGCGACTGGGTGAGTCCCTCACGAATCCTGTGCGCTCAGGTGGTCGCGGCGGTGCTTGGGGCACCCTGAATACACCAGGTGGGCGCAGCCGCCCCCCTGCTGGCACCGACACGACACTGCCGAATCTTGAAGGTGGTGGCGATGGCAAAGGCAAAGACGACGCGGCCAAGAAAGCCGCCAACGAACAGATGAAGCTCGACAAACAACGCAACGATAATGCACTGCGGCTTGATGAACAAGATTCAGGGCGCAGATGGATTACGACCGCAAATTGTTTGAGCTGCAGCGGAAACGCGAAGACAAGGAAACCGCAGCTTGCATTGCTGCGCACACCAGCTGGACCTCAGCGCGACCAGATGCAGTTGAACCTCGAACTGGCTGGTGGAGGGCGTGAGTACATGGACGCGATCAGTGACCTTGAGATGCGGATTAAGGAGCTCGGCGCAAGCATTGAGCGAGCCGCAAATGCACCGGCAGCATATGACGATGGGCAGCGGGTGGTAGCACTCCCATGAGATGGAGCAGGGGCAGGCGGGCTGCCGCCGCAAGTAATCGAGTACCTAACTGGTGATCCCGCCATGCAAGGCACCAAGCATTACGACGCGGCGGGCCATGGCGGTAAACGACACCGTGGAGCGCCTGGCCTTCGACGGCATCGAAAATAAGGAGATTGCCAAAGCTGCTCTGAGGGCGGCAGGCATCACGATTGGCAGCGAGCTTCGCCGTGGCGACCCCGGTTGGCATGGAGCTAATCAAGCTATTGACATTCCCGCCTACCCCAACTTCGGCAAGCTCGGGGCTTCCCAGATAACGCGCAAGGTGAGCGGATGCTGGGAAGCCTGGTGCGGTCTGTGGTTTCTCAGAGCCTTTGGTGGTGCTACCCCAGTGGTGGTGGGGCTGTTGTCGATCAGGCCGCGATGATGAGCCGCACGGGTGACATCGAAGGCCAGAGCAATACGTAATGTATATGCTGACGCGTACGTATTGCTGACCCGGTTCCAGAGATTTAAAAAAAACAACCACCCCAGCTAATTAAGGTCTTTGATTTCTCAATCAGCCGTTAATGATACTCATACCGCGCTCGTCGTAGCGATCTCCCTTAACTTGGTCAGCAAGACGATCCAGCCTTTTCAATTCGTCATCTGCCAGAGCAATATCGTATGCACCAAGGTTGACCTTCAAATTATCGAGCTTGGACGTTCCTGGAATTGTTATGACATGATCGCCGCGGCTAAGGACCCAAGCAAGAGCGACCTCTGCTGGCTTGCACGATTTTGCTGATGCTAACGCTTCGATTTCCGCGACAAGCGCGACATTCGCTTCGTAGGCATCTCCCTGAAATCGCGGAGTCAGCGTCCGAAAATCGCCCTCTGCAGGGCGAACGTCCTGCTTAAATCTCCCAGATAACATGCCGCGCCCCAACGGTGAATACGCCACGAGCGTCGCACCGACCTCAAGACAGGCCGGAATCACCGAATCCTCAATATCGCGACTGAAAATGGAGTACTCGGATTGCACAGCCGAAATCGGGTGAACCTCGGCAGCACGGCGTATTGTGGCGGCGGCCGCCTCGGATAAACCAATTGCCCGAACCTTTCCCTCAGTAACCAGTTCGGCCATTGCCGCAACCGTTTCCTCGATCGGGGTCGCAGGGTCCACTCGATGGAGATAATAGAGGTCGATCACGTCGGTCTGTAGTCGCTTTAGCGAGCCCTCCACCGCGCGTCGGCAATTTGCGCGTGAGCCATCGATCCCAACGGCGGCCCCGGTCTCCGGATCACGGATTGGCCCAAACTTAGTCGCAATGAAGACCTTGTCACGACGATCATGAAATGCTTCGCCCAATAAGGTCTCATTCGCCCCCATGCCATAGAGCTCCGCCGTATCAAAATGCTGCACACCGAGCTCAATGGCAGCATGGAGAAGCCCAATGGCAGTTTCTCGATCCGTTGGCGGGCCATAGAATTCTGATAGCCCCATGCAGCCAAGCCCAATTGCTGGAAGACTCGTTTCTGTCTGACCGAGCATTCTTACGTTCATCGGTAATGTTCCTTTCCTAAATCGTTAAGAGATTGCCGCGCGGAGGGAGGAAATTCAGTTCTTGTAGAACTCGAGATCCGGGCCGGCGAAGGGGGCCACCGCGTCGATGCGTTTCTGGCGTTCGGCCTGGTTCCAGTTCCATGTTTTGCGCGCTATGGCAGCATTTTGGGAAACCTGTTGGACGCTTTCCATACCACTGACAAGGGAGGTGATGGGCAGGGACCACACGAAGCCGAAGACATCCTCCACGGAAAGAACCGCCGGTATCGCCGGCTTGACCGAGGCTTCCTTGCGACGCCAACCCTTGTTCCCTCCGAAGAAACGTCCGTAGGCCAGCGTTTTCATGGCCAGCACGCCGATGCCCGCCTCCACGCACTTGGGCACCACGTGGGTGACGAAGCTCTCGAAGTGGGGGTCGGCGGGGTTGACCGGCATCTGCGAGGCGGCCATCTTCACACCCCGCTTTTTGAGCTCCTCCAGCATCTTGAGGTGGGCTTTGTAGGAACCATGGCCGGTGAAGCCGATGTGCCTGACCTTGCCCTTTTTCTGGGCCTCGAGAAAGGCGTCGAGCACACCGTTTTGGACGCGCTCTTCCACATCCTTCGGGTTTTCGAGGGCATGCACCTGCCATAGGTCCACGTAGTCGGTCTTCATGCGGGAGAGGGAAGTGTCGAGTTCCTTCAGGGCCGTCTCCCTGTTTTTGGCCAAGGATTTGGTCATGATGAAGGAAACGTCCCTGTACTTGGGAGTGAGGAATTTTCCATAGCGTTCCTCTGCTTTTCCACCGCTGTACAAGGGGGCGTTGTCGAAGAAGCGCACCCCCTCCTCCAAGGCTTTTTCGATGATGGCCTGCGCGTCCTTTTCCGAGGCACTCCCCACATGGTCTCCGCCCACGCCCAGGTTGGTCACGACCGGACCGGAAGAACCCAGCTTGCGCAGGGGCAGGAGCTTGCCCAGCCGGTCGGAGAGAGAGGCGGTGGCCGCGGCAATCTTTCCCTCGCCATGGAAAAGGCTGGGCAGCAATTGGTTCTCCCTGCGCGCACCACTTGGTTCAAGTACGTATTGCTCCCGATAGACTAACCACAACCGAGGAGTTTCGTGGGCGCCATTGAAGGCTGTGAACACAACACCACACTCGCCACGGTCGAGAAGCTCGCCAATGCTTTTGACCTGAGTGTCACCGATCTGCTGAGGTGCACTGGAATTCCATAGTGAGCTAACGTTTGCTCTGCGGCAAATGTCCGACTTTCACTAATATCAATGTTTCCTGTTCTACAAACGGATGGTGTTGACTTAAATGTGGGCTACGTATCCAGCTATGTTTCGGATATTTACCATATTCATCACAGAACTCGCCTTTGAGTACCAGTATCTCTTCACCACCCCAGTGGGTGTGCGGCTGGAATACTTCGTTTTCAGGCCAATAGACTAACGCCGTGCTTTGTGTTTCAAACGCATGTAATGACAATACCTTAAGGTTGCCGATACCCTGTTGCCATTGTCGCTGTTCTACTGTGATGACAACATGTTCATTGTCATCGGGATGAAACTGATCAAGTTTTACAAACAGTGCACAGCCCTCCCGGGTAAACGGTTTATGTCTTGAGCCTGGTGGATTGCGTATATACATGCCGGCAGGATAATCGCCATTTTCATCAGAGAACACACCTTCTAGCACAAAGATTTCCTCACCCATGGGGTGTTCATGTGGCGGGAAGGATGAGCCAGGCTCAAAGATGACCAGGCTGGTGGTATGGCCGGATTCCAGCTGTTCTCGTTCCAGTGGCATTCTGGAAACACCATCGGCAGGGCTGGTGACCCATTGGTGCTGCTCAGGTAAAACTGCGATTTGTACACTCAGATCCATATTTAACTGAGCGGGGACTTGTTGCTTGATTTGATTGCTCATGTCTTCACCTTAGCGAGTGTGCGGGGCCTTCAGGCGTGCAGATGGAAGACCTTGTTCGTAATCTTCCACTCCCCGTCAATTTTTAGCAACGTGAACAAGTCAGTGAACCGGTAACCGGTCCAGTTGTCGAGCTCAGGCCGCACGGTGGCGATGGTGTCAATGAGGTCGATGCTGGCGATCCGTGCCTGGAGTCCGGTCGCTGGACCATTCTCGTCATTCCAGGCAAACAGCTGCGCGATAGGGCCGGCGAACAGGTCGGCTCCGACATAACCGAAGATCGTCGCGCCCTTGTGGAAGGCGGGTTTCATATCATTGCCTCTACCGGACCTGGCTCAACCTGACGCGCTTCCATGGCGTGTTTGCGCCGAACAGCCAACACCGTGCGATCATCACACCCGCGAAGCGGGGCAAGGGCAGCAAAGCCAAGGTATCGGACTCGGATGAAGCCGCCGTACCGGCTGAACGGCACGCCGCCATGACCTGGGCGCAAAGACTAAAGCGCGTTTTCAATATCGATATCGAGACCTGCAGCGCATGCGGCGGCGCCGTCAAGGTCCATACCCAAAGCACTCGCTGCGCTCGCGGGGCAGGCTCTCGCGTGCATCGAGGACCCCGTCGTGATCCGGAAAATCCTGATTCACCTGAAGGAAAAGGGCGAATGCCCGGAGGGGATTCGGTTATACGAGAGTCGGGCTCCGCCGATTGGCCTGTTCACCTGATACCGAAACCTGACCATTTGATTCAAGACGCTGTGCCGTCAGCCGCGGCAGGGTTCCGGCTTGCCAGGGGGTCAGAATGAGGTTGTCAATGGAGAAAAACGCAGGTTCTCAGATGAGATACGCGCAATTCAGGGCTTACTCATGATGATCGAGCGATGAAGTAATGGGCCACTGACGGCAAACTACCTTTGGACTTGGGCAAAAAGGGCGTTTATGCTTCTTATACGCTTGTACGCCATGCACCCAGTCTGGGTTGCGCACCTGGATAAAGCGCAGCTCAATGACTCTTTCGCCAGCGGCCTCGGTCACCCCAAGCACCTGTACCTTACCCGAATTTGCGGACATGCTTGGACCGCGCACGGTGCGGCATAGGCCACTGACCTACTACGCTTATATGCATACGCTATACGCTTTAAGAAATTTCTAAGCATGGTATTGCCACGTACACCAACAATTAAACCATTGATATTAAATTGTAAAAATGGCTCGTTTACAATCGAGTGGGAGTAGGCCAGATCTGGCACTGGCTGGCACCTCCTGGCATCAAGCCACTGTAAACTCACAAAACCAATAACTTATCTTCATTTCCGTCTGGCACCTGCTGGCACTGGCAGGCATCGGTAAGCAGTTATTGCCATTTTTCGATGGCATGGATCATGGTATTGATTCGTTCAATTTCAGCACGACTATCAAATACCATGCTGTGTGTGTCGAGGCGTTCATGGTATTCGCTATTGAAGCGCCTGAAGGAACTGGGAGGCGAAAATTGAAGACATCTCCCCGATCAGTTTGCGCAGGCCCTCAACCATCGTTGCGCGGGATACATCCCGGTATACACCCACGTTTTTTACCAGGTCTTCGGGGTGTTCAACAATTCGGGTCTACCGACGATGCCGATATGGCCGCACTACGCGTCATGAACCAGCCACTTGTACATGACCAGCGCATCGACGTTACCCTGGACTGGATGCTTGAAGGCTCCGGGCAGCCTGCCAACGATGTCAAAGCCGAGCTTCTGCCAGAGCCGGACGGCGCCCTCGTTGGTTGACGCAACGAAGTTGAACTGCATGGCCTCGTAGCCCAGTTTCAGTGCGACGGTCTGCGAATGTTTGCACATGGCGGTGGCGATGCCTCTGCCCTGCGCATGGGCCGCAACCATGTAGCCGCAATTGCAGACATGGGCGCCGGGGCCGGCCTGGTTGGTCTTGATATAGTAGGTGCCCAGCACCTCGCCGTCGTCTTCCGCGACGAAGGTCTTGCGCGGTGTATCCAACCAGAGTCGCCGGCCTTCTGCTCTTGTGACGTTCGTCGGATAGGCATAGGTATCACCAGCCGACGCAATGGCCTGAAAGATCGGCCAGATTTTATCGAAGTCCACTTCGGACGCTTCGCGAATTTGTAGCATGTCAGTTCTCTGGAAGCTGATCGTCAATGTCGACATCGATTATCATTCAGCTTCATATAGTAAATGATGTTCTTGGTAAATATTGCCTTGCATGAATAATAATAAAGCGGGATCAAAAACTGGAAAACACCTGATCAGGGATGTCCTGCTCCTTATCTCGACTTCTCGGTCAGCACCGTCTCGATAATGCGCACGACCCTTTCCGTCTTTTTCCGGTCCAGCGCGTCGGGATGCGGTGAAGCGAACCGACCTTTGTCGTTATCGAAATACAGTCCGGAAGCCGCTGCGAATTCATCAGAGAGCGCCGCACGGACGAGTATTTCCGCACCGATGCGGATATCATTGCCGGCCATGCCGAAGCCCTCTTTCACCATATTGGTCGCGAGCAGTGATCCAGGATTCATTGCGACAAAGACCAGGGCACGATTCTTGTGCAAATGCGCCATGGTGCGGGACCACATGGTGAGGGCCAGTTTGCTTTGGGCATAGGCGTTCAACTGGTCTGAGATCTTGGCCCGTCCCGCCAGCGCCTCCAGGTTGACTGGCGACTGCGCAGCGGAAGAGAGGTTGACCACGCGCGCCCCTGGTCGAAGAAGTGGCAGCAGTCGCTGAGTCAACAGGTAAGGAGCAAAGGTGTTGACTGCAAACCGAATGTCGAGACCGTCATCCGTGAAGGTGTCGGCGGTGCGGAATACGCCGGCATTGTTGATCACGACATCGAGTTGTTCATGGTTCGCGACAATCGCTTCGCCGAGTGTCTCCACGTCGGCCATGCGCGACAGGTCAGCCAGGTAGCTTTCGACACGCCCATCACCCGATAGCTCGGAGAGTGCTTTTTCCGCCGCCTTCAGTTTTCTATCGCTCCGTCCGTGGAGCAGGATGTGGTGCCCCTGTGAATACAAACTTTTGGCCGCTTCGAGCCCAATGCCGTCGGTTGAACCGGTAATTAGTACCTTACCACTGAAATTTTGAACAAGAGTACAAAGAAATTTTCATGCATTGTCAGCACAGAGGGTTGGTAGAACGATATATTCACGGATTTTAAGTGCTGAAGCCAAGACTCTGCGGCCAAACTTAGTGAGGTAGTATTTGTAGCGATGGCCAATTTTCTTGATCAGCCCGTGGGTACGTAGCCGCTTGAGCAGATAAGAAGATTGGCTGGGGGATAGATCGGGTATGTGGGCTCGCAGATCGGCGGCACGAAAACCGCTGATTGACCATTCGCCACGACCGAGGGTGAGAAAGAGGCGATAGTCCTGCGCCAGGAACAGGTTGAAGCCACGGAATGAGCGACCCTGATCTTTGGACCGTTCTGACATTTTATCGATGTCCTTGAGTCCGGCGCCGGGATTGTCGATGGCTGCCATATAGGCGAGATAGCGCTCGTTGGCGGCGTTCATCAGCTTGCGCAAATCCCGTAAGCTGTAGATGTTTTTGCGTAGCGGTGCCAGTTTCCACTGTGTCCAACCGTCACGCTGTTCCACCCATCGGTGGATTTTGAAGAATGAGGCATCGTTGGTGGTGCATTCCACACGGGCCATGATGCCGGCTTTATCATAGAGTTTGATACTGGTCGGCCCCATCTGGTGCCGGATGCGTGTACCCTGGATGCGGGTGCTGAAATCATTGCCTATCTCGCCCTGATAGGCGGTGTTGAGTTTACGGCCGAGGAAGGTGGCGATGTTATCCGCCTTAATGGCATGGACGGCGGTACGGATGATGGCATAGTAGAGCGGCTGGAATTCGGCCTGCTGATGAAAGACGACATCGGTGGCGAACTCCACCTGCATGAGACTCCAGTGGTAACCGGAGTGGAAGCGCTGATGTACCGGGCAGAATTGCTTGGCCCACCGATTGAGTCGTTGGTGGAGTTGTTTGGCATCCAGCCGGTTGGCAAACGTCTGGGCCCGCTTGGGATCGGCAATGGAGAGAAAGGCATTGTCCGCCATCTCGAAGGGGATGCCGGCTTTTACCAGCCGCAGGGCCAACCAATTGTGGCCGTTGAAATAGATTTGCAGACGGAACGGTGCCCAGGTGGGGACTCGGACGTAACAGAGCCCAAAGGACTCGTCAATGAAATAGAAGTAGTAATGGAGGCATTTTCCTGATGTTGGTTTCAGCGTGGTATGGCCTTTCTTCTTGTCGTGCCAGGGGCGATAGGCAGTGCAGGATTCCATGGCCGAGAAGATATGGACCAAGCCGGGATGATCACCCCGTTGAGCGATGATGGACTTGATCCGGTCTTCTTTACGAAAGGCTTTGTGGCGCCGAATGAACTCAATCTCGATGCCGGCCTCAATGGCAAGTTGCTCAGCGTGGTCTCGCAACTCATTGCGCAGAGGCTCTGCCCATCGGGGGTAATCGAACAGCTTGATCTTGTAGTAACTGAGGTAACTCGCCATGGCGCCCGCATAACAGATATCGGGAAGGGTTCCGGTAATGACAACACGATCGAAGCAGGAAAGTACGCCAGCGATTTTATCCTGGTGGCGTTTGATGAAGGGATTCATGATGGCTATCCATTATTCTCGCTACTGAGGATAAGGATAGGTGATACAAAGAATTTTGGTTCCGGCTATGCCGGGTTAGGATGGTTTTCGTCATGACTGGGGCCCTCCTACTCAGCGAAGTCTGGCCCGGGGAAATCAGGCAGTATGTTGTCGGCTAGACCTGCCCTTTACCCATAAATCATCCGGAACCGGTACTTTTTCCCAACAGATATCCCTCGCGTAGGATCTGAAGATTAGCATATCCCTTCCACATTATCTGATGCCCCGGGGGCGGATCCTTCTTTCGGCTAAGGTACCCGCCCAGCGAAGCTACAAGTTTTATGGCTTCTCCCAGATTGCTTGGGTGGTTTAGTGTTTTTTTTAGCAAAAGCACCCAATACTTCAATCTCGATATCTGAAAACAACACATCGGCAGGCAACTCTGGGCATTCCCTACCCAGTAGGGTCATCAGCATAATACGCCAAGCGATCACCATATTGATCGCAATGCCACGCTTCAGTCGCTCAGCTGTTCTGTAGGCCAATTTTTCCGTACCACAACCACTTTTCAGGACACGATGCCAATCTTCAATTCTCCAACGCAGCCGGTACCAGCGGATACACGTTTCAGCGATCTGGTTGTCGGTCACTGCAATGGTGGTTAATAGAAACCACTCCAGTGCATCCTCACCCGCTGACGGACTCTCTTCACGTAGATGAACCACCCATAATTTCTGTGGCCCCTTCTCTTTGTGCTCATCAGGGGGCGGCAACTTAACCTGTTGGTATCGCAGAGCAACCATGGCGCTGCGCTTGGCGCGGCGTGGACGCGCTTTTTGTTTGCTCAGCTTGGGACGCGCACTTTGACGGGGTATCTGGATAGTCAGCCAGCTGCAGACTGGGCTTTGCCTGAGCGTATCGAATAACTTGTGCTCTGACCCCGTGCCACGATCATGTTTTGCACGCACCAGCAGCTCAACCTGTGGCCGACGCGGTTCACAGAACAATGCATAAAAATCGGCCTCTCTATCCATGACGCAGACCTGACGGGTTGAGGGCAGCTGCGCGGTCAATGCATTACTGTCGCGCAGACCTGCAACCCAATTGAATGTTTTCTTCTGTTCAATCGGTTTTTTACGTGCCGCCTTCTTTTGCTCTTCGGTTTGTTTTTTTACAGCGGACGGAGCTTCACACTTTGCACCTAACAGACCCAGCGGTAATCCATCGGTAGTGACGACCAGGTTGGAGTGCAGGTGCAATCCCCGGCTTTGCGCACCGGTCTGATTAACGCTGATAACACCCAACCCTGCACATTGCGCCAGAGAGTTGTAATTTAAGTCGGTGCCGTCCTGAATACACAATACGGTTTGTTGCCCCATCATCCTTTGAATGGTGCGCATCCGGTGCGGCTCGAGGATTGCGTCCATGGTGATCGCGCCATCATCCGGTTGGTCGATCATTCGGTAATAGCCCTTGACCTGTGACCAGTCCCCCTGTGCCGCGCCATTAAAGGTTTCCATCGGCTTTTCCGCCTGAATACGGGCGCTATCGACCAGACGTTTGCTCAACCTCTCATCGCCTAACCGGGCGCCACCAAATTCATTCTCCGCCCATGCTTCTCCTTCTACTCCTTCGATTACTTTAAGCGGTTTAACCACTGGGCGTTCCACGCCCATATAATCCCGGAAGTTGTTATCGAGTGGATAGAGGTAAATGGCTTTTACACTCTCGCCATGTTGGTGCTTTCTGTCCTGACGCCCCCGTCCCTGGGTTTTGCCTACCTCGATCCAGTTGGAAGCCTGATAGCAACTGCCGGTATGGCGCGACAGATCCACAAAACTCTCTACCAGCCATGGACGATAGCCATAGCGTAATTCAACATCATCGGCGATGCGCCGTAATGACATCCCGAGCACCTTAGAGGCCAGATTAGGGCAGCGCACGGATGCGCGGATAAGAAAGCGGCTCATATTAATAACGCGATCCAGATGCTGCATACGGATTTGTGGATCCCAGCCAATCCATTGGTCTCTATCTTTGAGATGCCGAGCGGATGCGCTGAAACCCAATCCACCCAGCCAGCCATGCTCCGAGCGGATCAGATAGCGAATCTGGGCGCCAAAAAAGGGGCCTGCTCCCCGGGGGTGATCCTGGATCATCAGCTCGTTCCAGATGCGGGTCTGAGCATCATCGCCGACACGTATCAGCTCAAGCGCCTGGATCTGGCCCGCTGATGAGGGCAGCGCCAGCGGCACTTCCACGGGTGCTTCTAATCTCTTGGGCTGTGTTATTGGGGCTGGTGCCTGAGCTTGGGGTAATTCAAATTTACCGATCTGTTCCAGTTCTCGCAGGGCTTTCAGGCAACTGGCTATCTGTGGGTTACCCAATGTGCTAAAGAACTTAAAGTGTTGACACACCAGGCCCGCGATGGCGCTACGATGGGATTCGCTGTTGCCTTCGAGGATTTGCTGGACAATTAGGACCGACTCAGGCCGTGATAGTGTTTGTTTGATCAGGTTTTGGGGTTTCATGCCGCCCATCATGGCTGGCGGTTTTGTTTTTGTCCAGCTCTATTTACGGGTAAAGGGCAGGCCTAGGGAGGTACGGATGGGTAGCATAAAAAAGTATTAGAAGCACGATTATCACATCAACCAAGGCACCTGGAGGTAGTGAATGATTTGATGGCCGAAACACTCCAAGCTCTCAAGGAAGGTGATATCCGCTAAGTCAAATCAGTACATGGGGGAATTATCCACTTAAACCAAGTGGATAGAAACAGAAGTGGTGCGATTACGAGTCGCATCGATTTTTGAGACGGTGATTTTTTGCGATGAAAATCTTGAGAGAAAGATTTGACGGAACTCTCTACCGGGATAAGATTGCCAGTCGTTAATTACTCGCCTGTTTATGAATTCGCCAAGGGCAGCGATCTGATCGAGTATTCTGTATGTTTCCCATCAGGGTATCCGGGATTATCTGGAGGCCATGCTGGCTGAAGGTGAGGTTGATAGAGTGCTGGCTGTGATCGCGAAAGAGAGCGCTCTCATTGCACGGGTTATCGAACTGCTCGATGATGCCGACGCAAAGATCAATATACGTCTTGGTGTTGGAGCGATTAACGAGGAGTACCAGGGAACCACGCTTCTGCGGGAGTATATCCCACAGCTGGGGTAGTTGACCCTGCACATGGATCCGCGCGTACGGGGCGACGCCTGTCGCTATCTGGCGTTGAGTTACAGCTATCGCGCCAAAGTCTACATCCAACCACTGTTGGAAGATGATAACGCAGATGTGCGGGAAATAGCCGGGGAGAGCCGGCACAAACTGGAGTCAGAGTGATCGGGAGATCGATCCTACTGCTGGGTCTGGCGATACTTGCGCTGGCCCGTATCGGCGCGGCCGACCTGCCGGAGATAACCGACGAGGCTCTGGTCGATGGACTGCTCGCCGGAGGCTACAATATATACTTTCGCCATGTTGCCACAGACTGGTCACAGTCCGACGAAGTGCGCAAGGCGGGGGACTGGCTGAATTGCGACCCCGTGCGTATGCGCCAGTTGTCGGATAGCGGCCGCGCCAATGCCCGGGCTATTGGTAAGGCCATGCGCGAGTTGAAAATTCCGGTTGGCGAAGTGCTGGCGAGCCCCTATTGCCGCACCGTCGAAACCGCGCGCCTGATGGATCTCGGAAAGGTGACGCTCTCGACCGATGTCATGAATCTTCGCGCGAGTCGCTATTTTGGGGGGCGGGCCGCGATTGTCGCCAGTACGCGAAAGTTGCTGGCGACACCGCCGGCACCAGGCACTAATCGCGTCATAGTCGCGCACGGAAACGCCGCGCGCGAGGCAACCCTGGTTTATCCGGGTGAGGGCGAGGGCATCGTGTTTCAACCCGACGGCAACGGCGGCTTCCAGGTTATCGCCCGGATGCCTCCAGACCGCTGGGCGCAACTATTGGCCGGCTTTGCCGACTAGGCCGGGAAGGCACTTATCAATCCAGCCTGTAACGCACGATGCGGTCGTTATAGGTATCTGAAAACCAGACATCCTTGCTGCGGATTTCCACACCCTCGGGACGGTCGAACAGGTTCGGGCCTTTGCCGGACTTTTCGCTGCCGATGACCTGGAGCAACTCACCGTTGGGTGCGATTACCTTGATGCTGTTACTGTACTTGTCGGCTACATACATGCGGTTGGCTTCGTCCCAGTCCTGATATCTTGGCCCGCGGAAATTGTAAGGGGGACCGGACAGGATGCGGGTAATTTCGAGTTTGTCGTTCAGCTGCACCATGCGATTATTGTTTGCATCCGCCACCCATGCCATCCCTGTACGATCGAATTCGACATCATGAGGCGATGAAAATCCGCCCCGTTCTGCGACGACCTGACCACTTTCGTAGACGACCAGGTTATTCGACAATGAGCCGGTGGCGAAGACACGCCCGTCCGCGTGCACGGCAACGCCTTCTGGGCGTCTGATCCGTTCATGCAACTCTCCGGTCAATTGCCACTCTTCTCCAACCTTTTTATAGATGGCGATTCTGCTGTTGCCGGTATCAGCGACAAGCAATCTACCCATTTCATCGAATGTCATGTCATGAGGCTGAGAAACTTCGCCTTTCGCAAATACAGTGATCTGCTTTAGGGACTGGGCATCGAGCACGACGACGCGGTCGTTACCGTTATCCGCGACATAGATCTGCTGACCGTCGGGAGACAGCACGATGTCGTGCGGTTCAGATAAGAACTCCTCGCTGACAGCGACATAGCGAATGGCAACTTCTTCAGTCAGAGCAGCGGGAGCAAACAGCAGTAATATGAGGGTGGTGTGTAAGTACCATAATTTTTCCTGCTTGATGTTCATATACAGTTCCTCGGTGTAGATTCAAGGCCAGATTAAGAAAGAAATAAAGGGGACGGAGGGGAATGGCACTTACTTAAGCTTCTTCGGGTGGCCGTATTTCCGAACATCCTCTTGAGCAATAGACCTGGGCTTGGTGAGTAGTGGAAAAGGTTTGGGTCTCCGTTTCACAGCTCTTGGTTCAATGCGTCCTGGTCGATTACCCACCCTCTGTTGCGCAATAAGGATGAACAGGCCGGCAAGTTGATTGTCATCGTAGCTTCCGACTCCGCTTTTCCTCCAGGCAATCCAGAGTTGCAGGGTGTGTTTGAAGCTGAGCTGTCGAGGTAGCATGTCGGCCAGGAAAGCCGCCTGCGCCATCAGCAGCCGGATGATATTGTAGGCCAGAAGATAGACCCAGATCTCTTTCTCCGCCATTGACGGTGTTCGGCAACTCAACATCTCCATGCTCAAGGTGGTTTTGATGTTGCGCAGATCCAACTCCACATGCCAACGCTCTCGATAAAGCCCCTTCAGGGCGGCTTTGGTTGTCCGCTTTGGGCAAAGCAGCGTCGTCATCAGTATCTTACCGCCAGTATAGAGTTCTCGCGCCTTCAGACTATCTGGTGCTTGGTCGTAGTCAGCTTGCCTCATCCAGGCAGGTTTGATCTTCGGTTTGTGCAATTCAATCACATGGTCACGCTGCCCCAGCCGCTGACCACGACGGAAATCTGTACTGCGCCGTCGTGATCCCTGTTGTTCGAACACGCCATCTACGCCCCGTTCCTGCAATGCACACAATAGAAAATAGGTGGCGTAGAATGCATCGCCCAACAGGACGTCACCCGATTCGAGCGTGTCAAGCATTGATCTGAGCAGAGACTGCTCATCGCTTCCTTTGCCTTGGCAAGGCCCTATGGCCGCATCGAGTACCGCACCACTGGCCAGGCAGATGATTCCGACCAGGCGACACAAAGGAAATCCCAGTCCGGGTTGTTGACTGCTCGGTTGGGGATAAATCTCCTGATTGGCCGACGTATCGGGTAGTGTAACGGTAGCACCATCCACCAGCCTGACTGGACGACCTCGCCAGTGCCATGTGTTCGGGGTGCGTTCAGTTATCATGTGTCCGGCATGGCGGGTCAACATCGAGATCATTTCTAATGGCAATCGCTTCCGCGCCTGACAGTAGGCGCCTGTATGGGTGCTGCAGACCGGCAGTCCACCCACCAATCTCTTGATTGCGACATCATCTACTACACTCTGGCAAGAGCGATCCTGACTCATCGCTTGGGCCAGAAACATAGACAGCGTTTCTGTGGGGGGAAACAGCCTTTCCCGATGCTCGGGTAACAATAATTCCACTTGGTCCAGGAACTCCGGGCCGGTCAGTAGGTTAAAGAAGGCATAGGTGTCGCTATTTGCGGCGTGAGTTCTGACACGATTTTGTTGATGTATGAAAGCACGTTGATTAGGATGCATTGAGGCTGGTTCCTTGGTTGTTTGGTGTGGGTTTGGCGATTTGCATCTTATCACCAGAATCAGCCTTTTTTGTCTTCTATTTCAGTCTATTACCGCTTAAGTATGTGCCATTCGGGACGGAGGGTAATGGCACTTACTTTAGCCAAAATAGCTGGTAACAACGTCATTCCCGCGAAGGCGGGAATCCAGAATGTGCGGAATTTGAGCAATCTGGATTCCATCCTTAGGTTCGTGAACGGTGCTTCCCTTCACCACTGCTCCGGGTCTCCACTTCGTTCCGCCCAGAATGACGGTATTCTTGGCTTAAGTAAGCACCGTTGGGGACGGAGGGCATTCAACTTATTCCCTCCGCCCCCATTTCCCAAACTTAATTTGTCGATACCCTGTCAAGTGCTTTCTCTAAATTGCAGCTGAATGGTTACCACGTTTCTAGCTGATCGAGAGGAAAAATCGGTCTTGGTACATTTCGATAGGGCAGCCGATCGTAGCGCGGGGTGCAAAGTGCGCCGCTGTCACAGACTATTATTTGTCCCGCAATCGGTTCGAACGCCGCGCGGAAATGTTGCATCGACTTTAGTGCCACAACATGTTTGCTTTGCGGATCGATATCAAAGGCTCGAAATTGCTGCAAATCGAGTATTTGGCGGGGGATTGTGACCACCAATATCTCAATGCCGCCAACGCGTATAACAGCACTGGGGCCGAAGCTGCCGTGGAGCCCATGGATCATTGGACCATCACCAGAGAAATGCCCGTTGCTAAGAGAAACGAGTTCGGCCTCTACGGCAAGTGGGCCGCCACCGAAGTCTGGATCGGTCTTGCCACCAAGCATAATCAGAACAGATTCGCCAACAACTGAAGTCCGTAGCGTCTGCACGGCTTCGCCATCCACCATAGGGGCAAAACAGGCATTGGTCACACCCGCATTGAGCAATTCACGCAACAGTTCCGTTGAATCGCCATAACCACCGGCCCCAGGATTATCCGCATAGTCTGCAATGATCAGCGGCCCCTTTTCGGGCTTATAGGTCGCAGCAATTGCTGCCGCCTCGGTAGCACTAAGATAGTCGTTGAGCACTTCAAGACGGCGGTTCCAGATATCATCAGCGATTGTTTCGGCGAAGGCAGTGTGCGCAGCAAAATCTCCCTGCCCAGTCACCAGCACCGTCGGTCCAACGGTTTCGACATCGGCACTGGCGAAGCCCGCATTGATGCTCACAGCGAAGACATCCTCCAGCTTTTCATAAATTTGCGCTGCGGCAATGCGCTCGATCATCGGACCAATGTCGGTTCGCCCGCCATTGACTTCTTCGAGCATGGGACGGCTCACTCGGATAGTGCGCGGTTTGATTTCGCCTGCCATCATTCGCTGGAGAATTGCTCCCGCGTGGCAACCGGTGGCGCGCATATCTACATGCGGATAGGTTTTGAACGAAACAATGATGTCAGCCAACGCACACATCTGTTCACTGACATTTGCATGTGGATCCAGGGTGATGGCAATTGGCATTTCCATACCCACCAGACTGCGGATACGCCGCAGCAGTTCACCTTCGCCATCCTCACAGAAATCGAGGCCCATGGCGCCATGCAAGCCAAGGAGCAATCCGTCGAATTGGTGTTTACTGATGCTGGAAAGAATTGGCTCACAAAGCCAATCATACGCCTTGCGCCTGATTTTGCCGCTTGGCCCGGCAGCGGCACTAAGGACATGATTGACCTGCCAGCCCTGCGCACGGCCTGCAGCAAGGAAACCAGCAAGCTCCGTATTCTCTGCGCCCCGCTCTGCAATGGCTGCTGCGCCCATCAGCACATAGTGGGCCATAAAGGCTCGTTTCCCGGTTTTGCGAAGGCTTAATGAATTAGTTTCATGGGAGATTTCGGCAGTTAAAACATTCAAACTCATCAGGCAAGTCCTTGCATATGGTGAGAGTGCTCTGGGTGACTCGCGTATTGAAAATGTAGAAGCTATGCGACTTTAGACATACTGCCGGAACGTAACACCATCCCATATAAATCCCGTGGATCATCAGGGTCGGCTATCATGTCCAGATTCTCATACATCCCACTCATGCCGGGCTTACTTAACTGATCGCGGATATATCGTAGTGCCGAGAAATCTTCAATAGCAAATCCAACACTGTCAAACAACGTGATTTGCTGACTATTTTTTCGACCATCCAGCTCGCCTCGAATAACTTGCCACAATTCGTTTACCGGGTAATCGTTCTTCAATTGCTGTATCTCACCTTCGATACGGGTTTGGGGGGGATATTCTACGAAAATATCCGAGCGTAGCAGAATCTCTTTGGACAATTCGGTTTTGCCCGGGCAGTCTCCACCTACTGCGTTGATATGAACGCCGGGTCGAATCATGTCATCTGTTAGTATTGTGGCGCACAGTTTATCTGCCGTTACGGTTGTCACGATATCCGCACCCTGAACGGCTTCATTAGCTGAATGACATGGAATGATTTCAAAGCCATGCTCTTTTAGATTGTGAGTACATTTTTGGGTCGCTGCAGAATCGATGTCATACAGCCTTAACTTATCGATACCGAGCATAGTTTTAAATGCCAGTGCCTGAAACTCGGATTGAGCACCATTACCGATAATAGCCATGCAGCTCGAATCTTCACGTGCCAAGTACTTTGCAGCCACAACAGAGGTGGCTGCTGTACGCAAGGCAGTGAGTATTGTCATTTCCGAAAACAAAATGGGATACCCGGTGTAAACTCTGGACAGCACGCCAAATGCGGTCACCGTCTGCAGCCCTTCTTTCATGTTTTTAGGATGGCCATTTACATACTTAAATCCGTACAACTCTCCATCACTGGTAGGCATAAGTTCGATCACACCCTTATCAGAGTGCGAGGCTATCCGAGGGGTTTTATCGAATAACTGCCAGCGCTTGAAGTCTTCTTCGATATAGATAGCAATGCCCTTGAGCATGTTGTCCGGCCTGATTTTTCTGACGATTTTCATCATATGGTCAACGCTGACAAAGGGCACAATATTTATGTCTTTACTAATTTGTAAATTCGCCGGCATGATAAATTTCTCCAACCCAATTTCTATTTGAGGGTATAACTGCCTAATTTTAATATCTTGCGTGAAAATCGGAAAAATATAAAAGTATTGCCAACACAATTAGCATGTTGTCATACCAAATCTGAAACTGGGGCAAACGGGCTTTTATGCTTCCTGAGCGCGGATTAGTTCTTGCATCGAATTGGAAGAAATAGCATCTCTTGATGCGGGCCTCACAACCTTGGTCACGAAAGGGGACGTCATGGCACGGACCAGCGCACTGTAGTTCAGTTGGAAGGTCACTTCTCCGCCAACAGATATGTCAGAATCGGCTGACTCCAGGATAAGGTGGTCACTACTGGCCCCCATGATGTCGATTCCAGCAGGGGCATTCAGGCCGTACGGGTCGATATCCTGCTGTCCGATAGCAAGGATGGCTTGCGTGACCAGGCCCCGATCTGTGACTGGTGGCACCTCACCGAACGCGGTTTGTGCGATTGTACCCGATGGCAGTGATGGCTTAACCTTTGCTTCGATCACTTCGGCACTCAGCGTGATAGCATCAGTATGCAGTCCGTCGATTGGTTGCCGATGGAGTGTTTCGCATCCAAGCAGGATCGCTTCACCCAGGCGGAGATCGTTGATCCGGCCAATCTCTGCACCGCTCAATGCCCACTCTAGATTGGCAGAGTTCCCTCCCGATACGATCTCCACCGGTAGACCGAATGTTGCCTCGAGAGAGTCCGCGAGTTCAGATAACATCGCCATATTCTTGCCGTCTGGAGATACTCCAGATCGGCACGCGAGGTTGGTACCGATCCCTTTAATCATGATATTCGGCAAGCTAAGCGTCTCTCGTACGGTGTCTGTCAGGTCGTCTGGCATGATGCCTTCGCGGAGGTCTCCCAACTCGACCATGAGGATCACCCCGTGGGTACGATCTGCCTTTTGCGCTTCGAGCGAGAGTTTTCTGATGACCTCGATTTCGGTGTTGCAGCTTACATCGGCATGCATAACAACCCGTTTTGCCTGGCTCAGCATCGGTGAACGAATCATTGTCATCGATGCAGGCACATGCGCAAGCCGCATTGCTTCGATATTTTCGACGCGAGAATCACCCAGAGCTTTCACTCCCGCCCGCAGCATGGTGGCTGCAATCTCAGCCGATCCGAGTGTGACCTTGGTCACGCCAGTCACCGATATACCGCGACAGGCCAGTCGCTTAACCAGTGTGCTGGCGTTATGGTAAATTTTGTCGAGGTCGATCTCCAGTCTCGGTGCGGCCATTATGCGTTGGCAGCTTGTTTTTCCTTGAGACCCGGAAAGGCAGCAAGCACCATTTCCACCAAACGCTCGGGCGAGCGGGTCAGCGCATCCGTGACCGGAATACCGAGTTCCAGCTCATACTGCGTGATGGCCGCACTTACCTCGATGTCGCTCATCTTTTCGTGATTGATTGTCAGGCCGATGATTTTTGTATCTGCAAAGGTCTCGATAAGATTGATTTCGCTGCTAGGTGTCGGCATCGCCATTTTTTCAAAGTCACAGCGTACACTGCGACGTGGGGCATGCTGTAACACAACGCCGTCTGGGCAACTTCCGCGGAGGATAAAGGACGAGGAGGAGAAGGCGGGATGACTCAGTGCGCCTTGCCCCTCGACAATGATGACGTCGGGACTCTCAATTTCGAATGCTTTGACGATGGTCGCTTCCAACTCGCCAGCGCAGAATTGTGACGGGACGGCATCGAGCGCGACGCCATAGCGTGCCCCCTGGATTAATCCGGTCTGGCCGGTGCCGATCATCACTGCCTTAATGCCGGAATCATTGAGCGCGCGAGTCAGGATGGTGGCTGTGGTTCGTTTACCTATAGCACAGTCGGTACCGAGCACAGCAATAACCGGGCAGGTGACCTCTGCGATCCGCCCACTGAACATCTGCAGGTCTTTCTTGGCGCGGGGTTTTCGTACGTCAAGAATTTCTACCTTGCTCGCGATACATGCTGCCGCAAAGACCGGGTCATCGTTCAGAAATTCATGCAAGCCGTTGACGATGTTCATCCCATGGCTCATCGCCTCAAGGACGAGACTGCGCTCATGTTTCGACAGCATACCGCTGGATGGTGCCATGCCGAAAATGAAGTAGTCGGGCACAGAGCCAGCCTGTTCCAGAGCATCAGCGAGGTCGCGACAGATCGGAATGGCATTAGGCTTGATGCCAAGCACCATGCCGGTATCAAGGCCAGCTTTTTCGCTATCGATAACCGAAATGATTTGATATTTCTCTGAACGCCTGATCAGTCCATTGGCAGTTTTGCCGTCAATATCACCAAAGTTGGCTTCACAATAAACAATTGCGGTAGAGACGCGTGGCGTAGTTACAGCGGATGATGGTACGGACATCAATATTTCGTTCTTGGAAACGGATTTAAGAGGGATTTCAGTCACCTTCGAAGACATGACGGGTGGGACTACGAACATAGCGCGATTCCTTTAAGTATAAATCTCAGAGGAGGCGACGGGATCATGCCGACCAGTATTGGCCGATTGTCAACGAGTAGTCCCAACTAAGGTTGGTTGCAGTGGGAAAAGATTCCCCACTGGGCGGGCTTGAGCACTAACGTTAACATAACATGGCATAAAACGGTAGGAAAGAACTGAAGAGTCCAATCTTAATGAGCAAGCCTGGTTTTCAATCAAGAAGATTGTCGCAATAAATAGGGTGTAAAAAGCGGCTTCGTTCACCGGAACGGAAAAGAAAGTCATCTCAACATCACCGGATAAAGGCGCCCACGGTGAACGGATTGGGTGTGCCGATACATCGGATAAGCTAATGTGTTGTGTACTTCCTCCCAAAAGGGGTTTTCTGGGTCTGATGAAGAAAACAGCTACCTGAGGTTGGAAACTGCGGATGACACGGCGACGCAATAATTGTGCGGGCATTCGAACACTTACCGCATCGCCATCGGTCCCCCCACAAGGCCGCAAGGTATTCACGTTGCAGAACCTACCGCTGCTAGAGGCACCGCAGGCGGGTTCGAGCCGGGTCACCCCGCATTTTCAGCTGGTATGTCACCATCGAGAGAACTGTAGGTAAGTTTGTCACCAATCTATGGGGAGTTCAGTTGTATCAGTCACTGCCGTCGAAACTGGCATCAGCCACTGATAACTGAAATACTGACTTGGATAGGTCGACACCTACGATGGAAATAGTCATGGCGGGCACTCCTCTACAATGAATCGGCTAAAACCGATACCCATTCAAAGGGTAGATCACCTATGAGGAGTCCCTCCTATCGCCATTCACAGGTAGTATTACGATAGCTTTCGTAAAATAGGCTTTTATATTTCTTATACTTGGCGGGTTCAGCAAGTACCTGTCGGGATGGCGGAATTGGTAGACGCGCTAGCTACAGGTGATAGTTTGGGTAACCCAGTGGAGGGTCAAGTCCTCTCCTCGGCGCCAGCACATTAAGTCCCTTAAATTACAATCGCTTAGGGTATGATTATGCACTTTAGACAGGTTTATGCTATTTTCAGTGCATGAAAAAGGAAAAACCTTATAAAGATATTGGGTTACTTGATTTCCAGGACAAATTTCCAACGGAAAAAGTTTGCTGGGATTACTTGGTCAACATGAGGTGGCCGGACGGAGTCATATGCCCCCGATGTGTGGATAGCAAGCTGGACTTCATACAAACACGAAAGGTGTTTGAATGTCGTCAATGCCATAGGCAAATATACGCTACGGCCGGCACCATATTTCATAAGAGCCGAGTGCCCTTGCGTAAGTGGTTTTGGGCAATTTACCTTATGGCGACCTCTAAAAAAGGCGTTTCAATGCTGTATCTCCAGAATCAGCTTGGACTGGGCTCATACCACACTGCATGGTTGATGGGGCACAAAATTCGTCAAGCGATGATTCAACGCGATAGCATGTATACGTTGGGCGGTACTGTTGAAACGGATGAAATCTTAATCGGTGGCAAGCAGTCCCTGGAGGAACGGCGTTTAAAAGGCGACAACAAAACCCCTTTCCTGATAGCTGTAGAAGAAAACTCAAATGGGGGACCAAGGTTCTTGTCATTCGAAGAGCTCGAAACGATTTATGAAGAGCATGTGGTTCCTGCAATAAAAAAGAATGTGCGTGCCGGAAGCAAAATAAAATCTGACGGATCGGGTGTTTATGTTAAAGCCCAAAAGGAGGGCTATAGACACGAACGATTAGTTGAGATGAAAGAACCAGAAAAAACGCATGAGCATTTGAAGTGGATTAATATTATTACTTCCAATCTAAAGCGATACCTTCTTTCCACCCATCATGGGGTTTTTCCTAAATACAGAAGAGCTTTTCTCGCTGAATTTGCTTACCGCTTTAATCGGAGATATTGGCCACACCAAGCCTTTGATAGGCTTCTGTATGCTTGTATCTATGCAGACCCTGCACCGTTACCTGTGTTACGTGCCTAATCATAGCTTAGGGCTCTTTTAGTTGGCTGGGCGGTACCCACTATGTGGCACACCCTTGGTAGTACACACACTACTCAGCTTTGGCGGTCAAATAGCCCTTAGCAAATGCTACTGCTTCCAGCGCTGAATCAAAGCCCCGGAGGTCGCTATAGTTACCATCTTCATCGCGATACAACCATCCCCAGCCCTCCTCACCAATCGCACGGACTTGAATCACTAGCCTCGTATCCCCAATCATAACTTCCTTATAATAATTGGTGGTTTCGAGATCTTTGTTACTGGCATGCTGTAAGTTAGCAGACATAGTTATTCCTCTGGTAAGTGGAAAGGTCGCTTTAGTCAGCGACCTTCACGGAGGAAAACTTTAATTCTGGTGTTCCCTGTGTGTCGCGATTGCTATTCAAGCTGCTACAGGGAACTGATAAATCCCTCGGCTGTGAGTCTGCCAACGGAATTTGTTCAACGTGATTGGAAATTTAGTCACGATGCCAGAAACTTCAGCCGGCGTATCATCACCAAGTGATCTATTGGAGGAGGCGCTTCCTATTTCTGTGGGAATTACATCTGGTGTCAAACAACAGTCGTTAAGAATGGCATCGCTCCATTTATACGATCTTATAACCTACTGAATAACTAACAGAAATCCATCGAGGGCTCTAATTTCAAACCTCCTTCAGTGCCGATAAGATCCTGCAGCTCCATTTCGAGTCAAGAAAATATGAATTGGAGCCGACTCAACTGACATGGCAAGTCTAATTCCTTCTCTTAACAGTTGTGTTAGCCGTATGCAATCAGGTGAAAAGCGCTTCGCTTGGCGCATTGCGACCCATTTAGAGGATGACTATCTCTGCTGGTACGATTTGCCTGTGGGGAGAAGGCAGCGTTACTCGGATTTCATAATTCTGCATCCCGCTCGGGGACTTCTGTTATTGGAGGTGAAGGACTGGAAGCTGGATACCATTCAAAAAATCGATAAGGCTGTGGCGACCATCATGACTAACCGTGGCCTCAAGACTGTGAGCAATCCCCTTGAACAGGTGCGTCAGTGCACTTACCGATTGATCAATCGCCTGGAGAAGGACCCACAACTAATCACACAATCAGGGCGCTATAAAGGGAGTCTGGTCTTTGCCTATGGTTATGGTGTGATATTAAGCAACATCACACGTATGCAGTTCGATTCCACCGACCTGAGGGAGGTGTTGCCGGAACACCAGGTTATCTGCAAGGATGAAATGGTCGAGAACGTGGAGCCGGAAGCCTTTCAGGAGCGTCTGTGGAATATGTTCAACGTTCAGTTTCCACACCCTCTGACCCTGCCGCAGATCGATCGCATACGTTGGCACCTGTTTCCCGAGGTGAGAATCTCTACAGGAGATCAAGGCAATCTTTTTCCGGAAGAGCCGGATGAAGAGAGTGTTAAAGATCTGCTGCCTGACCTTGTCAAAGTCATGGATATGCAGCAGGAACTGCTGGCCCGCAGTCTTGGGGAAGGGCATCGGGTAATTCATGGGGTGGCAGGGTCCGGCAAGACCCTGATCTTGGGTTATCGCTGCCTCTACCTCGCCAAGCTGCTGCACAAACCGATTCTGGTGCTCTGCTACAACATCGCCCTAGCTGCGAGACTTCGGGAACTGATCGCTGAGCGTGGTATCGGTGATAAGGTCAGTGTCTATCATTTTCACGACTGGTGCGGTGAACAGTTACGCACCTACCATATTGACCGGCCCCGACCGGGTGACAGATATTATGATCGGCTTGTTGAGGCTGTCATAGCTGCCGCTGAGAAGAAGGCGTTACCTAAGGGACAGTATGGCGCAGTCATGATAGACGAAGGCCACGACTTTGAGCCGGAATGGCTGAAGCTTGTAGTCAGTATGGTGGATGCCGAGACTAATTCCCTGCTGCTGCTATATGACGATGCGCAGTCGATCTACAGTAAGAAAAGCCAACTTGACTTCAGCCTTTCCAGTGTTGGAGTCCAGGCACGGGGCCGGACGACCGTGCTGAAACTAAACTATCGAAATACCGATGAGATTATTGGTTTCGCATACCGCTTCGCCAGCAGGTATCTTAATTCCAGCGCAAAGGACGAGGACAATGTGCCGTTGGTGGTACCTGAAGCGGCAGGGCGTCACGGCCCCCCTCCCGTGGTAAAAACCTTTAAAAGCTATGAGGAGGAAGCTAAATTACATCGCTCGAATCTTCTATCGAATGCACCATGAGCAGGGCATTGCGTGGGCCGATATGTGCGTAACCTATCGCAGTAACTGGATGGGAAAAAAACTGCATACAATTTTAATGGCCAAAGGCGTCCCTAGCCAATGGCTGAGTGATTCAATGGCGAAAAAGCAGTTTAAGCCCGCGGCTGACAGTGTAAAGTTGATGACGATGCACAGCAGCAAGGGACTAGAGTTCCCCGTTGTCGCAGTATCCGGAATTGGCAACATGCCAGCTGATGGGGAGGATCCTGTAGCAGCGGCCAAGTTGCTGTATGTCGCCATGACTCGTTCGACGGAAAAACTGCTGCTGACCAGCCATCGAGAGACAGAGTTTCTTGACCAACTGAGACAGAGGTATTGAGGTATTCCGGGGACAGTATACCTATTTCCAATGGTTGGGGAATTCCGGGGACAGTATACCTATTACCAACCGTTATTTAGTTTTTGAAATGCTCACATTGTGATTCCTCTGCTGTCAATTGGAAGTAGCAGATGTGTCTCTTAGGCAATCAGCTCATATGGTCTTGTATCTGTTGACTCCGCACACTGAAGCGCATCCCTTTCTTAGTACCTTACCACTGAGATGTTGAACAAAAGTACAAAGAACTATTCATCCCGTATTAGCACAGAGGGTTGGCAGAACGACATATTCACGAAGCTTAAGCGTAGCAGCCAAGACTCTGCGGCCAAACTTAGTGAGGTAATATTTGTAACGATGCCCAATCTTTTTGATCAGCCCGTGAGTACGCAAGTGAGTAAATAGGAAGATTGGCTGGAAGATAGGTCAGGTATGTAGGCCCGTAGATCGACGGCACGAAAGCCGCTGATTGACCATTCGCCACGACTGAGGGTGAGGAAGAGGTGGTAATCCTGTTTCAGGAACAGGTTGAAGCCGCGAAATGATCGGCCCTGGTCTTTGGCTCGATCCGACATTTTATCGATGTCCTTGAGTCCGGCGCCGGGATTGTCGATGGTCGCTATATAGGCGAGATAGCGCTCATTGGCGGCATTCATCAACTTGCGCAGATCCCGCAGGCTGTAGATGTTTTTGCGTAGCGGTGCCAGTTTCCACTGTGTCCAACCGTCACGCTGTTCCACCCATCGGTGGATTTTGAAGAATGAGGCATCGTTGGTGGTGCATTCCACACGGGCCATGATGCCGGCTTTATCGTAGAGTTTGATGCTGGTCGGCCCCATCTGGTGCCGGATGCGTGTACCCTGGATACGGGTGCTGAAATCATTGCCTATCTCGCCTTGATAGGCGGTGTTGAGTTTACGGCCGAGGAAGGTGGCGACGTTATCCGCCTTAATGGCGTGGACGGCGGTACGGATGATGGCATGGTAGAGCGGCTGGAATTCGGCCTGCTGATGAAAGACGACATCGGTGGCGAATTCCACCTGCATGAGACTCCAATGGTAGCCGGAGCGGAAGTGCTGGTGTACCGGGCAGAATTGCTTGGCCCAGCGATCGAGCCGTCGGTGGAGCTGTTTGGCATCCAGTCGGTTGGAAAGCGTCTGGGCTCGTTTGGGATCGGCGATGGCCAGGAAGGCATTATCCGCCATCTCGAATGCGATACCGGCATTTTTTAGTCGCTGTGCCAGCCAATGATGGCCGTTGAAATAGATTTGCAGGCGAAATGGTGCCCAGGTGGGCACCCGGACGTAACAGAGTCCAAAGGAATCATCGATGAAGTAGAAGTAGTAATGGAGGCATTTACCTGCGGTGGTTTTCAGGGTGGTATGGCCTTTTTTCTTGTCATGCCAGGGGCGGTAGGCCGTGCAGGATTCCATGGCTGAGAAGATATGTACCAAGCCGGGATGATCACCACGATCAGCGATGATGGCCTTGATCCGATCCTCCTTACGAAAGGCCTTGTGGCGACGGATAAACTCGATCTCAATCCCGGCCTCGAGGGCGAGATGCTCGGCATGGTTACGCAATTCATCGCGCAGAGGCTCTGCCCAGCGAGGGTAATCGAACAACCGGATCTTGTGGTAACTGAGGTAACTCGCCATGACGCCCGCATAACAGATATCGGGAAGGGTTCCGGAAATGATGACACGATCGAAGCAGGAAAGTACGCCAGCAATTTTATCCTGGTGGCGTTTGACGAAGGGATTCATGATAGCTATCCATTATTCTTGCTACTCAGGATAAGGATAGGTGATACAACGAATTTTGGTTCCGGCTATGCCGGGTTAGGACTTTCATGATGTGCTTGACCTCGATTCGGACCAGTTCCGCCAGCGAAGAAAATTGATGTAAAAAGCGCTGTTCGATCAGCAGTAGGTCAAGGTGCAGCCGGTCAGCAATATTGCGTTCTTCTTCGGTAAGGTCTCGGGCGGCGTCGAACAGGTCTCTGCTGACATACTCTGTAAACCGCTAAGATTCCTCGGCGATCACTTCTTCTAGCAATACCGCCTTGTCTTTGGCCCTGTCCAGCAACATATGGACTGGTGGGATAGCCTTCTCTCCATTCGATTCCAGTGCTTCCATAGCCCGCTTCAGCAACAGGTCATGTCCCTTCTCTAAATGCTCGCCCCCATCTTTCAGATGGTCTATTGTCTACTACATAATTGTTGGCTAACAAGAAATGGAATTTATCAATTTATCAGTAAGTTATGAGGAATAATGGCGGTTGGTTAAAAGTGCTTGAAAAGAAAATACTGAATCCCTATATAGGAAGCGGAATTCCCAGTCATATCAATCAAAATGAATAGGAGGTGCTGAAATGTTCGGGAATCTGATCAGTTTTGAAGGCGGCCTGTTCGATGAGTTCAGGCGTATGGAACAGGAGGTGGATCAACTATTTGGCGCAGGACCCTGGCCAAACGGCATCCGCGCAGTGGCAAGGGGGACTTACCCACCTATCAACATCGGCAGCACCTCGGATCAGGTCGATGTCTATCTGTTTGCCGCGGGTGTTAATCTAAAGAGCCTGGATATCTCTATTCAGCAGAACCTACTTACGCTCAATGGCGAGCGCAAGCTAACCACTCAGACCGATGCGGACTATTTTCGGAAAGAACGCTTCGATGGTGAATTTCATCGAGTGGTTACCCTACCCGATGACGTGGATCCTGAAAAGGTGGACGCCAGCTACCGTGATGGACTGTTACGTATCACCGTCCGGCGTCGTGAATCCACCAAACTGCGGCAGATCGAAGTCAAGTAATCATCTGGAGGGTATCAAAATGACTGAAAGAAAAGACGTAACGACAACGGCACCCAAACCTGTACAGGAAGCCAAGGAGCAGGAGCGGGCGATCCGGCCGCCGGTGGATATTTTCGAGGACGATACGGGTATTACCGTACAGGCAGATATGCCTGGTGTCTCAAAAGAGCGGCTTAACATCCAAATCGATAGCGACACCTTGTCGATCGAGGGTAAATCTGAGATTCCGATGCCTGAAGGTATGGAGGCACTCTATGCTGACATCCGTTCCACACATTACCAACGCAGCTTCTCTCTGAGTAGCGAATTGGATGGTGAGAAGGCTGATGCCAGCTTGAAAGATGGCGTGTTGACACTGCGCATCCCGAGACGCGAGCAGTATCAGCCGCGTAAGATTGAAGTGCACGTCGAGTGAGCCGATCTTTGTTTGCCCGTCTGTAAAAATGAATTGCCCCGGCTCTGAAGCGGGCCGGGGCAATATATCATTTACACACAGAACTTTTCCTAAAAAGTATGGTCCATCCATGCGTTAAATCCTTGGGAGTAACCATCTAAGTAAGAAAAAAGGTAACTATTCAGCTGCAAATTAGAAAAAGTACTTGACAGGGTTTTTCTGCATTATTTCTGATTACAGAGCGAACTGTCTACCTACCGTTCTGGTTAATCATACAGGCTTCACGAAGCCTACCAAGGATTTCTTTTTAGCAAGGCAACCGCGGCATCAAATCATTTTTTAAGACGTCTCAGATTCGCTTACAGGAACCAAAATGTCGTTCTGAAAACCCATGCGATAATAATCTCATTCAAAGTGGATCGAGATTGGGGTATTGAAAATAGAAGACGTTGACGTTGATTCAGCAATCAACTCAGTCAAAGAACTTCTCAGCAAAGAGAAAGATCTGTCACCTGCACTGAGATCGGCACTGGAAGTCTTACTGCTGCTGGTAACCCTGCTGCTCAATCGCATTACCCTCAACAGCAAAAACAGCAGTAAGCCGCCATCTACGGATCCCAACCGGGAGAAGTCGAGTAAGAAAGGAAAAAGCAATAGACAACCCGGGGGACAGAAGGGGCGTAACGGAACCACGCTTGAGCCGGTGGATGATCCCGATGAGGTGACCGAGTTAAAAGTTGATCGCCGCACCTTGCTCAAGGGGCTGCAGTATCAGGTAGTCGGCCATGAAACGCGCCAGGTTATCGATATCGACATCTCACGGTTTGTGACCGAATACCGGGCGCAGATCCTTGAAGACAATCAAGGAAATCGATATGTAGCCTGTTTCCCTAAAGGGGTAAACCGAACAGTCCAGTACGGTCTCAATCTGAAGGCTAACGCGGTCTATATGTCGCAGTACCAACTGATTCCCTATGACCGAATACGAGATCACTTCCATGATCAGCTGCATATTCCGGTCAGTGTGGGCTCTGTCTTCAATTTCAATAAGGACGCCTATGATCGGCTGGAGTCCTTTGGGCAGTGGGCGAAGACAAAATTGTCCAAGTCTGATCTCATGCATGCCGATGAGACCGGCATTAATATCGGCGGCAAACGCCACTGGTTGCATTGCGCCTCCAATACCTCACTGACCTGGTTCTACCCCCACGTAAAGCGGGGCACCGAGGCCATGGATGAGATGGGTATCCTACCCTTCTTCAAAGGGGTGTTGTGTCATGATCACTGGAAGCCGTACTACCAATACGGGTGTACTCATGCCCTATGCAATGCGCATCACCTCAGAGAACTGGAGAGGGCCTGGGAGCAGGATCAGCAGCAATGGGCGAAGTCGATGAAGACGCTGCTGCTGGATATAGCAAAAGCAGTAGAGGATGCGGGTGGTAGATTAGCACCCGATGAGTCCAGGCGGTGGCGCCGGCGATATCGAAGACTACTCGAAAAGGCAGATGTTGAATGCCCGCCGCCCGATGAAAGTCAGCGGAACGGAAAACGAGGCAGGCTCAAACGATCGAAAGCCAGAAATCTGCTGGAGCGATTACGAAACTTCGAGCAAGATGTCCTGCGCTTCATGGATGTGAAAACTGTTCCATTCACCAACAACCAAGGCGAGAACGATCTGCGTATGACTAAGGTACAGCAGAAGATCTCTGGTTGTTTCCGATCAATGGACGGGGCAAAGATCTTCTGCCGGGTACGCAGTTATCTATCAACTTGTCGCAAGCAGGGCATGACGGCCACCCAAGCATTGAGATTACTTTTTCAGGGCAAGAGCCCAGACTTCATGAAAGTAGATGAGCGCTAATGTCGCTGGTCATGGCAAAATGGGCTGAATAGTTACGAAAAAAGCAGGAATATTTTGATGATTCAAGTTCTTGATTTGATTCGAATCTACGGCGACTTGACTGCGGTCGACCGGGCCTCATTTGAGATCGGCCAGGGGGAGATCGTCGGGCTGCTCGGCCACAACGGCGCGGGAAAAACCACTATCATGAAGATGCTGACCGGCTATCTGGAACCCACCGGGTATTCCGGGGACAGTATACCTATTCCCTATGGTTGTTTAGCCACCGGTCAGACGAATTCTAGCGTCAAATAAACCGGGGGAGACCTAGGAAGCTATCACGACTCTGTGAAGGATGAATAGGTATACTGTCCCCTGATTCCCCTTCCCCTGATTCCCCTGATTCGTCAGGGGAAGAACCAGGGGCGCCAGGTCATTCGATTGCTGGAAAGCACGGATGATGCCTGGACCTCGGACAGCTTGAATATCCAGACTGACTTTCATGCCTATGGGCAGCTTGGCCTTCCGGTTGGAGAGGAGCGGGGAAGACAACTGCTGGCTGTCGCAGTGGATGGCCGGTTTGACTCCTTCTTCAAGGATAAACCTTCACCACTGGACGCTACAGAAGAAGACCAGGAAGAGGTAGATGCATCGCTGGTTTCTCAGGAGAGTGAGGGACAGACTGAAGAAAAGCAAGAACCGGTCATTACCCGGGTGATCGATCGCTCACCTGAATCTGCTCGCATTATTCTGTTTGCATCCAACAGCTTTCTCTCCGACGAAATGTTGGATCTGGTCACCTCCGGATTGGGCACCCGCTATCTCAAACCCGTGCAACTGGTGGAAAACGCTATTGACTGGTCACTCGAGGATCGCGGTCTGTTGTCTATCCGAGGCCGTGCACATTTCTCACGCACCCTTAATCCGTTGGATCGGGAAGCCGAGGTATTCTGGGAATACCTCAACTATGGACTGGCAATACTTGGCCTACTGTTGGTATGGCTGATTCGCCGGCAGATTAACAGGCAGGCACAGTTGCGTTACGCAGCGGTCCTTGGCATAGCCGAATGAGAAGAGGGTTTGAGTGATGAAAAAGTATATCTTCATTCTGGGGGGGGCTGTTGGTGGCACAATTGGTTCTGGTCGTGGCTGTCAATCTCACAGTTAGAGATTATGGTGCCTTCCAGGCCGAAGAGAAGTTGCTCGTTTTCGACAAACAGAAGGTATATGCGCTCCGTATCGAGGATGGCAAGGATAGCGTGGTGCTTCACAAGCAAGAGGGTAAATGGTTGCGACCGCTACCAGAAATCGGAGATTTCCCCGCCAATCAGGGTAGAATCGAACGGCTGCTGGACAAGCTTACTGCTCTTGAAAAGGGCTGGCCGGTGGCGACTACCAGCGGTGCAGTTCAGCGATTCAAGGTGGCTGAAGATCAGTTCGAACGTAAACTGACACTGTATTCAAAGGAAGAAATCTTGGCGCAGCTTTATGCGGGTACCTCTCCAGGATTTCGCAAGGTGTATGTCAGACCAATGGATGAGGAATCGTTTTTTTCTGTGGAGTTTAATACCTGGGAGGCCAGCACCAAGGTAGATGGCTGGATTGACAAAGAGATTCTAAATCTGGAAGCTGATGAGTTAGAACGTATCGAGATGCCTGGCTTTGTTCTACAGCGGGAGGAAGATAGGTTGCAGCTCTCAGAATTGAAAGAGAACGAAGAGTCAAACATGGAAGAAGTCCGCTTGCTGCTTGATAAACTGACCGGGCTGCGTATTCAATCACTCCTTGGTACTGAAGCAAAGGCAGAATACCGGCAGGATCAGCCAGACCTCGAGATTAAGATAGTACTGAAGGATGGTCAAGCCTTAAGCTATCGTTTCTCTAAACCGGAGGAGGCGCCTTATTATGTACTGAAGCGTTCGGATCTTAATCACTATTTCAAGATTGCCGACTTTACGGCGAAGCCACTCTTGGACATGGCGCGCGAGAAATTAGTCCAGGTGAAAAACAAAGGAAAGCCCACGGAAATATTCGATGAAGAAAAGCAGTCAGCGATGATACAGGAGGCTACAGAGTAGTTATATATTACCGGCTCAGCATCGAGCCGGCCAATTCCGGGGACAGTATACCTATTCCTTATGGTTGTTTAGCCACCGGTCAGACGAATTCTAGCGTCAAATAAACCGGAGGAGACCTAGGAAGCTATCACGACTCTGTGAAGGATGAATAGGTATACTGTCCCCTTATTCTGTCCCCTTATTCGGAGACTCCGGATACAGACAAGGGCTCTACTAGTGGGTTACCGCGTCAGCCCTCGACCCTACAGCGCTGTTAAGTTGCCCAAAATATAACCGCAGGGAACCCGGATATGACCTTCAGGAAAAGGTTTTTTATTCTACTCGAGATGCGCAATGGGAATGCCCCTTCGGGTCGTATCCTCAATTCTGCGCTGATGTTGTTGATACTTATCAACGTGCTGGCGGTGATTCTTGAATCTGAGGATTCCATTCGTGCCGGCTATGGTATCTGGCTTGCCTACGTGGAAGTCGGCTCCGTCGCTGTCTTCACCATCGAATACCTGTTCCGGCTCTGGGTGTGCGTAGAGGATTTTGCTTTCGGATCAGGCTGGAGAGGACGACTCAGGTACGCGGTATCGCCCCTGGCGCTGATTGATCTGCTGGCGATTCTACCGTTCTGGCTGAGCATGTTTTTGCCTATAGATACCCGCATTTTACGGGTGCTCAGATTGCTGCGGATATTCAAACTTTCGCGCCATTTTGCTGTGCTCGAGTTGCTCGGTAGCGTACTGAGGAACGAGGCTAAAATCCTGATCTCCGCAATATTTCTCATGATCGTTCTGGTTGTCCTCGCTTCGGCCGGGATTTACGTCGTGGAACGTACAGCACAGCCGGAGGTGTTCGGGAGTATCCCACGCGCAATGTGGTGGGCGACCGTCACCTTGACCACCGTAGGCTATGGTGATGTCGTACCGATCACCGTTGCCGGGCGTATGTTTGGCATAGTGATCACGGTTCTGGGTGTCGGAATGGCGGCATTGCCAGCTGGAATCATTGCGTCGGGATTTACCACCGAGTTCGCGCGGCGGCGGGAAGCATATGTGAAAACTGCCAGGAGAGTACTGAGAGACGGTGAAATTGACGCCCAGGATCGCCGTGACTTGCTGAAAGCAAAAGATGAACTTGGACTGGAGCGGGTCGATGTCCAGCAACTGCTGAGAACGGTTCAGTCGGAAGTTAAAGGCGTGGCACAAGCGGCGAAGACACACTGCCCCCATTGCGGGGAACCACTGACTTAACGCACGGTCCTTTCGGTCGTTCTACTTCGACGTCGAAACAACGTGCGTGTAAATCAGAACCGGGCTCGCACAGGCTGCCTTCTGTACCGGCCGGTCGCTTATTTGCTAGGATGTAGCGAATCCACCAATAAGGAGATTGCCAAATGTACGATGCCCTGGAGCAAGAAGGGGTTCTCGAAGCGGTGATGCAGCGCTTCGAAAAACAGCGACTTCCAAGAATCCTGGATATCAAGAAATTGGTCGACCGTGGCGAAGCACTGTCAAACCTGGATATCGAGTTCCTCGAAGAAGTTTTCCTGGATACCCAGCAGTACAAGCATTTTGTCGATACCCATCCGGCATTTCAGAAGTTGTACACGAGCGTGGCATATCTTTACAACGAAATCGCCACAGAGGCGCTGGAGAACGAAAATAAAATCGAAATACCGGGCAAGGCAACTTCATCTTAGACGGCCCGGCGCACCGGGGTTGCAACGGGTACGGCCTTCCCCTGTAGGGCATAGAGCCTGTCTCTACCAAAAACACTGCCAGCCCTCGACCCTACCGGGTTTAGGGCGTAATCGTTGCCAAGAAAATGCTGGTGCATCCCCAATCACCCATTATCGAGTGCCGATTATGGGTATGTTAATCCCTGGTTATGGGCACTCACTGAATATCTGTGCTGAACATGTGACGCATTCTGCTTGATTCAGCTTCTTAAAGATCTGTTTAATGGCCTCGGACTTACGGTCGAAAAAATGATCCGGACCAATATCACGTACCATATGCGACTTGGCGGCAAATTTATACACCGATGGCTTCAAGCCCACAAAGTAAAGGCACCCGCTCTGTTTCTTAAGCTGCCTGGCCTCGGCAATCAACGCCTCGGCACCGGCCAAATCGATGAAATTGATACCGCTACCTACAATGAGAATATGCTTGATGCGCTCGCTCTCCACAATGCGCGCTATTCGATTTTGTATGTGGTTGATAGATCCAAAATAGATAGACATGTCTATCCGAATGATTTTCAACTGAGGGCACTGTCTGACTGGCTTCTGTTCGATACATACCAGTTTTCGTCCGGGTTCACCGGGAGCCCCATCTATTGAAAGTGTCGGGATAGCGGGTGTGGATGTTTTGGCCAGAAAGAATACCAGCGACAACAACACACCGAGATAGATTGCAAATTCCAGCTCGAGGAATAGCGTTGCGAAGAAGGTGGTCAGGAAAATAGCCGACTCCGACTTGCTTATATTTAGCGTATTCTTGATGTGGTGGAAGTCGATCAGGTTGTAGGCAACCAGCAGGATGACTCCTCCCATCGAAGCAATTGGCAGGTATGCGGTCAGGGGTGCGATCAACATCACGATCCCCATCAGCATTGTCGCCGCAAAGATTGCAGAGATCGGAGTGCGTGCACCGGCCTCATAATTGATACCCGAGCGGGTGAACGATCCTGACCCGGCATAGCTCGAGAAAAAGCTGCCCACAATATTCGATAATCCCTGACCAATAAATTCCTGGCTCGCTTCAATTCGCTGGCTGGATTTGGCGGCAACTGCCCGGCTTATTGATACGGCCTCAATCAATCCCAGCAACGCGACAGCGAACGCCTCTGGCGCGAGCATCTTGATGGTTTCGTAAGAAAAATCTGGCGATGACAGCGGTGGCAGGTGTGCTGGTATTTCACCCACAAGTTTGATGCTTTCGGTCATCGGCGCCAGACCAATCGCCAAAAGACTCCCAACGAGCATGCCAATCAACAGATTGGGGAGTTTGGGAAAAAAGCGTTTTGCCAACAATGCGGAAGCGAGGGTCGCCAACGCGATAAAAACCAAGTAGTAGTCAATGCTGCCGAATTCCGTGTAGATGTCGTACCAGGTATGCAGAAAAGTTTCACCCTTGGGGATAGCAACGCCAAGAATATGCTTCATCTGGCTGGTTGCGATCAAAATAGCAGCGCCGGCGGTAAAGCCCATGACCACGGTATGTGACACGAAATTGACCAGACTACCCAAGCGAGCAAGGCCAAACGCCAGTTGATAGATCCCCGCCAGAAATGTGAGCGTTAAAACCTGGGTAATGAACTCTGGAGTGCCAGGTTCAGCATGGTGACTGATGGCTGAAAAAACTACGATAGAAATAGCCGTCGTTGGTCCTGATACCAAATGGTGAGAGGAACCAAACAACGCCGCAATGATGGGTGTCACCATGGCCGTGTAAAGGCCATATTCCGGCGGCAGCCCGGCGATCGTTGCAAAGGCGACCCCCTGAGGGAGCACAATTACAGCGCCTGTCAAACCAGCAAAAAAATCGGCTTTCAACGATTCCTTGGAAACGAAACGCATCCAATTGAGGAAAGGAAAAACTACCATCAAACTGGTTGACGAAGGCATCTGTTTTCTCGAGATAGGACTAAGTTTAACCGTTGAGCAGCACCCTGCGCGATGTCATTGCAGGACCCGGAAACCGGTTTAACGAAACGACGATTCGCGGCGGCGTTACTACAGAATTCCAACAATGAATATTAGCATTCTTTAATACATCAATCCAGGGACAGCCTCTTCCAATATGAAATGAGCCTGAAGGGAGGGCGTATTTCATATTGGTACAGGCTATCACTGAAGTCAAAGCAGATACGGTAGTACAATCAGAAAACATGGCTGACGATTTCAGGTGGCAATCAGTAACTGCGATAACGGTCTTTGCCGGTATTTATTGCCTCAGTCTGCCGCTCGCATGGCGTAGTTGACAATAGCCCCATACTGGTTTCCCTGCCAGCCGACAACGGTAACATTCTTGCATCCTTGCAAGGTCGTCGTGAATGTCACGACTAGCAAGTATAGCGATTGTCTACCAGCTTAAAGTATGTTCCCAGTGCTGAGCCTGCTTGAACAGTGTGGGATCTAGAATCCTCATGAAATCACCGTCGCGAAAATCGATGCGACTCCATATCGCACCCTTGCTGTTTCTATTCTGCTGGGTTACGTGGATAATTTCCGCATGGACAAATTCAACTCGTTGTTAACTCAGCGCAACAATTAGGTAACCCATTGATTCACAGTCCAGGAAAAGGTTCAACCAGAACTTTTTCTGTACACCGGAATCATCCATCGGACCATAGAGGCAATCTTCCTCAACGTCTGCGCCTTCGTTTTATGAAGGATTTTTTTGATGCGAATCTTTATTGCTGGCGGCGGACACTGTGGCGAGTTCATTGCCCGCCGCCTGGTACGCGAGGGTAACGAAGTCTGTATAGTCGAGATGGACGGGGACCAGGTCCGCTATCTGGAAGCCCATCTCGATGCCCAGATCATCAAGGGCAGCGCCACTCGAATCACTACGTGGCGCAGGGCAGGCATTACCGACACAGACATGTTGATTGCTGCGACCCATGAGGACGCGGTCAATGTGCTGGTGACCCTGATCGTCGATGCACAGGCCCCCGAAGCCTTGAAACTGCTGCGTCTGCGCAACCCCGAATATGCCGAGTGGGGGACGATACTGGCCCGACGGGGCATACGGGTTGACCGTGTGATTCACCCGGAGATTGATATTGTAGCGCGGATCTTTCGCGTGCTGACCGTGCCCGGCGTCACGGATATCAGGGATTTTGCCGAGGGCAGGGTAAAGATCTTCAGTATGAACGTGGAAGCCAGCAGCCGCCTGGCCGACCGGGCCCTGAGCGAGTTGGAGGAACAGAATCCCCCCCCCAATATCATGATCTGTATGATCTTTCGAGGGCAGGATGTGATCATCCCGCATGGTGACGAGGTGTTGCAGCCGGGGGACCATGTCTACTTTGTCACCACGGCAGATGAGCTTGACGACAGTCTGCGTTTTATGGGCATCAAGAAGCAGAACGAGGTTCATCAGGCATTTATCGTCGGTGCTGGCGGGGTTGGTTTGGCTATGGCCGATATGCTGGAAAAAGAGGGTGTTTCGGTAAAACTTTTCGAGAAAGATCCGCAGCAGTGTGCGGTGGCATCACGTATGCTCAAGCATACCTTGGTGATAAACGCAGACGGTACCGACCAGGAAGTGCTGTTACAGGCCAATGTAGAAGGCGTTGATGCCTTCCTCGCACTGACCATGAACGATGACGCCAATATCATGATTTCTTTGCTCGCTCGCGATGCGGGCGCCAAGAAAGTGGTGGCCCTGGTAAACCACATGAACTATGTTTCGCTGGCGCAGCGACTCGGCATCAATACCACGGTAAGTCCGAGGATCAAGTCAGTGGATGCGATCCTGGAATTTATCCGCAAAGGAGGCGTGCTCTCCGTGCGCACCCTGGGCGAGGAAATGGCGGAGGCCATCGAACTGGTAGCCCCAGAAGGATCCCAGTATGTAAACCGGCCCCTGCGTGAGATCGGTTTTCCCAGGGGGGTGATCGTGGGCGCCATTGCGCGCCCCGATGGTGAAGTGAGGGTTCCGCGGGGGGATGCCATCATTCAGCCAGGGGATCGAGTGATCTTTTTTGCCCTGGAGCGCTGTGTGGCTGAACTCGAGGCAGGGTTTCTGGTTAAATCTAGACGCTTGAAGTTGATCCCGTGGTAATAAGTCCGCGCGCGGTAGGCTGGGTACTCGGGCAGTTTATCCTTGCCCTGGCCGGTATGATGCTGATCCCCTTAGTTTATTCCATCGTCATCGAAGGTGATGATCAGCATGCCTTTAAATGGGCCATCTTTGTGACCTTGGCTGTCAGTGGGCTAATGCTCGCGCTGTGCCGAAAAAGAACGCGACGGGAGTTAAAGCCTCGGGAGGCCATCCTGTTGGTAGCCCTGATATGGATTGCTATCTGCCTGTTCGGGGCATTGCCGTTTTTCTTCTCGCCCTATTTTGCAAACTTTACCGATGCGATGTTTGAGTCCGTATCCGGTTTTACGACGACAGGAGCCACGGTACTTGAGCGTGTCGAGGAACTTTCGCGTCCCATACAGTTCTGGCGTTGTTTCTCCCATTGGCTCGGCGGAATGGGGATTGTTCTGCTTGGAATTGCGGTTCTACCCCTCCTTGGGCAGGGCGGCATGCACCTTTACCGGGCCGAATTCTCAGGAGCGAAGTCCCAGCTACTCTCACCGCGTGTGGCCGAAACCGCCAAAGCCCTGTGGATCGTTTATCTGACACTTACCCTATTTCTCTTCCTAGCCCTCAGGGCAGCGGGCATGGACCACTTCGAGGCCCTGTGTCACACCTTTTCCACTCTGGGCACGGGGGGATTCTCTACCCGTACCGCCAGCATTGCCGGATTTCACAGTCCGCTGATCGAATACGTCATCATCGTGTTCATGCTGCTCGCAGGTATCAGTTTCATCCAGCATTTCAGGTTGCTGGTGGAGCGGCGGCCTCGGGTGGTATTCGAAGATTACGAAATCCGGTATTATCTTTTGATAGTGGTCACAGCTACGGTCGTGATCACGGGAATGCTTATTGTCCAGGACCAACGGACGTGGGAGCCTGCTTTCCGCGATGCGCTCTTCCAGGTAGCGTCCATCCTTTCGACCACCGGCTTTGTGAGCGCGGATTATGGCGCCTGGTATCCGTTGGGACAGCTTATTCTGCTGATACTGATGTTCATCGGGGGGTGCACGGGCTCTACCGCGGGTGGTCTCAAAGTAGCGCGTGTCGTGCTCGTGGGCAGAGTGGTGAACAATGAGTTTCATCGCGTTGCCGAACCCGAGGGGGTGTTCGCAATTCATATCGATGGGGATGCCACCCCCGAAAGGGTCATCCCCGGCTTGCTCAACCTGTTCTATCTGACATGGCTGGTGAACGTCGTCGCCACTCTGCTGCTCACTTTCATGGGAGTGGATGTATTGACGGCCCTGTCGGCAGTTGTGGCTTGTATGTTCAACATCGGTCCCGGACTGGCGGGCGTGGGTCCGCTGGAAAATTATGGACAGCTTCAGGATTTTTCCAAATGGGTGTTGTCGATCTGCATGCTTGCCGGTCGGCTTGAGTTCTACACCTTATTGGTAATCTTCACCATGGGATTCTGGCGCCGATAGAAAACTTCTTTTCGATATCATCTGGTTTCAGGGCGAGCACCCACACCGATCCTCATGTCTGTCTCGGCTGCAGGTGGGCGGGGCGTGCCCTCAGTCTAGTGTAGGTCGTCACAAATAACGTAACAGTTGAATATCCCTGTTTTACTGGGTTTCAGCGATTTGATAGCCGAAAACACTGCGTTTATAAGTTACAAACTGTTTGGCGACCTACACTAGCCTGCAGGTAGATGGCCACAGCGTCACGCTGAGAGACATGAGACTTGGTCATGATATGCCATAGTAACACGGTTGCCAAAGTTCGGAATCCAGATCTCTCCGCTTGCCGTTTGTGGGTATATGCCGACCCACAGGTAGGGACAACCGCGCGGCGATCACGGCTGGTTCACAGCTTTTCGGCTGATCTCACGAAGGTGATCTTAGTCTGTCATTTGCTCACCATAGTCACTGCGACGCTGAACTGCTTCCAGGTACGATCGAGCAAAGCAAGAAACATGTTATCACCCAAAGAGTCGCTCTAAATGTTGGGACTCTATGGTCTGTCTCAGCCGAGAGATGATTCCAGTGCCTGGATTAGTTCCTGCTTTTGTCGTGTATCCATTTTTGAACCGGGATGGAACAGCCAGTATTGGATCGGCGGCATTTCGCCTTTTTCAACAGCTTCTGTCATTTCGTCTACTTTTTCAGGGTTGGTATCCCACTCTGAAAAATTGAAATGCTCTCGGGCTTCAATGACATCCATTGAAATCAACCAGGAAGCCGGCGCGATATTGCTGTACCATGGCCATTCTGATTCGTTGCTATGACACTGAAAACAGTGTTCCTTGACTATTGCGCGAGCTTGGGGACTGGACCATTTTGGTTCAGATGTTACAGGCGGGTTGGTGTGGTCACGGCCGAAGGGGACCAATTGGATCAATCCGAGCAGGATGATGGCACCGAACACGAGGTACAGATAGGTTTTTTTCATGGACTTTTTTCGTCCTTTTTTGATAACTATTAATAAAATCCAACCAAACTTTTGTATTGTACCTGAACTCAGTATTTAACCCCATCATCATTGCATAAACTCCGGCAACAATCGGGACCGCGCACTTGCGGCAAGGCGTCGGACGAATGGGTGTTGTTGCCTATATCCACCAGCCAGGCCCTCCTCAATTGCCTTTAACATCTGATTTAACCTAAGCTAGTTGTGGAGTTTCTGTTGCGCCAAGAAAACCCATACTCGTGGAAAATGATATCGATGCTGAATGTGTACCGTTTGGAAGAAGGCCGGCTCGCCGAGTTGGAATCCGACTCCGGCAGAACGCAGCTCAACGACGCCCACTGGTTCGAACTGGTGGCGCCAACGGCGGAGGAATTGAAAGCCGTCCAAGCGTTCTGTCTGACCCCGTTGCCGGACAGCAGGGAAATAGAGGAACTGGAAGCCAGCTCCCATCATTTGAGCAGTAACTAGGGTTTCCAGGTCAACTGCCTGTTCTTCCATCGTCCGGAGGGCGAATTACGCAACACTAACGCCTCTTTTTTATATGACGATGGGCGGCTGGTGTCCATCTGCTCCCGCGAACTGCCCCACTTCCGACTGTTGCGTCTGCGCAACCACAATGGGATGACGCCCCTTCCCGATCCAATGGCGATCCTGGTGTCGCTAATGGATATAAAGCTGGACGGTTTGGCGGACGAAATGGAACAGGCCTAGCATGATCCGGAAGGCATCAACCGCAAGGTTTTGAGCAGGGGTAGCGAGGATCTTGAGCTGGCGGTGGGTGGAATGGCGGAGCCGGAAGATCTTGTCGGTAAAGTGCGCCTGTGCCTTATGGATGGGCAACGGGATATCCGCTTTATCATTCACCAGCAGGTGGTGACCAAGAAATACCGTAAACTTGGCCAGGAGATGTTACGGGATATCGAGACCCTGCTGCCCCACAATGATTTCCTTTCCGAAAAGTCGGACTTTCTGTTGAATGCCACCCAGGGCTTCATCGACATGGAGCAGAACCGTATCATGAAGGTGTTCTCCATTGCCGCCGTGGTATTCCTTCCGCCGACGCTCATTGCCGGGATATACGGCATGAATTTTCAGAATATGCCCGAACTCGGCTGGCCGTGGGGATACTCCATGGCCCTGGGGTTTATGGTCCTCGCCGGGGCTGGTCCCTATCTCTATTTCAAGCGTAAGAAATGGATTTAACACGCATATCTCAGCGGGATACGGAATTTTCAATTAAGCATCGGTCCCCTCTCAAATAGTCAGTTCGGTTCGCACCTTCTAAGTACCTGGTGAGACTCATGTCTCTCAACCATTCAACCGTTTATCCGTACACCGAAGAGGAACTATCTTTTCTTTGAAACATCCTGTGCATCTGATCACGCTAGAATGCTACTGCCGATAAGCAAAATATTAGGAAAATTAATTTTCATCGGAGGACTAAGAGTTTGTGGCGCAGATCTGAGTTCCTCTGTAAATTTTTCAGATGCGCTAGAGACAACAGCTATAATATCTTGGCGCTGTGTATTGTAATCTGTAATTGTTTTAAGTAGATCCCCATTAACAAATGTTATTTGGAAATCATGGGTCATATCACCCAGTTTATTCAGTAGCCCTCTGAGTGGGATTTTAACTTCTTCTTCGGGCCTAAAATACAATACCTCGATCAGACTTTTGGTTTTGTTTGAAAGTTCGAGAACAAAATCGAATGCCGGTCCCATTGGGTCCGTACTAGCTACCAGTACGATTCGACCTTTTCCTCCCGACAAGTGATAGTTCAGACTACGTTTTTCGATCTGGGCAATTTTTTCCGCAGTAGGTGACATCTCTCCAAGATCCTGATGGCCCAATCCTTGGCCCATGATCTGCAAGATCGACTTCACTTGCCGAAGCATAATCAGCTTCCCGTAAAATACTGACTGTTGACTGCCATGTGGACGAGGATACTGGCGACATAGCCAACAGCAATGGCCGGGGTCCATTTGAGATGCCCGAAAAAGGTGTATTTACCCCGGGCCTGGCCCATGAGTGCCACGCCAGCTGCAGAACCGATGGAGAGTAGTGAGCCGCCGACGCCGGCGGTCAGGGTCACGAGCAACCACTGGCCAGTAGACATATCTGGATTCATCGTAAGTACGGCAAACATCACCGGGATGTTGTCGACTATGGCTGAGATGATACCGACTGCGACGTTGGCATTGGTAGCCCCCCAGCCTGTGTACATAAGCTCGGATGCCATGCTCAGATAGCCCAGAAAGCCAAGGCCGCCTACACAGAGCACCACACCGTAGAAAAATAGCAGGGTATCCCATTCGGCCCGGGCCACTGGACGAAACACATCGAATGCAACGATGTCGCCAAGTTGCCCGTCATGTTCTTCGTTGTCATGACGTTTGCCATGGTAGCGATGACAGGTTTTCTTCAGGAAGAAGCCAAACAGTTGCAGATAGCCCAAACCTGTCAGCATGCCTATGACCGGTGGCATATATAGAAAGTTGTGGAATGAGACAGCAGTGGCAATAGTCGCAAGAAAAAGCACAATGATACGCCGAGCACCCCGTTGCATCGGCACCTGCTCCCCCGAGGCCTCTGGCTTAGTGTTGGGAACGGCGAAGTGCATGATGGCAGCAGGCACAAGATAATTCACGGCCGCCGGGAGAAACAGGGCGAAAAAGGTCCAGAACTCCACAATACCCTTTTGCCAGACCATCAGCGTCGTGATGTCACCAAAAGGTGAGAACGCCCCTCCCGCATTGGCGCCAACGACGATGTTGATGCAGGCGAGTGTAACGAAACGACTATTGTCGCCGCCTACTGCCAGTACCACTGCACACATTAAAAGCGCGGTGGTGAGGTTATCCGCAACCGGTGAAATAAAAAATGCAAGGGTGCCGGTAATCCAGAACAGGGAACGCAGGCCAAACCCACTGCGGACCAGCCATGCGCGTAGCGCATCAAATACCCCCCGTTCATCCATGGCATTGATGTAGGTCATCGCTACCAACAGGAAGAGCATGAGTTCCGCGTATTCCAGCAGGTTATGCCGCACTGCCTGCTCTGCTTCCGTGGTCAAGCCATGGCTGGCATAGTACCAGGCAATGATTCCCCAAATCAGCCCGGCACCAATGATCACGGGTTTTGATTTGCGCAGATGGGTGAATTCCTCGGCCATCACCAGGACATAGGCCAGTAGAAATATCCCGATCGAAAGATAACCCACCCAGCTACCGGTCAGGTCAAGGCGATGTACCTCAGGTTCAGCCGCCATCACCCCATCAGATAGCGCGCTAAGCAGTGAGAAAAGGATAAGGTAGATTATTGAGTTTTGAAATTTCATTACTGCATTAGTCCTCAGAAAACCAGAGTCATCATAACCATCATGACTATCAGAAACAGCACGGTCATGATGCCGCCTGCTTTCATGAAGTCGGCCACCCGGTAACCAGCCGGTCCCATAATCAAGGCATTTACTTGATGGGTAGGAATTAAGAAGGAGTTGGAGGTGGCGATAGCCACCGTCAGGGCAAACACGGCCGGATTGGCGTCTGCACCTATGGCGATATTGACCGCCAATGGAACCAACAGCACGGTAGCACCCACATTGGACATGACCAGGGTAAAGAAGGTGGCAAGCACGGCCACCGCAGTCTGGATTACCCAGATTGGCATATCACCCACGACGAAAAGTACCTGCTCGGCGATCCATTTCGCGGTGCCCGTTGTTTCCACTGCCAGTCCCAATGGGATAAGTGAGGCAAGCAGAAATACCGTTTTCCAGCTTACCGCCCCGTAGGCCTCTTCAATATTCAGTACACCGGACAACACCATTCCCATCGCGCCGGTGAGAAGCGCTACAGAAAGGCGGATGTCGGTAAACAGCACCATAAAGAGTGCAATGCCAAAAAAGATGACGGCAGGTAGTATCTTGTGGGGGCGTACCTCCTCCTGACGAGGGTATTCAGTGGTCACAACAACAAAGTTTCGGTCCTTCTCCACTCTCTCCAGATTGGCCCACGTGGTGTGGACTACCAGTGTATCCCCAGCATGAAACGGCATGCTTCTGATATGGGCACTACCATGGCGAAGGGTTTCACCATCGCGGTGTAGAGCAATCAAGCCAAGTCCGTGGGTCTTGCGTAACCAGATTTCGCGTGCGCTTTTACCAAGAAGTTCAGAACCCGGCGGGACAACCACTTCCGCGATACCCGCCTTGGCGGATGAAAGCGATTCAGAAAAACTACGTAGATCTCTTCGTCTCTTTAATCCGAATTCTTCAATAAATCTTTGCGTGCTGCTGGGTGTGGCGAGAATGCCCAGCACCATGCCTCCCGTCACTTCGGTATCGTAGGCAACTGAACCCGGCCCCACCAGGCTCTCTTCACCGCTGTATTTGACACCGATGGCCCGGACACTATAGGCGGATTCGACTTCGCCCAGTAGTTTCCCCACGAGCTCACTGTCATTAGGCACCACGACCTCGCACAGATCGGGATGTATGCCGTATAACGATTGAAAATACTCCATGGTATCCACGCCTGTTGTGCTGCTCTCGCTTTTTGTTTTTGGTAACACAAAACGACCGGCTACCACGAAGTAGATAATTCCGACAGCGATCAATACCACTCCCACGGGAGTAACCGAGAACAGTCCCCAGGTCTCCATTTGCTGGCTGGCGGGCAGTGCCTTATTGGAGGTGAGAATCAGGTCGTTGAGTAGAATAAGTGGGCTGGAACCCACCATGGTCATGGTGCCGCCCAGGATGGCGGTGAATCCCATGGGCATCAGCAAGCGAGACATGGGCAGTCCCGATCGTGCGGAAATACGGGAAACTACCGGAAGGAAGAGTGCCGCAGCACCTACGTTCTGCATGAAGGAAGATATGAACCCCACAGTGGCAGAGATGATAGGGATGATTCGGGTCTCTGTGGTGCCGCCTATCTTGAGGATGAAGGCAGCCACCTTGCTCATAATGCCGGTCTTGTCGAGACCGGCGCCGATGATCATTACCGCAATGATGGAGATTACCGCATTGGATGAGAATCCATCGAACAGGTGTTTGTTATCCACCAACCCCTGCTCCAGCCCCATTACTGGCGCTAATAGTGAGGTCAGTCCCAACAGTACCATTACAGTAGCTGCTGCAACATCCACACCCACTACCTCAAATACAAAGAGATAGATGGTCAGGACCAGAATGGCGCTGACCCAGGCTATTTCGGCCGTAGGCACCACGCGGGCCAGGAATAGAGCGAAAGCTGCAAATACTATTGCCGCGATAATCTGTTTTACGCTTAGAATTCCGGGTGTTCTGATCGTTTGTTCTTCATCCGCAAGTTTGTTCATGGCAAAGCTCTTCGTTGATGTTCAGTTCGTCAGTATTTGGAATAGTGTGATTTGATGTTGCACATGCCCGATGGACTTTAGGCAGCAGAGGGTTCGGCCAGACGGACAGACGGCCGATCTTCAATAAGCACCAGCGGGACAGGGATGCGTCCGCCACGCTTTGGTATCACCTCTTCAATGAGTACTTTTACAGTCTCGTCGTCCGGCATCGCCACCAGAAAAATGAGGGCGGGGTGATTGCAAATATAGTCAATGACGTCGTCGACAGGTTTCATGCCAAGCTGAATATGATGGTACTCAAGACCAGCCGTTCGGATTTGCTTCTCTATTGCGGAGATGCTTGCCATATCAACCGCACCGTGGGTCAGCAGATCGATCTTGGCGCCCTGTCGTGAACAAGCGTCAATGGCGTAACTGAGGGGTGCCCCCGCTCCTCGGCCATCACTGATTAGAGCGATACGGTGAATAGCCGGCTTTCTCGCCACATTCCGAGACGGTGAGGATTTCACTCTGGTCTCTAATCCCAATCCAAGTGCTTTCATTTTGTCGCGCATGGGTAAAAATTCACCGGCATCCTGATGGGCCAGGCCAGATAAGATTTTTTTCAAGTCGTCACTGAGCTTTATCATTTTATAATATCCGAATATTAAAGTATAAATGTTATTCGCAATGTCTATGCCAGGTTTCATGATTTCTAACGGGTTGATTTATAAATGCAAATTCCTCCTGGAAATTGCATGGACGTTGCATTATGAAACGGTAATTAGAGGGTTTTATGGGCTTATCATCGGGTTCTGCGCGGAATAACGAAATCTGCTAGCATTGTTTCAATTTGAAACGATATGTTGCGTATTGTTATGGCTAATTTCTTCGATCTGACCAGCTTGCGAGGCAAAATCACCATTGCATATATCGCTTTGGTCTCAGGCATCGTAACGCTTGGCCTCATTGCCTTTTTAGATCTGTTGTTTCTTGAGAGACAGGTGACTGAGGGTGAGGTGGTATCTGATTTGAAAGATGCGGTTCTGGAGATGCGACGCGAAGAGAAAAATCTATTTCTTTATGCGGATAACGAAGCGTTCACCGGGGCGGATGAATATGCTGCGACCTCCCTGGATATTGTGCGAGCCTATGAGACTCCTCTAGGCGAGATCATGCGTCGATCCGATCCTTCGGACATGATGAAAAACTTGAATGAATACCGCCTCAAGCTGGGAATTTGGAATAATGCACCAGTGGATGGCCGGCGGCAACTCGAAGATGAGATAAGAACACTTGGGCATCAGATTTACCTCACCGCCGAATCGCTGTCGAAACAGGAACGTAAAATGCTCGAGACAGCGGTTCAAGAGTCTCAGTGGTTCTTATTGATATCTCTTTCCGTCATTGGGCTTGCAATTTATCTTGTCGGGCGGCAACTCAAACACGTGGCAGTTACCCCACTCAAGCAGTTGGAGTCCCGGTTGCTGTCGATCGCCAAGGGGCAATTCAATCATTTGGAGCCGCCTTCATATGATCGTGAATTCTTGACCTTTACCGATGCATTCAACCGAATGTTAAAAGAGCTGAATATCCGCCAGAAGCGTATGTTGCAGTCCGAGAAACTGGCATCGCTGGGTATCCTGGCGTCCGGCGTGGCCCATGAGTTGAACAATCCACTCTCCAACATCTCTTCCTCCTGCCAACTGCTGATGGAGGAGCTTGCCGAGGCCGATCCGGATCAGCTCAATACCTGGTTGAAACAGATTGACAGCGAAACTGAGCGTGGGCGGAACATCGTTCGAACCCTGCTTGATTTTGGAAGTCAACGCGACTTTCAGAAGAATCGCCTGAAATTGTTGGATCTTATTAATGAGACCCAAACCATTATTGGGAAAACGCTGCGGCAATATTCGGCGAAGTTGACGGTTAATGTTCCAGCCGACCTCGTGCTGGATGTAGACAAGCAGCGTATTCACCAACTATTTATCAATCTCATCCAAAATGCCCTGCATGCGACGGGACAGGGCGTAAATGTGCGCATCAGCGCTATGCTGTGTGAACGGGGTGTTCCGATGATTCCCGACGACGCCGAAGTGGTCGGTAACCTCAAATGCATTACCGATCACGACGACCGGTTTATCGAGATATTGGTTGCCGATGACGGCCCCGGCATACCGATCGAGCGTCTTTCAAAAGTCTTCGACCCGTTTTTTACTACCAGCGAACCGGGTAAAGGTGTGGGACTCGGACTTTTTATTGTGCAGGAAATCGTGCGCGAGCATGATGGTTGCCTCGCCATTGCCTCCCGACCAGGTAAAGGTACTCAAGTCATCGTGTTGCTTCCCGGCAAGGATACAAACCATGGCTGAGATCTCGTCTGAAATTGGCCGAATTTTGATCATCGACGACGAAGCGACCGCCGTTGAAAACCTGGCTCACGTGTGCCGTAAGGAGGGCCACGAAGTCACTACTCGTACAACCGGCATGGGCGCCATCGAGGCCCTGGAAAAAATGCGTTTTGATGTCATTCTGACCGATTTAAGAATGGAAAAAGTGGATGGCATGGCCGTGCTTCGTCGGGCGAAGGAGTTGGATCCAGAGACGGCGGTGGTCCTGATAACAGGCTTCGCAACACTGGATTCCGCGGTGGAAGCGATGAAAGCGGGAGCTTTTCACTATATCGCCAAACCTTTTCGCCTGGATGAGGTGCGGGAAGTTGTGCGTAATGCGCTTGAGTTAGTTCATCTGAAACGGGAAAACCGGGAATTGAAAATGCAGTTGAGCAACAATCGGAGCGAGCCCACGATTATTACCCAGGATGCCATCATGCAGCGCCTATTGGCGATGGCGCGACAAGTCGCGCACACAGATACAAACGTGCTTATCACTGGGGAGAGCGGTACCGGTAAGGAATTGCTTGCCCGTTTTATCCATGCTTACAGTGCTCGAACAGAAAACACCTTTCAGGCAGTCAACTGCGGCGCATTGCAGGAGGACCTGTTGGCCAATGAATTATTTGGGCACGAGAAAGGGGCCTATACCGGGGCTACTGAAGCACGGGAAGGGCTTATCGAGGCAGCGAACGGAGGCACTCTCTTTCTGGACGAAATTGCGGAAATGTCACTTGGGATGCAGGTAAAGCTGTTGCGCGTCATCCAGGAGCGAGAGGTCCAACGTCTAGGCTCAACTCAAGCAATTCCTGTGGATATCCGACTGATTACTGCGACACATCGTGATTTACTCGATGAGTTTGCAGCTGGTCGTTTTCGGCAGGATCTCTATTACCGGCTTGACGTGGTAGGACTGCACTTGCCTCCCTTGGCAGAGCGCCGGGACGATATACCTCTGCTTGCGTTTTACTTTTTGCGTAAACACGCAGCGCGCATGGGGCGCGCCGTAGATGATATTGATTCTACTGCGATGGCGATGTTGCTTGATTATGACTATCCAGGAAATATCCGGGAGCTTGAAAATATCATGGAGCGCGCAGTAACCCTGGCTCAGGAAGAGCAACTGACCATAGCGGATTTACCCCCTGCCTTGGTGGAGAAGGCGGTACATGTTGTGCGTGAAGAGGCAGGACGCCTGCCTACCCTGGCCGAACGGGAGGCAGATTATATTCAATATGTCTTGGAACGCAGCGGGCAAAATCGTACACGGGCAGCTAAGGTTCTTGGTATTGATCGTGTCTCGTTGTGGCGGAAACTTAAAAAATACTGCATGGAGGAAGGGCAACATACTAAGTGAAGTTATCTTGTCATGATGAAGTCCGAATGCAATATATTGAACAGCAGTATGACTGCGAATTCTGGGGACAGTATACCTATTCCCTATGGTTGTTTAGGCACTGACCAGACGGATTCTTGCATCAAATAAACTGGGGGAAGCCCAGGAAGCTATCACGACTCCCTGAAGGATGAATAGGTATACTGTCCCCTGATTCGGGTGTTACCGGACTGTGGGGTTCCCGTTGCTTTTTTCCTCCGGCCAACGAAATTTACTGTATCGGGCCAGGCTTTCTGGCTTGAGAGCGAGTTCGTAGCGCCGATCATTTATGATCCATGTGGGGTAGCGTTGGATGTTCATGGTGAGACAGGCGATTTCGCGAATCCCGCTTCGTCCGTTGGGGGTGCATTCCACGTAGGGTAAACGGTGCGCCGATGCTTCAAACAGGCTCTTCTGCTCCTGGCAGCTCTGACACCAGTAGGCACCGTAGAATTTTGCCCCTGACTTCTGAAGGTGCAAGGCCAGCGCCTTAAGGTAGGGCTTTTCCGGGCCTGCTCCCGGATCGAATATTCCACTGTAATGTAGCTGCAACGCGGCCACCACAATGGTGGTTGCCAGCGCGGTACTCGGGAGCCAGGTGCGCCATTGAAAACCCGGTAAGGGATCGGGCCTGGTGATAGTCAGAATGGCAAAGATGGCCAGCATCAGACCGAAGGAGGTCAAGCAGTAAATACAGGTCGCCTCGATGACAAAGATCGATATCGCGGTCAGGTAGGCACTGATGCCCACACTGACAAAAGCGACCACCCAGGCGAACCTCCAAGAGAGACGCCGTTTGCGCATGCGCCATATGATCCTGAACAATACCCCATAGGTAAGAAACCCCCAGAACGAGACCGGCAGACCGAAAAGTGTGGACCAGCGGCTGCTCTGTACGAGGTCACAATCCGAGCCCTCGCTGCAGGCCAGTGGAATCGTGCCGAACCATCGGGTTGCGGTTATATAGGCCGTGAGAGCGAGACCCGAAAACGCCAGGATCAGAAGCAGCAGGTGCACCCGTCGTATCGGATGGGTGGCCGCGGGTTGGTTCGCTCCACGGTTTTGTTTGTGCTCCGTTCTGTTTTCTCGGTGAAGATGCTTCTTGCGCTTTTTTTTCATGAGTCTTCTGCCACGTGTGGTGCAAATATTCGAACGAACCGTATGATTCTGTTATCAAGCAATATTACGGATAACTTGTTCTGGCAATGATGAACGTCATACTTCCCTCGTAGCTTTTGACCATCGCCCTGGCCGGCTGAAGTGACTGGAGTTTTTGGGCAGTGAAGGTGCGTTGCATAGCCATAGTATCCTCAGACCAGTAATGAATAAATTAAACCCGCGGCGGCACAGGTGGCGATAACCGAAATAATACCAATTTTAAAACGCCACAGCGCAAGGAAAGCACCTATTGTGATCAGCAAGGAGAACCATTCGAAGCGGCCACTAAAAGGCTCGGCTTCCGAAGCTTCTGGCCACAAAACGTGCCAAGCGAAAAATACCGCCAGATTGATAACCACACCGACTACCGCTGCAGTAATTCCCGTCAATGGTGCTGTGAATTTCACATCATGGCGCGTCGCCTCAACTGCTGGGCCACCCACCAAGATGAACAGAAATGAAGGTAGGAAGGTGAATATGGTAGCTACCGTTGCACCCGCGGCTCCTGCCAGTACCAGGTTCTCTGGCCCGAAGATTTCTTTGGTCCAGCCTCCTACAAATCCGACGAAGGCCACCACCATGATGAGTGGCCCAGGAGTCGTTTCACCCAGTGCCAGGCCGTCGATCATCTGGGTGCCCGTTAACCATTGGTGATGTTCTACGCCACCTTGATAGACATAGGGCAGCACCGCATAGGCACCGCCAAAGGTAACAAGCGCTGCCTTGGTAAAGAACCAACCCATTTGTGTCAGTGGGCCTTGCCAGCCGTAAGTAATAAATAGTGCACCTTCTACCAGCGCCCAGATAGAGAGTCCCACAATGACATGAATTATGGTTGATCGCCAGCTAAAATTCGCCCACTGCGGTACTGGTGTGTCATCGTCGATAAGTGCGGGGCCGAATGACTTATCAGAGGTACCGTGACCCCCTCCAGCCCTGAACTTGTCCGGTGCAACACGACCTCCCAGGTAACCAATGACGCCAGCGGCCAACACAATGTAGGGAAAAGGAATATGCATCGCGAAGATGGCAATAAATGCCGCCGCTGCTATAGACCAGAGCACACCGTTCCGCAAGGCCTTGGAGCCAATGCGATAGGCGGCAAACACCACTATTGCCGTTACCGCCGGTTTGATCCCATAAAGTACACCGGCCACCACAGGGACATTGCCATAGGCCAGATAGATCCAGGTCAGCGCGATTAGAATAGCTAAAGACGGCAACACAAACAGCACCCCGGCCATGATTCCGCCAAGGGTGCCGTGCATTAACCAACCAATGTAGGTAGCGAGTTGCTGGGCCTCTGGCCCTGGCAATACCATCGTATAGTTCAAAGCATGTAGAAAACGGTGTTCGCTGATCCAGCGGCGACGTTCCACCAGTTCGGTATGCATCATTGAAATTTGTCCCGCAGGGCCACCGAAGCTGATAAAACCCAGTTTGAGCCAGTAAAGGAAGGCTTCCGACAGGGAAACAGGTGACGGCGGATTTTCCGTCATTAGTTCAGAGGCTGCTGCCTTATTTGAGGTTGTCATGATCTAATCCTCTACAAAACTTTTTATCTGATATTGGCCACTATCATGTGGAATTCGGGGGACAGTATACCTATTCCCTGCGGTTGTTTAGTCACTGACCAGACCGATTCTAGCATCAAGAAAACTGGGGGAAGCTTGGGGGATTTATCACGACTACCTTAAGTATAAATAGGTATACTGTCCCCTGATTCTTATTGTGTTGTTTCAGCCAAAACTTTCTCAATAACGCGCACAATCTCTTCACATTTTTGTGGATTCAGTGCATCGGGATGAGGCGAGGCAAACTGGCCTGAATCGTTGTCGAAATATTGGCCTGAAGAAGTTTCAAATTCATTTGACAGTGCCGCACGAATAAGTATTTCCGCACCGATGCGGATATCGCCGCCTGCCACACTAAAGCCCTGTTTCACCATCTTGGTGCCGAGCATCGACCCAGGATTAACCGCAATGATGGCCGGGCCCTCATCTTTGAGTGAAAGTGCCATATTGCGAGACCACATTGTAAGCGCCAGTTTGCTTTGCGCATAGGCGGTGAAGTCGTCGGACAGCCTGATCCGTCCAGCCAGCGCTTCCGGATCGACGGTCGACTGGGCGGCGGAAGACAGGTTGATTACCCGCCCGGATGCTCCAATCAGTGGTAAAAGTCGTTGCGTCAGCAGATAGGGGGCAATGGTATTGACCGCAAAGCGCACATCAAGCCCGTCTTGCGTGATGGGCTCGGGTGTGCGGAAGATACCGGCATTGTTGATCAGCACATCAAGTTGCGTGTGCCGCTCAGCCACTTCCTTCGCGAGTGCTTCTACATCGGACATCCGCGATAAATCAGACACGTAGCTTTCAACGCGCCCTCCATTCGGTAGCCCGGAGAGCGTTCTTTCCACGTCCTTCAGTTTTTCCGGATTACGTCCGTGCAGCAGAATATGGTGGCCCTGCGAGACCAGCATCCTGGCCGTTTCTAACCCGATGCCATCGGTCGAGCCGGTAATAAGAATGATTTTCTGCATGATTTTGTCTCATCAATTCCCTCTGCTTGCAGCGATGCGATGAGCCAGTAGCTGCAGTACAATGCATCGGCCAACAACACATCGCCCGCACATAAAGCAGTTTGTATTTCCCGCAGCAATCCATGCTCGCTGTGCCCCTTACCTTGAAAAGGTCCGATCGCTGCATCGACTACTGCGCCGGTCGATAAACAAACCACTCCAACCAGCCGAGCCAACGGGAAACCAACCCCAGGCACTTGGTTACTCGGCTGTGGATAGTGCTCTTGGTTGGCCGGCGTATCCGGCATTGATATGCCCGTACCATCGATCAGTTTCACCGTACGACCACACCAGCGCCAGCCAGAATCAGCCTGAGCACACAATAACTTACCTGTCTCACGCGTCATTGCCATCACCATCTCAGCAGGTAACCGCTGGCGTGCTTTACAGTAAGCCCCCGTGCGCACGCTACATGGAATCAATCCTTCCGCTGCGCGTTGCGCTGCCCACCCATTGACCGCCTTTTGGCAAGAGCCATCGGCCTCTAGCACCTGCTTGATGAACATCGACAAGGTGACCGTTGGCGGATAGAGTCGTTCCCGATGTTCCGGTAGATGCGCCTCGGTTAATTCTAATAGCAACGGTCCTGTGAGTACGTTGAAAAAATCCACCGTACGCTGACGGCGAAGGCCCTCACGGATATTTTCTCGATGTTGCTGAAATCCTGAACCGGTATTACGCTTGTTCATGGCTGACCTCGGACTAGATGGAACGTGTGTTTGGCGACAAACATTCTATCAATCCAGGTCAGCCTTCTTCATTAGTTTCAGATGGTTACTGCAATTCAGTTGTTCTACGATCGCTTAAGTAAGTGCCGTTGCGGTTAAAGCGCAGGTTCAGCGCAACATGGTTTACGCCGATCTCTTCCAGCGATTTCAGATAGGCCTGAAGATGTTGCGCTCCCAACCGAAATCCCAAATGGATTGGTTGCGGCGGAGTCTCCGGGTCGTCAGCCAGATCGACATAAAGCGACTGCACTGCAGGTTTGGCGGGGCCGCCCCCAGCCTTAACTCGCGCCCGCCAATCGCCAATAATTTTTGCCTGCGCGGCAATATTGCGTGGATAGGTTATCCAGCCCTCCCCGTTCTGCGCGATCCAATCAGGGTCTTGCTGGCTGCCCCCCGTAATAAGCAACGGCAGTTTTCCGGACGCCGGTTTGGGCAGCATGTCCATACCGCCATAGGGGCTGCCATAAGTATTCTCGAATACCGGTGAGTCCTCCTGCATGCGCCTGATATAGTCAAAGCTTGCGCGAAAACGGGCGCCACGCTCGGCAAAGGGGAGGTTGAGTGCCGGATACTCCTCTGGTCGGTCGCCCGAGGCGACACCCAGGATGAGTCGCCCACCTGATAGCACGTCGATGCTGGCCGCAGCCTTGGCAACATGCGCGGGATGACGCAGTGGTAGAACAATGCTGGCGACGCCAAGTGCGATCCGCTCAGTCCGGGCGGCCAACAGGCCAAGGTAGACAAAGGGGTCGAAAATCTGCCCTGCATCCCCAAATGACGGTACGTTGAACGGCACGTCCCGTAACCAGATTGCCGAAAATCCCAGTTCTTCGGCCAGTTGAACACGATCCACATGACGGGTCATGGATGGCACTGGATCCGTTGCATAGGTCTCCAGCGGCACCACTAACCCGAGGCTCAACCGGCTCGGACGGAATGCGGAGTTGTATCCCCGGTTGATGGGCTGAAACTCTGAATCATCGATATATTCGGGCGTTTTGGACTCCGTTTAGAGAAACTGCCGGATCCCTTGCGATCACGAAAGTAAGGGCTCCTCGAAAAATTCTAAGTGCCCGTGTGGTGCAGGGACGCACGGTTTACGAACCTAAGGACGGAATCCATCTAAAAGTTATCAATAAGTTATTGCGCCAGGCAAAGCTTGGTGAGGGGGGCGCAGCGAGACTAGCTGCTGTACTTGCAGGTGAAAGTCCTGCCGGCGCAATTCCCAGTATGGCGCCGTAGTCATATCCGGCAGTCTGCGAGGTAACTCGTTGAACTGGAAGCCCGGAAGTAAAAGCCTAGGTGGGGCTGGGAGGACATAGTGCCTTTCGGTTCTGATCAGACCAGGGGGCGAGCAACCAGGAGGGCCGTAGCGAGAGCGAACTGACTAGCTGCCGAAATCAAGCTCCTGCGTGGATCTGATTTGCAGGATATTTGGAGACGCCAAAGACTTTCCTCCTTTATCTGATGGCCAGTGCCAGTGTGGAAGAACTGGGGTACGCACGTACTGGGTCTCCCGGCAGACGCTGAGGGCGGCAATTCTGGAGAGTGCAGCAGTGAAAGTCCGGAAGATCTGACGACCGGGCAGGATTACCCTTGAATGCCAAAGCCCGTCCCTATAACCGGCAGCACCGGGAAATGGGCCGGAGGTGGTCAGATTGGCGGATGGGGTCGTTAAGCGATGATGTTCGGGACAACAAAACCCGAGCGGAGCGAGGACCCCTGGGCCCAGGTGGGTCCGCCGAAGTCGGATTTCCGTACCTTGAGACGGATTAAATTTGCGGCGTAGGTGGCCCTGAAGGTTGGAGTAAACCGACCGTATTGTCCGGGAATACCTGGGTAGGGTTTAACCGGTTGACCCGGTCGGGAAGGCTCCATGCCGAACTGTGAGGTGCCTGGTGCTTGAAGCCGTACTGGGGAAAACCCAACGTACGGAATTTTAGGGAGGGCGGCTGGAAACGTGGCCTATGGTGGAACTGTGAACCCATCTCGCTACCGAAAGGGCGAGGCTGGTAACCCTCCACCTACCGGTGCGCGCGCCAGTGCTCTACCCGACGAATTCATGTAAACGGATAGACATGACAGAAACTCTCTATGCGATCCAGCAGGTGCAAGTCCTGACCCGGCAAAGGTTGGCCACCAGCCGGAACCGAGTGTTGCGTGGTCCGGGGGTGATTCCGGCTGCGAAGCGTACACAGGGTGCCTGTAGGCCGCGTGATAGAGCCTCGAAAGTGATAAAGGTGCGGAGCCGACGTCGTTAACTCAGCGGAAGGCAACATGGCTTACCCTGAACTGGCCTGGGGTAGGTGGTCCGCCGGGGTCGAAGAGCGGGGCATGCAGGCAAGGGTCGCCCAGGAACCTGGGAGATCTCGTTTTCTCCACCTCAGCAGGCGGTGCGGGCGCCGCGGTATAAGCGGTCCAGGCCCCGGGGGTTGCTCCATCCCGGGGAGCGAAACGGGGCAACGGGTGGTAGCACCAAGCGAAGGCAACGAAGCGAGGCGGGACGGAAGGCGAGAGGTCGGAGTCCACTGATAGTACTGCGGAAGTCGGGGAACCTGCCCCAGGGGACCCGATGGAGGGAAGCGGTGGATCGGATTATGGGGCTTCTTGAGGGACAGATGATGAGGACATTGGGCCAAGAGATCATCTCAACACGACAAGAGAAGCTAGCGAGACTGGCTCAGATCGAACCGAAGTTGGTGTTGACGACATTGGCGCATCACATTGATGCGGTGTGGCTGCATGAAGCGTACCGGCGAACGCGCAAGGATGGTGCGGTGGGGATAGACGGCGTGACGGCGGAGCAGTACGAGGCCGACCTGGAGGCGAACCTGTGGAGCCTGCTCGAACGGTTCAAATCCGGTCGGTATCGGGCGCCGGCGGTACGTCGGGTGCACATCCCGAAGCCGGGCAAGGCGAACAAGACGCGCCCGATCGGTATTCCGACGCTGGAGGACAAGGTACTCCAGCGTGCGGTACTGATGGTGCTGGAACCGGTTTACGAGCAGGACTTTCTGGACTGCTCATATGGGTTCCGACCAGGGCGGAGTGCCCACCAGGCGCTGGATGCGCTGTGGCGGGGGCTGATGGCGATGGGCGGTGGCTGGATCATCGACCTCGACATCCAGAGTTTCTTTGATAACGTTGACTGGGGCCACCTTCGGAGCTTTCTGGACCGACGGGTGCGCGACGGAGTGATTCGACGCGCGATTGGAAAGTGGTTGAACGCTGGGGTCATGGAATCCGGCGAGGTGAGTCACCCAGACCGGGGGACTCCTCAGGGCGGGGTGGTGACTCCCCGAACGCAAAAGATAACTTCGACTTTAGCCGTGTTGTAGCGTATAGAACGCGCAAAAAGAAACCTTGAAATAATGTCATAATGAGTTATATATATATGACATATGGGGCGATCTTCCAATGCCGTGAAAGCCGAACGCATCAATATGGCCCGGAAGCTTCTGATCAAGAGCAAAGATCTTTCAGAAGCGGCTATGGCCATGGTGCAAATGTTGGGTATCTCAAAACGGCAGGCCTACCGGTATTTGCGCGAGGCACAAGAACACGAGCGACCGGTACCGATACCGGAGCACAAGATTGCGTTTACCGTAAAGCTTCCGCACGTGCTGGTCGCGGCATTACACGAGCGAGCGCACGAACGCGATCAGCAACTAAGCGAACTGGTGACCCAAGCCCTGGAGGCCTTTCTTTACCGCCCAGGAGGGCGAAGTGGCTGATCGCCAGCCACGACAGAAAACGATTGAATTGGAATATTGTTTTGATCGGCTGTTGGGGAGCAAATTGGCCCAAGCCTACCAACTCTTGGTTCCGGACAAAGTACGGGTCACGGGAAAACGCTCCAATGAGGAGGGGAGGACGTTAACAGATGAAATCAGCGGCGATCTATGCCCGGGTCTCTTCGGAGCGACAGAAAGAAGAACAGACGATCAGGAGTCAGACCTCGGCGCTGAAAGAGGCGGCGAAGGAACAGGATTACCTGGTGCCTTCTCAATGGATCTTCGAAGACGAAGGCTATAGCGGTGCCGTGTTGGTCCGGCCAGGCCTGGATCGGATACGAGACCTGGCTGCGGAAGGCCAGATTGAAGCCGTTCTCGTCCATTCGCCGGATCGCCTGAGTCGCAAGTATGCCTACCAGGTATTGCTGGTGGAGGAGTTTGCTCGTCAGGGTGTCGAGGTCGTTTTTATTCGCTCGCCCAAGGCGCAAACCCCGGAAGAACAGCTACTCTTGCAGTTCCAGGGAATGATTGCGGAGTACGAGCGGGCCCAGATTGCCGAACGTTCACGCCGGGGCAAACGGCACTGGGCGAAAGCCGGATCGGTCAATGTTCTCTCCGGCGCCCCCTATGGTTATCGGTATATCCGCAAGACTGAGACCACTGGGGCTTACTACCAGGTCCTGGAGCAGGAGGCAGAGATCGTGCACACGGTCTTTCGCCGCTACACCCAGGAGGGGCTCAGCATCAACGCCATTGCCCGCCAGCTCAACGAACAAAAGGTCCCTACCCGCAGAGGGGCATCCCGGTGGTGTCGTTCGACGGTATGGGCTATGTTGCGCAACCCGGCTTATCAGGGTATGGCCTGCTTTGGTAAAACGGAGCAGGTAGAGAGGCACAAGATCACCCGTCCCTTGCGCCAGCGGGGGGGATATTCCCCGCGCAACAGTGCCAATCGAGAGCGACCACGGGAAGAGTGGATTGGGATCCCGGTACCCCCCTTGGTCAGTGAAGAGATTTTTGCGATGGCGCAGGAACAGCTGGAGAAGAATAAGCGCCACGCCCCGCGGCGCACGATTGAGCCGACCTTGTTGCAGGGGATGCTGGTATGCGAACACTGCGGTTACGCTTTTTACCGCACTTCCACACGAACATCGAAGCGCAAGCTACACTATTATCGTTGTCTGGGATCTGATGACTACCGGTATCAAAATGGCAGGGTTTGTGACAACCGCCCCATTCGACAAGACCATTTGGACGAGGTGGTATGGCGCGAGATCATCCTTTTGCTGGAGGATCCTACATTGATTCGTACGGAGATCGATCATCGGTTGGCCGCGCTCCGAGAATCGTCCCCCAACAAGCGCCGCAAATCGGTTCTGGTGAAGGAACATAACCGGTTGCAGAAGCAGATCGAAAGACTACTCGATGCCTACCAGGAAAGCCTTTTATCCCTGGAAGAGTTGCGCCGGCGCATGCCTGCTCTTCACAAGAGAGAGCAGTCCATCCAATCCGAACTCCAGAACCTGGCGACAGCCGCAGTGGATCAACATACCTATCTGCGGGTTGCGGAAACTATGGAAGTATTCTTTTCTCGTCTGCGCGAAAATGCAGCGGCTCTAAACGTCACAGATCGGCAGAAGATCCTGCGGCTTCTGGTCAAGGAAATCCTCGTTGGCCAGGATACGATTACGATCAAACATTCTATCCCAGTGACGAATACTGAACTGCCATTGGGGCCCTCTGGCGGAGCAATACCGACAGGTTATCTTTTGCGTTCGGGGAGTCATTTCACCCGTACTCAGTAATCTCTACCTGCATGAAGTGCTCGATTTGTGGTTTGAGCACGAGGTCAAGCCACGGCTTCGGGGACGGGCGTTGGAGATCCGTTTTGCGGACGACGCGGCGCTGGTCTTCGAGCGGGAAGAGGATGCAAGGCGGGTGTTGGCGGTACTGTCGAAGCGATTCGAAAAGTACGGTCTGTGCCTGAATCCGGAGAAGACCCGTTTGGTGGATTTTCGCAGTCCACCGCGAGCAGGGGGAGGCGGCTCGCAACGCGAGCGTAGCTTCGGGCTGCTGGGGTTCACTCACTATTGGGGACGCTCCAGGACGGGGCGTTGGGTAGTGCAACGCAAGACGGCGAAAGATCGATTCACCCGTGCCTTACGGGAGATCGGTCGCTGGTGCCGAGCGCATCGTCACTGGCCGGTGGCGGCCCAGCAGGCAGCGTTACATCGCAAGCTTAAGGGCCACTACGCCTACTATGGCATCACCGGCAACGGGCGTGCGCTGGCGCGCCTCCTCTACGAAGTTCGCCGTCTGTGGCGCAAGTGGCTTCATCGCCGCTCGTGGCACGGGCGGATGACGTGGGAAATTTTTGTCCGTTTGACTGCGCGCTACCCGCTCCCTCAACCGCGTGTTGTTCACAGCATCTACCGTCGTGTAGCGACTCCATAGTCCGAGGAGCCGGATGCCCGAATCGGGCAAGTCCGGATCTGTGGGAGCCCTGGGCGAGAAATCGCCCGGGGCGACCCGGCCTGGGTCCCGGCCTGCGCCGGGATGACGGAGTACGAATAATCCAGAGGTTCCTCAAATCGGTACGTTCAAAAACCTTCAAGGACAATCTTTCCGATTGCTTTACCAGACTCCAATTCTTCGTGCGCAGCCTTCAGATTTTCGGCATTAATCGTGCCAAGGTTTTTACCAGAGGTAGTCTGGATGTAGCCCTGGTCAACCAGATCCGATACGCGGTTCAACAGGCGGCTCTGCTCATCCATATCAGCCGCTTTAAACATGGAACGCGCAAACATAAACTCGATGTGCAGCGACAGGCTCTTTAGCTTCAACTTCATCACATCAAGGGGCTTGGAAGGGTCGTCAATCATGGCAATCTTGCCAAACGGCGCCAGCAGTTCCGTATAGCTCTCGAAATAAGAGTCGGTGCTGTTCAGACTGGCAACATGCGTCACCGGACCAATACCCAGGGCCTCGATCTGTGGTTGCAGCGGTTTGGTATGATCAACAACATGATCTGCCCCCAGCTTCTTCACCCAGGCTTGTGAGCTTTCGCGTGATGCAGTGGCGATAATGGTGGCGCCGGTAATGGCCTTGGCGATCTGAATTAAAATCGAGCCAACACCACCAGCGGCACCGACAATCAGGATCACCTCGCTGGATTTCCCTGTCGAATCAGGAGATTGCTGTTTTATACCCAGGTGCTCAAACAACAATTCCCAGGCTGTGATGGTTGTGAGTGGTAACGCGGCTGCTTCAGCATCTGACAGACTTTTAGGTTTGGTACCGACAAGACGTTCGTCAACCAGCTGATATTCGGCATTGCTGCCTTGGCGGTTGAGGTCGCCGGCATAAAAGACCACATCACCCGGCTGGAATTGCGTAGCCGCCTCGCCCGTCGCGACAACCTCCCCCACGGCATCCCAGCCAAGTACTTTGTAGTCACCCTCAGCGGGAGAGACTCGTTGGCGAATTTTATAATCCACCGGATTAACGGCAATCGCCTTGACCTTAACGAGTAAGTCGTGCCCGGTGGCAATAGGCTGAGGTAGCTTGATATCGGTTAAAGCCTCAGGATCATTGATAGGCAGGGATTTGTTATATCCAACAGCTTTCATGGTATTTCTCCAGTTGATTATCCCCAAGGATGGGGTGTATGCCGGAATTTGTCGGGCACAAATCCGACGATTAACTGGATGAAATACTAGAGCTTGATTAGCTCACTTAAAACAGCATAATGATGGAAACATTATCCAATAATATTGGGAAATATGCTTTTAGAAGACCTTCAAGTTGTCCTCAAAGTGGCTGAATTCCGCAGCATTACCGCTGCAGCAGCCAATTTAGATATGCGTACTTCGACTGCAAGTGCGGCGCTGAAGCGGGTAGAAAGTGCATTGGGCGTGGAGTTGTTCATCCGCACAACTCGGCAGCTCCGGCTCTCCAGTGCGGGTGAAAGGTATATTCCCCAGTGTGAGCAGGCCCTGCTCATGCTGGATCGAGCCAGGCAGAACATGAAAGATGACTTGGATACTATCGATGGTGAATTGCGTATCTCGGTGTCATCTGACCTGGGCCGGAATCTGATTATTCCGTGGATCGATGAATTTATGGATTCCTACCCGAATGTCAGCCTGAAATCGAATATCAGCGATAGCAATATTGACTTCTATCGCGATTCTATAGACATTGCCCTACGCTATGGTTCGCCCAATGACGCGAATCTTTACGGATTCAAGATCTGCAATGTCCCGCGACTGCTTTGCGCAACACGGGAGTACCTCGACAAAAACGGCACCCCCAAACATCCTCATGATTTGCCGTCACACAACGGGCTGTTTTACCAGCTTTACGACATAACTCACGATGTCTGGAAGTTCTCGCGCATTGGAACAGAATATAAGATTAAGATGAGCGGTAATCGTGCTTCCAATGATGGGGATCTGGTAAGACGATGGTGTGTCGCAGGTAAAGGCCTGGCCGTTAAATCCTGTCTAGATATGTCCGCCGATTTATTATCGGACAATGTGGTAAGCCTTATGCCCGAATTCAAACCCACTCCTACTGAACTATGGCTTATCTGCCCGAGCAGACAATCTATTACACCGGCTGTCCGGCTGCTCAGAGATGCCTTCAAAGAGAAGAGTGCAGGTATTCTGAATCAATTGATTGAAAAAGGAATTTTAAACGACAGTGTTCTTGCCTAGAGTTCGAATTATTTTCTGCTGTCACTATCTACACTCAATTGTTGCGTTCAGTTTTCAATGAGTTGAATTTGTGCATGTTGGAATTATTCATGTAAACCAGCAGGTAACTACTCACCCCCCCTGCATTAAAACCCCTGCAGCAATGAAAGCTTGACATCATAGCTTTCCAATTCTATGCTGTTGATCCAATGCAACGCAAAGGATCAAGGGTCATGCCGAGCTATTTTGGATCAAAGGCCACCTCTGGCTTGTGCCAACCCATCATTGCCCTGATGCCGCCGCACGACATCTACATCGAGACTCATCTGGGCGGCGGGGCCATCATGAAGCGCAAGCCCGCTGCCCTGCGCAGCATTGGCATCGACAAGAACGCAAGGGTGTTGGCGAATTTTGCATGCGGCTATCCGGTAGAGAAGGTCAATGGCTGCGCCCACCGGTTCCTGGCGGACTATGACTACCGGGGCCGCGAACTGGTCTACAGTGATCCCCCCTATCTGCATCACACCCGCAGCTCGGGACGTCGCTACCGCTTCGACTATGAGGAATCCGACCACATCGAGCTGCTGGCGTTGCTCAAGACCCTGCCCTGCAACGTCATGCTCTCTGGTTACCCCTCGGCCCTGTATGAGGAGCTGCTCCCCGACTGGCGCAGTCTGGAACTGCAGGTTATGAACCAGGCCGGGGTACGCACCGAAAAGCTCTGGTTCAACTTTGAACCCGACCGGGTGTATTGGCCCAGCTACGCGGGCAAGAACTTTACCGACCGGCAGCGCATCAAGCGCAAGGCCGCGAACTGGGGCAGGCAATACCAGGCGATGCCCCCGGCGGAACGCCTGGCGGTGCTCTCGGCCATCATGGCGGTCGAGGCCGGGGAACCGGCATCGCCTTGAGGCGCCGCTGATGGCCAGCGTCAACAAACAATCCCTCCGGGAAGAGTTCGACGCGCTCAAGAGCGAATTCGAGCGCCTGAGCGCCGACGGCAAGATGGCGACGGAAAGCCGCGCGCTGTTCCAGGCCCTGCTGATGCTGTTCGAGGTGCTGATGGCGGTGTTCATGGAAAAACGCACCGCCAAAGATAACAGCAACTCCAGTCTGCCCTCCTCACAGACGGCCAAGGAGGACAACACCGCGACCCGGCCTGGTGCCAATGGCAAGGGCAAGTCACAGAACGACGTCCTTGCGGGCAACACGCGCACCGTCGAGACCATCCAGATCACCTCTGTCAACCAGTGCGGGGTCTGCGGTGAAGACCTCCGTGATACGCCCTGCCAGGGACACGAGAGACGGACCCGCATAGACATCATCTTCGAAAAGGTGGTGAGCCACGTAGATGCCCAGATCAAGCGCTGCCCCGGCTGTCAGTCACAGAACAAGGGCCAGTTTCCGGTGGACATGTCCGGCCCGCTGCAATACGGCGCAGGTATCAAGGCCTACGTCTTGAACCTGTTGATCGCCCAGATGCTTTCCCTCCAGCGGGTGCAGCAATCGATCAGGACGCTGATCGGCATGATCTTGTCGGAGGCGACGATCCTGAAATACGTGATGCAACTGCATCAGGCCCTGGAAAAATGGGAACAGGACGCCATTGAAAAGCTCATGACCATGCCTGCTATGCATGTGGACGAGACCTCGTTGCGTGTCGACAGGAGAAACCACTGGATCCACGTCTGCTCGGCAGGGGAGATCACGTGTAAGTTTCTGCACCCCAAACGTGGGAAAGCCGCCATTGAGGCCATCGGCGTGATCCCCCGCTATGGCGGGGTGGTGATTCATGACTGCTGGGCCTCCTACCTGGCTTACGATCATTGTGGCCATGGCCTGTGCGGTTCGCATCTGCTGCGGGAATTGGTCTTCATTATTGACGCCAACGGTTACGCCTGGGCGACAAACATGAAACGCCTGCTGCAGGAGACCTGTGTTATCGTCGCCAGGCGGAAAAGTAAGAAGCTGACCCGCAACGAATACAAGAAGCTGCAGAAACGCTACCGGAACATCCTGACCCGGGGTGGAAAGGAGCTCCCGCCGATACCACCCCGGCAGAACGGCAAGCGGGGCAGGATCGCCAAGTCGGATGCGCATAACCTATGGGAGCGTATGAAGCAGTATGAGGCGGCGGTATTGCTCTTCGCCAGGGATTCTCATGTATCCTTCACCAATAACCGGGCCGAGCGTGACTTGAGAATGAGCAAAGTGAAACAAAAGGTGTCGGGGTGTTTCAGAACCTGCAGGTATGCCGAGGCCTACTGCCGCATCTCCAGCTACTTACAGACCATGGCCAATCAGGGATACAATCCTTTGGTCGCTATTCAGCTGGCGCTTTCCGGCCAAATTTATGCGGAGCCGGGTGAGTAGTTACACCAGCAGGATAGAAACAGAGGTGGTGTGATTACAAGTCGCATCGATTTTCGCGATGTTTGAAAATGAAGTCGAGTTGAGTGCTGGTGGGATGATACCGCATCTGCTGGAGCGCCATTATCTGGGCGACGCCTTGTTTCAGCCGGTTGGCGAGTATCTGCCGGAAAGAGGCCTGCGTATTGCCAGCGGAACCATCGTCGATGCCAGCATTATCAGTACGCCGCGTTCCACGAAAAATATGTCCAAGTCGCGCGATCCTGAGATGCATAAAACGCGCATCGATTGATCCGAATTATTCGGCGTAAAATTGGTCGAGAACCGAAAAAATCCCTGTTTTTCACGGAATATTCACGGTTCTTAAGGAAAACGGGCTTTCGTTATCACTAAATCAGACTTGCCTTAAAACGAAGGTAAAAGGAGCCGGTAATGACGAACTACGGCACGTGGTGAATTGTAGTCTCTATAGTGAGGGAATAATATTGTTTGGTTAGCTCTACAAAAATAGAAGTGCAAGAGTCCTTAGTGGGCCATGCGGGAAGTTCGGTAACCCACAGCCAGCCCACTAGCTATTAACCTGATTGGCCAGTTTCAGTCTAGTGCGTAAAAAGGCCGGCTCCGGGCTATACTATAGAGCAGACGAGTGCGGGTTGAACTGGTAGGTCCAATTGATGTATCGCGAGGTTGGTAATAAATACCATTCATTGCCTGTATTTTCATCTTAAAATCGCCTGATCCAAGTTGTTTGTGCTTAGCGGTGTGATATCTTTCGATGGTATTGAGGGGGAGGATTGACAAGCATGGAGTTTTTCCGAAAAACACTTGATCCGGTGATCGCGCTGGCCGTGATTGCTGTGCTAGATATCTTCATGTTCCTGATCGTCGGCGCCTGGACCGTAGGCGGGGGGGAGACCATGATGACGGGGCTGGCGGCCCAGGCTGTTTTGGGCGATGAACTTGAACGCATACCGTTCTGGACACTAGTTTTCGAGCCGGATGCCGGTTATTGGAAAATCTATATCAGTCTTGGCATGCTGTTTGGCGCATTCGTTGGCGCTGTTCTGAGTAAAGAATTCTACCTGCGGTTTCCCCGACATTTATCGGAGTGGGTTCTTATCACCATTGGCGGATTGCTGATGGGATTCGGGATACGGCTTGCCTTCGTCTGCAACGTCTCCACTTTTTTCGGTCTAACCCCCGAAATGAATCTTGGCGGCTATCTGGCGATCAGCGGCATAATTGCAGGCGCCTGGGTTGGTTCCCTGATTTACAAAAAAATACTGGAGGGTTGAACGGTGTCGGTCGTTGGCGAATGTCTAGTTGCTTTCATATTCGGATCGGTGGTGGGTTTGCTGGTCCAGCGCTCACGCTTCTGTAATACCGCGGCACTACGTGATGCCATTTTGTTCAAGACATACCGCAACACCAAGGCGCTGCTGGTTGCGATGATTATTCTGACTATTGGGTTTACCACGTTCATTACTTTTGGCGATGGTAATCCAATGCATTTTGATGTGGGCCTTAACCAGGTAGTTGGTCTATTCTTATTTGGAATCGGTATGGTATTGGCGGGGGCCTGTACAGTATCAACCTGGGTCAAGACCGGCGAGGGAAATATTGGTGCCCTGTGGGCGCTGCTTTTTACCTTTATCGGAATGTTTCTTTTTTCACTACTCTGGTCCTATAACTATTGGCCGCCTGCTCCCGCTGCCATGACCGGGGAGCCTAATCTCGAGGCATTGCAGCTTGGGTACAGTAACGCGGCCACGCTGCAGGAAAAGTATGGCATTCCGGCAATTGTATTCGGACTGGGGCAGGCGCTGGTGTTGTTGGCCATCTATCGGGCGATTATCCGCAAGGAACGGAGCCAGTCCCAAGGCGATGATTCAAATGCTTGAGAAGGTCACGGACGAATGATTACCGGGATTTACAGTCTGATCTACTGTTAAGAGGTGAAACATGTTTGGATTTGGCAAAAAGGAAGAGGAGAAAAGCAGCGGGCCGGTGGGAGAGGTATTGCTGGAGAATGGCTCATCAGTGAAGATCGCGCAGCGCGTCGACTGTATCGGCGACTCTTGCCCCAGGCCTCAGCTGATGACTAAAAAAGCGCTGGGCTCGGTGGCATCCGGGGAGGTTATTGAGGTGCTGGTGGACAACCCTTCATCGGTAGAAGCCATTCCTCCGATGTTGAATGGTTTGAGAGCGACCCTGCTTGAGAGCAGGAAGACCGAACGGCGCTGGGAAATATACATACAGAAGAATTAGTGTCGGTTTCGTATGGGGCGTTATTAAAGTGTGACGGCTACCGGTATGAAGAAAGTAAATTTTACCCTGCTCTATGTTGTCGCGGTCAGTTTGACTTGTCTGGCTTCGCTGGTCTATGTCTACTTTATGCCACCGGCCAGTTTGCAGTCGACCCGGGACGGAGTTCCCTTTTTCACCCCACCTGTCGAACATCCCGAGACTGGCGACCCGCTTGATCTGGGGGAACTCGTTCGTCACTTTAAAGGTGAGTAAACCATGTCCTTCGATATAGAGACTTTTTCGCAGCTTGTGATGTTCTTTGTTGCCTTCGGGGGAATGTATCTCGGTTTTGTGAAGGACTCTATGTGAGGAAATCAGAATGGATCGAGCAAGCATACTCTTCTGCGCCGCTTCATTAGTGGTCAGTATTCTGATCGCTGTTGTCGCGTTTCCCTTTGCGACTGTGACGAGGGCTGAATTGGACGCATCACAGACAGCGACGCCTGCCGAACAGATGGGAGAGCTGGATCTGGGTGAATTCGGTCGCGTGATGATCCTGGATTTAGTCGACTATTACATTGAGAACCCGCCGGCAGCGACCGCTGGTGAGGCACCAGCGCGCCAGGTGCGGTTCCAGGGCTGCTAAACCGGATGACCAGCTTGGCGCCCCCAAGCGTTTTTGCCCTGTTGCTATCGTGGGCATTTAACAGCGCGTTGGCTTTTTCAGATCCTGTAATTTCCTATTTGTCAAAATCGAAAGGGGATTTCGATACTATTGTTGATGTTCGACCCCTGGAATTGTGCAAAGCGGGAACGTTGGACGGGGTGCGCTGTATTCCGGTAGAAGACCTAATGGCACCCAGCCGGCGGCTGGCAAACATCAGCGGTTTGCTCTGGTTGCTGGGAAGCGCAGGACTGAGTGGCGACGAGCATGTGTTGGTGGTGGGTGATGAAAATAATAGACGTGATTTTGTCGCCGGTGTGCTCTATATAGCGGGTCAAAGACGGATCTCTGTGTTGAATGCCCGGGTGACAGGTTCCGAGGTCTACCAGATAAAACCGGGAATTCCACGAAATAAAATCCGGGAACAGGTCTACCGCACGCCGATGCGCTCCGACAGGGTTGTGTTGCGCGGTGAGTTGAAAGGGATGATAAACCACGAGCGAGCACCGATTCTTTTGGATGGGCGAAGTGAAAGCGAATACTGGGGTGTACGCGTTCGGGGGGTCCGTGGAGGACATTTACCGGGAGCGCAGCATTTGACGTCAGTTAGTCTCCAGCCTGGGCGTCTCAGTCCGATGGACTTTTCCCCGCAATCAGGCGACCCCATTGTTTATGGGCATGATACTTTTGATGGGTTGACCTATCTGGCGAGACTCGTCGCCAGCGGCATCGAAGTGCGTCTCTACCTGGAAGGCTGGGTCGGCTGGGCCGCCGATGGCAGTTTGCCGATGGATAGCGCGAGCTATCCCCAATATGGTTTTCGAGGCGACAACCGGGCAGTTGAGCCGACAGAATATTCAAACCATGGAATATCCATTCCCGCGGTGGTAGCAACTGGTGGCGGCTTTGCGCTGGCCGGCTTCTGGGTTGGTCGACTGACAAAAAACAGGGTGAGTGGCTAATGGATATATTGTTACTGATAACGAATCCGGCAGCCGGGAACATTGCCGCTTCACTGGCAGCAGCCTGTAAGCGCGCTGGAATCGAGTGGGCGGTTTTTCTAACCAACGACGGTGTCAAGGTGTTGAGCGAAGATTCCGTAGTGGTGGCTTTGAAATGTGCCGACAAAGCAATCGTCTGCCAGGACTCTTGGGGGGTGCACATGGCAGGTGTCGAGTGCCCGTTGGATCTCGGCAGTCAAACCAACAACTCCGGACTGGTATCGCTGGCGAAGCAGATAGTCAGTCTTTGACGGGAAAAATATGAGCGATCAGAAAAGGATACTCGTGCTGGCGCGGCGCGATCATTTGGAGGCGATGCGGGTTGCGGCAGGATTGACCATTTTCGGCCACCAAGTTCACCTGGTGTTTATGGCGCAGCCGGTGACAGAGGAAATCGGAACCAGCGAGCAGGCGGAGCTATTGGAAATTTCCGGCATTGAGCCAGAGACAACAGTCTCAGAAATGGCCGGTATTTTACCGTTACTCGATTCTGGGGAACTTGCCGCGGCCATCTTAGATGCACATCAGGTTGTTAATCTATGACAAATTCAAGCGAATCGCGGTTGCTTATTCTAGATACAGGTATTTTTCCAGATGCAGCTACAGTATTGCAGGCCCTTGAAGAGATCGACGGATACCAGTTTGAGCGTGAGGCGCTGACGGATCAGGGTATGACGGATGCCGACTGGGACCGGGTATTGAAAAAAATACTCGACTCGAAAAAAGTCGTTACCGTCTAGTGGGCCATGCGGGAAGTTCGGTAACCGACAGCCAGTCCACAAGCCGGGTTGGCAAGGCACGCGAGCGCAGGACTGGCCGTCGCCAATTCCAGCGAGTGTAACGCGGTCAACGTGGCTTGTGGGCTGGCCCGGAGGGAGCGTCGCTGATGAGCCAATGTTGTGTTGCACCCCTTGGAAAGGGCCTGCCATTCCCTGCGGTGTGCGCCTTACCTTGGCTCATCAGCGGCGCTCTGTGGATAACCGAACTTCCCGCATGGCCCACTAGGCCCTGGAACTAACGGATGCTTGTTGGTGCAATAGGATGGACGCCGTTATTCGAGAGAGAAATATCTGAGACTGACACCAAATTTAGCGCCAAATTTAGCGAATCACGGGTTCATGTTGGACTAGACTTAGAATAAGAGCGTAATGGAGGATAGAGATGAAAAAATTAATTGGTTTGATGATAGGAACAGCATTGTTTTTCTCGGCCGCACTGGTTGGCGCCAACCAGCCGCTGGTGGATGTAGAATGGGTGAAGAACCATATTGGCGACTCCAATGTGGTGTTTCTGGATGTTCGTGGAAAGTTGGCGGGTAAAACCAAGTCGGACTATCTACGCGGCCATATTCCGGGGGCAGTCTATACGGATTATCTGAAAGACGGTTGGCGTGAAAAGGATAAAAATGGGACGCCGGGAATGCTTGCCCCCACCAGTAAGCTGGAGAAATTGATCGGCGGCCTGGGTATAGATAACAGTAAACATGTAGTTATTATCCCGGATGGCGCCAAAGCGCTGGATATGGGGACGGCAACACGAATCTACTGGACTTTTAAGGTGCTCGGTCACGATAACGTCTCTATACTCGACGGCGGAATGGTTGCTTACACCAAGGATGTCGATAAAAAGACCAAAAAACCGCTCAACCCAATGGAAAAAGGTGCGGTAACACCAGTTGCACAAACCTTCAAAGCGAATTTGCGAGAGGAGATGATCGTCACCAAGAGCGACGTAAAGGCAGCGATAGACGGGGGGGTGCCATTGGTGGATCACCGCCCCCACAACCAGTACATTGGTATCAACAGGCACGCAAAATCCAAACGAACCGGAACCATTCCCGGATCAATCAATTTGCCCGAGAACTGGCTGACGCAGAACGGTGGTGGATCATTTCGTCCGAGGTCTCAGCTCGAACAGCTTTATGCGGTTGCCGGTGTCCCGGTGAGCGGTGCCGAGATATCATTCTGCAATACTGGACACTGGGCCAGCCTCGGATGGTTCACGAGTTCTGAAATAATGGGTAACAAGCAGGCAAAAATGTACGATGGTTCCATGCTCGAATGGACTGCGGATACGGAATTACCGGTAGAACAAAAGGTGACCATACATTAACTTGTCTGCAATTCTGAAGACTTGCTTGTTTATGATTTTGGCCGGATTGGCGATAGCCGATCCGGCCGTTGTATTTGCTGAAGGAGAACACTCACGTCGTGCCGGCGCTGAGTTGCTGGTGATGCTGGGTGACATCAAAAAACTTAAGCGGAAAAACGTACCCGACAAGCAGACAAAGGGATTGCACGATCGAATTGCGGGAGCGCTCTCCACGCTGCCGTTACTGCTGCGCTTAGCAGACGAGGAACAGAACCGTTTCCGGCCTGAGCCCGATTTCAGTAGGCTTCGGCGTTTTTTAACCGAGAATTCGCTCGTCGATCTCGCCACCAATCTAGCCGGCCTGTCTGGCTCTTACCCTTTCCGCGCCACTGGTATTCTGCCGGCAGAAGCGTCAGATCAGCGTATCGGCAATGCCCTCCTGCAGCATAAGAAGCTCTGCGCCGCCTGCCATGACTCTCCTTATCTTGATACGGAACGCCCGGCAGTCAATCTATTCGATCAGGCGAAAGAGATGGATATCCGAGAGTTCGCGGCGAGAATGGTGGTAGGAATACGTGGAGACGCGACAACCGGCCTGGACAATCCATTTAGTGACGAGGAGATCAAGTCGCTGATTGTTCTCTATCGAACGGTCGCGAACAGTGCGCAAGCCGAACCGCTTTAAGACATGAATATGGGTAAATGTGTTCATGGGCGCAGGGGCTAAAACACTTGAAAAGTAGTGCTGATGTTGAAACGTCACTTCATAACCTTCAAAAACGGCTGTTTCGGCTCATCCAGTAAATCTTTCGTTTGCTTGAACCTGTCCCGCATGGCGCACTAGCGAAATGCTATCCAAACCCTTGCGGAGAGCTGATAGAGACATCGGCAGTGATTTGTCCAATTGAAATTATTCAATATGGTTTGTGGTTTGGTTGTGCCTCTAGCCGCTTCCGTCGGCGTGTCACTGTCGAGTGAACCTCGATTAAAATGCTCTTTGCGTTTTCAATCCTGTCAAAACCGTGCGCTGTTCCCTATTATTCTCGCGGGTGCAGTGCACTCAGGCTATGAAGGTGGGATTCGATCACCTTTAAGCGACTGGCGCAGCATCTGGCCGATGGGGATCATGCGGGCGATTGCCGTATCAGTGAACTCAAAAATGGTACTGCGCACTCGATCCCCCGCCGGCCCGGGAGGGCGCGGCCCGAGGTCAGCAGCAAGATAAGCGGCATGCAGCCGGGCCTTCTTCTCAGTATCCGCGATCAGTTGCAGCAGTGAGCCGTCGGCATGCATCGCAGCCAGCTGTGCCCAGCTTAGAGAGAGGTAGCCGGGCCACAAGGCGATGTGCTTGTAGATGCTGGCCACCACGCGGTTCGGCCCCGGCTTGGCGCCAAGGGCGTTGAGGGCCAGTACTTGGTCACTAACCTCATTGGGTAGGTCGGCGACCTCAGGGATCGGCGGCAGGGCCATAGCCGTGAATGGGAGGTCGGACCGGGGACGGTCCCCGGCTGGCGGCGTGGCGGGTTCCGCGATCAGCGCGGACAGGGAAACCATGTTCAACAGATTGCCTCGGTTGTAGGTATCGAGAATGGCAATGATCATGTCGCGTCCATCGCGACTGACGCCTGCCAGGGACAGAGCCGTGTCGCTCAAACTGGGCAGTGCCGGGTACGACAACTGCGCCTGCAGGTATGCACATTCGCTCTCCACCCGACCGGAGATAAACATCGGCTTGGCTGCCTCCCAAGCCCAGCGCAGACCACCGTCAATGGTGGCGATGTGCCGCCAAACATAGTTAATAGCAGAAACGTTCAGAGTCGCACGAATATCGGCGTAGAGTTCGGCGATCTCGCCGCTGGCTTCGCTTTCGCTTATCGCCGACAGGATGTCTTTGGCCATGGCTTGATTCCCTTTGTCTAGAGCATTTATAACAACCTTCCGAGTTCACGAAGACTCGTGATCGTGAACGTAGGTTCAATGCCCCAGGGATCGAATATCGAATTTTTCGATCGACGCACCCACGCACTGTTCAGGCCAAAAGAGACCGCACCGATCACATCAAATGGATTGCTGGATATCAGCCAGGCATCATTGGCCGATGATACGGTCGTATTTAACAAGTGCTCATAAACGTCAGGGTTCGGTTTGAATGTCTGTTGGTCATCGACGCTGACCACGCCATCGAACAGGTTACGAATACCAGCGGCGACAAGCAATGTTTCAACAGCATCAGCCGTCCCATTAGAGAATGCGTACAGCGAGTGCCCGTCGGCTTTTAATCCCTCTAACGACTCTTTCACATCGTCGAACGCAGGTAGGCTGCGATACTCGGTCAGGAGTGCTGCTTTCTGATCCATGGTGAGTTCCACGTCAAGATAGACGCTGGTATAATCCAGCGCTTGACTTGTACACACGCCGAAAGTTTCGTAGGTGCGCATCAGACCGCGTCGGAACGAATATTCCAGTTGCTTCTCTCGCCAAATGCGAGAGAACTCCTCTGCTTCGTCACCGACAAAATCCCTCAACTTGGTGACGACACCTTGTGTGTCGATCAAGGTGCCATACACATCAAATGCGAGCACTGTTGGCATCAACGACTCCTCTTATCGTAAATGATCGCTAGTTCTTTACTGCCTTCAATGGGCAATGTTAAGGGCTGTACCCTCCAGCAGGTTTCGGCGGTAGAGGTTTCAAGGTACATTCGATGGAGGATCAGGCCATCTTCTTAAACTTTTTTGGCTTAACAGGCACTTTAGTTACAAATAGTACAGCCAAACTGCCCACGACGATGACCATAAACAAAATCAGTGGCACCGTTTGTCCAACAGTGCTTATCCACGGCTCCAGGAATGGCGATCAGTCTGGCAGGTTTCGGTAGGTCATAGTAGCTGTTAAGCCGAGCAGCATCATCGGTATCATAATCGATCCCATTAGGGGAATTTTAGATTTATGCAGTAATTATTTCCTGAATTATATCCAGTTAGTTTGGTGCTTCGGTATGTGGGAATCATTCACGTAAACCAGACGGATAGAAACAGAGGGGGTGAGATTTGGAGTCGCATCGATTTCCGCGACGGTTGAAATGAAGAGAACAAGGTAAGCGTCTGGGCAACTGCGGGAGATTGAACCGATTATTTGTTAAACTTAGGTGAACCCCATCTATCGTGACGCTAATGAATTTTCTACTTGGCGAGTCAATTTGAAGTGTAATGGATGTGCCGAAATTCACATTGCGAGAATCCGGTATTGCCCTGACCTGTATGTTTGCAATCAGTCTGGGCGCTTTCTCGGCCAATTCATTGGTAAGCGAGGAAACCGGTAGGTTACTCGCGAATCTGGTGCGAGCATCACAGGAATACGACGTCTACAATGCTCGCTGCCGCGGTAATGCCGCGTCGACTAAATCCGAAAACAGCAATCGACTGTTTCTTTCCAAGTATCGACTCACCCTAAATCAGGTAATCAATCTCTACATAGGCAAAGATGACCGTGCCGTGAGAGCCTCGATAGAGCAGGAGTTTCTTCGAAAGCTAAGCCTGATGGGTGGCTGCAGGATGGCGAAAAAGGAAGGTTTACTAAAAGAATTAGATCAAAATTATCGCCATTTATTTGAACAGGTATCGAACCTGCCCTGAATCTTTTCCTTGGACTGTGGATTCAGGGGTTATCCTGACGTTTCTCTGTGAACTCAGCCGATTATGAAGTGGGGGGAAGCCCAGGAAGCTATCACGACTCCCTGAAGGATGAATAGGTATACTGTCCCCTCATTAGATGCATGATTTCCCTTCGTAAGGGTGTCAGTATTTTTTACACTCGAGTTTCTCTCTATTATTTCTATGTAATTTAGTGAGTTACCTATCATGAGGAGAAGATGTCGATCGTTTCATTCAATTTACGCCGGGAAAAACTGTCTGTTTCTTTTACATTCTGCTCTCTCCTTGCCGGGTTTGTGGGTAGCAGAACAGCACAATCTCATTGATTTAAAAAGAAAAGAATAAAATGGTCCAGAATTTGCTTCTTCCAGATAATAAATCTAAATTTTGGCAACATGAAAAGTTTTAATAAACTGATCAACCGAAAAAAACCTTAAGCCTTACTTTATAAAAGGGACAGAGAATGAAAAGAAACAGTTCTATATGGTTTGCGGGCGTCGGAGTAGCCGTGGCTTTGGGGATGAGTAACGCACAGGCTTTAGAAATTTCTTTCGATTTCAACAACCCGGAGCAGACCACGGAAATTAGTCAGACCGGCACGCTGGGGTTGTTCGACACCGCGTTAGGCACCCTGACAAGCGTAAGCCTGGAACTAATAGGTTCGGCTACTACGACAATTACGCTGACTAGCGAAGCAGCGCAGGCACAAACCGTATCGGCCACAAGTCAAGTGAATCTCTTTTTCGATGAGTCTGCATTGGGTGCCGATCTTGGCATACCCGATCCCGCTTTGGTACTTGAGATATCAACCGGCTTCGAGACCCTGTTACCAGGAGACAGCGCAACCTTCGGGCCGGAGTCCGACAATGATGAACTGGCGCTTCTATATGATCTGAGTAATCCCCTGCTGGATGTATTCAAGGCCGACGGTGGGGGCAGTTTCGATCTGGGTTGTAATTCACTCACTGGTCTTAATGTCGTGGGTGGTGGTGGAAACGTGATTGCTTCCCAGCAAACGATTGCTGGTTGTGGCGCGAAGATTACCTACGAGTATGAACCTGGAGACATCACTGTTCCTACACCGGGAACCTTGGCCCTGTTGGCCCTAGGGCTGATAGCTGGTGGTGGTATTCATCGCAGGCGCAGGGCGGCCTAGGGTTGGGTCGGGTCAATTAATTACCTCAGTCTAAGCGGTATCATAAAAATTGGACTGAAGTGAGCTGAACGATAAAGAGGGAGTGCATCTGCACTCCCTTTTTTTTGAGGGGAGAGGGGAATTCCGGGGACAGTATACCTATTCAGGGGAATTCTGGGGACAGTATACCTATTTCCACTGCTGTCCCATTAAGGGCTAACAAAGAAGGCCTGAAAACCTCATTGTTTTGATAAAATGAAATCGCGACAAATCATTGATCAAACAAAAGGAAATCAGGCCTTGGCTCACAATAATACCGTGTTCTCTCAGTTACTCAAATTGGTTCCGAGACATGAATTCGAAACACTGACCAATCAGCACCATTAGGGACGGCGCTTACGGAAAATGACCCGGTGGTCACAGTTCGTCGCCATGGCGCTAGCTCAACTCTCCGGACGCAACAGTCTCCGCGATGTTGTCTCCAATCTTTCTGTCCATACAGCCAAACTCTATCACTTGGGTTCCACAACCGTCAGTCGTTCCTCTCTGGCCAGAGTCAACGAAAAACAGCCGTACTCGCTCTACGAGCATTTGGCTGGGAAGCTTCTTCGCCAATGCCAGGCACGCGCACCTCGGCATGGCTTCCGGTTCAAGAACAAACTCTATTCTCTCGACGCATCCACCATCGACCTGTGTCTCAGCGTATTTCCCTGGGCCAAATTCCGCACCACAAAGGGTGCGGTCAAACTTCATGTTGGCTTGGATCACGATGGCTTTCTGCCTGCCTTCATGGCCATCACCGATGGAAAAAGCCATGACATCACCGCCGCCAGATCGCTTCAACTGCCCAAAAGCAGCATTGTGGTCATGGACCGCGGATACAACGACTACGCTTGGTATAACCAACTGAATTCCAAACGCATATTCTTCGTAACCCGGCTGCGTAAGAATGCCTGCTACCGTGTCACCGAACGCCGGCCTGTCATTAAATCCAAAGGACTGACCAGCGACCAAACCATTCGTCTCACTGGCACGAAGGCCAGTAACTGCCCAATCAAGTTACGCCGAATCGGCTTCAAGGATGCTGAAACCGGCATCCAGTATTACTTTCTCACCAACAACTTTGAACTTGCTGCCCGCACGATCGCCGATATCTATAAAGCGCGATGGCAGATCGAACTGTTCTTTAAATGGATCAGGCAGAACCTGAAGATCAAGAGTTTTCTGGGAACCTCCCGAAATGCCGTCATGACCCAGATCTGGATCGCCATCTGTGTATATCTATTGTTGGCGTACCTCAAATTTGCAAACCAAATCGACAAGAGTTTTCAACAGATCCTTCGGCTGCTTCAATTAAATCTGTTTGTCCGCCGGAACCTGCGAAACTTGCTTGTCGGCGATCCACCGGAACCGATGATTCCACAACGTCAGACAAGGCTTCTGTTCTCATGAAAGTTTATGGGACAGCAGTGACCTATTTCCAAAGATTGTTTAGTTACTGACCAGACAGGTTCTAGCATCAATAAAACCGGGGAAAGCCTGAGAAGCTATCAAGACTGCCTGAAGGAGAAATTGGTATACTGCCTCTAGCAGTCAAAGAAGAGGGTTTGAACCGGTGTTGACAAACAGCCGCTGGCTGCTTCTGAAACGTCCGAAGAATCTGGCAGCGAAACAGGAAACCAAGCGAGCGGGGCTTATTCAGTGCAATTTGAAGTCGAGCAGGCGCTATCTTCTGAAAGCTGAATTCCAATCCTTCTAGTTGTATAGTTCGCTGTTTTGGGCAGGTCAGTTCCTGGATAAACCATGTACGAAAACCATGCGCTCGAAGATTGAACCAATGAAGGATATTGCTTGGGGTTTGAGGATACTCGGCAGCTGTTGTTGCACTGGTTTCGGGCAAAAGTACAAATCTCCGCTGGGATAGTTGAAGGCAGTAACAGAAAAGCGAAACTGACTACCAGAAAAAGCTATGGTTTCAGAACCTATCATACGACAGAAATCGGCTTGTATAATTTGCTTGGTGAGTTACCTGCTTTAAAGGTAACCCACGAATTATTCTGACGAGGCAAATATATGGAACTGGACCTGGATGGCGGACGCCTGGTGATTTTCCTGGGTGGATTGTTGTTTTTCATATTCATTGAATCGATATTACCTGCCCGCATCTGGCATGGCAGCCGGGTTAAACGCTTCTTCTTTCACGCTGCTGTGGCTGGATTCAATACTTTGCTGGTACGTATTTTTATCTACGTACCCTTTCTGCTATGGGTTGTCTATGTCGAGCAGCAGGGCTGGGGTATCTCCCGCTGGTTGGGGCTCAACGGCTGGCTGGAGATAACACTGTCGCTCGTCATGCTTGATGCCTTTGACTACTTCTGGCATCGTGCAAATCACCGTATTCCCTTCCTCTGGCGTTTTCACAAGGCCCACCATGCGGATACCGATATGGATGTGACCACTGCCCTGCGTTTTCACCCTGGTGAACTGGTCCTGTCGTCTTTCGCCAAGGCGTCGTGGGTGCTGGTATGGGGGCCTACACCGATCGCCTGGTTTATATTCGAGGGCCTGATTAGCCTGTGCGCGCAGTTCCACCATAGCAATATCGATTTCCCGGATCGCATTGAAAGTGTTTTATCCCGTGTCATCGTGACGCCACGCTTTCACACCTCGCATCACTTGGTTGACCGACAGTATGGCGATGCGAATTTTTCGACCGTATTCAGCTTCTGGGATCCCCTGTTTAGAAGCTACAACCAGGTACCACGCGGGCCTGATGGTCAATTCGCGGAAGACGCAATCGGGCTGCCCGAAGCGCGCGATTTGTCGCTATCGTTCCGTGCATGGTTTACAGAGCCCTTTAGTCGTCGAAATATGGGTTTACCTGACTGACGAATTGATGATAATTTAGGGTGCCATTTTTTAACCCTGAGGAGAACACTAGTGAAAAAGATTCTAAGTCTGTTGTTGCTGATCCCTTTGACTACAATCGCTGCTGAGCATGGCGACAAGGCCATGCAAAACAAAGTGCCTGCCCAGCAAGCATCCGAACATGGGGGTAAAGCGATGGGGACGAAGGAGCAGGCAGGAAAGGCAGCCGAACATGGGGGTAAAGCGATGGAGACGAAGGAGCAGGCCGCGGAACAAGCGGACACGGCTGCGGAGCACGTTGGTGACGCATCAAAAAAGAAGGCCAGTGAGCATGCGGGTAAACCTGTCGAATAGGATTTGATCCCAATGTCTGGATACCTGCGACTAATGGTTGGCATTGCCGGGCTAATCGGCACAATCGGTTTATCTGCGGGCGCCACCCATGCAGCTGATAAACCCCAGCTCGAAGCACCCGCCGATCAGCGCAAGTATTATGTCGAAGACATCAAGTCAACGATGATCAAATATATCGAGACTAGCGTTGACGATGAAGGCATTTTTCGTCTGCGCGACGATAAAACCGGAGAAGAGCTGGAGTTGAAGTTCGTGCGTATCCATGACCCGGTGCGACAGATAGGCAGCAATATCTATTTCGCCTGTACGGATTTTCATGTGGTGGGCGAACCAGACAAACTTTACGATCTCGATTTCTGGATGAACGACAAAACAGGAGAGTTAAAAATATACCAGTCCAAGGTACACAAAGAGCCTCGCTGGTCTTTGTTGTACGGCTGGTACAAACAACCACGCTATACTTTCGTAAATGACGAGATCGAGTATCTTTATTGAGACCGAAATCTACGATCTGGATAATACGCTTTTAATTCTCTCTGAATTGACGGTGTGTGGCAGGTGTTCCGTTGGCTTTCAATGATTCTGTGCACATCAGTCGAATCACGCACTGCAGTATAAATCGTCGGTCAGTCAGGGTGTTGTAGTCGTACCTGTTTACGAAAGAGGTTTATTTTTTAGTTCATGTAACTCCAAGTGGGTTCAGAGACCGAAACCGTAGCCCAGATCCATGCCGAACGACGGCTAATCGTCTGAAACCCCATACTCGTAGGCATTGAGAGTGACAATGTGTGCTGATCCTGTTTCCACAGAGACACAGCCGTCGCCAGGGCCGAAGAGAGTTCATCCCCCCAATCGACCATTTTTCAGTCACCCTTGCTACCTTCCTGAAAAGACCATGTTCCAGCCCGATCCCGGTCATCCACATATTCAGACCCTAGGAATGGTGAGTCGCTATTAGGCACACTCAACCTGAATCTGGAACCTGCCTCGGTGAGTCAGGTTGCCATCGATCAGTGGACTTCGGTATCCTTCCACAGGCTTCTCGCATTCTTCAAGATACGAGAGACGAAATCCTGAATTGTCGGCTTCCGACCTCCGAGAGGAAGCTCGACGGGAGCAAATTCTGCAGATGTCTAGCACAAATTCATTGCGAGGCCGTACCCTGGCCGCCACGGCCGACCTGAGTGTCGATGAGCAGCGTTACCTCTACTGGAAAACCCGGGAACTCAAAGAGGCATGGACCTCCGGCGGTGACCTCACCCCCTTTCGAATCAACGATCCGGAATTGAGCGTATATTTGATGTTTCTGGAGGATTCCACCCGTACCAAGGAATCTTTCCGCAATGCTGCCAAATTTCACGACGTCAAGCTCAACGTCTTTGACGCCTCATCCTCGTCCTTCAAAAAATCCGAGAGCCTGGTCGATACGGTTAAAATGCTCTTTGGTTACGGGCGACGGTCCATTTTTGTCATGCGAACAAAAATGGAAGGTGTTTGCCTCGCCCTGGAGGAACAACTCGGGGAGTACGCCGATCGTATCGGCCGAGAGAGACCGGTGTTTATCAATGCCGGTGATGGTCGCCATGAACATCCCACCCAGGAGTTTCTCGACGAGTTCACTTTTCTCGAACAGCGAGGCTGGGATGATTCCCACATCCACGTCGCGTTGATCGGTGATCTTTACCATGGGCGGACGGTTCACTCCAAGGCCGACGGGCTAAAAGCCTTCCGATCGGTCACTGTCGATCTGGTGGCTCCGGAGGAGTTGAGCCTGCCGGCATCCTACAGGAGTCGGATGGAGGACAATGGTTTCGAAATCCGGGAGTGGGCGAGCATTGAAGAGTATCTTGGTTCAGGGGAAATCAGCGACTGTTGGTACTTCACCCGGCTACAACTCGAACGAATGGGTGACGAGGTTCGTGAACGGGAGAATGAACTCAGACAGGCGGTCACCTTTCAACAGAGATGGCTGGATCAAATTCCGGAAAATACGCGCTTTTTCCATCCGCTGCCCCGTCATAGAGAGAAACCGGTTATCCCTTCGTTTCTGGATGGAACGCCCCTGAATGGGTGGGATGGTCAGAGCATTAACGGATACTTCACCCGGGTAATCGAATTGGCCATGGTTGCCGGACAACTGGGGAGCGATTTCGAGGGTGTTGGTCCTGTCCCTGAGAGTAAAGAGAAATCCTTTATCACCGAAATTCCGCTCGCCCGCAAATCGCACGTCGAGGATCGATTCAAGATCGGGATCAAGCCGGTCGATGACGGGACGGTAATAGATCACATCGCGAAAGGTCGTACACCCGAGGAGATTTGGGATCGCATTTATAGGATCCGACGTATTCTCAAGCTCAACGTCCGGGGGTCTCAGGGCGTCTTCCATACCGCCGATCCACAAGACTACAAGGGTATTATGTCCCTACCGGATATTCTCGAGATTAGTCCCACCGAACTCAAGAAACTCGCCGCCGTTTCTCCCGGGTGTACTGTTAATCTCATCAAAGACCGATCGGTGAAAGCGAAATATCGTCTCGCTATGCCGCCGAAGATCTACAACTTCGCGGAGATCTCCTGTAAGAATCCAGAATGCGTTACCTGGCCGGGTGCTTTCCAGAACGTACCGCCGCATTTCTATAGAACGGTCGGTGAGACATTCACTTGCCGTTACTGCGGTAAACGTCACGAATACGGAGACATATGGGATCTCTAGCGATTCCGGGGACAGTATACCTAATTCCCTAAGGTTCTTTAGTCACTGACCAGACGGATGCTAGCATCAAAAAAACTGGGGTAAGCCTGGGAAGCTATCAAGACTCCTTGAAGGATAAATAGGTATACTATCCCTGATTCCTGACTGAGATTCCTGTGCTGGTTCCTGATTCTCAGTTACCGGCGTGCCGCCAAGCCGGTTTGGAAAAGGAGAAAAGCAGATGAAGCCATACGCGACCATGAAAAATTTTCTGCTCGGGCTTCTCGCCGGCGCTATTTTGTTTGCCGCCAACGTCTTTGCACAGCCGAGAGAAATCTTTGTGCTCAGCATTGGAACCGACGGTGATGACTTCGAGGATGATTCCGGTATTTCGGCCAGTAGCGGTGAGGTAAACGGTGATATCCTCGTCTACATCAACGGTAATCCGGTATTGAATTACGCGTCGGGCGGTGTGTTCAAGCAGATTAATCAGTACCTCAGGAGTGGGGTCAACACGGTGATGCTCGAAGGTCGCTCGGACATGTCGGTCTTTGTGAAGATTGGGGTGATGTCCGGTCAGGAATTCAAGCGGGTCGTAGAAAAAAAGGAGTTCAATCCAGGCGATATATCCGAAGGGGAGAGTTTGGTTTTTGAAGCGGATATCGAATACACTCTGCCGATATTCGATCCGTTAAACCGTGTTCCGGCAGATGTGTCGGGAAAATCTCTGTTTCCGCTGCTCGATCGACTCCGAGAATATCTTCATGGATCGGACTACGATAAAGCGATGGCTCTGCTTTTATCACAGACGAAGGTATGGAGCGAGCAGGCATACGGCCAGGAAGCGGAACAGCTGGACCTGATGCTGAAGCAGGCGGGGGCGTACTATCGCAAAAACAACATCAGGTACCTTCCCCCAAGTCCGGAAAGCCTCAGGCTGATAAAAGGCGAGTCGGTGGTGCTGGTTTATTCCGGTATTGACGATAGCGGCTTCTCGAAATCGGAAACACTGGGAGAGTTCCTTGTCAACAGCGTGGAAAAAAGGCCTGTGCCAGCGATGCGGATGGTTTTTGTCGGCGGACAATGGCGAGTCTGGGAATGATCACCAACCGCAACAAGGTTGCAGAATTAGGTGGTCGGTGGCTGGGTTGATTTGTGACTGCGAAAACGCGATGGATTGACGATTGTCCGTCTGAAACGACTGCGTAGGAGGGTAGTCACCCCGTTACGCATTGGTCTAATGCGGTTTCAATGTGTACAGGAAACAGAGAACATACCAAGTCATAGTTGCCGTTTGTCGTTAAGTGGGTTTCCTTAATCAAGCCGTGGTCTCTCCTTTGCTATAATTCAGCCCATAAAGACAGAGGTAAAATTGTTCTCTGAATGAGTGTGCAATTGACTGAATTATATCTGCTGTCTGACACAATTAAAGCAGCTCATGCTGAGCGGACAACATCTATGATGTAAAGTCGGTTCCGGTGTGCAGCGAACGAATTTTAACCGGGAATATTTGAATATGAGCATCCGTAAAGAAAGATCGAATCAGATAGCCGAGGGCAGATACGTCACGACACTCGATCCGAGTTTTGATGAAGAGGTCTACGACAAAAAATTTGAATCGCTCATCAGTCAGATGCTGATACGTCTGGGAGAGAACCCGGAACGGGAAGGTTTGTCGCGAACACCGCTGCGGGTGGCCAAGGCGATGGACTTTCTCACCAGTGGTTACGAAATGGATGCACAGGAAATTGCGGGAAACGCAGTGTTCACTGAAGACTGCGAGGAAATGGTTTTAGTGCGGGACATCGAGTTTTACTCTCTTTGCGAACACCACATGTTGCCTTTTTTCGGACACGCCCATGTGGGGTACCTTCCTAACGGCAGCGTTATCGGTCTGAGCAAAGTCGCGCGAGTCGTTGACGTTTTTGCAAGGCGTCTCCAGGTACAGGAGCGCTTGACGAACCAGGTGGCTGACGCCCTGATGCAGTCGCTCAAGCCTCATGGTGTTGCGATTGTCATGGAGGCCAGCCACACCTGCATGATGATGCGCGGCGTACAGAAGCAGAACAGCACGACGGTAACAAGTGCCATGCGTGGCACTTTCGAGAAGGAAGCTCGCACGAGAGCGGAGTTTATGTCTCTGTTGAAAATTTGAAATTCAGTAGCAACTTTTAGATTGTTTAGGCGTTATTCGTTTGCTCAACTCCCAGCAGGGTGAAAAGAGAGGTAAATGGCTATTCAGTAACTGCGACCATTTAGGAAAAAGGTCTTTTCCGTTTCTATACTTCGCGAAGATATTGAAGTGTCGTTCTTCAATCCTGTCTGGACCAGCAGCGGAAGTATTCTGACACAGGCGATCTTACTTTCCCTCAATAGGGGACAGGCCAAGTTTTAGCAGCGACAGAATCTAAAAAAGGGCACCTCGAAAAATTCGAGGTGCCCATGTGGTGCGGGGACGCACAACGATTATTGCTTTAGAGACAGTACTCACGGTGCAAATCAAACGCCGGTGTGACTACGCACCACCTATAGGTGCCCCAACGTTACCGTGATTAGTCCCCTATTGCCTCTCAGTTAGGCATTCTCATTGGTAGCAAAGAATTCGCGGGTCAATTTGAATACTACCGGACTGAGCAGCGCAAGCGCGATCAGATTGGGTATGGCCATGAACGCGTTCAGTGTATCCGCCACTAACCAGATGAAATCCAGACTGGCAATAGCCCCCACTGGTGCTGCGAGCGCCCACAAGATACGAAAAGGGGTGATGGATTTGACGCCGAAAAGATACTCGACACATTTTTCACCGTAAAACGCCCAACCCAGCATGGTGGTGAATGCAAAGATTGCCAGCGATAGCGTAACCATTATGCTGCCTGCGCCGGGCAATGCGGATTCGAATGCCATCGAGGTCAGTGATGCACCGGTCTCACCCGAAGTCCACGCGCCGGAACTGATAATGGCAAGGCCGGTAATGGAGCATACGATCAGGGTATCAATGAAAGTACCCAGCATGGCAATCAGCCCTTGGTTCACCGGGCCTTTGGTGGTGGCAGCGGCATGGGCAATGGGTGCCGAGCCGAGACCTGCTTCGTTGGAGAATACGCCTCGTGCAACGCCGAAGCGGATAGCTGCCCATACCGCAGCGCCGGCAAATCCACCGGTGGCTGCCACCGGCGTGAAAGCGTATTGAAATACCAGTGTGATGGCGTTTCCAAGCTGGTCTGCGTTGACAGCGAGCACGATAGTCCCGCAGATAAGGTAGCTGACAGCCATGAAGGGGACCAGTTTACCTGCAACCGTGGCGATGCGCTTGATGCCGCCGAGAATCACCGCGCCGACCAGTACCATTAATACCAAACCGGTGATCCAGGTCGGTATACCGAAGGAGCTTTCCATGACATCGGCGACTGAGTTGGCCTGTACAGTATTACCGATACCGAAGCCCGCAAATGCACCGAATATGGCAAACGCGGGAGCCAGCCAATGCCACTTATTTGAAAGGCCGTTCTTGATATAGTACATGGGTCCGCCGACATGGTTGCCCAGTTCGTCCACCTCCCGATACTTGACGGCGCAGACAGCTTCGGCGTATTTGGTTGCCATACCTACCAGAGCGGTACACCACATCCAGAAAAGTGCACCCGGGCCACCCAGAAAAATCGCGGTAGCGACACCGGCTATATTGCCGGTGCCGATGGTGGCAGACAGCGAAGTCATCAAAGCATTGAAAGGCGTTATCTCACCCTCGGCATCCGGTGGCGGCATGCGCCCTTTCCACAGCAGTCTGAAGCCATAGCCAATTTTTCGGATTGGCATCGCTTTTAAACCTGCCTGTAGGAAAATGCCAACTCCGAGAATCAGCACCAGCATGAGGGGTCCCCAGACGATACCGTTGACTTGAGTGACTAACGTATTGAGTGTTTCCACAAAACCTCCTTGATTCTTCCTGCAATATTGTTGATATGACGGCAGATTGATTCTGCCAGGGGCGCGCCCAGTCTGCTATGAAATGCATCTAACAGGTCATTCTTCTTGATTGCACCCGGCGTTGGTGCAATTATTTTCAACCACATGCGGTATTAGATTTGGTAAAGGATGCATTCGTTGCATGTGGGAAGAAGTATAAAAGCCATTGTTTACAATAGCTACCATACTATTACCATAAAAACTTCGATGTTTTTTGTCCGAAATCAATTTAATCTGCAATCCACTGTGATCGTTGATATTGAGAAGAATCCAGCATCAACAGAACTCTTTTCAGTGCGGTTCTAGCTGTAAAAGAGCAGTAATAGGAGTTGTAAGGAGGTGTGTAGGGAACAGATCAATTGAACAACCAGCGCGGTGAACCTTTATGACCTCAAGTGCATACTTTTCCCAGTATTAAAACAGGCCCGCATAACGCAGGCCGATCACCACCAACACCAAGCAAAGGAATGCGCGAAGAGTATTTTCCGGCAAGTGTTTACTCAACACCGGACCAATGGCTGAGCCGGCAACTACACCTATCAGAAGCATACCCAGCATCGGAAAATCGAGCGAGATACCGAGGCGTACATAGTTGGTAATCGAGGTGATTGAGTGAATGGCAATCGCTAGAGCCGAGGTGCCGGCAATAACATGCATCGGCAGTCGCATCACGATGCTCATGAACGGTACAAGTAGGAATCCGCCACCGACGCCGAGAGCAGAAGACAGCAGCGCGATACCCATACCAGTGAAGAATGGCAACCAGGAGCTGAAAACAAAATCCTCATCCCCGAACCGGAAATAAAAGCGATGTAGCGATACACGCCGGAACTTCACACCCAGGTCACAGGATGCACCACCGCTTTCTATGTGCCGCTTGAAGGCCTCTGCTGCACTCATGGTTTTGGCGAGCGCGGCAGACTCTGCGCCTGTATGCAGTATCTGCCAGGCGAGTTGTGCAGCGATGAAAAATACCAGCACGGAAAAAATCGGCTTAAATACCTGCATGTCGGAGAGAAGACTTACCGATAGCGTGCTGCCTAACAGCGCACCGAGTATACCTCCAGTGCCGAGTAGAAAGGCGAGGCTGTAGATCAGGCGACACTGGCGCATATACAAGGGTACGGCGATCAGGGGGGTGACCAGCGTCAATGCTTGCGCCATCGGTTTGACCAGATTTGGATTTTCTATGCCAAATACGGATATCATCCCCACCGAGGCAAGAATCCCGCCGGCGGCGCCGACGGTCGAGAACACGAGCCCCACCAAACCACCCCAGGCCAGTAGCCACCAAACCGGGACAACAATATTGGCAACATCAAAATACATATAGACAAAGGAATAAGATGACAGTTGTTATAGACACGTCTCTCCGGTCACTATCAAGTTCACACAAATCTTAAAGAGTATCAGGGTTAATCCCTAATGATACTACGGTCTGAGAATCATCTAGCCGGCCTCCCACCGCGGATGGCGGTGGAGTAATAATCAAGGTGCGAACTTTGTCTTTTACTCGAGGAGGCCGTGATGAAATATTGTGGCATAGACCTGCATTCAAGCAATAGCGTTGTTGTGATTATCGACGAAATAGACAAGGTAGTTGTCAGTCGCCGTTGTCGAAACGAACTCTGTAAGCTTCTGGCTCTGCTGGAGCCACACAAGGCCGAATTGGCCGGGGTGGTGGTTGAATCCACCTACAACTGGTATTGGCTGGTGGATGGTTTGATGGCGGCAGGACACGAGGTCAAGCTGGCCAACACGGTGGCGATGAAACGATACGATGGCCTAAAGCACAGCGGAGACGAAGACGATGCTGCACACTTGGCGCATCTGCTGCGGCTGGACATCCTGCCTACTGGATACATTCATCCGCCGGCACAACGCGCTTTGCGCGATCTGGCCAAAAAGCGCATCCAGCTAGTGCGGACAAGGACCCAGCAAGTACTGGCAGTAGAGAATATTCTGGCACGCACGCTCGGATAGCGGCCGTCAAGTAATGCGATCAAGCGATTGTCGAGCGAGCGTGTTCAAGCCCTCGGAGTGGAAGGTGATGTCGCGCTTGCCGTGCAATCAAACCTTGCGATCATCGAGGCGCTGACCAGCCAAATCGGCCAGTTGGAGAGGCGACTTTTACAAGGTTCAACACCTCGGCCCGAATATGCCCTGCTCAAAAGCGTCCCGGGTATTGGCGAGGTACTGGCAATCGTGATCATGCTGGAAACCGGAGACATTGGCCGCTTTGCCCAAGTTGGCAACTTCGCTTCCTATGCCCGTTGCGTCGACAGTGCCCACTACTCCAACGGTAAGAAAAAGGGTACAAGAAACACCAAGAACGGTAACGCCTACCTGGTGTGGGCGTTCATTGAGGCAGCTAACTCCGCGCGGCGTTTCAGCAACGAGGCCAAGCGCTTCTTCGAGAAGAAGCAGGCCAAGACGAACCGCGTGCTCGCCACCAAGGCGCTGGCCCACAAGCTGGCACGCGCAAGTTATCATATTTTGAAGGAGCAACAGCCCTTTGATGTGAAGCGCTGTTTCTCCTGAGGCGGTTAAAGGTGGCGGCAGGTCAGCCAGTATTGGGGACTGGTCGTAAACCAATGAGTCTGAGTGGAGGCCTGCCACCACCGCCTGAGCGTTGTACTCCGGGTCGTCCGCCGGGTGAGCCAGTTGGGGATTGGACGCGCTTTGCGCGAGCCACGGGTCTGTGACCACTGCCGGACACTTCGGCGGCACCAACTTTCTCTGGGGCAGTTTGACTGCCAGGGCGGCACCAGAACATCGGTCGACCGCTTGATCCAAATGGGTGACAGGTACGACTCGGTCGTAGCCAGAAGTGAGGAAACGGGTTCGACCGGAACAGCAGTTCAGGTCTGCAAGGTTAAAAACCTTGCCGTCAAATATAAAACGGCAAGGTCAGGTTAGTTTTACCCTTGACACAGGGCCGGCTAATGGGTGTCCCCTATATGCCCTCGCATCAATGTGTTTCGCCAAGTTTTTCGAAATTGATGGAATATGCGACATAGAGTGATACCAAGGACAGGGTTCCGGCGAAGAATCCCATCGTAATCGGGATCAGGCCAAACGCACCTAGTAGGCCTCCGCCTGTTTCGGCACTTCGGTTAGCATTCCGAATCGCTAGAAATCCGAAAATAACCAATAGGATTGCAAACGGAGCCAGCACGTAGTGGGTACGGCGGAGTGCCGTCTGTAGTTTCGTGTTGGGTCGCCAGAGCCGAATACCAAGGATCGTCAGCCAGATCTGTGCGGGGAGGACAATTGGTATAGAAAAGACACTAAGAAACAGATTGCCTGGCAAGAGAATGATCGCGACGATGATGTGTGCCACACCGAGGACCCGGAGAAATATAAGCTTGCTATTTGTCATTTGAAGTACCTTTACTCTGCGTATTTGAGATTAAAATCTAAGAGCGGCAAAGTGTCCACAAGATCTCCACGAAATCGATGACGGGTGTCCACTAATAATCTCACTGACAATATTTTCGATCATATGCCCGTTACGGGCTCTCCCTGATGACGTTCACGTTTTTAGTGTTCGAAACACGTACATTTTTACTTTCCGTTTGTCGTCGATACGGGGCAATGCTAGAACCCCACAGATAGAAATACTCAGCGTCAGCGATTTACTATACACATTGCCCTGGATTCAGAATTATGGTGGCTAGGAATGACAGCGGCTTGCGCAATGCCGCGCACTTTTAGGCATCGTGAAGTAATCGGTAGCTACGAGTACGCTATAGATCTCCTTGGGGATGTTTGGGAGATTAGTTCACCACCGATCTGCACCCGTGTAGAGCTAGCGAATAATGAATCGTGGTAAGGTATTCGGATAACAAGCGAACCTCGTTTTTCCACAGAGATGCTACAAATTGGATGAGTGTTTGGAACACGAAAAAATAATCGGGCCGGTACAACGTTGGGTGGAATCCCTGGTGATAGGTCTAAACCTTTGTCCGTTCGCCAAACGCGAGTGGGTGAAGAACCGGGTACGCTGCTCTGTGTCAGAAGCCGTAACTGAAGAACAGCTGTTGGCGGATCTACAAGACGAGTTGGAATTGCTCAGTAGCGATGATGCGATTGAAACCACTTTGCTTATTCATCCGAGGGTGCTGAAGGAATTTTACGATTACAACCAATTTCTGAACTACGCCGATAGTTTGTTGGTGCAGATGAGATTGGACGGGGTGTATCAGATAGCCAGTTTTCATCCTGAATATCAGTTTGCCGGTACAGAGTCAGATGATGTTGAGAATTATACCAACAGGTCCCCCTATCCCTTGCTGCACCTGATTCGGGAGGAGAGCCTGGAGCGGGCTATATCTAATTATCCGGATTCTTATCAGATACCCGAGCACAACATCGAATTATTGAATAGCCTGGGACGAGATAAGATACGGGCTTTGTTACAGGCTTGTTTTAACGATGTTTAATAGTATATTTTCGGAGCCAATAGGGGGCGGACCAGGGTTTAGCTGAGCATCAGCTATGATCAAGCAATTTCAGCGATTCGAAGTATAAAATCGGTCTACCAAAGCGTACCGCTGCGACGATCGAAACGCGCGATTTCCGATCGCCTTCATTCTCATGCGCTTACGAGCACGAAAATAGTGACGCATCCCTGCACCACACGAGCGCCTCAAATTATTCGATATGCCCTTTATCAGTTTATCTGCACCGCTAGGTGTTTCTGACGGGAGAACTAGATGGAGTAATTGGGCCTGAATACGTAGACGTGGATAGCTTATTCATGCTTGCGGCCATATTCGTTCAGCCAATGGGGATAGGCGATGTAGTCACCGTCAGCAAAGAATCAGGCCTGGCGATTGTTGCCGGGGTGTGTGAAATGCGGCGGTAGCTCGGCGAGGGTGGTGTGTGGCCGTCTTGGCATGGGGGCTTCCTTCGGTCGAGTCGATAAGCGGCCATCGGCGTTGTTGTACTCCCTTGAATTAGCGGCGGCTAGCCCTTCGGTCGTACGCCTAACCACTGACCGCTTGTCGGCTCGCTGGGTTGGGCAATATCATCTTGAAGGCGTACTAGTCGAGGGCCTCCACCTTTAGGTACATACTGCGGTCCTGGTTACTGCTGGTGGCTACATTTATTCCCCCCTGCTTTTGATCGCCAAATCCGTCCCGGGAAGCGCCGCCTAGCGGCATCCACTCACCGATATTGCCCGAAATAGTCGTGCTGCTGCGCTGGGCATCGAAGCGGTCGTTTGTGCTGCCCTGCTGAATCTGCTGTGAGTTGATCTCTACCGTAACCTGGTTACCGTTGGTGCGGGCCAGGGCGTAGAAACCCGTTGTGGCGTTTTTATAGCGGGTATTGATCGCTGCGCCATAGGCTAAAGGACCCCTGCCGATCGCTCCTTCGTAGACGGGTACCTGGGTTCCAATTTCGATATATGCGGGTTTACCCTCAATTGCCTGGATACGCTGGGTTTGATCCCGGCCACTGCGAGTTCCGGCATGAAATCCGGAAGACGCTGTTGTGACACCGTCGGGTGGTAGACCGACTATCATTCCCGGTTGCACCACGCCGCGATCGGAGGGCAGTCCGACGATATGGCCTGAATCGCTGTCAGCCCCGGTCACAGGGGTACGGTTACTAAGCAGATCCCCCGGACCTTGACGCACATAGATCATCAGGCGTCTCGGCGGTTTGTCTAAGCTGGCAACTATTTTTTTGATCTGTTTCATGTTCTCGGGTGATGTACGTATGACAAGCCGGTCGTTCATACCGGCAACTGATCCATCCTTTTCGATGAACGGTTTGATCAACGGGATAATTTCCTCTGCCGGGTGGCCTTGCAGTTGCAGGATTTCAACTGGATAGTCGGCCAATAGTGACCTGCTGTACAGCGCTACTATTAGTATGCAAACAAGGTGTTTCATTTGAGTTCCCGGGGATATTAGTCACTGATGTGGTTAACTAGTGTTAACGGCAGTTCAACTTATAATTTTAGACACAGGAATTCACGTCACAACCGCTTCATTGTGCGGCGTCGCGGATTGCATTGATCTCGTTTCATTTGAAAAGTGGCACTCCGGCCCCATACGGGAAGATAGGATATGAAATTGGGTCGATCACCTCCCAAGTGATGGAAATAGGGAATCCGGCTTCCATCCCCAACGCCACTGGCGCAGCGGCACAATTTCCGGGGCAATGCCATTGTCATGGAACTTGGAATCAACCACCCATTTTTTGCCGGTTAGCTGGTTCTTCAAGACAGCCGATGTGTGCGGCATGCCGAATACGAAATAGCCAGGTGTAGAACGTCCCTCCACTGTGTGCCAACGCAGAAGCCCTGCACGTGCCAGCATGGTCAGATAGCTGGTGGTATTTGTAGACTCGTCGATACAATCCGTTTGATCGCCTTAACTGAACATGCCCTCCAGTTTACCACCCTTATCGTTACCAGGGCTTACTTGGCAAACGGGTGGTGTCCATGTAAGAGGTTCCCTAAGAATATCGATAATACCCTTGTCTTACGCAATTGTGGCATTGGGTATGTGCGCGGGCGAATAGTATCCATGCTGCAGCAATGGTATCAACTCACTTACAGGTAGCGGCTTGCTGAAAAGATAGCCTTGGGCTTCTTCACAGCCCTCGTTGATCAGAAATTCAAGCTGCTCTTTAGTTTCGACACCCTCAGCAACGATCGACATTTGGAGTCTGTGACCAAGTGCTACGATAGCGCTGGTAATTGCCATATCATTGGAATCATCGGGGATGTCTCGAACAAAAGAACGATCGATTTTTAGCTTTTGAAAAGGAAGTTGCTTGAGATAGCTCAATGAGGAATGACCTGTACCGAAATCGTCTATAGCAAAGCTTACACCCATTGCGCGCAATGAATTTAAAAGCTCTATAACCTCGCCCGGTTGTTTCATGATAAAGCCCTCGGTAAGCTCAAGTTCCAAGTACCGAGGATCAAAATGACTTTGCTCTAAACTGTCGGTAACTGTCTGCAATAAGCCTCCCCCCACTATCTGCTGCCCCGACAGATTTATCGACATTTGAATTGCCGGAAGTCCTTGCTCGAGCCATGCCCGACCCTGCTGACAAGCAGACCTGATCAGCCATTTGCCAACTGGGATCATCAGGCCACAATCCTCTAGCGTCGTTATGAATTCATTCGGTTCGATCAGTCCCCGTTCCGGATGCTGCCATCTAACTAAAGCTTCGACACCTGTAATTTCGCCAGTTTTAGTATTCCACTTGGGCTGGTAGTGCAGTACAAACTGATCACGGTCTAACGCCACACGTAAACTGGATTCGAGCCGGAGATTAGCTTTGGCGATCGCCGTAAGTTTGCTTGTATAGAATTGGTAATTATTTCTTCCTTTTTCCTTTGCCTTATACATAGCGGAATCAGAGTTTCGAACGAGTTTATCAACCGTAAGACCGTCGTGCGGGTATAAACTGATACCAATACTTGCGGTAACGAATAACTTATGACCCTGGACATCAAAAGCCTGATCCAGTGATTTAAGAACCTTGCTGGCTACAATATGAGCATCCTCAGGTGATCGATAGTTTTCCAGGAGTATCATAAACTCGTCCCCGCCGAGACGGGCAACAGTATCGCCCTCGCGAATTAAATTGGATAGCCTTGACGCCAAAAGGACAAGCAAGTGATCCCCCACAGTATGTCCAAGGGTGTCGTTAATATTTTTAAACCTGTCGATATCGAGAAAGATTACTGCTAATCGATGGCCTTCTCGATGCGCGCGATGGATGGCGTGAGTCAGCCTATCCTGTAAAAGCAGGCGATTGGGTAGGCCTGTGAGCGTATCGTGGTGAGCGAGATGATCAAGTTGTTGCAACGATCGTCTGATAATCGCGACATCGGAAAAAACCGCTACGTGTTGCCTCAGATCGCCTCTACTATCTTTAACAGCATTGATGGTAAGCCACTCCGGATAGAATTTTCCGGATTTTTTGCGTATATATATCTCTCCCTGCCAGCTTCCTTTTTGAACAAGAGTGTCAAACATTTCTTTGTAAAAGGACTTGTGGTGATGTTTAGATCTCAGCACTCGGATATGCTGCCCGACTATTTCATTTTTCTTGTAATCGAATGATTTTTCAAAGGCTGGATTGACAGCGACGATACGTGCTTTCCTATCTGTAATAATTATGCTTTCTCCAGTACTTTCGAAGACCATTGCAGCCTGTCGAATATCACGTTCTTGTTTTCTCATGGTTACTATAGAAAAAAACGCTAATAACAACAATAAAATAAGACCGACTAGGAAAACCAGAATTAATAGGATTCGGTTTGCACCTCGGCTTTTCTCTAAATGTACACTAAGCCCATTGGCTTGGTCCTGAACCTCTTCAACCAACTGCTCAACTTGGAGATTTAGCTTTGTTGCAACATCTCGATTGGTTGTTAAAAGTTGCTCTATTTCAGTGACTACGGCTAATTGTTCCCGACGAATATCGAACAGATTGTCAGGGCCATCACCCATTGCGCGTAGTCTATCTTCGATTCTTTTTACGTTGCCGGCGAGAATTGGATTTCGCAGCGATAATCTACTTTTCGCAAATTCAGTCGCCGATATCAAAAAAGTAGTACGGGAACGCTTGAACCGATCTTGAAGAGCCGACACGCTTTCCCGGCTATCAGCATCGGCTACCGCAGCCAACAGCGCGAACAGCAAGTTCCCCTCAGCCTTGATGTCCAGTGCGTACCCCATATCCTTGACAGATTGCTCAACGAAACCGGCTATAGATGATTGTGTCTTCTGCAATGCTGCCGAGAATCGCTGTGATAAGGCGTCTTGTGCTCTTTCAACAGCTTTCCCTAGCAGAGCTTCGAATCTGAGATCGCGTCTAATTTCATTGATTCTCCGAGAGGTAGTCAAAGTCTTTCGAAAATTCTCTCCGGACTCAATCAGCTGTTGGAAAAACGGGTCCTTCGAATAAGAGGATTGCGCGAAAATTGCTAAGCTACGATTCCAAACCGCAGCAAAAGTTTCACCTTCCAAGTGTGCGAGGCCGCCGAAGGTCTCTCGCTTCAACAGATCGCGGTAAGCGAGTTGTAATTTCATTAGAACGATTAAGTTAGAGACCTGTTGATCGCGAAGTGTTTTCAGTTCCGAGACGTTGGCACGGGTAGCACGTTTGCCAAACAGACGAGTCAAAGAGGACACGCCCCAAACAACAGGGCTTACGGTATCCGAAAACTCGCCGTGAACATCTCGGATGTGAGTCAGTGCCTGGAAATTTCGTGCGTCCAAACTGATTCGATGAATAGTAACGACCTTCAACTTAGACAGCGTTTCCGCAAGTATTGCTACATCATGACGGATTTGACTTAGCAGTTGCGATTCAGAGGTCTGTTCTAAAAAGGAAAGATTGATGCCAATTTCGTTTTTCAGCTTATCCAGGCGTGCTCCAACCTTATCGATTTCCTTTGGGTCGTAGGCGTTAGTGAGGCTTGGAGCAGATGCCGCAAGCAATGCACTGTGTTCCGAAAGTCGCATTGCCACCGTTGTTTTGGGAAGAATATCACTAACTGCCTGCTCTACCGCCGTTCCAAGCTGGCTCATTAGATACAGGGCGAATCCACCGGCTGAGAGAAGTATTAAGGCGCTACCCGCAAAAGTTGCGGACAGTATTCGTCTTAGACTTGTGCTCTGGTTCTGTCTGTTTTTCACTATGATTAGTCGGAAAATCAGGTATAAGAAAAGATAGGGCCTATTGCGAACCAGATGAATTTAGTATCTCTTGCGCATTGGTACTATCAATTGTCTGGGTCGGTAGTACTATGCGTTTCGGAACTGCATGGCCTTGTAAAAAACGCAGCGCCTGCCGGATTCCTTCGTCTCCTGGTGTTTTATATAGGAAAGTGGCGTCCAGAATACCCTCCTGTACCCATTTGACGCCCTCGGCAGGTATGCCGTCGATTCCAAGAAAAAAGATATTTGATTCTCGACCAACGTCGCGAGCCGAGAGATAGGCACCGTACGCCATCGGGTCATTGTGCGCATATACCAAATCAATTTTGGCATGGACTTCTAATGCATTGGTCATGATTTCGTAGGATAAATCCTGTTTCCAGTCGCCATCTTGGGGTGAGTTAACAATTTTAATTCCCGGTTCATGAGAGATAATCTCGACAAATCCGTCGTGACGGTCGTTAGCGGGAGACGATTCCATTCCACCCCAGATTTCAATAACATTGCCCTTTGCTTTCCCTGTTCCACCGAGTAATTCAATCGCCCTGCGTCCCGCTGCCCGGCCGATCTCTCGATTGTCCCCGCCAATGTATTGCGTATAGCGGTCATTGGCCAAATCACGATCTAGAACAAATACCGGGATCCCCGCCGCAAATGCCTTGCTCACCGCCGGGGTAAGGTCTTCTGTCACCTTTGGCGAGATCAATATGGCATCAACATCTGATGAAATGAAGTGTTCCATGTCGGCTGTTTGTTGGGGGACGGAATCCATGGCATCACGAGCATTAAGTTCTATCTCCGGGTACTTTGCAGCCTCCGCTCTCAATTCTTTGTTAAATAATAATCGCCACGGCTCGGTGGTTGTCGCTTGGGAGAATCCGATCACGTATTGCTTTTTATCACCTGGTTGGCCAGGCTTGGGGCCGGCGTGCTGCTTCGGAAGATTCATCGCCGCGCGATAAACGGCCAGTTGTTTCTCACGGCCCAAATCGTTGGTGATACGTTCCCACTCCAATGCGACACGATCCATGGCTTCCTTGTTCGAGGTTTCTCCTCGCAGAATACCGCTTAGTTCTTTTTCAAGTGCTTCGGTATAGCGATAAAATCCAGGGATGCGCAGGTCGAGGGCTACATTTTGCGAATCTAGGCTGGTGCGCACGACATCAAGATACTCTGATGCGGCCGTAATGGAGAGGGCCTGAGTCCAAGCGTCTATATTGGTGAAGTGGGTAAATCGATAAGGGTTGATGCCGGTCCCACTGGTGACTACATCACGAAGGCTGTTCTCCGGATTGGAGAACCACATAATGTAATCCCATGCAGCTTGCGGATTACGGCTGTTTTTGGGTACACCCGCTATCCAGCCACCGAATGCAAGGAAAGGGACCTTATGGACCGATTCAGTTTCGTTCCATTCCCAAAATCGGCCATTCCAAATCTTTTTCGTTCCAGGCAGTACGAAATAGCCGACCTTTCCGGAGATTTCTGAATGATTGGGATCTGTGGCGATTTGAGCTGTGTCGCCCCAATCCAGGGCCATGGCGGTACGGCCGCTGAGAAAGGCGTTTCTTGCTTCCACAATCCCATAGGTATCTGCGTTCGGTGGGCTGAATTTCAACATTTCCTTGTACTCCTGTACTGCTCGTAGCCATCCTGGATTGTTGACTTGGGCGCGCATGGTATCTGGATCAAAAAACTGAGCTCCAGGATGGTTCGGGTGATTGGTATAGGCGGAGGCTCGACTGAACAAGGTCCAGAATTGTTGCCCATTACGGGCGAAGGCTTCGGCTGTACCGTACATGCGACTACCGTCACGAAGCCTTCGTCCGGTGAAGAATTCAGCTATATCGCGGTATTGACGCCACGTATCAGGAGGAAACAGTTCGTATCCGTAACGGCGGCGAAAATCAGCCTGGTTTCTGGGGTCTTCAAAAAGATCCTTCCGGTAATAACCGCTGAACAGGTCGCCATCCACGGTCACTGCGATCCATTTCCCATCCCATGTCATCAGTCTTTCCCTATAGATCGGATGGATATCATCGAATGCCTCGTTTTCACGCAGATCGCTCGGTAGTTCCATTAGATAGGGATAAAAATCAGCGGCCCAAGCGGACGGAAACAGCAGCACGTCATAGACAGGGTCAGGAGCCTTCAAAGAAGCCATATATTCAACGAAAAGCTGGCCAAACTCTGATTTAAGTACCAACGCGACACCGCCGGTATTTTTCTCCCAGGTATCAGCATGCACCTCGGCTGGACTGCCAATGGCCCTGGCGTTTTGCACTCCAATCTTGATGCGGACACCAGTAAAATCCTTGGCATCGGCGAAGCAGACGCTAGTGCCGGCCAAGATGAAGAGCACCAGCAGTATGTAGATAGTTATCGATCTATAGATGGTTTCGTACAATGCGAGTGTATCCTTGATATTCCATAACTCTTGCCAAAAATGGCGTCGTTATATTTCCGTGATCAACTAAATGAATACTATCAAAAATTGATGTAAAGGGGCGGTCTGGGGTGAACTATGCTGCCTGGATTTCGTTGGTTTAACCGATCTCGTGTATTTGCTACTGTCATTTTTGCCGGGCCCTTCTGGTTTTACTCATAGCGTCCTGATATGCGGCCATTAAAGCGGCTGTGGTAACGCCGATCATAAGCACACCATTGATGGCCTGTATGGGGCCAAGAAGTTTGTGCTCGTCTGACATGACGATGTCGCCATAGCCCAGCGTGGAGAAGTTTACAGCCGAGTGATAGAAGGCTGTTTTGAATTGATGAAAGTCTCCGAGAATCTGGAAAAGCAAGGCCCAGATCGCTACCTGGGCCAGGTTGCCAATGACTAGTAACAACATCACACTATTGATAACAACCAGGCTGGATAGAAACGAAGGGCTGCTGACCAGGTACTCGTGCCGCGAGTAGTAGTGGCTTGCCGCAGCCAGCAAAGTTGACTGCAGCAACAGACACAGCGCCATTATCGGCAAACCAAACAAAAGATTCATCAGCATCAGTTCGACTCCGTTTTCCACGACAGCAGAGAAACTCGATTAAGGCGCCGGGTGCGCAGTTGCTCAAGGAGATAGAGCGCCAGCCAGGCATATAGCGTAACGGCGAAAAACAGACCCATGCGGACCGCAAAGGCGGCATACACATCTTTGCCGTTGGCACTGTCCTCTACGGCGGGACCCAACAGGATCAGCATGGTCACCACCACGTTCTGCCAGAAAGAGGGTGGATGCCGGCTGGGGATAAGCAGATAGAGCTTGCTGGAGAAATACACTCCGAACAGTAGCATCCATAGAAAGAACATCCATAGGTTTGTAGCCATGCCCAGCATGAACCAGAAGAGTATCGCGAAATAGCCACCGAAAAAGGTGGAGCCCAGCAACTCCCGCCCTGCATCGCGGGCGCTGACGACCGAACCTTGTTGTCCCAGGGACACGGCTTTCATGATGATTGCCAGGTACATCGACGGATTGGTCAGGGCCAACAGATAGGCTGGCAATACGATAAGGCTGGCGCGAAGGGCTATCCAATTGGATTGGTTGGGGGCGTTTGGGGGCTTGGTTTTCTTGGCGGGAGAGATATCCTCCGGAAACCAGGGATATACGATCCACTGGCAGACAATAGCGAGGCCAATGCCGAACACCAGCGCTGTGATGACGCTGACGGCAAGGGAATAGCTGACCATGCCAGCCGCGGAGATAAGGGTAAAGCCGACAGTCAGGAGTGCACCGATCAGGCCTTTTCCCATGTTAAGCGTCAGATAATTGCTGAAATAGAGGCCGACTGCCACGATCAGAATCGCTGATGTGGGATAGTGGATCAGTAACGGAATCAGCAGCAGCCCTACGCCCAGGGTGATCAGTACCACCAGAATCAAACCAAACAGCCCTTTTACGCCAATCGGCGGAGCCGGAGCAGTGGTGAACAGCAGTGCAAACAGCGGGGCCAGAAACGGCAATGGCAGTTGCAGAGCATAGGCGCCAGCCAGGGACAGTGCCAGGGTCAGGCTCAGACGAAAAATGCGCCTTGCCTTGATCGGCATATCAGATCTGCCCGCATTCAATAGGCATAGGAAAGCCAGCTCTTCAGGCGAATATAGGCCTTGCCCAGCATTTTAAGCAGGCCCCATTCGTTGCTGTAGGCGATTACTGCCGCCTGGCCGCCTACCCTAAGCTGCTGGCGCAAGGATTCCTGCTGGGCGATATCGAAACTGATCACTACCGGAAACCGTTGCGCCTGGCGCAGCCAGTCGCGATTGTTCTGCACCGTTGGCAGAGTTCCGGGGGGCTGGGCCTGGCCGGCACTAATCCCGAGGCCGATACTGCGCACTTCACCTTGGAAAATTTGACCAGGCAGCGCATCGAACAGAATCTCCACGGGACTACCTGGGTGCATATGGCCAAGGTTGTTTTCTGTGAATTCAGCATTGATCCATACGTCGTTAATGGCGACCAATGTCATAACAGGACTGCCGGTACCCGCGTATTGCCCCACGTCTGTGCGTAGATCCGTAATCACGCCGCGTGAGGATGCCTTTACGACCGTGTTGGCAAGATCCAACTGCGCCTTTTCCACCGCGCTCTGAGCGGATTTAAGAATGGCATTGTTCGTATCGTCATCTCCACCTTTCTGTTCAATCGCCTGCTGGATCTGGGCTTCTGCCGCCGATACCTTGGCTCGTGCCTGGTCCAACGATGCCTGCGAGACCTCCAGCCGTCGCACCGAGATGGTTCCTGCATCCCCGCGGTGCAGCCGCTCTAGGCGCCTGTAGTCTTTTTCTGCTTTTATTTTATTGGCCAGCGCCGCGCGCAGATTGGCTCTTGCCGACTCTACACCGGCTGTGCCGGCATCCACCTGGCTACGGGAATTTTCCAGATCCGATTGCGCCCGTTCCAGGGCGATCTGGTACTGGGAAGGGTCAACCTCAAATAAGGGCTGACCCGCCTCAACCCCTTGATTGTTTTTGACCCATACCTGAGTTACAACGCCCGCCACTTTGGGTGCCACGCCAACCACATAGCCTTGCACCCGCGCCTGGGTTGTGAAGGGCGTGAAACGATCGGCGAGCAGATACCAGCTAAGGCTGAGCAGAATTAACAGCCCTATGATGGAAGCTCCTTTTCTGACGGAGGCAGTTGCGGCTTCTTCCGTTGGTGACGTGTATTCTGGGGATTCGGCTATATTGTCCCCAGGCGGCAGCTTTTGATCACTCATGCGGTAAAGTCTCAGAAGTTGGTGGCGGGTTGGTCGAACCGGCCGGCAGATGTTCGTCGAGCAACGAGCCCCAGTCGCTGCGCTCCCGCATGGTGTAGCGTACTGTTTCGGGCACCAAGTTCTGCACAGACACGTCGGTCCAGCCTCCGCCGAGGGCCTTGTAGAGGGCAACTACGGAACTGATTTGACTCCCCTGGTTAATCAGCTCTCGCTCCTCCTGGGAAAACAACGACCGCTGCGCATCGAGAACCCGCTGAAAATCGGCGTAGCCTTCCCGGTAGCGCGTGTTAGCAAGTTGCAGAGACCGCCGCGCTGCTAACACGGATTCGCGCAGTACCTTCTTCTGTTCTGCTGTTTTCACCACACTGATCGCAGCATCGTCGATGTCCCGCGTAGCCTGCAAAACAACATCCTGATATTGCTCGATTAATTGCTGTAAACGGGCATCCTGCACCCGCACATTGTTCGCGATGCGGCCATAGTCGAAGATGTTCCAGGTAACTCCCGGTCCCACTGCCAGGCTGTTGGTATCCGCTCTGTTGCTGTTGGAGTAACCAGACCATCCAATGCTGCCTGACAGGGAGATCGATGGGTAATAATCAGCCTCGGCAATGCCAATTTGTGCCGACTGCGCGGCTACTTCCCAGGCAGCGGCTCGGACGTCAGGTCGGCGCATCAGCAGCCGAGCTGGTATATCCCGGATGACCAGAGGTTCGATGTCTAGAAGTTCCTTGGTCTGTCCAGTCAATTCCGGCAGATCTACCGGGGGGCGACCCAACAAGGTGCATAACGCGTTGCGGGTTTTAATCAGGGTGATCTGCAGATCGGGTATAGTCGCCAGGGTTGACAAGTATTGGGTTTTGGCCTGCTGCAGATCGAGCTCTGACTGCTCGCCACTCTTGAAGATGCGCTCGGTGATTTCGTAACTGCGTTTCTGAATCGCCGCGTTTTCCCGGGCAATGTGAATTCGCAGTTCGGTGGTGCGGTAGGCGAAGTACAGGTCGGCTACCTGGGCACTGAGCAGTGCCTGGACATTCTGCTGATTCGCAATTGAGGCGAAGAAGGCGGCATCGGCAGATTCGATGCTGCGTCTGAAACGGCCCCAGAAATCCAGCTCCCAACCCAGATTGAAACCAGCCTGGTAGTTAATCAAATTTTGTTCACCGTTTGGCAGCGAACCGCCGCGCCGGTGTGTATTAACATAGTCAATCGCTCCGCCGAGTTGTTGTAACTGCGGATATAGGTTACTGCCGGCGATACCCAACTGGGCCCTGCTTTCCATGATTCGCAGGCCAGCGATACGCAGGGAATGGTTCTCCTGTCTGGCAATCTCGATCAGCCGGTTCAGAGCGGCATCGTTGAACAGCCGCCACCAGAAGTGTAGATCGACTCTGGATTGCTGTTCCGGAGTGTCGATCTGTCCGTACAAAGATGTTTGCCAGTCGTCAAGCCAGGGCAATTCGGGCTCCTTATAGTCTGGCCCCAGGATGGTGCAGGCGTTCAGTGTGTATGCCGCGCATAGCAGCGCTATACGCGTTACAGTGGCCTTGGAGATAAATGCTGGGAACTGCCTATTCACCGCCGGTTGTGGCCTGAACAGTCACTTCAGTCTGTTCCGACTCTGCAGTCGCAATTTCTTCCCCTTCGTCAACCCAGCTCATGAATATCTGGTAACCGACGGCCAACATGACGGCGCCAATAAAAAGCCCGATGATGCCACTGGATACCATGCCACCCATGGCACCAAGTAGGATGACCGGCATTGGTGCATCAACGCCGCGGCCGAGCAGCAGCGGCTTCAGTACATTGTCGGCCATTCCCGCAACCAGCAGGTATACAGTGAAAAAGATATTGCTTGCGGTGGAGGCATCGCCGGACCACCACAGATAGGCAATAGCCGGTAAGGAAACAAGTGCGGCAGGCATTTGTGCGATGCCCAGAATCAATACGATCACCGCCAGAACGCCAGCGGCTGGAATACCGGCCAGGACAAAACCCACGCCGAGCAACAAGGCCTGGATGACGGCGACGCCGATGACACCAGTGGCTACCGAGCGGATGGTCGCTGTCGATAGACGGTACACTTGCGGTCCCTTTTTCGGTCCACTCAGTCGGGATATAATACGCTGCATCGCCTGGCTCCCGGATTCACCGTAGGCCATCATGATACCCGCAACAATCAGAGCACCGATGAACAGAAACAAGCCGCCTGCCGTGCTCGCAGCAAACGATAGTACATATTTTGTTAAACCCTCGATATGTGGCTGGTTTTTCTTCAGGAATGCAGGTAGATTGTTCGCCGCCTGGCTCCAGGCGGCGTGGATTTTTTTTCCAACCACAGGCCACTCGGCCACCGCCGGGTCAGGCTGCTTGAATTCGATGGTATTGTTCTCGATAGCGGTATACGTATTGTGAATATGGTTGGCGAAAGAGCTGCCGAGCATCGCGCTAGGTACTCCTATCAGCAGTAAGCCTGCCACCACCAAAAGTGCCGCAGCCCGGCCTTGCCGGCCGCTGAAGCGATTCGCGAGGCGCTGATTCAGTGGATAGAGTGCGACAGCGAGAATCAGCGCCCACAGAACCAGGCCCATAAACGGGGCAAATACCCGCACGCATATAAAGACCACGAAGGCAATCAAGCTCACACGGATCAGCACATCCGTCAAGTCCTTGGAAAGAAAATTTCGTAATGTTGTATTGTCTGATTGCATCTGGTTATTGACTCCTCATCAGTGTTATTCGATTTTACCGGATTATCAGTCAGGTTCGCACAATGAGCCAATTTAAGGTGGGTTAAAATGTTGCAGAGAAGGAAAACTTGACGGGTATTCATAAGATTCAGAGAAACTGATTTATTCCTCGCTCCGGACAATGCGTGGCGTAAATCGACTCCGATACACCGCCGATCAAGAGAAACGGGAGAAGCAGACATTTGAGAAAGCAGAGGCGTCGCACAAACGGAAGGTGGGCCCTAGTACTTCAACCGCGATACCTTCAGGTGTTTCGTTCCGGGGCATGATCGATTTGACGGGTGTAAATTCGATAGAAATTTCACCACCGGTCAATTCTGAGAGCTTAGGCAGCCAGCGTTTACCCATAAATAGAGTATCCTCCAGACTTTGTCGACGTCTGAACTTTAAGCGTGGCTCCGGCTTGAGCGATGCCGAGAAGCAACGGGCTCGCTATGAAAATACTGGCAGCATAACTGGTAAATCGTTTAGATATTGCATGAGACAATGTATACATTATATTATGCGTTATGATTCAGAGGCGGGGGGTTGGGATGGATATGGCCAATCTAAAAAATAGGTCTCGAGTCGATAATGCTTATGACCGTCAGAGGGAGGGGATTCTCGAGAATCTCATATCTCCGGACTATCAGGCACCGGCGTCTGACATCGCGCTACGTCTCGGGATGAGCCGCACCCCCGTGGGTGAAGCCCTGCTCAAACTGGAGTCGGAAGGCCTCGTCGAAATGATTCCTCGCCGTGGTGTAGGCATACTTAAAGATTTCAAATTCCCCAGCCTGTAGTTACGGTTTGATATAGCTCAATAGGACAATCATGATGACCGACCAGGCGATACCAATCACCTTAATCAAAGGAGACGGCATTGGAGTCGATGTCATCGATGCCACACTCGCAGTGATAGAGGCTGCCAGCGGAGTAACCGGTGGATTTCGACTGGCATACAGCGAGATTCAGGCAGGCGCAGGATACTATAAAGAGACCGGTGTCGATATCGAGCCAGGCGGTGAAGCAGCAGCAGGGGAGGCCGATGCAATCCTGCTGGGAGCAATTGGCCTGCCGACAATCCGGCGTGACGACGGCACAGAGGTTTCTCCGCATCTGCGCCTGCGTGATATTTATGGGCTATATGCCGGGGTACGACCGGTAAAGGCCTACCCGAATGCCCCGCAACGTCTCGCTGATCCAAGAGCTGCAAATATCGATCTGGTGATCTTGAGAGAGTCGACCGAAGGGCTCTTTTATTCTGCTGCTGTCCATAATCGAAGTGTGGTGATCGACGATAGCGAAGTACGAGATACTTTGCGGATCACGCGCACAACGACTGAAAAGCTGCATCGCTTCGGTTTTAAACTCGCGGCGAGACGCAAAGCGCGTGGCGGCAAGGGAATTTTGACCTGTGTCGACAAAGCAAATGTTTTCAAGTCGATGGCATTCTTCCGAAAAATCTATGATGAAATTGCACCTGAGTTTCCTGATATTCAAACTGGCTACAATTATGTCGATGCGCAAGCACTCGATTTTATTCGCCGCCCGTGGGATTTCGATGTGCTGGTCACAGAAAATATGTTTGGAGACATTCTGTCTGACCTCGCGGGTGGACTGGTCGGCGGCATGGGTATGGCGGCATGCGGAGAGATTGGAGACAAGATCGGTCTGTTTCAGCCCGCACACGGGAGTGCTCCCGATATCATGGGGCAGGACAAGGCAAATCCGTTGGCTGCGATTCTTAGTGGCGCCTTGATGCTGGACTACCTCGCGGACAAGCGAGATAACCCATCCCTGGCGCAAGCGGCACGCTTGATTGAGAACGCCGTTTACCAAGGTTTTGAAGAGAACCGAATTCGCCCTATGGAATTTGGCGGTGCTATGGGAACAAATGCCGTAACCGATGAGATTGTCTCACTAGTAGATGAATTAAAAAGCGAAGAGAGACCGGAGTAGGGGAAGCGCTAATCAAATCTTCTTTCCCGACGACGGGCTGGGTAAGCCTGAATATTGCGTCGGTTTTTTATGCTGAACGAACCGGGATGTAGGGACAATGTCTGCTGACACGAGAAGCCTTTTTTCCACACAGGCCGGCGGGTGGCTCGCGGTATTCGGCTCAGCATTCTGTTTTTATCTTGCCACCGCCATTATTCGCTGGGCGGAGCTATATGTAGTGATAGAAACACCCTATTTCGTATTTTCCAGATTTTTCATGGGATTCTGTGTTGTCTGTGTAACCATGCTTATCAGCAGACGCCGGGTACACCCCCGTAGATACGATTTGCTCCTAGGGCGCACCGTGACGAACACAATTGCTGTGTTCTGTTTCTACAAGGCGGTGGAAGTAGGGTCGTTGGCAGAGGCCAATATACTGAACATGACGTACCCTCTTTTCGTCGCCCTTTTTGCCTGGTTTCTCATAAAAGACCAGCGGGATGCATTTGTTCTGCTGATTGTTGGGGTTGCGTTCGTTGGTATTTGGTTGATCATCTCCCCGGGTGATATTGGTATGAAATGGGAAAACATATGGGGACTCTGTTCCGGTATTACGGCATCGCTGGCGATAATCTATCTTAACCTGAGCAGAAGACACCACGATTCACAGACCATACTCTTCTACATGTTCGGCCTCGGATCTCTGTTTGTCTTCGCACTGTTCAGTGAGGCTATTTTCCGGCCGAACGGGCGCGAATTATTTTTTCTATTTACCTGTTCGGCAGTGGGCGTTCTCGGTCAATATCTGCTGACCTATGGCTTTCTGTTCGTGACTGCCGTCGAAGGTTCGATCATATCTTCGAGCAGAATATTCATGGCGGCGCTCTGTGGTCCTCTGTTGGTGGGAGACCCGGCTTTGACACTTACCGGGTGGTGTGGGGCGTTGCTCATTTTCGCCGCAAACTCCGTTCTCGCCTATCGCAAGTCACTGGCATAGCCACCGAAGCATCTCCAAACGGCCTCTCGTTTGATTCGATTGGGGGTATGCTTTATTTGCGTTAGCAGCTATAAAAAATATTCAATCGATTCATATTGTTTGTGTATTTTAGTCATTCAACCGGGGGAGCTACTCTGAAATAATCGATATTCTCATTCTGTGTTTTCAAGCAAGTACGTCCGGTGGTTTTTGTCTTCAACTGATGTAATCTGATCTAATTTTCAGAACAGGGTAAACCATATGAAAAAGCTGAAGAACGAAAAAGAACTGCTCAGAGAAGCTATTCGTGTCGGTATGATCTATGCCGAAAAACGGGGTGCTGCTGAGTTCGAAAAGACCGACGCACAGCAGTTGAAGGTTGAATATGTCTACAGGCTGCTGGTCCACGACAAGCTGATTCAACCGTTAGCGAAAGAGCAGATGGGCGATCCGGGTATGAGGCACAAACTCGCGATCTGGATTTCAAAACAGTTGCCCGACGATCATCCGCTCAAAAAATAGTCGATTGACCTGGTTCGGTCAGAAGCAGGCGGGATTTCACTCATGACCATTTGCAGTATGTAAATTCTCCTCCAGAGGGCTGTTTCCCTGAATACGGCCAATGCAATGGTCAGCAGCGCAAAGAGCGTGTGCAGGTCGGGTAGTTCCCGCACTAGCATATCGGAGAGTAGATCGCCCGCATCTGACCAGGAATTTTTCAGTGCCGGCGGAAACACACCCGGACCGCTAGTCGAGATGAAAATGTCGGTTAGCGGCCGAGCGCGTCCGCCAGTTGAAGCATCTTCGGAAAATTATAGAGTAGCAGGGCAATCATGGCGATAGCCGCAGCCAGCGTGACGCCGCTGACGCAGTTGATCAGCAGATTATTTCCTTTGCTTTTTTCCGCCAGTGCGTTAGCCACATCCTGCAGGTTGATCAGACCGAGAAAACGGCTGCCGCGGTAGACCACCAGCCGTCGGCATGCGTTGCTGTTCATCTTTCGAATAGCGTCCTGGCAGCTGCTGTCGCTGGAGATGGAAACCAGGTCGCGGGTGCAGACATCTCCCAGCGTGAGGGTGGAGGCCTCTTTTCCCGCTCCAACCACCCTGGAGACCAGGTCACGCTCGGTGAACAGACCTATGACCTCGCCTGCTGCGGTGACTACCAGCGAACCGGCGTTCTTTTCCGCCATCAAGCTTACGCCTTGCTGTACGGTCTCCGAATGGTCTACTGTGACCACAGATTCCTGTACCAGGCTGTCGATTTTACATTTCATTTCCGTTGTTTCCTGATGGGGAGCGTTTGTGTACTCGCTTCCTGCAATTTGCTTCTTTAAAGATGTGCAAAAAATAGACCACTGCATGTGGCGTAGGTACATTCCTTTGAAAACCCCACATTACAGCCGGGAAGGAGCCCGTTTTTCGCTGGCGTGGGTTGATACACGGATACACCTATGGTTCGTTAGTATGCATCAAAATCGTGCGCAAACAACAGCATTCTCCCTTATCCGGGCAATGCTGGTGCGCTACCAGGCGGGAACTTTCAGGCTAAAAGTCAGGATGTTTTGTCTGATGATTCCAATTGCAAAGCCGATTTTCTCATTTTCCGCTCATCAGCCTCCGTTTATATACCCCAGGCGTGGATCCAAACGGGCACGCCGCTTTTTTGGCGAAACTGTCACTTTTTTTTAGCGGAGTTTTGAATATATAGGGAGGGGGTTTTTCGTTGAACTCAGTTACTCTGCGTTTCCAAGCGCCGGAAATATCGGGGATTTACAGGGAAAGCGGATTGACGCTTGGACACGAAGCGTTTAACAATGTGGCATTTCATGCAGGGGCATGAACTTAACCTAACCAGTAAGGAGAAGTTACCGTGGCAATCATCGACTTTGGCGGTGTGAAGGAAACCGTCGTAACCCGCAAAGAGTTCAGCCTGGCGAAAGCCCGCAAGGTGCTGAAGAAAGAAACCATCGCGATTATCGGCTATGGCGTGCAAGGCCCGGCCCAGGCACTCAACCTGCGCGACAACGGTTTCAATGTGATCGTCGGCCAGTCGAAAAAGTTCATGCAGGACTGGAACCGCGCCAAGAAGGATGGTTTCGTACCCGGCGAAACCCTCTTCGAAATCGAGGAAGCGGTCGAGAAAGGCACCGTTATCCAATATCTGCTCTCCGATGCCGCGCAGAAAATCTGCTGGCCGCAGGTCAAGCGCAATCTCAAGGAAGGTGACGCCCTTTACTTCTCGCATGGATTCTCCATCGTCTACAACGACCTGACCAAGGTGGTTCCACCGGAAAACGTAGACGTCATCCTTGTCGCCCCGAAAGGCTCCGGCCTGAATGTCCGCCGCAACTTCCTGAGCGGTGCGGGCATCAACTCCAGCTTTGCTGTCCATCAGGACTTCACCGGCCGGGCCGAGGAGCGCTGCATGGCGCTGGGTATCGGTATTGGCTCCGGCTACCTGTTCCCGACCACCTTCGAGAAGGAAGTCACCTCCGATCTTGTTGGCGAGCGCGGAATCCTGATGGGTGCGCTGGCGGGCGTCATGGAAGCACAGTATGATGTGCTCCGCAAAAATGGCCACAGCCCGTCTGAAGCCTTCAACGAAACCGTAGAGGAGCTGACCCAGAGCCTGATTCGCCTGGTCGACGAGAACGGGATGGACTGGATGTTCTCAAACTGCTCGGCCACGGCGCAGCGCGGTGCACTCGATTGGGCTCCCAAGTTTAAGAAGGCCACCCTTCCTGTCTTCCGAGACCTCTACAAGGCCGTTAAGAACAAGGACGAAGCCAAGCGCGTGCTGCGTATTTGTGGCGCGAAAAACTACAAGGAGCGTCTCGACAAGGAACTTGGGCGCCATCCACGACTCGGAAATGTGGAAGGCTGGAGAAGCCTCCCGTTCGCTGCGCCCGAAGGGCAAGAGGAAAGAGATCGCTCGTGGCACCAAGGGAGTTTCCGGTCGCACCGGCAACTAATGGTGGAGCCGATGCCTGCTAGTCGTTAGAATGAAGAAAGCCCTCCGTTTACGGGGGGCTTTTTGTAGCCTTGCACATCAGCGCCAAGTGACGGCGCACTAGGGCCCGTTAACACTATGCGGATATCCATCGACGGAGGGCATTTTTTCTCAGGACAAGGCACACTGAGCGCCGTGTGCCTGCCGTACACAAATGAAAGTACACCGACCAAAGGCGGCATAGTCACTAATCACACATGAGACGACTGTCTATTTCAACTGGCCTGCTTCTAGCGCTGATAATCGCAACTGTCGAAGCAGCTGACAGCGAGTTGTTTCCATTGCCCGATACATTGCGGCCGGCCGTCGCTTTCTGGGTGCGTGTGTATACCGAAGTCGATTCAAATGCCGGTTATATCCACGACAGTCGCAATCTGAATATCGTCTACCAAGCGTTAAAATTTAAGACTTACAGCAATCCACGACAACAGAAAAAGGAGATTGAAAAAGCGATTCAGCGCTATCGTACAGCATTGAAGGCGCTGGCCGCAGGTAAGCGAAAGGGCCTCAACGACGATGAAAAAAAGGTGTTTGAACTCTGGGGGGCATCGGCTGGTAGTGAAAGGCTGAGTACCGCGGCGAAGGATCTGCGGTTTCAACGCGGTCAGGCAGACCGACTTCGCAGCGGGGTCATTCATTCGGGAGCCTGGGAGAAAGAGATACTCGAAACGTTGAGCAATACCGGATTGCCGCACGAACTTGCGGTTATTCCGCATATCGAATCCTCCTACAATCCAAAAGTACGCTCTCCGGCCGGCGCAGTGGGTCTTTGGCAGTTTACGCGACGAACCGGAACAAAATTTCTTCAGATTGATCATGTAGTGGACGAACGTCTAGATCCGCTCAGATCGACTGAAGCCGCTGCTGCGCTGCTTAAGCAGTATTACGAGGCTCTGAACAGCTGGCCGCTGGCGATTACTGCCTACAACAGTGGGGTGTCCAGGGTTCGACGCGCGGTAAGGGAAACAGGTACTGAGGATATTGGAGTCATTGTTCAGAAGTACCGGGGGCGCCGCTTCGGATTTGCGTCACGAAACTTCTATGCGGCTTTTCTTGCAGTAGCCGATATTGCAAAAAATACCAAATCCTATCTAGGAACGGTGAAGCGCTCTGGCCCTGAAGATTATCATCTTGCCGAGATACCGGCTTTTATGGAGGCAAAGGTTGTAGCAGAGAGTCTTTCTGTGGATGAGGAGGTATTAAAGCAGTTGAATCCTGCGCTTCAATATTCGGTCTGGAATGGCAGTAAACACATACCAAAGGGCTACTTTCTTAAGCTGCCCTCTGATCAGCGTATGGCTGATGTTAGGACTCAGCTGGCACGTCTTGCTGCTACTCAAGGCTATAAGGCACAAATTCCCGATACCTTCTATAAAGTAAAAAGCGGGGATACACTGTCGGCTATAGCGCTGCGCTATCGTATCAGTGTGCGAGAATTGGTTAGACTCAACAATCTCCAGAGCAGGCACCGTATCAGGGTGGGTCAATCTCTTCGGCTCCCGCAGGGTTGAGTGGTCCGATCAAAGGTTGCCACAAATCCAGAATCAGACGGTACACTGTGGTTGTTTTCACGAAGTTTGAACTACTGGTGAGGACAGATTTGGAAGATTACCTGGCTTTGCAGGAGCAACTGAACTTGAAGGAGGGGATACCCTATACTCCTGACTGGTCCGCGGGAGCCGATTTTCTGCAGCTCATTGTCGATTACTGTCTCCGGGCCGGGCCTTCACTTATCCTGGAATGTGGCAGCGGTCTGACTACCCTGATGCTGGCGCGTTGTTGTCAAATGAATGGACACGGCCGGGTTGTCAGTCTCGAAGACGGGGCGGAGTATGCTGCGAATACGCAAACCTATATTGATCGTTACCGGCTTGGCCGGCGTGCCTCTGTCATCCATGCGCCTCTGCAGAAGGTCATGCTCAATGGGGTCGATTACGTCTGGTACACGGCGCAGGATATCCCTGAACAGCCGGTCGATATGCTGATCGTCGACGGGCCGTCCGGGTTTATCCAGAAAAACTCCCGCTATCCGGCACTGCCGGTACTCTACTCAAGGCTTTCATACGGGTGCAGGATTTTTCTGGACGATGCAGCCAGGCCGGATGAGCAGGAGATCCTGGCCTTGTGGCAGACCGGGTACCCGGATGCGACCCAGGAATACCATGAAACTTCGCGGGGCTGTTCGATTTTGACCATCAACAGGATAAGTTAACTTCAATGAGCCGCGCGGCCAGCGACTATTTTGGGGACGCGTTGTAACAGGTCGCCCACTCGTCAAGCGCCTTTCCCAGGTCTCCTTTTGCACCAATTAGCTGCCAGAAGCGCGGGAAATCGGTCGTGGCACTCTCCAGGCGGAAATCCATCCGGCGCGTTTTGTCTTTAAGAAAAAGGGTGATATTTGACTCAATCGTATCCAGGTAGTCTAACGCAATGTCCTGCGTGCTTTGCTGCTCACCTCCCTGTAGGATGCCTTCCCGGTACGTCTTCATGATGCCAAATTCTGCGCGCCGCCCAAAACTTGCTGCCGACTCATGCCGGTCTCTCGACAGATGAATATAGAAGGCGTTATTTCCAAACTGGCGATCGAGGCGCCCGAGCATCCAGCCCAATCGGTTGTCCGCTTCGATGTGATCAGCGGGATAAGCAAGTCGCTGTATTCCGGTAAGCGTCGAACGCGACTCATGCAGTGCGGTGTAGTTGGATACATGTTGACAGGCCTGGATAAAGGTTGTCGAACCACACCTTCCAGCGTTGAGTATGAATACGTTCATTGACTTGCCTGGGGCCGTAGGGTTTTCTCAAGGGCCGGTGGAGAGTGTTTCCTGCCAGATGGCCCTGTCTTGCGGCAGTTTCATGATGGCATCGAGGATCTCGCTGCAACGCCTGTTCCTGTGACTATCCGATTGAATCATGCGGTGAGCCGGCGATACTTTACCGAAGTTGAGCTCCATATTGGTGATGAAGCGCCGAAAGTTCGCGTTTGCGGGTTGGCTGTCAGGAGTTTGGCACCACCAGTTTTTCGGATCGCTAAAACATGACTTAAAATCCTCGATCCTCCCCTGTATCTGGGCATGCGTATCGCTGTATTTCCGCTGCAACCCGGCCTCTACCCTGGTCAGGGTTTCTCTTACACGCTGCTCGGATACGGTCTCAAGCGGGTATCCCTGTTTGGTCAGGCTTTCAATGGTAAAGAGCATCACGTCGCCATAGAACTGGCGTTCGAACTCCCCAGACAGGTCTATGCGGTCGTTTTCCCTGTCGATGCCGGGTCTGAACTCCGACTGGCCGATGGTATCGACAGTGCGCTTATGCAACATCGGGAGGTTGGCGGAAACGAACTTCCGGCCCTTCTCCGATTGCAGGATGCGACCCAGTACCGGGCCAGCCATACGCAACTTCAGCCTGGCAAAAGGAATAAAGTACTGCAGTGCTTCGGGCCTGAAAACATAGTTTCCGGTGTAAACGGTTCTTGCCGGTTCTATGCTGGAAGGGAAATGTTCATATTCGTAAGAGGTCCAGCGGGTAGGGTGTTCGCCATCAAAAAAGCGGTTCAATTTTTCCGAAAACCCGGCAAAGCAAGCTGCGTGGTCGTGGGGAGCGTTGAGTCTGCAGTGGTAGTGTGACGAGCTGGTTGCCGGTTTAAACCCGAACAGATCGGCCATGTCATGGTAAGAGGCGTCATCGGCCTTCTGTATCCCCCGGCCGTGAAACTGGCAGGCCTGCCGCGGATCCTGTTTTGCCAAGTCGGAGAGGAAGCCGATTACGTCTTCCAGCAAATTACCCGCCATCACCGCGGGAGAAACCGGTGGGTCACCGACGACCTTGCCTGTCAAGACGAGAGTTTCCGTGGTCGAGAAGATCTGATTGAGGCGATGAAAATAGTTAATGACGTAGACATTTCTATCGTCATTCCCGCTGTTGCTCCGGAACTCCTGGTCGCTGTCAATAAACCAGAAGAGCCGGTGGTCATTGTCCCCTGTCAGCTGCTTGAGTTTCAGGTAGCTGATGTTGCGGGTGATCGAGGCGCCCTTGTGATAGAAAATCGTGGCTGGATTATTGCCGATGATACGATGCAGTTTGTCTTTCCGTTGCTCGGTTAAACGATCCAGCTGTCGCAGTTGCTCCGCCTGGCCGAAATACCGTGTTTTCAGTCCTTGCCGACAGAAAAACTCAGATATCTTCTTGTGATGGCTGATGTTTTCAGGGTTCTTGCTGTCGTCTGCAACCAGCACGCTCACCTTGCCGTATTTCCCGTTCAACATGCCACCGTAATTAAATTTTTGGCACAGCTGAAGCAGGCTGTTGAGGCAGTTTTCCAATTGTTTTGGTCGATCGGCTACCGGTATAACGACCACGAAATCATGGCGTTTTTTACTGCTGGTATACGCCATCTGTGATTCCAGCTCGCGAAACAGTCGATGGTAGAGTTCAAGAGTGGCTTCCGGGTATCCTGATTTATCCAGCTCTTCCTCGACAAACGAGGTTGCCGATTCATAAAGCTCGACCAGTGCATTTCCGATCTCTTCGGCGGATTGCTCAGTTTTAGCTCGCCGCCAGCGCTCGACGAGTGTGGAGATACCCCGGCGCCTGCCGTAACGATCAAAAAACTCAGCGAGCGCTTGCTGCTTAATGGCCGCCATGGTATCCGAAACTCCAGGGCTACCGCTTGGACGAGTAGTTCGGATAAGTGTCCTTGTCGATTGGGATATCGACAAGATTGATCGCCTGCTTCAGGTCATAGTGCTCAAACAGATCGTCGAGGTCGGCGAAAGTCGTCACCTTCTTGTAGTTGATGCCAAAAGAACGTGCAAGGTCGCTGTAGTCCGGATTGATGAAATCGCAATTGATGAAGCGACCCTGGTAGAGTTGCTGCTGATTCTTGCGTATCAAGCCCATTGTGCCGTTGTTGAACATCACAATATTCAGTGGCTTTGCGTAATTGACCGCTGTCATGATCTCCATACAGCACATCTGGAAGCCGCCATCACCGAGTATTGCGAAGGTTGGTCTGTCTTTGAAGAACTGCGCGCCGATGGCTGCAGGGATGGCATGGCCCAGGGAGGAGATCCCGGAGTTAGGGTAGTAGTGGTTATCTTTTGAAACGCTGAAAAAGTTCTGTGCGAATATAATATTGTCATCAAATACGGCAGCGTTGGTCGGGAAATGCATCTCAAGTTTCTTGAAGAATGCCTCGGCCAGAGAAAACCCAGACCTGAAGATTGCGTAGTCGCCGTTCGACGGTCTTTTCAGGTGCTCTATCTTCCTTAGCTCTCCGGATCTGTCGCCTTCCCTCGGGAACTGCGCCCGAATACGCTGAAGTAAATCGGAGAGCAATGTTTTTATGTCACTGCAGATCGCGATCTCAGCATCAAAGACCTTTTCCAACTGGTTGGGGTCATTGTCGATCTGAACAATCTGTTTTCCTTCCAGCAGCGACTGGTCCCACATATAGCTCGTCCGTTCGTTGAATCCGGCACCGAGGAAGAGCAGCAGGTCGGCTTTCTCCGCAATGAACCGGTAGGCGTGACCACTGGAGGTGACACCCAGGCTGCCAAGGGATAACGTGGATTGTTCACTGACGACACCCTTGCCCTTAAGGCTGGAGGTGACCGGTATCTGCATAAGATCACTGAGTTTCGCAACGACCCTCTGTGCGCCGGAACGAATGCAACCGTAACCGGCGACAATGACAGGTTGTTCGGCATTCAGGATAAGCTCCGACAGTCGTTCCAGAACCCTTGCGCTCTGGGTGGCAGGAGTTGTGGGCGGTTGGATTCTGAGCTGTTCAAGTATGGATTCATCGATCAACTCCTGTTGTACATTGAACGGGATACTCAGCAGTACCGGTCCCGGAGTGGGGGAGAGCAGTGCCCTGGTCACCTGGGTCAGTATCTGGGGCAGGTAGTCGGCTCTTTCCACTCTTTTGCTGTATCGAGTAATGTTTTTGAACAGTTCTACCTGATCGAGGCTGCCACCCTCACCAGAGCTTTCCTGCAGGCCGCCCTTGCCGAAGATATAGGTTGGCGCTTCGCCGGTGATGATCAAAAGTGGCTGCTTGTCGGCGTGGGCATTGGCGATGCCGGTGATCAGGTTGGTGGCACCAGGCCCCGCTGTGGCGATACAGGCCGAAATCTTTCCCGATGATCTTGCGTATCCTCCTGCCATAAAGGCAGCGCCTTGCTCGTGTTTGGCCAGGACGGCCTGGATTTCCGAATCATAGAGGGCATCATAGATCGGCAGGATGTGGGCGCCGGGCATGCCGAAGATGTATTCGATACCCAGATGTTCCAGATATCTAGCGATCAGTTCACTGACTTGTATGTTCATTAGCTGGCTTTATACCCAAGGCATTGTGCCCAAGGACCTTGTCGACAGCGGGTTCCCTTGATTCGCAGCGGACAGATGGTGGCAAGATGTCGCTTCTCAACAGCTGATTCAACGTGCCCTGCACCGCAGAAGCAGAGGAATTATACTCGAACACGACTGGATTTTTTCCGGTCGTTGACAGCCACTGTATTCTCCAATCGATATCTATCCCAACGAAACTCCCGGGGGTGGGTTGCGCTTGTCTTTTTCTAGTGTACCTCGTCACTAATCCTGTGACATTCAGAGCGCGCCTATGCCGGCAGTGCAAGGCGCGCTCCGCCGTGAATGGCTCGCCCTTTACCAGGAGCGCAACGCCGCAATGGCGGCATAGGCGCGCTCCCTTCGGGCGAGTCAGGCAGCGCTCATCCGCTGTGTTATGCCTCTTGGAAAGGGATCGGCCATTCCCTGCGAGGCATGTCTTGTGGCTAAGCGCTTCCTGGCTCGCTGAACGTTACAGGATTAGTGACGAGGTACACTAGGTGGCCCGGAGGATTCGGGTTGAAGAGAAAAATGCAGCGAAAACATATAATAATCAGAAAGAAAGATCCGGTGTTGGCGTCGAGCACTGATCCATATTATGCAAACTGATATCCCGCATTGGTCCCTCGGATCTTCCGGTTCTCGGTGCGATTGCCGGTGGCAGAGGCCACTACCCATGCGGCCTTGGACATTTTTCCGCAGCACCAGCATACTGACAGCGATCACTTCGCGCAGGTAGTGAACTGTGAAGAAATACCCTCTGAAGGATGATGATTCCTTGACTAAGGCCTATATCCATCTGGACCGCCTTACGCACAATCTGGGAATACTCCAGAAACTGGTTGGAGCGAGGCCTATGTGGCCTGCGATCAAGGCCAATGCCTATGGTCACGGGATAGAGATCGTTGGTCGACATCTGGTCGGTAAAGGCTATGACAACCTGTGTGTGGCACATGTGAGCGAGGCGGCCGAGTTGATCGATGTCGGTATAAACGCAAAATATCTGTTGCTATCCGCGACTCTGCCCGTCCACAGCGAGCAGATCGTCAACCTTGGTTGCGAACCCGTAGTGTGCTCAGTCGAAATGATCCAGGCATTGTCCCGCGAGGCGGAAAAAGCCGGTAAGTCCGTTGTGGTGCACCTGGCAGTGGATACCGGTATGGGGCGTATTGGCATTAAGCCGGAAGAGGTCCCTTCCTTTCTCGAGAAATGCCGCGCCCTCCCCTCACTGAGAGTCGGTGCGCTCATGAGCCACTTCCCCTGTGCCGACATGGCAGACAAGTCCATCTCCGGAGAACAGATAAAAAATTTCAAAGCTGTAATAGATGCAGCAGGGGATTGGGGAATAGAAATACACCACATGGCTAACAGTGCAGCCATTCTCGATCTGCCGGAATCCTATTTCGAGGCGGTAAGGCCCGGAATTGCGATCTATGGACTGCGCCCCTCCTGGGAGATACACAATCCGATCGTCAACCAGTTGAGGCCGGTATTGGAGTGGAAATCCGAGATTACCTTTCTCAAGGAAGTGCCTGCGGGAACCGGGCTAAGTTATGGCCATGCCTTCCACACTGAGCGGCCTTCCCTCATTGCCACCCTGCCCGTCGGCTATGGCGATGGTCTGAGTAGAAACCTGTCTAGCAATATCGATATGTTGGTCCGCGGTGTGCGCTGCCCCCAGGTCGGCCGCATCACCATGGATCAAACACTCATAGATGTGACGTTATTGCGTGGTCAGATCGAACCAGGCGAAGAGGTCGTTATCATCGGCAGACAGGGTAGTGAAGAGGTGACGGCAGACGAGTTGGCCGCAAAGCTGGGAACTATAAACTACGAGATTGTTACCGCGATATCCAGGCGTGTTCAAAGGGTGGAGGTCGAGGGAGATCTTCGGTAAATATCTGGCAGTTTCTTCGAAGTATCCTGGCTATGGAATTGGTCCCAGCTGCCCCTTGGCAGCGCCGACTGCTCACGCTGCCTATCATTCGGGACTTAATAAAGCCCCTCCGGTAGGTCGATCAGGCGCTGTCCCTGGACACCGGAACAGCCTCTTGTCGAAAGTGTTATTCCTGAATAGTCGCCAGGAAAAACACCAGTTCGAGTATTCGGGCTTGTACCTCCTTTGCGGCCCCAATGCCTGTGTCATAAGGGCCATATTTCTCTATCACTTCCGAATTATATCGATCGCCCCAGATCGGCATTTCAGATGTGCCATGGGCCCTTACTCTTTGCGGGTCTTCAATCCATTGGTAGACCTGCTTGTAGGGAAACACCCCCTCATTTTTCTTACTCAGCATTGTCAGATCCGAGGGCGTTTGCTTTAGAAATTCAAGAAACGGACCTGTTCCTTTCCCATCCATGCCATGGCACGCGGCACACTGTTTCTGGAACTCGAGCATGCCAATGCTATCCTGTTCGGCAAGGGCGATGCTGCTCAAGGCCAATACTGCTGCCCCTGCGAGCATCAAAAGTAATCTCATTCGCTGTTTCATCTGCCACCTCCTGTTGCTTACCTCCCGCTGTTATGCTGTCAATCAGCACAAACCCCTGGATTCATATATAAATTATAGTTCCTGACAACTTCCGGGTGACTCTTTATTGACCGTTTGTTTGAGGTAGAACACCACCATTGAATATTTTGGTGACTAGCCAATGCCATTTTGTCAGTCAGTTATGCTCCGCTTATCGCATAACCCCTCTATCCCCGGCATTCATTGCAATTCAAAGGCCATGGCGTAGTTGACTTGCAGCGGACAGGTAACCTCTGCTGGCGGTTGCGGAAAGGGCTGGGCCAGATCGATGGCTTGAGCCGCTGAACGCTTGAACAGCTTATGCCCTCGCTGGATATCGACTTTATCGATGGAGCCGTCGCAGTCCACGGTGAACGAAACCCTGACTTTTCCTTCGATGGCCCGCCGCCGCGCCATCTTGGGATAGGATTTGCGTTGCTCGATGCGCGCCGGCAAAGAGACGAGATACAGCTCTCTGAGTTCCGCTGTGCTCACCGGATTGACAGGTGGCTCCTGGGCGGGGGTTGGCGCAGCAGGTGGCGACACCGGTTTGGCTATCGGTTTCGACTTTTGTTTGGGCTTTGGTTTTGGTTTAGGCTTAGATTTTGGAACCGGCTCAGGTTTAGGTTCGGGTTCGGGTTCGGGCTCAGGTTCGGGCTCGGGCTCGGGCTCGGGCTCGGGCTCAGTAGGGGATGGCTGCAGGAAAGTGAGGCGGACTTGTGTCAGTTCGATTGGGTGGTTCTCTAAGGGAGAGGCAATGAGCTTGCGCTTGTTGAGCGTGACAAACAGCAGGCCATGGATCATCACTGACAGTATGATGGCCAGCAACCACCAGCCCGCTCTGGTGTGCGTCATGGCTGGCGGGTGAGTATGTCCAGTGATTCGGCACCGGCAGTACGCGCGGCATCGATCACTGTTACAGCCAGGCCCAACCGGGACTCATGGTCACCCCGCAGGCGCACGTACTTAGCGCCAGGTGCATGCAGGGCCCCTTTGAGGGTCTCTTCGAGATGTTCCAGTTGAACCTTTCTGCCATCGATCAGAAGTTCGCCGTCCGGGCTTACAATGACCTCGACAAACTCCTTTTCGATTGCCTCGTTTCCGCTCTTCGCCTTCGGCAGGTCGATATCGATTGCCTGTTCTTGGATAAAATGAGAGGTCAGCATGAAGAAGACCAGCAGCAGGAAGACAATATCGATCAGCGGTGTCAGATTGAGTATGGATCCGGCGCGTCGCCGCCGTTCAGAGCCCATCGGTCACCTTCTCCCAGCGCTGGGGTTGTTGTTCGGACTCGTCCGGCAGACAGTTTCTTGATCGACGTTCCAGCAGCAGTGCGCTGCAGCACTGCATGGACTGCCGGCGGCGCTCCACCGCACCCTCCAGGAAGTGGAGCAGTATCACCAGCGGGATGGCAACGGCCAGGCCCACGCCGGTTGTGATCATTGCCTCCCAGATACCGCCAGCCAGTGCCTGGGCATCCACTTTGCCTCCTGCCTCCTCGATCACCATAAAGGCCTTGATCATGCCGGAAATGGTGCCCAGCAGGCCCAGCAAGGGGGCTGTGTTCCCCAGCACACCGAGGGTGGGTAATCCGAACTCCATGCGTTGTTGCTCCTGGGCGCAGACCCGGTCTCCGACGCTCTGAAGATCCTTCACACCCTGTCGGTCGGCCTCTACCATCGCTTGGATGACATGGGCCTCAGGGCCTTTCAACTTGGCGACCCTCTCTTCTGCATCGGGTTGATCGAGCAGATGGTTTAGCTGCGGGAGCAGGTTCTTTGGCAGGCGGCGCAGCCTAATAAACAGCAGGTAACGTTCCAGGACGATGGCCAGGCCAATGGAAGAGTAAGCGGCAAGGACCCAGATCACGGGTCCGCCTTTGTTCAGCAGTTCGATGATATTCATGGTGCAATCCATCCCAGGGCGGTTCCTGCGCCAAGCAGCAGCAGCAAACCCACGCTGGCGTTTTCCAGGGTGCGGCGCCATTGTCCCAGGTGTTTGCGGACCTGAGCGCCAAAGTGGGCAACCCCCAGGGCGAAGATCAACGTGGGCAGGATCACCGCCCCCAGGCCGAAGCCCAGGCCCCGGGAGAGCCCGGCCAGGGCGCTGGCAGTGCTCGCCGCCGCGAGTATCACCGTGGTCAGGGGGGCGCAGGGGTTGAGTGCCATCCCGGTACCCATCCGAAAGAGCCCCCCCGGCAGCATGACCTTGGGATGATCAGGATTGCCGGGGATTGGAACCGCAATGCTTCTCTTGCCCTGCGCCTGCCTATGGGTGGCAGCCGTGCAGCGTTGTCGCCGGAGAATGGACAGGGCCACCAGGATAGTGGCGCCCCCCAGCAGCCAGCGAACCCAGGGGCCGGCAATCCAGTCCTGGACAAAGAGTCCGGCCGCACCGGCAGCGGTGCCGAGCAGGGCGTAGCCGGTCAGCCTTCCCAGGGAGAAGGGGAGCAGGGTGCGCCAGGAACCCCGAACGCCCTCGTTGCTGGTCATGAATACCGGGCCCAGATAGGGCAGGCAGGCGATGTTGCAGGGGCCGGAGCCGAAGCTCAGACCCAGCAGCAGCGCGGCGCCGAAGCTGAGCGAAACAGGATCCAGGGGCATCATGGCTGCTTTGCCTTCGGTAACGCAGCGTCGCCTTTCAGCATTGCAGGGAGATTGGCCTGTTCCCAGTTGCGCTGGGCCTTTTTCCGCTGTTTGAAATAGGCCGGGTCGGCGGAAAACACCGGCACCATGGCGTATTTCAGCTGCAACACGTCCTTGTCCGGGCAGAATTCCACACAACGGCCGCACAGGGTGCAGTCCTCGAAGGTCACGTCGCGCCTCTGCATGTCGGTATGGATCTCAGTGATATCCATGGGGCAGGCCTTGGCACAGAGCCCGCATTTCTCACAGCGGGGCTTGGCATTCTTTACCAGGCGCAACAGTCCCAGCTTGCGGAACACCGCGTGCAGGGCCAGCATCGGGCAGATGCGGCAGAAAGGCTGGCGCAGGGTCAGCGCCAGGGCGATCATGAGACCGAACAGAAAATCCGCGATCAGCGAGAGCACCAGGGTGGTGGTGTTGGCGTTGTCCAGGTAGAGCTGAGTGCTGTCGCCGGTGGCCAGGGTGGTCAGGATGCGGCTGGGGCAGATTCGGCAGAAAGGGTCTCCCAGGTCGTGATTGAGCCAGCCGATACCGGTCATCAGGGGAAATCCAAACACCAGCAGTATGAGGATCAACCATTTTACCGGTCGAATGCGCTCCACCAGTCCCCGCTCCAGGGATTCCCGCCGCCGCAGCCCCAGCTTCTGGCCAATGATGTGCAGCAGTTCCTGAAAACTTCCCAACGGACAGATCCAGCCGCAGAAGGCCTTGTTCAGAAAGACGAACAGGAGCAGGAAGGTCCCCAGGGTGATCAGGCTGGGCATCAGGCCCATCATCAGATTACCGCCACTGGCGATAGTCTCACCGAGGCGGTGGTCCATCTGATGCTGAAAAGGTATCAGGGTGCAGAGATCAGCACCCTGCTTGTCATAGGCACAGCTCAGGGCGGGCAGGGCGCCGGAGACCTTGTCCGCCAGGTAGTAGCCGGTCAGGGTGCCGCCGTTCACGAAAAAGACAAAGGCGCTGATCTGAACCAGTTTGCGGATGACGGAGAGATTCTTTATCGGATTCATCAGCTCTTCCTCCTTGAATCAGTGCGCCCGATGCGGCCGATGAACAATCCCGCCAGCATACCGATGCCGGTGACGGTCGCACCCAGCCCGAAGGATTGCCAGTGGCTGGGGTTGACCCGGTACTCCGCGCTGAGCAGGGTCTGATAGGTGACTTCGGCATTGGTCAATTCGGCGCTGATGCCGAACTCGGCAGTGCGTCAGTCCCGCTCTCCTGCCTTCAAACCGGGGAAGTCGTCCGGGATGTGCAGACTGACCCTGCCTCTGCTATCGCTGATGGAATCTACTTTGGTTCCGTGGCTGGCGGTGAGGGTTACGGGGATGCCGACTGCCGGTGCACCCTTGAAGCGCAGGGAAAAGTTCCAGGTCTGGTCGGAGAGGTAGTGCTGATGCTCCCGCGGTACAGGATCCGGAACTATCTCGAAGGCGGTCTTCTCGGCCGCGGTCAGTTCACTGGTGCTGTGACCACTGGGTTTGCCGTGCATCTACTCATAGCGGATGAGTGCCTCTTTCAGATCACCCCAGTCCTTCTCAACGACCAGTGCGTGGTAGTTATCGACACCGGTGCGGGGCAGGGTGATGCTGCCTTGCTCCACCTGCAGCGGCAGGGGAGTCAGGTCCGGCTTCCAGACCTTTATCACCGCCCCTTCTCCATTTGACAGCATAAACTTTTTCGGGCCGCGGCGATGTTGCTGATGTTGTTTTTGCTGCCTTGCGGTTCGCTCGGTCCCCGGCCCGGATGCGGTCTGGGCGGCCAGGTACGCAGTTGACGTCAGGAGAGAGGCCGCCAGGGCGAGGGTCGTGGGATAGATGCTTGCGTTCATTGGATCCCCCCTCACAAGGCGTAGCTGTAAGTCAGCATGTAGGCCTGCGGACTGGCGGCGGAATAATATTTCTTATGGGTATCCTTTTTCACCTCCATGGCATAACGTTTGTCAAACAGGTTTTGAACATTGAACGAGAGGGTGTGCGGGCCGGTTTCGTAGCTCAGCGCTACATCGGTGACAAAGTTGTAGCCCGTGTATTTCTCGGTGTTCGCCGTGTCCATGTAGTACGAGCCCCAGGAGTTGGCCTGAACCCTTGCGCTGAAGCCGTTGGGGTGGCGATAGTCCGCGAACAGGCTGTACTGCTGGCGGGGTACATAGGGCATACGGTTGCCGGAGCGGTCCACCGGTACCCCATCGACCAGTTCGGTAAAATCGTCGTACTCGTAGTCGCTGTAGGCAAAGCTGCTGCCCAGCCGCAGCCATTTGATCACTTCGTAGTCGCCGACGAACTCGAAGCCCTTCTTCGTGGTCTGGCCCGCGTTCTGGAATGTCGTGTAGCCATTGTCCAGGATGGGGACGATCTCGTCGTCGACCTTGGTGTAATAGACCGAGGTATCCATAGACCAGCGGCCGCTGCGCCCCTTGAGGCCCAGTTCATAGTTGGTGGCGGTGGAGGCATCCAGGTTGGTATTCTACGTGATCTCGTTTTCCGACGGCACCTGGTCGGAGCGGGCGATGGTGCCGAACAGATTCAATACCGGGGTGAGCGCATAGCTGACGCCGATGCGGGGGGAGAAGAGATTGAAGGTCCGGTCGGTTTTAAATCGGCCGGCTCCCCGGACGTATGTCCCGCTGGCATAGTCATAGGCAGTGGTCTGGTCGGTGTCGCTATCAAACCGGGAGCGGTCATAGCGCAAACTGAGATCAACCAGTAATCGGTCTGTGGGAGTCAGGGACTCCTGGGCGTAGACGCCATAGAGCGAGTTGGTCGCGCTTTGGGTCTCCATCAGGTCGCCCTTGGTATCCGACAGGGTGGCGGTGATTCTTCCCCCAAAACCGGTCTCTACATCCCTGTATTCGTACTTCTTGGCGTCATCGGTATCCTCGACGCGCGCCGTTACACCGGCGACCAGGGTGCTTTCACCCAGCAGATGATGCTCATAATTGAACTCGAGGTCGGTGCCGAATACATTGGTCCCGTTCCTTTGTTATCGTTGATTCTGCCGGTGACCGGATGATTCTGGGACCAGTGGTTGTAGTAGATGCGCGGCTTGAACAGCAGGTCCTCTCCCAACTCCTTCTCCAGTCTGGAGTTGAAGAACACGATTTCGGAATATCGCCCGGAGTTCTTCCAGGCATCCTGGGTCTCTCGCTGCTTACCCGCGTCCTTGAACTCCTCGTATTGATCCTCGCTCATGGATCCGGGTAATCGCAGGTCGGCCTGGGAATAGCTCAGCTCGGATTCCAGGGTGCCGCCATCTGACAGCAGCAGACCATGTTTCAACCCCACCTGGGTGGTGTCGAATTTGTTCCAGCGCCGCCAGCCGTTTTTCAGTTCCCGGCGGGATGCAGTGAGGGCCATCGCGTTGCTATCATTCAGATCTGCGCCATATCTCAGGTTCAGGTTGCGTGCATCGTAGTTGCCGAATCCCAACTTGATGCGATTGCTGTCCGTATCGAACACCGATTTCGAGATGATCTGAACCGTACCGCCCGCGGATCCCGGGCCAAACAGTGAGCCGGGGCCCTTGGTTATTTCGATGCGCTCTATATCCTGGGTGTCGATGAAGTCGAAGCGCGAGAAGCTGTCGGGGTCGGTCATGGGCACGCCGTCGCGCAGTACCATGATTTCGCGTACCCCGTAATTGGCCTTTTGGCCGGCACCGCGAATAATCAGGCGCACATCATAGCCGCCGTTCTTGGTATCAATCAGTACCCCCGGGGTACCCTGAATGGCGTCCTTGATGTTCATCATCTTCGCCCCTTCGATCTGTGCAGCGTCGATGACGTCGATGGCAAAGGGCACATCCTTGGTGGCGCGTTCGATGCGCGTGGCGGTCACGCTAATGGTGTCGACCGCAGGTTCTTCGGTTGCCTTGGCCGCCACGTCCTGTTCGGCAAAAACGACGCTGTTCCCGGCCAGCAGGACCAGCGCGCCTGCTGCCAGGCAAAATACGGGGTATTGTTTTGAGTTCTTGAAATACACGGAGGACTCCTCTTCCTATTGTTATTAATTAGAGTGCAAGGGCCTTCAATGGGGTGGTTTATTATTTACATATCAGGTGCCACCCACCGCTTACAGGCAACCAAATCATAAACAATAGTTATTTTGTTTAAAAGCAAAAAATGAAAAAAAAGATATAAAATCAGTAATTTACGTCATATCACTCAGTGTTTGTACGATATCCCGTAAAAAATTTTATGAATGGCTTGAGCTGTTTCGATCAAGTGTACGAGAGCGAGTATGTTTCGCGGCAAGGCTTGGCAATTTATCGAAACATTGAGTAGAGCGATGGCGAATGGACTTTGATTTGGTTGGGATGTTTGTGGCGTCTGCGAAGACCCTTCCGCCAGCTTAACCTGCGGGAGGGCTCGACATGGACAGGCCTATTGTGCCGGTCCCTGCTCAGGATACCTGGGGTTTCAGAAGTTCGCTGACGAAGATATCTGCGGGGTTGTTTGCGAGTTCGCGTGCGAAGAATCCCTGCATTCCCGCGATCATACCGCTGTCCTCTCCCATCTGTGTGGCCAGTCGCGCGATATAGTCCACGTCCTTGGCGGCGTTTCCCAGGCTGAATCTATGGCCGTCGTAGCTGCCCGACAGGGCACTGGGCACCATCTTGCGCAGGGTGTTGGAGTTTGCGCCGCCATTGCTCATCACTTGGTACATGAGCCCGCGGTCTATGCCGGTGAGGTCGCAGCGCCGCATCGCCTCGACGATCAACGCCACATGGCCCATAGTGATAAAGTTGTGGATCAACTTGGCCGTGTTTCCGCTGCCCGAATCACCGAAGCGAGTGACCAACTCTGAGTAGTGCTGAATCAGTGGGTCGGCCCGGGTAAAGGCATCGATCGATGCGCCGACCATAGACGTGAGGGTGCCTTGCTCGGCCGCCGGCGGGCCGCCTGTCACCGGTGCATCGACGAAATCGATGCCCCGTTCCGTCAGGCGCGCCGCCAGTTGCCGGGATGTGTCCGGAAGCGAGGTGGTGGTATCGATGACCAGGGATCCGGCGGCCAGCCCGGGCTCCAGGCTGGCCACTATCTGCTGCACGGTGTCGGCGTTTGGCAGGCAGAGAAAAACCACCTCTGCCGATGCTGCCAGTTGCTCGACGCTGGAGGCCTCTCGGGCACCCAGGGTTACCAGGCGGTCGATGGGAGCCCGACTGCGGTGTGCCAGCACCTGCAATTGATGGCCTGCCTGCAGCAGGTTCTTAGCCATGCCGGCACCCATAAGGCCGGCGCCGATAAATCCGATGATCATGGTTTCTCCTCCCGGTGGTTTAGGGCCATTCTCAGATATTGTTCAAGCCGTGGCTTTCCAGCAGTGTGACCAGCATACTGCCGCTGCGCTCACGGTGTTTGCGGTGCAGGTGGCGGGCCGTCTCGACATCGCCGTTTATGATGGCCTCCAGCACTGCCCGGTGATCCTGATTGGATTCAACCGGTTTGGGGCGCAGCCGCAGGGTGAGCATGCGGAAACGGTGGGACTGGTCGATGAAGGTGCCGACCAGGTCTATAAGGCGCTGATTACCGCTAAGCTCCACCAGCAGCCGATGAAAACGCTCGTCTGCACTGGCCCAGCCGTTCAGATCGTCCCGCTCCAGTGCGTCGTCCATCTCCTTGACCGCTTCGCGCAGGCCTGAAACCGCCTCGTCCGAGAGCGACTGCTGGGCGGCCAGCGCCGCAGCGGTTGATTCCAGCGATGTGAGCACCTGGCAGATCTCCCGCATATCTTCCATTGACATGGGTTTGACCCGCATGCCATGCCGTGGACGAACCTCCACCAGTCCCTCGTTGGCCAGACGGATCAGCGCCTCGCGGATCGGTGTGCGGCTCATGTCCAGGAGTTCCGCCAACTCCTGCTCCATGTATTGCTGCCCAATCGGCAATTCGTTTTCCAGAATACCCCGTTTCAATTGCCAATAGGCACGGTCGGAGAAAGACTTCCGGCGGCCTTTCTTCAGCGGTTGAACTTTCTGGCTCATATTGGCTTAGTGTTACCAGGTGAACGCCACATAATTTATGCCTCGGTCGCTGGCAGATCAATTCGGCTGCCACAGTCCGCGGACTGGTAGACGGCTTCCTCGATGCGCAGATTGGTCAGGTAGTCCTTGGCGCTGTTCACCAGTGGTATCCCCTGTTGCAGATGATCGAGCACGTGCTGCTGCACCAGGTAGACGCAGTCACCGGCGTAGTCCCGGTCCTGCCACTGGTAGTCAATGGTCTGCCATTCGTTGCTGTCGTGCTGTCGCAGTCGGATATTGCCGTCCCCGTCCAGTGTCAGGGTACCACCCGAACCCTCGATGCACATCTCGCCCATGGTCAGACGGCGGTTCTGAGCCCTGTGGTCGACCAGGCGGTTGCCGTCAAACAGGCCGCGCCGGCCGTTAGTGAAGTCGAACAGGATGATACCGCTGTCCTCCCCCGCGATCGCCGGGTTCAGCCGACGCAACTGAGCATAGACGCCGGTCATCTCTCCGAACAGATAGCGGAAGGTGTCGATCAGGTGAATGGCGGTTTCGTGCACCAGAAAACGTTCCATCTGCTGGAAGTAGGGCTGGCGGCTGAGATAGGCCTCTCTGCCCTGACCGTCCCCGGGGCGCAGCTTGAAAGTGACCTGGTAGGGTTCGCCAATGGCGCCATGGTCGATCAGTTGGCGCAGCTTGCCATACCAGGGCTGGAAGCGAAAATTTTCGTGGATGGCAACCTTGCCCGACTTGTCCTCGATATACGCCACCAGCGATTCCGCGTCGGCCAGCGATGGGGTGAAAGGTTTCTGGCAGATGGCGGCAATCCCGCGGTCAACCGCCGCCCGCACATACTCAGGATGGGTTGGAGGTGGAGTAATGATATCCAGCAGGTCAGGTTTGACCTGATCCAGCATCTCGGATAAATCGCCATAGGCCGTCTCAAAGCCAAAGCGCTCAGCGAACTCCTGGGCCCGGGGCAGGGTACGATTACAGACCGCGGTCAATTCGACCCGTCCTTCCTCCATCAGGTGCTGCCAGGCGTTGTAATGAAACTGGCTGAAGTAGCCGGTGCCGACTGTCGCAATACGCAATTTTCCCTGCATGAATATCCACCCTTTGGCGTTTGGCTGGTTTAGTATGCCGCGGCTTGCCCCACCGCGACCTCACAAATCTCAAGGCTGCCGACATTTACGCCCGGTTCAAAGCGGCGGTCAGACGACAAGATCATGCCCCAACCCGATTGCCGTCGGAACGGCGTGGCCCCGGGAAGTTCCAGTGTGTCGGCGCATGGCCCGGAATCGGACTTTTGAATCTGGCCAGGCGGTCGCCCAGCAGGCAGCCCAGATAGGCCTCGTTCAGGCCCGGTCCGGCGAATGCCAGGCTGGAGATGTTGCCTAACCGACGGCTCTTGACCTGGTCCAGATGTGGTCGGTTCATGGTTCCTGCCTGAAAGGCCTCTTCGACCCAGGCGAGGTGGGTCGGATCATTGTCCTCCAGCACCATGGTCTGGTTGCCGTCCGGGTCGACGCGGATTACCCGGTTGCTGACGATACTGGTGATCCAGACACCCCCCTCGGCATCGAAGGCCAGCCCGTCGGGGAAGGTCCCAGGGCCGAATTCCGTGATGGTCTGTCTGTTCGCCAGACTGCCATCGTCGCTGATGTCGAAAGCGGTCAGGCCTCGGGTGAAGGTCTCGTTGACGAACAGGCGGCGCCCATCGGGGTGCACCAGGCACTCGTTGGTGTAGCCCAGGCCGTCTGCGACCACCCTCGCACCGCGTCGGTCGAACAACACAATGAAGCCGTCGGCGTTGTCCGCGCGGTAGCCTTTGGCGCGCGGCACCAGCCGGGTGCTCACCGTCACCCAAAGGCGACCCTCTGCGTCCAAGTGGGCATAGTTGGTCGGTGGCAGCGGCTGGCCCTCGACCTCCACCAGGTAAGGGATCAGAGTGCCGTCTTCAGTCAGCCGGAAAACACCACCGTCGTCGTCTCCCAGATGGGTCAGCAACAGGGAGCCATCCGGCAGTAAGCAGATGCCGTTGGGTTTGATGTCGAAGCCGGGGGAGCGGGCCTGCAGCAGCCACTGGCTGCCGTCTGCCTCCATTACCGCGACCCCGCCACGCCAGTCCGCGCTGAAGATGCGGCCATTGGCGGTACAGAGTACGCATTCTGGCCGGTTCAGGCCCTGGCCGACAAACTCCAGGTCGTCAAGACCGACAGCGAGCCGGTTGTCGCTCACGGTGCAACACTCTGCCGAGTGGTGATAAAAAGGCGCCTGCCGCGACTGGCGGCCAGACGCCTGGGCTCCCTTTGCCGCCCGTAAACCATATCGTGTCCGTTTTTGTGTTGAAAAAAATATTAATTAATGTATACATTATAATCAGTCGCCTGTGAACCGTGTTGCCGAAAAAAAATGGCAATTTTCTCCGGGCGACAATCTGCGTCGCGAGACTACGCTTTGGAAGGCGGTTTGGAGAAGTGTTTTCACACGGCGAAAACGATAAGCACAAAGTGGAGGCATCCGATGAGTAAGTTACTAAGAATCCTGTCGGCCTGGCTGGTCGCAAGTTCGGTCGCTGTTGCCGGTGACTTTCCGGAACGCGACATCACCAACGTGGTGGTCTGGTCCGCCGGTGGCGGCACCGATGTCAGCAACCGGGTGGTATCGGCGGAGATGGCGAAGGCGCTCGGCGTCAACGTCAATGTCATCAACAAGCCTGGCGGCGTCGCCGGGTCGATCGGCATGAGTTATGTGTCCAAGCGCCCAGCCGACGGTTACACTCTGGTTGGACTCTCAGAATCCTGTGTTACGGCCGGTGTGCAGGGCGGTTGGGACCAGCGGATGAATATCTGGTATCCGTTTATCATCGGCGGATCGCCGGACCTCATCTCGGTTACCGCAAGTTCACCCTACAAGACCCTGAAAGACTTGGTTGAGGCGGCAAAGACGGACCCGCGCTCGATCAGGGCCTCGGCAAGCGGTGCTGGGTCGATTCATCATTTGAACCTGCTGGCGCTGATGAAAGGCACGGCTGCAGAGTTCAACTTTATTCCTTACGCCGGCTCAGCCCCCGCTCAGACGGCCGCCATGACGGGTGAAGTAACCGTGGTGGTGACCTCGCTGGCGGAACAGCAGCAATTGATCAAGGGCGGCAAACTGCGTGCCCTGGCGACTCTCACTAAGTCGGGCCAGACGCTGGAAGGGGTCGGGGAAATACCGTCGGCATTTGATTCTTACGCCAGTCTTAGCGAGTATCTGCCCATTTCGCAGGCGATCGGTATGGCGGTTCTCAACGACGCTTCGGATGAAGTCAAAGTGAAATTATCCGATGCCTTCAAGCAGGCCCTGGCCAGTGATGCAGTCAAGGAGTGGGCGGCAAAGAACTATTATGTGCTATCTGGTAAGACCGGCGAGGAAGCGCGCGAGGAGTTTGCCATGCTCGAGTCTCTGTTCGGATGGACCCTGCACGAACTCGGGGCGGCCAAGGTCGATCCGGCCATGCTCGGTATTCCCAAGCCGTAACAGAGTCTGTACCGTGAGGGGATCTGGGCGGCCGATTGCTGGCTGCCCAGGCCCTGATGGCTGATTCTCCAGGCGCACAATCCGGGAGGTCGACGGTAATGGAAGACGACAAGAGCAGGCTGCGCAGGCAGGATTTCCGCACTGGAATCCTGCTGATCCTGCTGGCACTGGGCATCATCTGGGAGGCTTCTTCCTACCCTATGACCGATTCCTACGGTGGTGTGCAGAATGTCTGGTACGTGTCACCGGCGCTGCTTCCCATTATCGTCGGCGTGCTTTTGTTAATACTGGCGTTGGTATTGACCGGTAATGCGCTGGCCTACCACGGTTGGCCCGCGGTATTAACGAGTAAAGCAGCTAAAACAGCGGAATCGCAACAGGGTGATCGTCGCTTTCTGGTGATCGTGCTGCTGATTGCCACCTTCGTCTACGCCTTCATACCGGTAGTTGATTTTTTCATCGCCAGTGCCTTTTTTCTATGTGCCTTCAGCGGTGCCTTCTATCTGGGAAGGCCTGCCGCCCTGCTGGCGAATGCCCTTGTATACTGCGCCGTCGGTATTGCCGTGAGGTTGGCGGGAACGGCCGGTATCGTTGATTCACAATGGCTAATGGATAGCGTCACCGCCGCCGGCATTCTGGTTCTGGTGTTGCTCGGCGCCCGTATCTGCAAGCAACAGCCTGACTGCCAGCGGCGCCTGAGAATCCTCCTGCTGGTCTCGTTGCTGGTGCCGCTGGTGCTCTGCCCGCTGTTCAAGTTCGGGCTGTTGGTGCCCCTGCCGACGGAGGGGCTGTTCATCGAGTTGATGGATCAGGCGAGATACGGCCTGCGAGCGATGATGGGATAGGGGAGCGGAATGCAGGCACTGGGTGACTTCGGGGTATTCTTCTGGACCATTTTCGGTCTGCTGGCGCAGCCGTCCAATATCCTGCTGCTGCTGGGCTCTAGCTTCCTCGGTATCGTCTTCGGCGCGCTGCCTGGCCTCACCGCCACCCTCGGTGTCGCCCTGCTGACGACGCTGACCTACGGAATGGACCTGAACACCGCCCTGATAGCGCTGCTTGGGATGTACGTGGGGGCCATCTACGGGGGTTCCTACCCGGCTATTCTGATCAATATTCCGGGGACCGCGGCAGCGGCGGCGACCGCTATGGACGGCTACCCGCTGGCCGAGCGCGGTGAAGGCGGCCGGGCCCTCGGTCTGACCACCACCGCGTCTTTCATCGGCACTACTTTCGGCATGGTCGTCCTGGTACTGGCGGCGCCCCTGATTACCGAAATGGCCCTGCAGTTCACTTCGTACGAATTTTTCCTGCTGGCCATTTTCGGTATTGTCATCAGTGGCACCCTGACCAGCAAAGACCTGGTCTACAAGGGTTGGATTGCCGGTCTGCTGGGGCTGATCCTGGCCTGCATCGGGCGCGATCGCCTGCAGTTCTTTCCAAGATTTACATTTGGCGTGCCGGAACTCGACGGCGGTATCGAAGTGGTGCCGGTGCTGATCGGCGCCTTCGGCATTCCACAGATCATCAAAGTGCTGCGCAACCGTCTGGCCCTGACCAAGCCGAAACCCTTTAGCCGCATCCTGCCCGAATTCGGTACCATTCTGCGTAACATGAAGCACATCATCCGTTCGGCCATGATTGGTGTCGGCATTGGTGCGGTGCCCGGTGTCGGCGAGGACATCGCCGGCTGGGTGTCCTACGGCACCGCCAAGAACACCTCGAAAAACCCCGAGGATTTCGGCAAAGGCGAACCAGCCGGTGTGGTCTCCACGGAGACCGCCAACAATGCCTGTATCGGCGGCGCGCTGATTCCGCTGCTCACCCTGGGCATTCCCGGAAGCCCGCCGGCGGTGATGCTGCTTGGCGCCCTGATGTTACATGGGGTTACGCCGGGTCCCATGATCGGACTGGAACGGCCGACCTTTTTTGTTGAGGTCTGCGCCGTCCTGTTCCTGGCATCCCTGGCGATGTGGTTGAACGGGATCTTTCTGGCCCGCCAGGTGGTGAAACTGCTGCAGATACCGACTGCCCTGTTTCTGCCGGTGGTGGCGGTGCTGTGCGTGATCGGTTCCTACGCCCTCGGTCTGAATATCTTCAATCTCTATCTGATGGTGCCGATCGGCATCATTGCCTATTTCCTCACCGAGATGAAATACCCCATCGCGCCACTGGTGATCGGCGTGATCCTGGGTCCGATGGCGGACGAGAACCTGCGGCGCGCGCTGATGGTCTCGGAAGGCAGTTTTGCTCCGTTTCTGGAGCGACCGGTAGCGATACTGCTGATCCTGGTTATTGTGTTGACCATTTTGAGTCAGGTACCCGCCTATCGGCGCTGGCGCACGCGGCTGTGGCAGCGCATCACCCAACCAAAGGAGCCCCGGGAGGGCTGACGCATGTCTATCGTTCTCGGCTGTATCGCCGACGATTTTACCGGTGCGACCGATCTGGCCAACACCCTGGTGCGGCAGGGGATGCGCACCGTACAGGTGATCGGTGTACCCAGTCCGGCCGCCGAAATCGGCGATGCCGAGGCGGTGGTGGTAGCGCTCAAATCGCGTACCGCGCCGCTCGAGGACGCAGTGCAATGGTCGCTGGACGCCCTGACCTGGCTGCGCGCCCGGGGCGCGACGCAGATATTCTTCAAGTACTGTTCGACCTTCGATTCTACCGACCGGGGAAACATCGGGCCGGTTAGCGAAGCGCTGATGCAGGCCCTGGAGAGCGACTTCACCATCGCCTGCCCGGCCTTCCCGACCAACGGCAGGACCGTCTACCAGGGTTATCTGTTCGTCGGAGAGAAACTCCTTTCGGAGTCGGGGATGCGAGATCATCCTTTGACGCCGATGACCGATTCCAGTCTAGTCCGGGTGCTGGGGCGTCAGGCCAGTCATCCAGTCGGACTGGTGTCCTACGCAACCGTGTCCCAGGGTGCCGAGGCTATCGCCGATGCCTTCCGGGAGCTGCGTGCATCGGGCAAACGCCATGCCGTGTTGGATGCGGTGACCGACCCGGACCTGCTGGCGATCGGGACTGCCTGTCAGGGTCTTCCGCTGGTCACAGGCGCCTCCGGTGTCGCCCAGGGCCTGCCCCAGAATTTTCGCCGCAGTGGCCTGCTGGGCGCGGGTTCCCAGGCGCAGCTGCCCGAGGTCGACGGACAGTGCGTGGTGCTGGCCGGCTCCTGCTCTGCGGCTACCCGGACCCAGCTTGAGGTGGCGCGCAACTGCTGGCCGGGGTTCGCTATCGACCCTTTGCAGATCATGGACGGTCGCCAGACGGTGGAAGACATCCTCGACTGGGCCGAGTCCTGTATGGGGCAGACGCCGGTCCTGATCTACTCCAGTGTAGCACCGCGGGCGGTACACCATATTCAGCAGGAATTAGGGCGGAATCAGGCCGGAGAATTGGTGGAGAATACCATGGGCCAGCTCGCCACCGGGTTGGTGCAGCGCGGCGTGCGTCGACTCATCGTCGCCGGTGGAGAAACCTCCGGCGCGGTGGTACAGAGTCTGGGCATCAGTGGTCTGCGTATCGGCCCGGAAATCGACCCGGGCGTACCCTGGTGCGAGACCATCGACCCGTCACCACTGGCCCTGGCGCTGAAGTCCGGCAACTTTGGTGCAGACGATTTCTTCCTCAAGGCCTTCGGAATGCTGCCGTGAATGAGAACACATTGCGCGAACAGATTGTCCGGCTGGCGAAATCCCTCTTCGATCGCGGGCTGACCTTCGGCAGTTCTGGCAATATCAGCGTGCGTGTCGACGATGGCTGGCTGATGACGCCGACCGGTTCTTCCATGGGCGACCTGGACCCGGCGCGTATTTCCCTCCTGGACGAGGCCGGTAACTGGCGGTCGGGGGATAAGCCCACCAAGGAGGCTTTCCTGCATCTTACAATGTACCGGCAGCGTGCGCAGAGTGCTGCCGTGGTGCATTTGCATTCCACCCATTCGGTTGCCGTAAGCTGCCTGGCGGACCTGGACCCCAAGAATGTTTTACCCCCGATCACGGCTTACTATGTAATGCGGGTCGGTAGCCTGCCGCTGATTCCCTACTTCCCGCCCGGGGATGTGGATCTGGCCCGGGCGGTGGGAGAGATGGCGTCCCGACACCACGCGGTGCTGCTCGCCAATCACGGTCCGCTGGTGGCGGGAAATTCACTGCTGGATGCGGTTTATGCCACCGAGGAACTGGAAGAGACAGCGAAGCTGTTTTTGCTGTTGCGGGGTGCCCGTACGCGCTTTCTAAACGAGCAACAGGTCAGCACGCTGAAACAGCGCTTTCCGTCCTGACAGAGGTATCGCTATGTACATTGTCACCGTGGACTTCTTGGTGGAAAAGAACCGGCTGCAGGCGTTTCGTGAAGCGATGATGGAGCAGGCGAGCAATTCCCTGCAACGGGAGGCCGGCTGTCTGCGCTTCGATGTCGCCTGCGATCCGCAACGGCCAGAGCTGATCTTTCTCTACGAGATCTACCAGAGCAGGGAGGCCTTCGATCTGCATCTTCTGTCGCCGCACTTCAAGGCCTTTGACGCCAGGGTGAAAGACTGGGTGGCGGAGAAGAAGGTACGACCGTTTCAGCTCCTGTGGCCGCTTCCCTCCGGCGGTTGAAGACAAGAGAGTAGTGGGTTGCAGGCAGCACCGGCGGCCGCGCCCCGATCAACACCCTAAGCCGCACCATCCGACTGTTGGCACAGGGGGGGGAGTCGTTGCGCCTGTTGTGGCGCGGCGGGTCCTTGCTGCGGCTGTGCGACCGCCTTCGGAAACCAGGCCAGCGAAGCTATGTTGCAACAGATTTTCAGTGTTGTCTTTCCCATCCTGACCATTGTGCTGGTTGGCTATTTCGTAAGCGTCTGGGAAACTGCGGGATTGACCCAATTATTTCAGGTCTTCCGTTTTCAAATTCTGCGGTAGCAAGGCCAGTAACGCCTGCTCCGATTTGGTCGCTGGCAGTTTCTCGAACAGATAGTTCAGATAGGCCCAGGGTTCGAGATCATTCGCCTTGGCGGATTCTACCAAAGTGTATAGGGTGGCACTGGCATCCGCTCCCCGAGGGCTGCCAGAGAAGAGAAAATTTTTCCTGCCTATCACAAAAGGTCTGATGGCGTTTTCAATTTCGTTGTTATCGATGGGGATGTTTCCGTCTTCGAGATAGGTGATCAGCTTCGGCCACAACCCCAGGGTATAGGCGACCGCCACCCCCAACGGACTCTTCGGCAGCACCTGTCCCACTTTCTCATCGAGCCAGGACTTAATCTTCTCCAGGATTGGTTCGGCCTGCGCCTGGCGGATCGCTTTTCGGGCCTCCGCCGTCTTCTCCTCGGCGGCACGCTCGACCTGATACAGCTTGCGGATCAAGGCCACCATCTGATGGGCAGCCGCGCTATTCTTCCGTCCATGGGTCGCATCGACAAACTTTCTCCTCGCGTGCGCCCAACAGGCGCAATGTCCCAAGATGCCAGGGGTCTTGGACAGCGCGTTATACCCCTCGTAGCCGTCGGTCACCAGATACATCGCACCTTCCAGGGAATCTTCTTCCTGAGAAGCGAGAAATTCCAAGGGCACATCACCACTGCGGGTGTCGGCATATTGATACCAGATCACCGGCCTGTCCGGTTGACCACCCCCATAGACCCACATGTACGACAATTGGGTATTTTCCCGCCCCGGTTCATTGAGTACCTGCAAACGGGTTTCGTCGATCTGGATCACCCGGCCCTCATAAAGCAGTCGCTTCATAACCGCCATCAGCGGTGATAGCCGCTCATGCAGTTGTATCACCCAGCCACTCATCGTCTGACGGCTCAGATCGATGCCCTCTCGGGCATAGATTGCTTCCTGACGGTAGAACGGCAGACCATCGACGAACTTGCGAACCACCACATCGGCAATCAGCGAGCGGTGGGCTATCGACTTGGGAAGGATCTGATCCGGGCGAGGTGCGATTCTCACACCCTCTTGAGCACCGACAACCTCGTCATTACCGGGAACATACTTGGCACGCTTGTAGACAATCACATAGTGCTGCTGTGGAATGACCGCCAGTTGCTCTGATGTGTCGTAGCCAATGAAGGTCCAATCATCCCCCATCTCCGCCTTCTGTTCATCGGAGAGGTCGATAATCTTCTCTACTCGATCGAAATGCGCAGGCAGTGGGCGGCGGACTGGTTTCTTGCGTTGCTTCTCTGTCTTCTCTTTTGCAGTTGCTTCAGAGTCCGTCGGATCTGGTATATCCAGGTCCGCCAACAGCTGTTCCAGTTCGGCTTCGTCGAACAGATTGAACTGATCCTTGTTCGGACGATCCGCACTGGCGCCAAACTGGCGTTTGCGCAACAACAGAATGTAATCGAGCAGTTGTTCGATGCGCTGCTCTTTCTCGGCAATCGTTTGTTCTTTTTCCTTGACGGCACCTTGCAGTTTAACCACTTCCTCCTTGAGCTGATCGGGGTCGCTGGGAAGAGAAAAGGCCGCTGGATTCATGCACGGAATTATAACAAACAGGCTGGCATTCAGCAGCAATATAACCTGTCAAAACAGAGAATAAGTCGTCGCTTTATGCGCCTCGACCCGCGTGATATCCAGCCCATCGAGTAACCAGCTCAGTTCGCGTGTCGAGATCTCCAGGGCAACGTTCTCATGCGTGCCCGGCCACCAAAAGCGTTGCTTTTCCAGACGCCGGTACAACAGCCAGAAGCCATTATTGTGCCAATACAGGATCTTGATTTTATCGCGCAACCGGTTGCAGAAAACGAACAGATGACTGGAGAAAGGATCCGCTTGCAGAACATCCTCGACCAGTACCATTAGTCCATTCACCGCTTTGCGCATATCGGTGGGACCGGTTGCCAGATAAACCTTGGTGTTTGAACCAAACGAAATCATGATGCTCGCAACACCTGGAGGACCTGCTGGAGAAGCTGTAGATTGAATCCAGGCACTACTTCAATACGCAGATCATTCTGGATGTGTATCATCAGATTCGAGGAAATCGGCTCCTGCACATTCACTGGTAGAAAGCGAACTGGTTCACCAGGAAACACGGCTACCTTGGCATCTTCCGCTTTTAATATCCGGCGCCATCTCCGGAAAGACGCGTATCCCAGTTGATGTTCTTTGCAAAACGCCTTTTGGGATTGATCGCTATTCTGCCAGGCGTTTATTCGGTCAAGCCAACGCTGGCGATCTTCCTCTCTTTTCGATACGCTCCGTTTCATGATGGACCCCCGGTGTGTCGATGTACGATGGGCTCATCATGTGGAATACACAAAGCCTCGGAAAGAGGTAATTCGCAAGACGCTTACGCTATTTCTATGGCCGCCGACATGCGCCGGATATGGCTGCGGCCAACCAGATCAATATAGACCTGTTCGTCCCGGCGCTGATTTTTCACGTGCTTTCGGCCCGGGATTTTCACCTGGGGGAATACCAGACACTGGCCCTTGCCGGAATGGCAGTGGTGCTGGGCTCGGGCCTCATCGCCTGGCCCCTGGCCCGCCTGCTGGGCTATCAGGTCAAGACCTTCGTGCCGCCGATGATGTTCTCCAATGCCGGTAACATGGGATTACCGTTGGCGCTGTTTGCCTTCGGTGAGCAGGCCCTGCCGGCGGCGGTGGTGCTGTTCCTGGTCGAGACCGGTCTCCATTTCAGCGTTGGCATGAAGATGATGGATACCCGCACCTCATTGCTGCAGCTGCTGCGCATTCCCATGTTGCTGGCGACCTTTGCCGGCCTCTCGGTTAGCCTGACCGGCCTGGTCGTACCTGAGTTATTGGCGGTGGTGATTGAAATGCTCGGCCAGGTGGCGATACCGTTGATGCTGTTCTCGCTTGGAGTTCGCATGACGGCGGCAGATCTGCGCGACTGGCGCATGGGCGTGGCCGGGGCCCTGCTGTGCCCGCTGAGCGGCGTTCTGATGGTGCTGCTGCTCGGGTCGTTGCTGGCGCTGACCGACCTGCAGTTCAAGCAGTTATTGGTGTTCGGAGCACTGCCCCCGGCGGTGCTCAACTATATGGTGGCCGAGCGCTACCGGCAGGAACCTGACCGTGTCGCCTCTATCGTGCTGATGGGCCACCTGGCCAGCTTGGCGGTCATCCCTGTGACTCTGTTCTTTGTGCTATGAGCGGCAGTGGCGGGGCCAGTATACCGGTAGCAGAGAACAGGCATCCGGCCAGTGCTACATCTCTTCGGCAGTCGCCGGTGCGTACCATATACGGGTAGGTTCGCCCATGTCGCTGCGTTCTATCCATACGAGATGAATTCCACCTTCGTCGTCCATGGCAATGCTGGGGTTGGATTGCTCTCCCGGGCCGGAAGCGGGCGGCGGGGCGAAATCGTCGCTCCAGGCCAGGTCTTCGAAGTCGCTCAGCCAGATGTCGGAGGTGCCGTTGCGATAGTCATCCCAGGCAACGACGAAGGCGCCGTCGCTGTTGCCGGCAACCGCGGGGTTGTAATGGGGCAGTTCGTCACCTCGGCTGCCCTGCACCCGTTCGTTGGGGCCGTAGCTCTTTCCGCCTTCGCTGCCCAGGCTGGCATAGATGGCATATCCTTTCCCGCTCCTTCTTTTGTCCATCCAGACTGCCGCCACTTCGCTGTCGCCGAATCTCGCCAGGGCGACCCGGGTTACGCCGTTGCCCTTGTCGTAGGCGTTTCGATTGGATAAGAATTCGTTGAGTTCCCCGGGTGGGGAGAACTGACGACCGTCCCTGGAGTGGCTGTAGAGCAGCCGGGTGTGCCCCGCCCGGCGGTCCTCCCAGGCAAGGGCCAGGCCCGAGGCGCCGACTGCAATGCTGGGATAGAGTTGCGGTGCACCGCTGTCGGCGAATTCGACAGCTAACGGCTGACTGGCACTCAGTTTTCCGGCCTCGTTCGCGCGCAATTGGCTGACATGGATCGCAGGATGCGCTGCCTGCCGCTCACGCCACGCGGCGTAGGCCTGGCCGTTCCATGCGTCGACGCTGATATGGCCCGCCGCCCGCGTCGACAGCTTAATCGAGGGACCCAAGCGGTTGGGTTCGAAAATCCTGGCAAACACCGCATTGTCTTCTTCCCAGACCAGCGCAAATCTGCCCTCGCCCAGGCCGGCAATCGCCGGTTCGTAGGCGTCTCCCTCGCCACTGATTAGCGTCGGGCTGTCGAATGTGGATGCGTCGATGCTTTTGCTGCCAGCGTAGACCCGGGGCCTGCCGTCGCGGTTGTCTTCCCAGGTGACGGCAACCCGGTTACCGGAGAGCGCGATGTTTTTGCGGCCTGCCGAGTCGAGGTGATGAAAAACCCCCGTTTTTGGCTCATCGGTTACGGCGATAGGTTCGGCGAAGTGCCAGCTCCAAGCCGCCTGCGCCTGAAAAGGCAGCAGCAACAGCAGTAAAGGCAGGAACTGTGTCTTCATCGCTTCATTCAGCACCTATGTACTGTTTGAAGGTCTGAGATCCATAGTGTCCGCCGATGATGTAGTCGTCGTACTGTTTCATTTTTTCAATGCTCTTGAATCCAGCCAGTTTCATCAGCGGGGTTTCGTCGGGGGTCAGAAAAATAAAGGTCGGGGTCCCCAGAATCCGCGTGCGGGACGCGAACTGCATCTCTGTGATACGTTCGTCGTTGGGCAGGGTCAGGCGTTCGCCGCTCTCAGTGTCCACATAGGCCAGTATGTAGTGATCGTTGTAGCGTTGTTTGATCTGATCGTCGCTGAAGACCTCCTTGTGCATCTTGCGGCAGGTGCTGCATCCATAGCGCCCAAAATAGAGGAACACCGGTTTCTTCTGCGCTCGTGCCTGGCTCATGGCCTCCCCGTAGGAGAGGAAATTATATCCTGCCGGTAGCGCCGCCTGCGCTTGGGCGTTTATGAGTAGGCTGAAAATGCCCGTGACCATCGCCAGCAGCAGGTGGCCGTAAATCTTTCCTCTAGCTTCTTTCATGGTGCATGCCTCAAACCTAAAATAGTGTTAGAAGCATAGGGCAGCGGAGATGCGTCACGCAATCCCTTGCGCTGTTTATCCGCAGCCACTTTGCAATGCGGGCAGAAACTATATTCCTTGTGTCAAAAGTTGGTAAGGAAGAACGGGATCAGCACTGCGTTGACCAGATCGATAAAGAAGGCGGCGACCAAGGGCACGACGATAAAGGCCAGGTGCGAGGCGCCGTAGTGTTGCGTCACCGCTGCCATGTTGGCCATCGCGGTGGGGGTGGAGCCTAGCGAGATGCCGCCAAAGCCGGCCGATACCACGGCTGCGTCGTAGTTGCGTCCCATGACCGGGAAGATGATGAAGATATTCACCGCTACGGCTACCGCGAATTGCGCCGCGAGAATGGTGATGATGGGGCCTGCAAGATCGATCAGGGTCCACAACTGCATGCTCATCAGCGACATGGCGAGGAAGGTGCCGAGCGCGATGTCGGCGATCAGGGCGATCGCCGGGGTGCGGCTGGGCCAGCGCCTGCCGCTGATACGCGGGAAGTTCTTGGGGATCAGGTTGGTGATCAGGATGCCGGCAAACAGGCAGGTCACGAACAGCGGCAGTTTCAGGCCCAGTTCCTCCAGGCCCTCATTCAGCAGCAGGCCAATGATGGCGGATATGTGTATGGCGAGCACCGCGTCGAGAAAATCCAGATGGGTAATACCCCTGTCAGTCCTTTCTTCCGACAATCCCACGTCCATGGGCTCCACCGTTTCGGGCTTGAGATTGTGCCGGTTGATGAGGAACTTGGCGATCGGGCCGCCCATGAGGCTGGCGAGAATCAGTCCGAAAGTGGCGCAGGCCACGCCGATCTCCATGGCATTGCTGACACCGAAGTCCTCGGCGATCCTCGGGGCCCAGGCGATGGCGGTGCCGTGACCCCCGATCAGGGAGACAGAGCCGCCCAGCATGCCGACTGCTGCTGGCTGGTCGAACAGGGAGGCGACCGAAATGCCAGTGAGGTTCTGCACAACCATATAGGCGATGGTGATGGAAAGCAGTATCACCAGGGGTTTACCGCCAGCCAGCAGGTCTTTCACGCTGGCGTTGATGCCAATGGTAGTGAAGAAATAGACCAGCAGGACATCACGGGCAGCCAGATCGAATTCGATCTCGACGCCGGTAGCGGCATAGACCAAGGTGAAAATCAGGGTGAAGAGCAGCCCGCCGGTTACCGGCTCCGGGATACTGAAATTCCTGAAGAAGCCGACGGCGTTATTCAGCCGCTTGCCGGCAAAAAGCACCACGATGCCGAGGGTGACAGCAAAGAAGCTGCCGACTTGAAGGACCCCGTCATTGATTTGCAAGATTTCCGACATTGCTTCGCCTTTGGTTTGGGTGTGATTGCGGGGGATAGGGTAACGCAGATGTCGATGTCAGATAAAGACTCTGTGCTCGCTTGCCTTCGCCGGGGAGGGGGAGGCGGGAAGACTCAAAAAACACCAGGCATGGCCGCCAATCTACAGGACAACCAGGTGCTGTCAGGATAGCCGTCGATTCCCCGAAAACCTTGATGGAAACAGGAACTTGTTGAAGCTGATCGAAAAAGCCCGCCGCCATGCCTCGATTGCCAGCGGTAATTTTGCCAGACTGTTCGCCGGTGCGGAGATACCGCCGCTGCCGGCGACCGTTTCCCGTCTGGTAAAGGAAGTAGGCAAGGATGAGCCGGACCTTCAGCGCATCAGCGAACTGATTACGGCGACACCGGAGATAGCGGCAAAGGTACTGCAGACGGTCAACTCCGCCTATTTCGCTCTGCCGAAGCCGGTTTCCAGCATCATGCGGGCGGTGACCATGCTGGGGCTGCGTCAGATTCGGCCCCTGATACTCTCCTTTTCCATGAAAAAATCGCTCTCGCCGGCCAATGATAGCTTGTTCGATCAGCAGGGGTTCTGGTCCGACGCGCTGCTCAAGGCGTTGATCGCCCGCGCCCTGGCAGACAAATGCTGCAGGGATGAGCGCGAGGAGGCATTCACCGCCATGCTGTTGGCAGATATCGCGCTGCCCATGCTGCTGACCGCCTGGGGGGAGTACTACACGCCGGTGATCCAACAATGGCAGGTTGAACAGACCCGCCTGTCCCACGCCGAACAGGCGAGTTTCAAATGGGATCACGCCCAGGCCGGCGCCTGGATCCTGCAGAGCTGGGAGTTCCCGCCGGAACTGGTCTGCCTGGTCGGGTTGCATAACACTGATCTGGAGAAACTTCGTCAGATTGGTCTAGAGGACTCGGCCGCGTTGCCGGTGACTATTGCCGCACTGGTCCCAAGCAGTCTGCGGCCTGGCGCCCAGCGTGCGCAGCAGATGATAGATACTGCAACCAGCCAGTTGCCGCTGGATTTCTCTGCCCTGGCTGAAATACTGGGGCAAGTGCGGGCCGATTTTCAGGAAATCTGTGGCCTGTTCGATCTCACCCCGGAGTTGGGTCTCCTGGCACTGGAGGCCTTAGACCAGGTGTTGGTCAGGCAAGGCGTCGAGGTTGCCTCTTGAGCAAGGGCCGCGACCAGGGGGCTGTCAGGGGTGAGGTGACGGAAAGTGCACCGCAATACGGCCTGCTGTTTCGGGTCATCGCGTTTTTCACCCATCTGCAACTCGGTTATCTGCTGCGTGACGGCAGGCACTCGCTTAGTGCCGTGCGTATCTTTGTCTTCCTGGAGGGAGTGAGTGCGCTGGCGATCATCGCTGCTGCGGCCTACCTGGCAAGGCTTCCGCTGCTGTTCCCACCGCTGGCACCATCTGCTTTCATCCTGTTCAGAACACCGCTGTCCCGGCCGGCCAGTCCGCGGGTTGTTTTTCTGGCTCACTGTCTGGGGATGCTTGTAGGCCTGCTTATGCTGCATTTATTTTCCCTGCTGTTTCCCGAGGCGAATCTGCAGGGTGACGATGCACTCAACTGGCCGCGTATATTTGCGCTGGCGCTGGCCATGGGCCTGACCAGCCTGGTAATGATCCTGTTCGACTGCGCCCATCCGCCTGCCACCGCCACCGCCCTGGTTGCCGCCATGGGGTATTTCGACGGTCTGCTGCAGATTGCGGCGCTGCCTGTTGCGGTGCTTCTGCTGCTGGCTCAGGCGCTGGTTTTCAACCGGTTGCTTGGGGGGTTGCCATTCCCGCTCTGGTCGTTCGACCCCAAGGTCGCAAGACAGTACCCCGATCTGGCAGGACTGGGAGATCAGCAGACACCCTATTGGGATAAGGTGACGGAAGAGGTTTTCGAGCGGCGCAAACGCTGAATGTTGGGGCATCGAACTCGGCCCCCAGGCCATTAGCGATTCGGCACAGTCAGCCGGTAGTTTTTCGGTTGCCCCCGGCGCCCTCCGCTAACCGCATGTCCAGCCAGCCATGCACAAGCAACGCAGTCAGGATGATCGTACCACCGATCAAAGATTCCCGGGTGACGGACTCTCCCAGCATCAGCCAGACCCAGACCGGGCCCAGCAGGGTTTCCAACAGCAGGAATAGACTCACTTCGGGTGATGTCAGGTAGCGGGTACCAGAGCTGACAAGCACCAACGCCAATGGCATCTGCACAAGACCCATCAGCGCCAGTATCGTGTAACTGTGGAGTGACAGATGAAGGGGCGCACTCTCGGGTAAGGCGATCGCCGCGGTAATCAGTCCACTGACCGCGACTAAAGGAATACGAGGCATGTCGTGATGGCGGCGTAGCAGGGTCAAGTTGCCACCCAAAGTCATGGAGGCACCAAGGGCATAGAGATTTCCCATGGTTTGGGAAAAATCCAGGGAGCCGCTGAAAACCAGCGAGACGCCGACGACTACCAGGATACAGGCGAGCCAGGTGTGCAGGGCAACCCTTTCTTTCAAGAGAAAATGACTGGCCGCGGCGGCAAACAGAGGGGCAGTGGCGATGAGCACCACTGTGTTGGCGACACTGGTCGAACTGATGGCGAGTACGAACAGTGCACTGCCGATACCCTGCAGCAGTGCCGTGAAGAGCGCCGCCAGTCGAAAGCTGACAAACAGTCGTATCGATTTTTTCTGTCTTTGCAGGCCGATGAGAAGGAACAGGGAGAGGGCCATAAACGCCCCTCGCCAGAAGATCACGTCCCAGGCAGCTGCACCGGCCAAACGAATCAGCAATGCGTCGAAACTGAGGACCAGGACCCCGCAGACGACGATGATGATGCCGGTTCTGTGGGGGTATTTGACACTGCCTGATCGCATCTGTTCGATTCAGGATATTTAGGCGACAGCCCTAGATATCCAACGGCTCCGGTGCTCCCAGTTCGTATCCCTGGGCATAGTCGACGCCAATAGTCTTCAGGATGTGGAGAGTCTCTTGATTTTCGACATGCTCAGCGATGGTTTGAAGCCCCATCACATGGCCCACCTTATTGATTGCCTCCACCATGACCCTATCGACCTCATCGCTGGATATATCCCGGACAAAGGTACCGTCGATCTTTAGAAAGTCGACCGGTAGATTCTTCAGATAGGCGAATGACGACATGCCGCTGCCGAAATCGTCCAGCGCAAAACGACAGCCTAACTGTTTTAACTCAGTCATGAACAGGGTGGCGCGTTGCAAATTGGCAATCGCCGCGGTCTCGGTGATTTCAAAACAGATTTTGCTGGCAGGGACTGCTGAATCCTTTATCTCATTGATTAAAAACTGGAGAAAAAAGTCATCGGCCAGGGTGGTGCCTGATAGATTGATAGTGAAAAATACCAATGTGTCCAGTTGGAACTCAGAATCGCCCAGCCATTGCAGGGTGGTGCGCACTACCCAGCGATCCATCGTGGGCATCAGGTTGAATCTTTCTGCGGCGGGAAGAAACGCCCCGGGGGGGATCGTATGTCCGTCCCTGTCCCGCAACCCGATCAGAATCTCGAAACACTCCCCCCTCGCAGGGTTTGGATCGATGTTTACAATGCGTTGTCGGCGAAGGAAAAAACGCTTATCTTCAAAGGCTTGATGAATGCGGGATACCCACTGCATCTCGCCATGCCGGCGCACAAGATCGACATCATCGGGTTCGTAGACGTGGGCGCGGTTACGACCAGCCTCCTTTGCGGCATAGCAAGCGGTGTCGGCTTTGCTAAGGGCGGTGCTGATGCTCTCAGTGGCCGTATTGATGGCCACTATGCCAATGCTGACCCCGATGCTGAATATTTTCTTTTCCCAGACAAAACGGAACTCCTGCACGACTGAACGCAGATCGTCCACCACGCGCATGGCGTCTTCCATCGGGCAATTCTCGAGCAGTACACCGAATTCGTCTCCTCCCAGGCGGCCCAGGGTGTCGCCCTGACGGACCCGTTTGTGCAACACCGTACTGAGTTGGCGAAGCAGCTCGTCTCCAGCTACATGACCGCAGGTATCGTTGACCACTTTGAACTGGTCCAGATCCAGGTAACAGAGTACATGTTCCGCCTCTTCCGCTGCCACGCTCTCCATCGCCTGGCGCAGTCGGCGCTCGAATGCGTAGCGATTCGCTAGCCCGGTCAGGGAGTCGTGGGTTGCAAGATAGTCCATCTTGCGCACCATCGCCCGGTTGTCCGCTACATTGCGAAACACCACAACGGCGCCCGCTATTTTGCTCTCTTCACTGAACGGGAAGGCGGAGTATTCCACCGGGAAGGAGCTGCCATCCTTGTGCCAGAAGACTTCGTCGTTTACCCGGACCCCTTCTTTGCCCGTCAGCGCCTGAAGAATGGCGCACTCCTCTGCCGGGTAGGCCAGGCCCCCGGGGCGTGTATGGTGTGTGAGCTCGTGCATGTTGTTGTCGAGCAGCTCTTGGTTGCTAAACCCCAGCATCTCCTGGCCGGCGCGATTGACGAAAGTGCAGTTTCCTTCACTGTCAATGCCGAAGATGCCCTCTCCCGCCGAGTCGAGCAGCAGGCGATTACGCTCGTTAACGCGCAGCAGTTCGCGCTCGGTCTTTACCCGTTCGGTGATATTGATGCCGGTGGCTATGATATAGGTAATATCTCCACGGGCGTCAACGAGCGCCGTATTCGACCAGTCGATCATGTATCGGGTGTTATCACGAGCGATCCACTCGTTCTGGTGTTGATTGGGGAAATGTCCCGCTGTGAGTCGCTGAAATACGTCGCGTACCGGTTCCCGGTCTTCGGGAATTAACAGGAAATCCCAGGGGTATCGGTCTTTGATCTCTCCAAAACGATATCCTGTCAATTCCTCGCAGCTTCGGTTAAAGCGGACAATATGCCCCTGTTTGTCCATTACGATCACCAGGCTGGCGACAGTGTTCAGTATTGCATCGGTGAAATCCCTCTCCCTGCGTAAATCCAGCTCAGCCTGTTTTCGCTCCGTAATATCCTTGCAAGCCGAGATGAAATACTGGGGTGCACCTGTTTCGGATCGCACCAGGGAGACAATCATCTGGCCCCACACCAGACGGCCGTCCTTGTGTCGATAACGCCTCTCCAGGTTGTAAGTGTCAATTTCTCCCGAGATTGCCTTCTGCCGGAGTCGAAGACTCGCCTCCAGATCGCGGGGATCACTGATCTCCTGCATCGATGACCGAAGCATTTCCTCATGGGAATAGCCGAGGAATTCACAGAGGCGCTGATTGACCTGAAGGAAATGTCCTTCCAGATCCAGCTGGGCAATGCCCACTGCCGCCCGTTCGAAGATTACCCGGAAGCGAGCCTCGCTCTCGCGGAGGCGCTGCGAGTACTGCTGCAGCTTCAGGTACCAGATACCCAGTAGGAGTCCGGTACCGGACCCAAACAGGATCGGCACGGTATATCCTTTCAGCAATAGCAGGGGTACCCCGAGAGCTAGTTTCTGAAGCATGGAGAAGCAGATCAGCAGCGCCATGCCAGCCAAGGCAAAGGAAGAAAGGGTCTTTATGGGCTTATTTGTCATATTCCGGATTGGCCATTCTTTCACTGGCGGTTTTTCCTGGTGTCCCTTCGATGAACAACCAGTGTTCTGGGATACAATCTGAAGGACATCCCGGAAAAATTCGAGGCACCCCTTCCGGTGCGCGGACGCAGCACTGTTTTCGTGCGCGTAAACGCATGAAAGTAAGTTGGTATTGCCGGTAAAAGACAGTTTTCTGTTTTCAAACTACCGATTTACGATTACTCGATTACGGCCGTTTTCCTTGGCGGTGTAGAGGGCGGAATCCGCTAACCGGATCAGCTCGACAGGGTCCTGGACATCCATCTCCGGGTAGGAAGTGACTCCCAGGCTGACGGTGGTCTGAATCTGTTGCTCACCCTCGACAATGGCCGTCTCCTCAATGACGCGCCGCACGCGTTCTGCTACCTCATAGCTGTTCTGTTTCGAGGCGCCCGGAAGAATGATCAGAAACTCCTCGCCACCATAGCGAACAAGAATGTCGCCCTCCCGCAGGGCGGTCTGACTGGCGTGGGCTACCCGGTTTAATACCCTATCACCGATCAAATGACCATAGCTGTCGTTTATTTTCTTAAAATGATCGATGTCGTACATAAGGATGCCAAGCGGCGAACTGGTGCGTTGAGCGCGCTTTAACTCCTCCCGCAGGCGGGTCATCCCAAACCTGCGATTGTAGGTTCCAGTGAGCGGATCCATGGCGGCCATACGCTGCATGCGGTCATGAGTTACGGCGTTGTGCAGTGCAAGACAAAAGCTCTGGCGAAAGAGTTCCAGCAGTCTCAAGTCGTCGGCAGTAAAGGCGCGGGTGCTGGCCAGAACGATGGCGCCTAAGACCAGCTCTTTGTAGTTGATCGGCAATACGATCAGTTCACGCGGCTGTAACCTGGCAACGAGACCGTCGATAGCCGTATCTTCGGGAAATGTAATTTTCTGGTACTCCAATGTTTTCAATGCGATACGAACATGATCACTGTTTGCCAAATGGCTGGCCTCTGTTAGTCCATGCTGAGCAATATTGACCATCTTGCCTTCCTGTTCCACCAGTATTGCCCCGGCGGTTGCCCCCGCGTACTTCTGAAGAAGCCCGAGCCCCTGCTCAGCTAATAGCGGTACCTCCAGTTGAGAGGAAAGCGCTTTGGTGAAGGCGTTCGCGGCATTCTCCACCTCATGGGCCCGTATCAGTGCGCTGATCAGGCCATTGAAAGAACTGGCACATTCACCCAGTTCATCGCGAGTATCAACCGGTACCCTGCAAGTCTCTGGATCACAATCATACTGACCCGCCGAATAGGTGGCGTTGCTGATGTTCTCGGCGACCGTGTTCATGTGCCGAGACAACAGGCGTAAGCGGGGTTGAATCACATGACGGGCCAGTCCGAAATTAAAGGCCCCCACTGCCAGTCCAGCTACCAGGGTGGCGCTAAAAAAACGCATGCTGAAGGCGATGTCCGGTGAAACCCCCAGCAATGTGATGAATGCGGGAAATAATAAACCGACCGTCAATCCAAAGCCGACCATCCAATATGCCAACGCCCGGAAAAGGTTTCGCTCCCGCGGGATCGCCACCGGTCCGGTTCGGCCATCCTGCATTTTCGATTCATCTGTCATCACATCGCCTTTCAGATAGGGCTTTCTAAACTGTTCAGGTCAGCGCAAGCAAACAAGGCGAAAGCCGCGTCGCAGATTTCGCAAAATGGCCGATTGAGCCTGGACAGGCTTACACCGGGAAACGTCTATTGGGTACTTCGACTAGTCCCTTCCATCGGATTGGTCGATATGACGATCGAAAAAGAACGATATTACATATCCTTTATTTTCATCCGGTTACGCGCACAAAAAATAGTGATGCATCCCTGTAATATAGGAGCACCTCGAAATTTCCGAGAGACCCTATGTCCCGTTAGAACCGACGCTCTCATCCTGCAATCCACACCCACTACCAGATTTGTCGGCTGTCTAACGAACTTTGTTAAATATATCTGCATAACATGTTGAAGCACCGACTCTAGAAAGTAAATTCGGGCTGCAAATTACCTGATTCTGTAACCACCAAAAACAAACCCGGAGACCTTTCCTCCCGAGGTATCGTAGACAAATAGCTGCAAGTAGCATCAGCATCCTTTTTTTCAGTCTTGCGGGAAGAATCGAGAAAATGCTGTGCGCCGTGGAAAGATACCGGGTCTGGGGATCTTTTTGCAGGTCCTCTAGTGTCTAAAGGAAATCCTGGCCGCACCGATAGCAAGGAGGTAACGGACCGCAATAGACGTGCGGCGTCAAAACTCAATTTTATTTAGGCATCAATATGAAGGTTATGACCATCCGAACAAAGATGTTGGCAACCTTTGGCGTACTGATTCTGCTGCAGGGGGTTCAGGGTGCCTTCCTTTTCACGCACTCGGCTCGAGTGAACGAGACCGCGGTTCGGGTCGCGGAGCAGTATCAGCCGCTGGTATCCAAGGCCTATGAACTGAGGATAGCCGTCATCCAGATACAGCAGTGGCTGACCGACATCAGTGCCACCCGGGGGCTGGACGGTCTCAATGACGGTTTCGACCAAGCCGCTGCCCGTTATCAATTGGCCAAGGTGCTGCTTTCGGAGCTGGTAACCCTGGATGCGCGGAACGCGGCATATTATGAAGAAGCAGGCCCTGCGCTGGATGCCTACTACAGTGCCGGGAAGACCATGGCGCAGGCCTATGTTGAGCAGGGGCCGACTGAAGGCAACCGGCAGATGGCAGGCTTCGACGCTGCCGCCGAGGCGTTGACTCAGAAGGTGGATGAACTGCTGGCGTCCGCCCGGGAGCGCCTGGATCATCAGGTGTCGCTGCAGACCGACTCCGCTTTTCTGATGAAGAATATGACCCTGCTGTCTTCAGTGCTGTTTTTGGGGATTCTTGTCTCTCTGGCGTTGGTTGCGCTGCGTACAGTGCTGGCGCCAATCAGCGCCATGACCAGGATGGCCCGGGATCTGGCTCAAGGGGAGGGGGATTTGACCAAACATCTCGACGATTCACGCGGCGATGAACTTGGTATCGCGGCAAGCTGGATTAACCAGTTCGTCTCCAAAACGAAGACGACCATACAAACAATCAACGAGGTAACGGGGGAGATCCGTGGCGTTGCGGGGCACCTGGCCTCTGTCGCGGAACAGGCGGACAGTGATATGTCGGCCCAGCTGCAGGAGAGTCAGCAGGCGGCGACCGCCATGAATGAGATGCTTGCCTCGGCGCAGGAAGTTGCACGCAATGCGAGCGAGACTGCCAGCGGTACCGAGGCGGTCAACGGCCAGTCGCGCGCCGGCAAGGCGGTCATAGATACCACTAGTTCACAGATTGAGGCGCTTGCCAATGAGATGGACAAGGCGCAGAAGGTGATCGAGCAACTGGGAGAAGAAAGCGCGAGTATCGGTTCGGTGCTCGATGTCATCAAAGGCATTTCCGAACAGACCAACCTGCTTGCCCTGAATGCCGCTATCGAGGCCGCCCGGGCCGGCGAGCAGGGGCGGGGTTTTGCGGTGGTTGCCGACGAGGTGCGCACCCTGGCCAGTCGTACGCAGCAGTCCACGGAAGAGATTCAGGAGATGATCAACCGTCTGCAGAGCAGCAGCAGCGAAGCTATTTCAGTGATCGACGCCGGAGGCAGACTCGCCCACACATCGGTGAGTTCGGTGCAGCAGGCGAACGAATCCCTGGAGGAGATCCGCTGTCGCATCGAGACTATCAGTGAGATGAATACCCAGATCGCGACTGCGGCCGAAGAACAGAGCCAGGTATCGCTGGAGATCGACAGGAATATAACGAACATCGCTCAGGTTGCCCAAAACAACGCGCAGAGCGTCTCTCTGCTGAACAGTACCAGTGAGAAGCTGAAGTCGAACCTGCAGCATCTGGATCAGATAATGGGGCAGTTCAAGACCTGAGGCGGAGAGACTACGCTTGCCCGCACTTCGTTTCCCGGGACAGCAGTTAGAAAGGCTGGTGCGCGACGCACCAGCCCAATTTTTTCCCACCGGCGCCGAACGGTGTGAACCCTTCAGGGTAGCGGTCAAGGTTGCCTTTTCTACTCCATACGTTTGAACTCGCGGCTCTCCAGATAGAGATAGCGCACCATTTCGTATTCGAAAGGGGAGCTCAGGTCGCCGTAGGAGAAGGCGAGATTATCGCGCGTCTGGATCACTTCCAGGACCGTCAATGGAAGAGAGGCCCAGATTGCTTTGCGGACACCGAAGACGTTGATCTCCCGGCTGATCATAAAATCACCTACCAGGCCAGTGGTGTCACGCATGGAGGAGGGCCCGAACAGGGGTAATACCAGGTAGGGGCCGGTGCCGATTCCGTAGAAACCCAGGGTCTGGCCCAGGTCCTCTTCGTATTTAGGCAGGTCCAGGCGCGATGCCATATCCATCAGACCGAGGATACCGATGGTCGTGTTGGTGGCAAAGCGGGCAGCGCTGGAGGCTGCCTTCTTTCCCTTGAACTGCAGTGCCAGGTTGACAAAGGTCGTAACCTCATTCAGATTGGCGAAAAAGTTGGTCACCCCTTTCCGCACAAGCCCAGGAACCGCAAAGCGGTAAAGTCGCACGGCCGGCAACAGCACATAGTTGTCCAGATAGCCATTGAAAACGTAAAGCCTTCGGTTGACCGGTCCCCAGGGGTCGTAAACATCAAAGAAAGATAGTTGACCCGGTGGCGGAGTGAAGCTCTCTTCCATCCCCTGGTAGAAACCTGGGTCGGTTAGGCCGCTTTGATCCTGCGGCGGCGACTGAACCGGTTGCATGGCGCAACCGGAAGCGGCCAGCAGGAAAAGTGCCAGCAACAGCACGATATACTGCCGCCTGCAGGGGTTCCTTCCCATATTCCCGCTAGCCTCCTTTGGCGTCGAAAAAAGCCAGCATATGCGCGACGTAATCCCGATGTTGTATATTCCCCAGGTGGCCGCCGCGGGGGAAAATGGTTGCCCTGGAGCCGAAGGTCTCGGAGAGAAAACGGATATCCCCCGGCGCCAGGATGATTTCGTCGGCGTTGGAGATAACCCCTATTTTTTGTGCTCCCGCCAGGTAATCCCGCAGCGCAAACAAACTGATCTTTGCGATCAGGTGATCCCTGCTATCCTGCGGATGCAGATGCTTCCAGTAGGGTATCAGCAGGAGCTCGAAGTAGTCGGTGAATCGCCACCAGAGACCGCGCTTGAAGTACTGCTCGAGGGGTGTGCCCAGGGTCAGTCGCTGACCCTTCTCGACCACGTAGCCCGTCTGGTTAAGCGCATCCACAGTGAAAACGAGCCCGGCGGATGTGAATCGAAACGCCGCGCCGATCAAAGCCATGAGCTCTTCTTTTTCCAACGATTGATCGCTCTCCTGGAATTTGAACAGGAAGGCCTCATCATCGAGCCTGATCATGCCGTTTTCCTTGAAATACTTGGTAAACTTCTCAAACAGTCCGTTAAAAAAGAGATGGGCGTTTTTCAGTCTAGGGTCACTGCTGACCAGACCATCGAGAATCGAAGCCGAGGTGTAAAGGCTGACTGGAGGGTTGAGGAGCAGCACTTTACGGAAGCCTATCGCCTTTTCCTGTTCGTCGCGTTGGCTGACGAATGCCGCTTGCAGACCGCCCAGGCTGTAGCCGGTGAGATAAACATCGGTCACGGAAATCCGGTCTTTCACCCGCTCGAGAGATAACTGCATGACACGGTACAGGTCCCCGGCATCCTCGGCGCTTATGCCCGGGTACCGCGATTGCGAGGCGGCGGTGATGAACTCATAGCTGGTGGGGGATGAGAGGGTGATGACGTGAAAACCTGCCTGATAGAAAACACGCTGAAGGAACCTCGCGGTTGCCGCGCGATGGCTGCCACCGGTGCCGGCGATGACGAACAGCAGTGGAGAGGCCTGTTCCTGGTAGGCCAGGGTGAACTCCAGTTTGCGCACCGACTGGAAAAGCGGCGGCATCTCCCGCCCCGGAAAGATGTCCAGGTCGAAGCTGCGCACCCGTATCGGTTTTTCCTGATCGATTTCGTGCCTGAGTTCGACCGGAGTGCCGGTCACGGTGGCCTCGAATGGGTCAGTGATCGGGTAGGCGTAACCGGAAAAGTCGCTGCTCTGGATTGCCGGTGCGAGTATTGAAACCAGCACAGCAAACAGCCACCGCAGTCGGCAGCGGCGCTGTCGAGGGGTGCAAAATGACGATATCGATGCGCCGAGCGAATGGATTTTAGTCTGTTGCAAGGCTGATACCTGGGGGGAATTCCCGGACGATTCGATGGCGCCCATGTTACTAAAAAAAACGTCCAATATGCGATATTGAAATGCGAAGGCTGCCGTAAATACATCCGTGTAGGTTTGACGGCGGCATCCGGCAATTGCTCCTGCATTGCCCTAACTGACTACATCCTTGTAGCTCGCTTGCCGTCGACACCTCGGTATTTCTATGTCGCATATCAAATGACCACCTTAGTAACACCCGGTGCAACGGGTTTCAGGTAGCGCCCCGGTTTTTCCAGTCCGATCAGGAGGCAATCTCACACCAGCGATAGCGGTGCAGCGCTGTCGCTGTGAGATTCCACCGTACCGATCACGGCTGTGTCACCATAGCCGAGCCTGTGCAGTGCGGAAACGCAGTCTGAGACAGTTTCAGGCGGAACTCCCGCCAGCAATCCGCCGGCGGTTTGCGGGTCGAATAACAAGGGATAGTTCCGATGACATGCCGCCTGCCCCGGGTCTCTGATGGCACGGCGCAGTCGCAGATTCTGTGGCTGCAACGACGACAGGATGCCGGCAGCGACAGTTTCGGTCGCACCGTCCAGCAAGGGTATGCTGTCCATCTGTAGACGGGCATCCACACCTGAGGCGCGGGTCATTTCCACCAGATGACCGATCAGCCCGAAACCGGTGAGGTCGGTGCAGGCCCTGGCATGGTATTGACGCAAACACGCAGCCGCTGTCTGGTTCGATATCAGCATCGAGGCAATGGCGGCGTCGATCCAGCGGCCCTTTGCGCGTCGACGCATATCCGCCGCGAACAGCGTACCGGTCCCCACTGCCTTGGTCAGCACCAGGGCATCGCCGGGCTGCAGGCCACTCTTGCGCCACACCTGGTCCGGATCGATCAGTCCATTGACCGTCAGCCCAAAGGCCAGTTCGGCACCCTCGCTGGAGTGTCCGCCCACCAAAACCGCCCCGGTCGGATCCAGGATACTCAGCGCCCCGGCCAGCAGTTCGTAGAGCGCCTCTTCCACCACCCGTTCCCGGCCGTAAGGAACGGTAGCGATCGCCAGGGCGGACTGAGGTTCGGCACCCATTGCAAACAGGTCACCCAGGGCATGATTGGCAGCGATGGCGCCGAAGGTGTAGGTGTCATCGAGAAAGGCCCGGAAATAGTCGACACTCTGTACCATGACCTTTCCCGGGGGTATGGCGAGCATCGCCGCGTCGTCCGGGTCATTCATTCCCACCAGCACATCGTCGCGCCGGCCAACAGGAAGCCGTTGCATGACCCGAGTGAGCACGGTACTGCCCACCTTCGCACCACAGCCGCCGCAACGCATAGCGAGGGTCGATAGCTCCTTGATCGCTTCGCTGTCGGCGATTCCAGGCGGCAGCTCGGGGTTGTCTTCGCTGGCCATGTCAGGCAGCTCGTTGTAGCGTTTCATGAAACGACGGTCGATCCAGTCCTTGGCCTGCCATAGCCAGGCTCCCTGCATAGACCAGTTGCCGCGAGATGCCACCGCATAGCGGTCTCCCGTACTGATGAGCCCGAGAAAGGCGCGCTGGGGTCGATAGGTTCGGAATTTTTTGCCAAGTACGGCACGGCGCAGATTGTCGCTGAGTACCCGCCCCTGGCGCACCGCAAACACACCGGATTTGGGCCTGGGATCCGGCAAGGCGGCTACATCGCCGGCAACGAATATACCGGGGTGGGAAACCGACTGTAGATGCCGGTCGACCAGGATAAAACCGGCTTCGTCCACCGCCAGCCCGGCGGCCGCGGGCCAGGGCGGGGCTGATGCCGTGGTCACCCAGAGCACCCTGTCTGCCGGAACCGGGGCTTGTTGTTCCGCTTGTACCCAGCTTTCTGTTACCGCCACTACTTTGTGGTTGCAACGAACCTCGATGCCACGTTCAGCGAGCACTCTCTCAAAACGTCCGCGCACCCCGGCGTTGTGGGTAGCTAGAATCTCCGGTCCCTGGGTCAGGAGGGTAAAGCTCAGGCGTTTCGGGTCGCCACCCTGCTCGGTGAGCAGCCGTTGCAGCCGATACTGGGCGGAAAGCGCCAGTTCGACCCCGCCGGCGCCGCCACCGACCACCACCACTCGGAAGCGATCAACGCTTTCCCGGACACGATCAACCAGCGTCTGCCAACCTTCCAGAAATCGATCGATCGGCTTGGCGGCCAGGGCATACTCGGCCGCGCCGTCCACACTCACAACACTTGGGCGGGATCCGGTATTGATCGATAACAGGTCGTAGCCTACAGGGGGCCGGCCCGCTACCTGCAGTTGGCGGCGTTCGAGGTCCAAACCCTCTACCTCGGCATGGTACAGCCGGGCGCTCGCGAAACGCGCCAGCGGACCCAGGTCGATGTGACAGGCGTCGTAGTCATAGTGTCCCGCGATATGGCCTGGCAGCATCCCAGAATAAGGCGTGTGGATGTCGCGCGTGATCAGCGTGATCCTCAAACCAGCCAGCGGTTGCATGCCGAAACGACGCAGCACCGAGACATGGGCGTGACCGCCACCTACCAGGACCAGGTCTTTTACCACCGGTGTGTTGGATTTTTGCATGGATCTCTATGTGGCGTGATGGTTGCGGTCGAAACAGGGATTCAGGAATTGTCCGTGCGGAGCAGGTGAACACTGAACAGCCGGTCTTGGTCGGTCCAGACGGTCATCGGCATAAAACCGGCGCGTCGGGTCAGCCGCTGAAACTCCTCGACTCCATATTTGTAGGAGTTTTCGGTGTGAATGGTTTCGCCTCTGCCAAAGTCAACGGATGTCCCAGCAACGCGTACTGTTTGAGCGGCAAGGCTTTCCAGGTGCATTTCGATACGTCCCAGTGATTCATTGTAGAAGGCCTTATGGCGCCAGGCGGAGAGATCGAAGTCTGCACCCAGTTCGCGATTGATACGGGTCAGCAGATTCAGATTGAAGGCGGCGGTGATCCCGCCGGCGTCGTTGTATGCAGCATCCAGCACCGCTTTTTCCTTCTTCAGGTCGACCCCAATCAGCAGGAAGCCTTCAGCTTCAACCAGCTCCGCCACCGTGCTGAGAAAGTCCACCGCGCTGTCAGGGTCGAAGTTGCCGATACTCGAACCGGGGAAAAAGGCTACCCGTGCCCCTTCAGGTACCGTATGGGGTAGCTTCATCTGCCGGGTGAAGTCGGTGCAGGCGGCATGCACCTCGAGCCATGGGAACTCCGCAGCCATCTGCTCGGCCGCCAGCCACAGGTGGTTGCGTGATATGTCCATGGGCACATAGGCACACGGCCTGAGCCCCTCCAGCAGAATGCGCACCTTGGCGCAGCTTCCTCCGCCCGGCTCAACCAGCAGGCTGCCCCTACCCACGGTTTCAGCGATCGCCTTGGCATTGGTCTTCAGAATGCCGACTTCGGTGCGGGTCGGGTAGTATTCCGGGGTCTCGGTGATGGCGTCGAACAGCTGTGAGCCCTGGTGATCATAAAAGAACTTCGGCGGGATGCTGCGCGGTCGCCGTGCCAGTCCCGCCAAAACCTCGGACGCCAAATCGTCAGTTGTGGGGTGCAGGTCGTGAAACTCTATACGCCCGTGACTCACAACAATTCTTTCCAATCGATGTTACAAGGCACAGGTACGAAATCCCGCAAACACGTCGTTACGATCCGGCCCGTAGTAGTTTCGCCAGGTGTTGCGGATGAGTCTTCCCCGGGTGGCCCAGGCGCCGCCGCGCAAGACTCGGGTGCTACCGAACAGCGGCTGTGAGTAGTCCTGGTACATATCGGGCTTGAAGCCGGGATAGGGACCGAACAGGGTGTCGGTCCACTCCCAGACGTTGCCGATCATCTGGCGACACCCGAAGGCGCTGTCGCCGTCGGGTAGGGCTCGGGCATCGATGGTGCCCAGTGCGCCGCCATCCAGGTTAGCGAGAGCGGGTGTTGGTTCCCTGTCACCCCAGGGGTAACGTCGTTTACGGGCGGCCAGCCTCTGCCCATCGACGGTGGGTTCTCCGGCTGCCGCTACCTCCCACTCCAACTCACTTGGCAAGCGCCGTCCAGCCCAGCGGCAGTAGGCCTGGGCCTCATGCCAGCTCACATGGATAACCGTGGCGTCGGCTGGCAGGGGTTGCCAGCTATCGAAACGTCTTAGCTGCCACTCCTCTGCCGTGCGTCGCCAGTAGATTGGGTGATCGAGCTTGACGGCAGTACGCCACTGCCAGCCGGCGTCGTCCCAAAACTCCCGGCGCTGATAGCCGCCGTCATCTACGAAGTCGGCATATTCGGCGTTCGTGGTTGCGGTCCGGGCAATACCGAACGGCGCGACTTCGACCGTATGCGCCCATTTTTCATTGTCGAATACGAACCCATCGTCGATACTCGCGCCGAGTTGGAACAGACCACCAGGAATTTCCGTATCTCCGGCCAACTCGGCAATTTGCCAGTCTGGCTCTGGTTCGGGTGCGATATCAGGTTGCGGGTAAGCCAGTGTCTGGCGGGTATAGGTAAAGGCCTCAGTGTGCATGTCTTCGTGATACACCGCGTATCGGGTCAGATAGTCACGCCGCGGATCGGCCTTGCCCTCGGCAAGCCGTGCCCGCACCCGCGAAAGCACACTTTTCATATAAGCCAGGGTGTCCGGCATCGATGGCAGCGGAAGGTCCCAGCGATCATCATGAGCGATACTGATCGAGTCGTACAGGCGGTCTACATCCGGACGACCCGCGGCTTCGCCAAAATGGTGCCGCAAGACCCAATATTCGTAAAAGTACGCGGTGTGGCCTATCTCCCAGCGCAACGGGTTGACGATAGGCAAGGGTGGTCCCATCAGCTGTTTTTCATCCAGCTGTTCAATCAGTTTCAGGGTGCGGGCCCGCGAGTCTTCGATTTGCGCAATGAGCTTGTTTTGTCCATCCATTCACGCTGCATTCTTACAAGCGATGGCGGAGATGTCACGCAGAGGGCGCAGCAGAGGTCAGGAATCGATCCGGTGCGGGAGCACCCGACTGATCGCTCAGGCATAATGGGTGGGAGAACAGGGCCGCACAATCATGCGTATCATACTCATTACACCCGCGCCGCCCCGCTCCCGGGCCGGCAACCGTGCTACCGCCACCCGCTGGGCTGAGATCTTGCGCTCACTCGGGCACAGGCTGCAGATTTCGGTGGACTACATGGGGGAGGCTGCGGACCTGATGATAGCGCTGCACGCCTGGCGCAGCGCCGCGGCTATCGATCGTTTTGCCGCAGCCTATCCGGGGCGCCCTTTGATCGTGGCCATTACCGGCACAGATGCCTATCGCTTTATTCATAGTCACAGGGAAACCACCTTGGGCTCCATCACCCAGGCGGACCGGCTGGTCGGACTGCACGCCTGCATTGCCGATACCCTGCCTGCGGATCAGCGCGATAAGCTGAGGGTTATCTACCAGTCAGCAAAACCGCTGTCCGGTCGAGCGCCGGTTAAGCAAAGCTTCCGAGTCTGCGTCGCCGGTCATCTGCGTGAGGAAAAAGACCCTTTGCGGCCGGCCTATGCGGTGCGTTCTTTACCTGGATCGAGTCGCATACGGGTCGACCATTTCGGTGCTGCTCACACCCTGGATTGGGCGGCGGCGGCCAGGAGTGAACAGGAGCGGAATCCCCGTTATCGCTGGTATGGCGAGGTGCCTCATCATCGTGTCCGTCGGGCCTACGGCCGCTCACACCTGCTCGTGCTGCCTTCGCGCATGGAAGGTGGCGCGAATGTCATCTCCGAGGCCGTTGTCGCGGGCCTGCCTGTGATAGCGTCGCGCATTGCCGGTTCGATAGGTCTTCTCGGCGAGGACTACCCCGGCTACTATACGCCGGAGGACAGCGATCAACTCCGTGTCCTGCTGTTGCGTGCCGAATCCGACTCCCTGTTCTACCAACAACTGGCCTCGGCTTGCCGTACCCGGCGCGTGTTGTTTACGCCGCAGCGTGAGGCGGAGAGTTGGAGCCGATTATTGAACGAACTGTAACGGCAGGGCCTAGCCTCGGTGAGCGTGCATGACTGATTACCCCTGACCCCACCGACTATCGATTACCTCCGCACCAGCGGTCAAACTGGAAAAAGTTTATTATTGACGGTAATCTACTGCGCCTCTCAACAAACCGCGCACTATGCCCTCAAAACTCTACATCAAGACCTTCGGCTGTCAGATGAACGAGTACGATTCCGCCAAGATGGTGGATCTGCTCAGGGAGACCCATGATCTGGAACTGGTCGATCGCCCGGAGGCGGCAGATGTGCTCTTGCTCAACACCTGCTCCATCCGTGAAAAGGCCCAGGAGAAGGTCTTTTCCCAGCTTGGACGATGGCGCCCCTGGAAGGAGCAGAGACCGGAACTGGTGATCGGTGTCGGGGGTTGTGTCGCGAGTCAGGAGGGTGAAGCCATCCGGCAGCGGGCCCCCTTCGTGGACCTGGTTTTTGGCCCTCAGACCCTGCACCGACTGCCGCAGATGCTGGATCATGTGCGGGACCGGGGGGAACCGCTGGTGGATGTCTCCTTTCCCGAGATCGAGAAATTCGATCGCCTGCCGGAACCGCGATCCGATGGTCCGTCTGCCTATGTCTCGATCATGGAGGGGTGTTCGAAATATTGCACCTTCTGCGTGGTGCCCTACACCCGGGGTGAGGAGATCAGCCGCCCGTTTGACGACGTCATCTCCGAAGTGGCCAAACTGGCGGACCAGGGGGTGCGGGAGGTTAACCTGCTGGGGCAGAACGTCAACGCCTATCGCGGCCCCATGCATGACGGAGGGATTGCCGATCTGGCCTTGGTGATCCAGTACCTTGCGGCCATCGATGGTATCGACAGGATCCGTTTCACCACCTCCCATCCGCTGGAATTTTCAGACCGGCTGATTGCGGTTTACGGCGAGGTGCCGGAACTGGTGAGTCATCTTCATCTACCGGTGCAGAGCGGTTCGGATCCCATCCTGGCCCGGATGAAGCGGGGACACACGGCCTGGGACTACAAACAGAAAATCAACAGGTTGCGGCAGTTGCGGCCGGAGATCAGTGTATCCTCCGATTTTATCATCGGTTTTCCGGGTGAGACGGAAGAGGATTTCGGGCGCACCATGCAATTGATTGACGAGGTCGGTTTCGATCACTCGTTCAGTTTCATCTACAGCGCCCGGCCCGGCACACCGGCAGCGGAAATGGCCGATAATGTGCCGCTGGCGGTGAAACAGTCTCGGCTGGAACGGTTGCAGCGGCGGATTGAAGAGATGGCCCAACGCATCAGCCGCGGCATGGTTGGGCGGGTGGAGCGGGTATTGGTGGAGCGTCCCGCCCGCAAGGATCCAAACCAACTGGCCGGGCGCACCGAGAACAATCGAGTGGTGAACTTCGACGGTCGGCAGGAATTGATCGGTCGGTTCGTGAATCTCCAGATCACCGAGGCGCTGCCCAATTCGCTGCGTGGGAGGTTGGTGGACGACCACCTGGCCAGGAGCGCATGATGAAAAGTCCCGAGCGGCTCCCCTGCCGCGATCTATCTGATCCCCGTGACATCGATTATGTCTGATCACCCGGAATTCATCGATCTTGTGCTCGCCCCGGAAGACAACCATCGGCTGGCGAATCTCTGTGGTCAGCTGGACGAGCACCTGCGCCAAATCGAGCGGCGATTGGGGATCGAAATCAACAATCGCGGAAATCATTTCCGGTTAATCGGCGAGGGAGAGTCGATCCGGGCGGCGGGTGAGATCCTCCAGCATCTCTACCGGGAGGCCAATGACCAGGTGATTACGCCCGATCAGGTGCATCTGTTTCTGCAGGAGTCGGGTATCGAGACGATGCTTCGCTCGGAGGCGGAGCGGGAAGTGCCGGAGGTGGTGATCAAGACCCGTCGCGGCCTGGTCCGTCCGCGTGGGGCCAACCAGCAACAGTATCTGCACAAAATAGTGACCCACGATATCAATTTCGGCATAGGCCCGGCCGGCACCGGTAAGACCTATCTGGCGGTAGCCTGTGCCGTGGATGCCCTGGAGCGTGATCAGGCACGGCGTATTCTGCTGGTGCGCCCGGCAGTAGAGGCGGGTGAGCGCCTGGGATTCCTGCCCGGGGATCTGGCACAGAAGATTGATCCTTACCTGCGCCCTTTGTATGACGCGCTCTACGAGATGCTGGGATTCGAGCGGGTGGCCAAACTGATCGAGCGCAATGTCATCGAAGTGGCGCCTCTGGCTTATATGCGGGGCCGCACCCTGAATGAATCGTTTATCATCCTGGACGAGGCTCAAAACACCACGCCAGAGCAGATGAAGATGTTTCTCACCCGTATCGGTTTCGGCTCCACGGCAGTGATTACCGGTGATGTCACCCAGATCGATCTGCCTCGCGGCCAGGTTTCCGGACTGCGACAGGCGGCGGAAGTGCTCGGCGAGGTGGATGGTATCAGCTTCACTTTTTTCAGTGCCCGTGATGTGGTGCGCCACTCCCTTGTTCAGCAGGTGGTGCAGGCCTACGATAAGTTCGATCGGAGTCGGAATGAGGGTTGACCCCGCCGCAGGAATCTTCTGAATATCAGATATGGGACTCATATTGGAGTTGCAGCGGGCCGCCCCAGGTGTGGATATTCCGGAGGAAAAGGAGTTTCGCCGTTGGGCCGAGGCGGTGCTGTCAGGTCGGCGGCAATCGGCCGAACTGGTCATCCGGGTTGTGGATGAGGAAGAGGGGCGGGAACTGAACCGGCGCTATCGCGGGCGGGACAGTGCGGCCAATGTGTTGTCGTTCCCGTTCGAGCCGCCGGCAATGGTAGAGACCGGACTATTGGGAGACCTGGTTATCTGTGCTCCGGTGGTGGCACGGGAAGCGAGAGAGCAGGCTAAACCGTCGGTTGCGCATTGGGCCCATTTGACAGTACACGGGCTCCTGCACCTACTTGGATTTGACCATCTGAATGAGCAGGAGGCCGTCGAGATGGAAAAGCTCGAGGTAATCATTCTGGAGGAACTGGGGTTTCCCGACCCTTATCTGGTCAGTGGGAATAGATGACTAAAGATAAAGCTGGCAGTGATCTGCTGCCCCGATCCTGGCTGGAAAAGCTGCGGCAATTCTTCAGCTGTGGACCGGAAAACAGAGAACAGTTGATCAAACTGCTGCGCGATGCCAGACAACGCGCACTGCTGGATAGCGGGGCGCTCTCCATGATGGAAGGGGCGCTGCAGGTCTCGGAGATGCGGGTAAGGGATATTATGCTTCCCCGGGCCCATATGGTGGTGATCGACCGGGACGATCCGCTGACAAAGATACTCAGCATCGCCACTGAATCGGCCCATTCCCGTTTCCCTGTCATCGGTGACGACCGTGGCGAGGTGATCGGCATCCTGCTGGCCAAGGATCTGCTGGCCTACTGTGGCACGGACAAGGGTCGCTTCGATATCCGCGATCTGATACGGGCTGCCGTGTTCGTACCGGAGAGCAAGCGGCTCAATGTGCTGTTGAAAGATTTTCAGGATAGCCGCAACCACATGGCGATTGTGGTTGATGAGTACGGGGCCTCGGCCGGTTTGGTCACCATCGAGGATGTGCTGGAACAGATCGTGGGTGAGATCGAGGACGAGTACGACTTCGATGAGGGGACTGCCATTCTGCGGCGCAGCGAGCACGAGTTTACGGTCAAGGCCTACACGCCGGTGGAGGAGTTTAACGAGTATTTCCATTCTCAACTCCCGGATGACGAGTTCGACACGATTGCCGGGCTGGTGGCCAGCGCCCTGGGGCACCTTCCCAAGCGGGGTGAGCAGGTGGATATCGACCATTTCCGCTTCCGGGTCCTGCGGGCCGACAGCCGGCGTATCCACCTGCTGAGTATCCGTCTGATCCCCCGGGATGCGAGTGGGGATTGAACGGGGATTGCCCCTGATTCTGAGGCGCCTCCCTGCCGGTTGGCGGATCCTGATCGCATTTTGTGCCGGCGCGGTGACCCTGCTTGCCTTTGCACCCTTCTCTTTGTTTCCCCTGGCAGCGATAGGTCCAGCTCTGCTGTTTCTGCTCTGGCTTGCCGCCTCTCCCTCCCGTGCCTTTGCCGAAGGTTGGGTTTTCGGGCTGGGCCTATTGGGCTTCGGCATTTTCTGGATGCATATCAGCATCGATCAGTTTGGTAACGTCGGTACAGCCCTGGCCATTCTGATTACCCTGGCCTTTGTCGCCGCCATGGCGCTCTATTACGGGGCGGCCGGTTGGCTTGCTCTCAGGCTGGCCGGAACGGCAGCCGCCCCCTGGCGACGACTGCTGATCATCTCTGCCCTCTGGCCGTTGAGCGAGTGGCTGCGCGGTTGGGTTCTGACCGGCTTTCCCTGGCTGACCCTGGGGTATTCGCAGATGGATTCACCGCTGGCGGGATGGGCGGTGCTGCTGGGGGGGTACGGGGTGAGCTGGGCGCTGGTGTTGACCGCCGCCGGTCTGGTTTTACTGTTGCTTGGCCAGGGGCGGCATCGGGTATTTTGTCTGGTCGGGTTGGCACTCCTTTGGGGCGTGGGCGGGCTGTTGGGTGAGCGACATTGGACGAAGAAAGTGGGGGCGCCGATTCGTGTCAGTATCGTTCAGGGCAATGTGCCGCAGGAGGATAAGTGGTTGCGGGACAACCTGCTCCCCACCCTGGAGCTATATTCCGGCCTGACCCGACAGCATTGGGACAGCGATCTCATCATCTGGCCGGAAACCGCGGTACCGGCCTTCGCCCACCAGGTTGAGGAGGCGCTGCTACGGCCACTCGAGCAAGAGGCACGGGAACAGGGAAGTGAGCTGCTGATCGGTATTCCCGCCTGGGAGCAGCAGGGTAATCACTATTACAACGCCATGCTTAGCCTGGGCCCGCAGCGTGGGGTTTATCACAAGCGCCATCTGGTGCCCTTCGGTGAATTCATGCCCTTGAAGTTTCTGCTGCAGCCTCTTATCGACTGGTTGCAGATCCCGATGTCCGATTTTACCGCCGGCGACGCCGACAGGCCGTTGCTTACGGTAGCCGGTTATCCGGCCGGCATCTCTATCTGTTACGAAGACGCCTTTGGTGAGGAGGTGATCCAGGCGTTGCCTGAGGCGGCCTTCCTGGTCAATGCCAGCAACGACGCCTGGTTCGGTGATTCCCTGGCCCCGCCTCAGCACCTGGAGATTGCCCGCATGCGGGCGCTGGAAACAGGCCGTTATCTGCTGCGTGCCACTAATACGGGTATCTCAGCCCTGATCGGACCCCGGGGTCAGGTTCTTGCTCGTTCGCCCGCCTTCGAAACACACGTTCTAACCGGCGCGATCAGTCCGATGGGCGGGTATACCCCCTACGCCTGGATAGGCAACTGGGCGGTGGTTTCACTCTCTGCCACCCTGCTTCTGCTCGCACTCGCCCTGCCCCGCCGGAGGGGGGAAAAGGGGGAAGCGGACTAGCCTGCAGCCAGTGTCAACCGGCCGTTGTCCATCCGTGGTGCGGCATCACCCGCCAGAACCTTCAGCAAGGTTTCCCCTGCCAGGGCGCCCCGCCAGCCGTGGAGAATATCCAGATCCCGCTCCCCACTGGCCAGCCGCTCCAGGTCCTTGCGACTGCCCAGGGCCGTTGGGGATATAGCGTTGGTCTCTGCCACCAGGCGCAGGCTGCACATCAGCAGATCGGCTAACGCTTCCTGATTGGGGGAGAGGCGCGGCGGGATCCCGGACTCTTGTGGCCACTCTGTTCTCGGCAGCTGGCGGGCCCGTTGGACTATCTGTAGCAGAGTCTTTCCCTGCCGTTTCAGGGTGCCCACTTCCAGCCCCCGAATCTGCTGCAGCTGCTCCATGGACCCTGTCTGCTGGCGGGACAAGTCGAGCATTACCTCATCCTTGAGAATCCAGCGTCTGGGTTTGTTTACCCGCTGCGCCTCGGTTTCCCGCCAATCCGCCAGGGCCTGCAGCACCGCTAGCTGAACGCCCTTGAGTTTTTGCCGCCCTTTGATTTTTTGCCATGCCATCCGCGGTTCTGTGATGTAGGTGGCCGGATCGGCCAGCAGTTCAAAGTCATCGGCAAGCCAGGCTTCGCGACCGAGATCTCGCAGTCGTTCACGGAACCGCTGGTAGATTTCGCCCAGATAGATGACATCATCCAGGGCGTAGCGCAACTGGTCCGTTTGCAGTGGTCGCCGGGACCAATCGGCGCGGGTGTGACCTTTTTCAAGGTCGCGCCCCAGCAGCTGCCTCACCAGGTTGCCATAACCCACCTGCTCTCCCAGGCCCAGCAGGGTGGCGGCCAGCTGGGTGTCGAACAGGGGGGTGGGCAGCCTGCCCCAGAGATAGTGGAAGATTTCGAGATCCTGACGGCCGGCGTGGAATATCTTGACGATCTTCGGGTCATAGAGGATCTCCAGCAGGGGATCCAGTGTTTCCAGTACCAGTGGATCGACACTGGCGGCGAGTTGTCCATTGCAAAGCTGCAGCAGGCAGAGTTGCGGGTGATAGCTCTTCTCCCGCATGAATTCGGTGTCCAATGCCAGCCACTGACTGTCGCGAACACTTTCACAAAGTGTAGCCAGTTGTTCCGGCGTTTCGATATGGCGTTCCTGCATCAGTTTGCCTCAATATGACGGGATAGCGCGCTACAGCATAACACCCGGCGGGTAGTCGTTGTTTTGCCACTCGAGGCCAGGGGGTATGATGCGGAATTGTTCTGTTAGCGAAACGGCTTCGGGTGTGGTGTGGGAAAACTGCTGAATATATTTGTCGATATCTGCCTGCTGCGGGCCGGTCCCCAGGATCTCCCGACCTCCAGGTTTCTGGCGGTCATTGCCGCGCTTCTCGGATTGCTGACCGGCGCACTGGTGATCGTGGAGAGTTTTGGCAGTGTGCTCTATGCCCTGTTTGCGCAGCTCTTGGACCTGCTGTTATTGCTAACGCTGTTGCGTATCGGTCTTGTCTACCGCCGCCTGGGGGCAAGGTTTCTGCAAGTGGCCACCGCACTGTTCGGCAGCAGCGCCCTGATCAACCTGGTCACCATGCCGTTACAGCTGTTAATTGGTGAAGATCCCTCCACAACCTTGGGAGGCGAGCTGGGTGTGCTGCTCTACCTCTTCCTCCTGGTCTGGGCCCTGGTGGTGATCGGTCATATCCTGCGCCACGCTTTCGATATTCGCTTTAGTGGCGGTATCCTGGTCGCGCTGGTGTATTTTTTGATGATCAACTGGCTGGTTCAAATCTTTTTTCCGGTGGCTTGAAATGCATTTACATATCCTCGGAATCTGCGGAACTTTCATGGGCGGGGTTGCACTGCTGGCAAGGGCCCTCGGGCACCAGGTGAGCGGCTCCGACAGCAACGTCTATCCGCCGATGAGCACCCAGCTGGAGCAGGCGGGTATTCGTCTGCTGGAGGGGTACTGCGCAGAATATCTGCAGCCGGCACCGGACTGTGTGGTGGTTGGGAACGCCCTGGCGCGGGGCAATGCAGCGGTGGAATATATGCTGGATGCCGGACTCAATTACACCTCCGGCCCCCAGTGGCTGGCCGAACAGCTGCTATCGGACCGCTGGGTGCTGGCGGTAGCCGGGACCCATGGTAAGACCAGCACGGCCAGCCTGCTGGCCTGGATCCTGGAGTATGCTGGCCTGACGCCCGGTTTTCTGATCGGCGGGGTGCCGCAGAATTTCGGGGTCTCGGCGCGGCTGGGGGAGAGCCCTTTTTTCGTTGTCGAAGCGGACGAGTATGACACCGCCTTCTTCGACAAGCGCTCCAAGTTTGTTCACTATCATCCGCGCACCCTGATCCTGAATAATCTGGAGTTTGATCATGCCGATATCTTTGATGACCTGGCCATGATCCAGCGCCAGTTTCATCATCTGATCAGGACAGTACCGGCTTCCGGCCTGATCGTGGCGCCGACTGCAGATCCGGCCATCGAACAGGTGCTTGCGATGGGCTGCTGGACGCCGGTGGAGCGGTTCAGTACCGTCCCCGGGGATTGCCGCTGGTGGGCCGACGACGCGGAATCCGACGGGAGCGGATTCGACCTGGTGCTCGATGGTCAGTCCCTTGGTCGGGTAGCATGGCAGTTGCAGGGGCAGCACAATATCGCGAATGCCCTTGCTGCAATCGCCGCTGCTCGTCATGCCGGGGTGTCGCCGTCAACGGCGGCCGAGGCCCTGCAGCAGTTTCGTAATGTAAAACGGCGGATGGAGTTGCGGGGCGAAATACACGGTGTCAGGGTTTACGACGATTTTGCCCATCACCCCAGCGCTATTGCGACCACCCTCAGTGGCTTGCGTGCCAGTGTGGGGGATGCGCCCATCACCGCAATCCTGGAGCCCCGTTCCAATACCATGCGTATGGGGGTGCACGCGGACCTGCTGCCCGCTTCGCTGGCCGCTGCCGACCGGGTGTTGATCTATGCCCCCGCAGATCTCGGGTGGGATGCCCGAAAGGTGTTTCATGGACTGGGAGAAAGGGTCGGAGTATTTGCCTCGGTGACTGAAATAGTTGACCGGGTCGCCCGGGACGCCCAGCCTGGGGAGCAGGTGCTGGTAATGAGTAACGGCGCCTTCGGCAATATCCACCAGCGTTTGCTCGATGCATTGCAGAGCGCGAACCTCTGCCCGGTTACCTGAGCGGAGGTTGCTCATGCCTGAACATAGAGATTCCATCGCCCTCGCCATCACCGGCGCCTCCGGCAGTTGTTACGGCTTGCGCTTGCTGGAATGCCTGATCGGTGCCGGCAGACAGGTCTCTCTGATGATATCCAGGGCCGCTCAGGTGGTGATTCCTCTGGAGACCGACTTTACCCTGCCGTCGCGACCGGCGGATGCGGAGGCCCAGCTGAAACAGCGCTTCGGGGCGGCCGAAGGACAGCTGCGTGTTTTCGGGCGGGAGCAGTGGATGGCTCCAGTGGCGAGTGGTTCCAGTGCCCCGGAGGCCATGGTGGTCTGTCCCTGTTCCACCGGCACCCTTTCGGCCATAGCTGCCGGGGCCAGCAACAACCTGATCGAGCGGGCGGCCGATGTGGCGCTGAAGGAGCGGCGTAAGCTGCTGCTGGTGGTGCGGGAGACCCCCTTTTCCTGCATCCACCTGGAAAATATGCTCAGGTTGTCCCGTTTGGGGGTGGTGATCATGCCGGCAAGCCCGGGTTTCTACCATCGCCCGCAGCGGGTGGAGGATCTGGTGGATTTTGTGGTGGCCCGGGTGCTGGATCACCTGGAGATAGAGCATCAGTTGACGCGACGTTGGGGTGGGCAGGCTTAACATGCACGTCTCAATGCCCCCCGAACAAATAGAAACTCAGGTTAGAGAAGGAAGCCTGCGCTCACTCCCTGATCAACAAAAGATCACCCTTTCGCCTGCGTTGGTTGGTGTCCAATGCCGCAGTATCCTGCAGCAGGGCTTCGAAGGCGGGCCGAAACGCCTTTGCCGTTTCGGCAAAGGTCAGTAGCCCCAGTATGCGTACCTGATTCTGTTCAGAAACGCTTCCCAGCCAGAGCGGTTCCTGCCCCGGTCGGAGTCGAACATCCGTAGACCAGAGACGCAGCACCAGTCGGCGGTCTCCAGCCAGAATCTTTTCCAGCACCAGCTGATCGTGTCTGCCGTCATGCACCTGCGGCAGCACCGGAAGCTCCGGCAGCGAAAGGCTTGGGGAAAGCAACATCAGCAGACTATTCCAGCTCAGCACGGTCGCGGAGCGCCAGCCGGATTCGGACAGCCTGCCCTTAAGCCACATTAGTGAACCCGCATACTGAAGATTGAGCGGGTGCTGCTGTTTGTTCCGCGTGTCGTTTCGCTGGGACGGCAGTTCCTGCCAGGCCGAGCGCCACCATTGATCGGCCGCCATCTCAGATACAGCGATGTTGGGGGTATGCAACTGCAGCTGGCGCTGGTGAGACAACCCGCTTTCCACCGCTACCGCGATCAGCAGAAGGGTGGCAGCGGCAAGCGACAACGGGCGCCAGTGGCTTTCGACATCGGTGTGCCGGTGATAGGCAATGCCCAGCGCCGATATCCAGGCCAGCCCCAGAGTGATGCTGCCGAGTACGTCGGACAACCAGTGGCTACCCAGATAGAGCCGGGACAGGGCTACGGCCGCGGTCAGCAGGCCGGCAATACTGTAGGGAATCCAACGCCAGCGGGGGGGGATGGTCCTGGCCGCGATCACCGACAGGAAACCGAACAGGACCACGGCCTTGAGCACATGGCCGCTGGGAAAGGCATAGGACGCATAGGGCTGAGGAATAACCGGCGGCCGGGCAATCTGCAGACCCATTTTCAGCAAGGGGGCAGCCAGCAGGCAGAAGCTTGCAGCTGCCAGCCAATGGAGAGCGGTGCGGTGGTGGCGCCGGGCGACCAGGAGCAAAAGAACACCCAGGATAAGGGCATAGCTGACGTTTGGGTCCGCCAACCGTGAAAAATAGAGCATCAGGTGATCGGCCCAAGGCGTGCGCAGGCTCTGCAACCCCTGAAACACTATCTGGTCGATCCCCGCCAGCGCCGTTCCCTCCAGAACAGCCCCCAGCACCAGGGCAAACAGCCCCATGGCGAGTATCAGCAGGCTGGCCAGAATAGAGAGCCCCTTGGCTTCCGGGTGTCCGGGGTCCGCCAGGGCGGCGGCGATTTTTCCCGCGCGGGGGTGCAGGCGGCTCCAGCGCAGCATGCCCTGGACCAGGCTCGAGGCGTGGGGGTGCAGCAGTAGGAAAATGCGATGCGTCAGCCAGATCACCAGCCAGATGACTGCCGCCAGCAGAAGAATCAGGATCACCAGCCGGAAGGCGACTTCCGAGGCCAGTTCCAATGAGGCGCCGAACACCATGCCCGGCAGGAGATAGGCGGGCGCCCAGGCCAGAGCGGAGAGCAGGTTGGCGATGAAGAAACGCCAGGGACGCATACCCATCATGCCCGCAACCAGGGGGATCATCGCCCGCACCGGACCGAAGAAACGGCCAAAGGCGACACTCTTGCCGCCGTATTTTTCGAAGAATGCGACACCCTGGGAGAGGGCCTCGGGATAGCGGGTGAAAGGCCATATACCCCTCAGGTCTTCCCGGTAGTGGCGACCAAGCCAGAAGCTGAGGCCGTCGCCCAGCACCGCCCCGGCGACGGCTGAGATCATGGCGGGCCAGAACTCGATAGACCCGGCGGCGATCAGGGCGCCGATGCCGAACATTATCACCACCCCGGGCACCATCAAACCGACGATGGCCAGGGATTCGGCCATCGCCACCAGGAAGATGAGCACCCCGGACCAATAGGGATGAAGGGCGACCCAGTCGAGAATCTGCTGAAAGAGGTCAGTCATGGGGCGATACTGGTGGTGCGGGGTGGGGCGCCCCGCACCGATTATGAGATCTCTGAAAAGGACTCGCCGGCCGCCTGAATGGTGGCATCGATCTCCTCTTCGGAATGGGCGGCGGAGACGAAGCCCGCCTCAAAGGCGGAAGGGGCCAGGTAAATGCCTCGTTTCAGCATGGCATGGAAAAAGGTGCGAAATCGTTCCTGGTCGCAAGCCGTGGACTGGGCGAAGTTGGTGACCTCGCCGGCATCGGTAAAGAAGATACCGAACATGCCACCTACCCGGTTGCTGGCCACAGCAATGCCCGCGCTCGCCGCCGCTGCCGTCAGCCCTTCCACCAGTCGCTCGGTTTTGGCGGTCAGGCTTTCGAAGAATCCGGCTGAGGATATCAGTTCCAGGGTGGCCAGGCCTGCGGTCATGGCGACCGGGTTACCGGACAGGGTCCCTGCCTGATAGACCGGACCCAGGGGCGCGATCTTTTCCATGATCTGCTGTTTTCCGCCGAAGGCCCCCACGGGCATGCCACCGCCGATCACCTTGCCCAGTGTGGTGAGGTCCGGCTGGATGCCATAGAGTCCCTGGGCGCCGCCAAGGGCAACGCGGAAACCGGTCATCACCTCATCGAAGATGAGTAGCGCGTGATACTGATCGCATACTTCGCGCAGTCCTTGCAGAAAACCGGGCTGGGGCGGGATGCAGTTCATATTGCCGGCCACCGGCTCCACGATGATACAGGCGATCTGTTCGCCGAGTTCTGAGAAAGTCTGCTGCACCTGTTGCAGATTGTTGTAATCCAGGGTAATCGTGTGCTCCGCCAGGGCGGCAGGGACTCCGGGCGAACTGGGCTCTCCCAGGGTCAGCGCACCGGAGCCGGCCTTCACCAGCAGGGAGTCGGAGTGGCCGTGGTAACAGCCCTCGAACTTCACGATCTTGTCCCTCCCGGTATAGCCCCTTGCCAGGCGGATAGCACTCATGGTTGCTTCCGTGCCGGAGCTGACCATGCGCACCAGATCCATGGATGGAACCAGTTCACACACCTTGTCCGCCATGCGGGTTTCCAGTTCAGTCGGGGCGCCGAAGGAGAGGCCCTTGCGGATCACCTCGCTCACCGCCTGGATGACCTGCGGATGGGTGTGGCCCAGGATCATCGGCCCCCAGGACCCCACATAGTCGATGTAGCGGTTTCCCTCGGGGTCGTAGACAAAGGGGCCGGCAGCACGCTCAATGAATAAGGGCTCACCGCCCACCCCTTTGAACGCCCTCACCGGCGAATTCACCCCGCCAGGAATGTGTTGCTGGGCCTGGGTAAAGCGATCATGGGAGCTGTTCATGGATGGAAACCTCAATTTATTCAAATAGTTGGTTAAATTGATTGCAGGCGGCACGAATATCTGGCTGACCAAATACGCCGTGGATCACGGCCAGCATATCAGCGCCAGCTTCGATCAATGCGCCGCCATTCTCGGGGGTTATACCGCCAATGGCAACTGTTGGGATTTGCAGTTCATTCCGCGCCCGATGCAGCAGTTCGATCTCGGCCTGTACCGCGTCCGGTTTTATCGATGACGGGAAAAATCGCCCGAAGGCTACGTAGTCAGCCCCGGCGCGCTGGGCCTCCAGTGCCAGTTCGAAACGGTTGTAGCAGGAAACGCCGATGATGGCCTCGGAACCGAGTTGTCGACGGGCACGTTCGAGGCTCGGGTCTTCTATTCCCAGATGCACGCCATCGGCTGCTATATGCAACGCCAGTTCCAGGTCATCGTTGATAATCAGGGGAACTCCAGCCTGCCGGCAGAGCGGTTGCAGGGTAGAGGCCTCCCGCAACTTTTGTTCCCTATTGTCTCCTTTGTCGCGATACTGGATCACCCGGGCGTGGCCGGCCAACGCCAGGGCTACTTGCCGGGCAACCCCAACCTCCGATGCAAGCCGGCGGTCGGTGATCACATACAGCCCGCTCAGCGGCGAATCCCGTTTCAAGCCTCCCCCCTATTATCTGCTGAAAAAAAATCGGTCTGGCAGAAGCTGCCCGCGACCCGATCGATAACCCTGCGAAAGCGCCTTCCAGGTATACTCCTGACCCCGCAGCACCGCCTCTTCCAGCGGTCGCCCCCGGGCCAGGAAGGCGGCGATCGAGGAAGCTAGGGTGCAGCCGGAGCCGTGATACTCACCTGGCAGACGGGGCCAGAGCGAAGCGCTTTTTTCTCCGCAATGATACAGCCGGTTGCTGACCTCACGCTCTTTCTCGTGGGTGCCCGTGATCAACACCGCCCCACAACCCAGTGACAACAGCTTAGAGGCACAGGCATCCAAGTCTTCTAGGCCCGTCAGGCGTCTGGCCTCCAGGGAGTTGGGCGTGATCAGCGTGGTGTGTGGGAGCAGTTGCAGGCGGATACTGTCCAGCAGCGTCTTGCCCGCCAGTTCGGTTCCCCCTCCGCTGGCGAGGACAGGATCCAATACCACCGGAATCTGTGGGTAGTCGCTGAGCAGCGCACCTATGATCTGCGCAATCGAGTCATTCCCCAGTAGTCCGATCTTGATCGCCTGAATCGGGATATCGGCCAGCAGGGTTCGCGCCTGCCGGTTTACCAGTCCCGGCTCTATGGGCGCCCATTCGGAAAGGTTCCGCGTATCCTGCACCGTCAGGCAGGTGACGACGCTGGTGGCCGCACAGCCATTGGCTGTCGCGGCTTCAATATCAGCCTGAATTCCGGCTCCACCGCTGGGGTCGTGGCCAGAGATGGTGAGCAGGGTGGGAGGGGAAATGGCTGGCATGGGATTCAACAAGGTCTCACTGCATAAAAAAATATTCTATATCAGTTCATAATGCAGATCGAAAAACAGCCCTTTGCTGTATTCTGCCCACCGGCGTAATTTGCATCCCATCACTGCTGCGATTCTCGTCTACAATTAGGTACGGGTTTTTTGGGTATTGGTCGTTTTTCCGGCTGGGAGGAATCATGAGTCCTCACTTTGACGAAATGGCAGAGGTTGCAAAACGGTATTGCGAACTGATCGAGACTATGTTCGAACCGGATACCAAGTGGTTGGAAGAGATGGCTATGTTGCTGCCAAGGCTCCATGCGGCGGTTGCCACTCTGGCAATAGCCGACAACAGCCACGGCTATTCATTGCTGCCTGATTTAGACGCCCGTTTCGAGCTTTTCGCCCGGCTTCGCAGGCTGCTGGGGAATAAGGACAGTTATTGGATGGCATTTGATGTGGCGCAGGATGGGCAGAGTATGAGCGGCAGCCTGGCGGATGACCTGACTGATATTTACTGCGAGTTGAAACACGGCTTGCGGCTCATAGATCAGGAGCCGAGTAAGGCGATGGATGACTGGTGTAGCGGCTTTCATATGCATTGGGGCCAACATTTGATGGATGCCGAGCGCCACCTGTACGAACTGAAGAGTCAGAATCAGCTCTGACAATAGTCTTTAAATTCCTTGTCCGCCTTATACCTCATGAACAACATGGTTAAGGTAAAGGAAGATTGTTATAATATCCTGCTCAATTTACGAATCTTATTATCCGGAGTGTTATCTAAATGAGCGCAGCCACCGCAAACGTCCTAACGGAAAAAGACCTTAGTCTAACCAATCCGGCCCAGAGCAAGATGTCGGAATTGATCCAGCAAGTTGAGGAGGAGATCAAGGGGGTCCGTGTCTACGCCGCTCCAGGCGGGTGCAGTGGCATCAATTTCGGCATGACCTTTACCGACCAGATCAACGGCAATGACAGCGTTCTCGAGTGTGACGGCTTTAGTCTCATCGTGGACAGCGATACCATGCAATATATGCAGGGCGTCGAAATCGATTTCGTGGATCGGGGTGATGGTGCCGCCAGCTTCGTGTTCAATAATCTTCAGCCGACCAGTTCCGGTTGCGGGACCTGTGGTTCTTCGGGTGGCGGTTGCGCCTGAGGCTGGCCTTCAACTCTGATTTGAAAAAACCCCCGTGCGGTGGCACTGGGGGTTTTTTCTTGCCCTCGAACCCTGTCTCTGAGGTTAAAACGGCTTTACCACGGTCAGGATGGCAATCGACAGTAGAAACAGGACAGGGATTTCATTGAACCACCGATACCAGACATGGCTGTGGCCGTTGCGGTCGGCTGCAAAATCCTTGATCAGCCTGCCGCAATAGAAGTGATAGGCGACCAGGGCTGCCACCAGCGCAAGTTTCAGGTGGAGCCAGACCATGGACGAGAAGGCAGCCCACGCATAGTCGTAAAGCATCCAAAGCCCCAGGGCCAGGGTTGTCCACATTATCGGCGTCACGAACCGGTACAATCTGCGCTCCATGACCTGGAGTTGTTCACGGGCGGCACGTTCTTCTGTCATCGCGTGGTAGACGAACAACCGCGGCAGGTAGAAGATGCCGGCAAACCAGCTGGTCATGAAAAACAGATGGAACGCCTTGACCCAAAGCATGGCCATAATTTCCCCTTGTTTAGCGAATTCCCGAAGCGAGTTCCTGATTGGTATACGAGATGCGCATATTCGGTTATTGCACTGTCTACAGGGTGTATCCCGTAGATCACGCGACGGAACCATGCTCAGCCAGACCTCAGAGGGGCCAAAAAACCGTCAAGGCCGTTTGTCGCTGGCATCGTGGTAGAGGGCACGGAGTATATCACCGCGCGCCGGGCCGGGAAGGGGTGTCCCGGTCTCTTCCCGGCGACTTCGGCCGAACAATCCCCCCATTGCGTGGAAAGCCCTTTTCAGCGCCCTCCAGAGTTTGGGGAGTAGCCAGGCGGCTAGCAGAAGGAACAGCACCAATGCGGCGACAAAGGCCCAAGGGTAGTGAAGAGCGGTCCAGAGTCCACCAACAACCGCCAGATCTTCTGTTATGGAGGCGGTCCAGTTGGTGACGGGTTCCGGCGAGGTGTTAATCAGGACTCGGCTGCCGGTCTTGGTGGCATGGCTGGTAGCGGCCAGGCCGCCGCCCACTAACATGGCGGCGAATTCGGCACCCTGGCCGATTTCCAGTCCCTCTGCCATACCCGCTGCCAGCGCTGCTCCGGCCGGGATTCGTACAAAGGTGTGAATCACATCCCAGCCGGTGTCAACGCCGGGGGTTTTGTCTGCGAAAAACTCCACCATATACATAAAACCCGCTGCCCCGATTACCAGGGGATTGGTCAGGAACGCCAGTTCCTGGGGCAGCACCATCTGGCCGGTCGCCCCCAAGAATCCCAGCACCAGTACAGCGGCGTACAGATTGATGCCTGAGGCCCAGGCGACACCCAGGGTCATGGAAATAAGTTGCATGGTATCTAGCGGCATGATTTTTTCTCAACCACTGCCTGGGATACTGGGTCGAATCTTCCACGCCTGACATGGCGGGGTGTAGCTGTCCAGCACAGGAGGGTCGGACCTTTCAGAAGAATCAGGATGTGAGCAGTATATCATCCTGGAGCTTTCGCTTTTTTCTGGGGCGCCGTATGATTATCTGCTGTTCTCGATCAGTGTATGGCGCAGGATTTTTTGGGTAAGGCAATGGTAAAAGTAGGCATCGTCGGCGGTACCGGGTACACGGGGGTGGAACTGCTCCGTATCCTGATAAGTCATCCCGATGTGGAGCTTTCAGTGATTACCTCCCGCTCGGAAGCCTCAATTCCGGTGGCTGATCTCTTTCCCAGTCTGCGTGGGCATCTGGATATACGCTTTTCAGAGCCGGATCTGGAGCGGCTCAAGGCCTGCGATCTGGTTTTCTTCGCCACCCCGAACGGAACTGCCATGAAAATGGTGCCTGATCTGCTAGCTGCAGGCACCCGTGTTGTGGACCTGGCGGCCGATTTCAGGATTAAGGATGCGGCGGTCTGGGAACAGTGGTACGGGATTAAGCATGCCTGTCCTGAACTCATCGGGCAGGCCGTATATGGCCTGCCAGAGGTAAATAGAGAGGCGTTGAGATCGGCCAGGCTGGTGGCCAATCCCGGTTGTTATCCCACTGCGGCGAGCTTGGGTTTTCTGCCGTTGATAGAGCAGAATCTGGTCTTGTCGGAGGGATTGATCGCCGACTGTAAGTCCGGTGTCAGCGGCGCTGGACGAGGCGCCAACGTGGGCATGCTGATGGGAGAGGTGGGCGAGAGCTTCAAGGCCTACGCCGTTCCGGGGCATCGGCACCTGCCCGAAATTCAGCAGAATCTTTCCTTGGCTGCCGGTGGGAAAGTGAGTTTGACCTTCGTGCCGCACCTGTTGCCGATGATTCGGGGTATCCATGCGACGCTCTACGCGCAGCTTCGTAATGGCACGGATCTGCAGGCTTTGTTCGAGGCGCGTTACGCGACAGAACCCTTTATTGATGTGATGCCTCCGGGCTCCCACCCGGAGACCCGCAGTGTGCGAGGTGCCAACGACTGCAGGATTGCCATTCATCAGCCGCAGGGTGGAAACACCGTCGTAGTGCTCTCGGTAATCGATAATTTGGTAAAGGGTGCGGCCGGTCAGGCGATACAGAATATGAATCTGATGTTGGGATTCGAAGAAACAGCGGGATTGGGTGCGGCGGCCCTGTTGCCCTGAAACGGATAGAAACAAGGTAAGGAATGAAATATTCAACCCCCAAGATTGTGCAGACAGACCGTCGCGGCAGCTACCTGTGGGCCCTAGTGCTACTCGGGATCGGAGGTGTGACCGGCTGGTATCTGTCGGGTATTGGCCACGAACCGGTGACGGATGACCGTCTATCCGCACTGCGCTCAGATGCGGCGGGCGAGCGGCAGCGAGTCGAGGAGCTTGAGCAAGAAAGGTCTTCCCTGCAGGAGCAGTTGGCGGTTTTGGAGCGGTCCGGTCAGATCGACCGGGAGGCCACCCAGCAGGTTCGTGAACAGTTAAAGACCTATGAGCAGGAGCGGGTGGAAATAGAAGAGGAGCTTACCTTTCTGCGCAGTATGGTGTCGACTTCAGATGGCAAGGGGGCGCTTCAGGTACAGCGCTTCAAACTGGAGTCGGGTGGTGCTGAAGGGACTTATCGGTACAGCTTTACCGTGACCCAGAGCATGAAAACTGATGCTGTAGCCAGTGGCTCCATCTTTTTGGCGGTGGACGGGATTCAGGGCGGGGAAGCACGTTGGCTTCCTCTTCGGGAGATCACAGAAGAGAAGGCCGAAAAGCTGAAAATGCAGTTCAAGCATTTTCAAGACATAGAGGGGATGATTCATCTGCCAGATGGGTTTAAGCCCCGAAAGTTTATCGTGGAACTCAAGCCGAATACCAAAAAGCTGCCGGAGATAAAAGAACGGTTTGACTGGGTGGTAACAGGCTAAAGAGGAATATTGATGCTAGGAAAAAAGAAGTTCAAGGCACCGAAAATCACCACTGTTATTGGAAGTGGAACCACTATCGAAGGGGATGTGGTCTTCTCCGGAGGACTACATGTTGACGGCACCATCCATGGCAATGTCCTGGCCGGAGAAGAAGAGCGGGCCGCGCTGATATTGAGCGAACAGGGAACTATCGAAGGTGACGTCAAGGTCCCCAATATCATCCTCAACGGCACAGTGGCCGGGGATGTGTTCGCCAGTGAGCGGGTGGAGTTGATTTCCAACGCACGGGTCACGGGTACGCTCTATTACAAATTGTTGGAGATGGCCATGGGGGCCGAAGTCAATGGACAGCTGGTATATAGCGAACAGGCGAATTCCCCAAGGCTGGGGTTCGATACCAAGGAACTGGTCGGGGTAGAGGAAGTGCCCGAGAGCGGGTTGCTGGAGCCGAACGAGGGGGTCAAATAACCCCATATCATCCAGGGAATAATAGTTGACTAATCTGCTGAGAAAAGACCTATAATACAGGCATCGGCGTTATCCTTGGGGGATGGCGTTAACATTTATTCTGAGAAATTGAGACTATGAGCGTTGCAGAAGCTGAAATCGAAAGTCCATTGGTATTCACCTCGGCCGCCGCGGCCAAGGTTGCAACCCTGATCGAAGAGGAAGGTAATCCAGATCTCATGTTGAGGGTCTATATCCAGGGCGGAGGCTGTTCTGGATTCCAGTACGGATTCACCTTCGATGAGCAGGAGAAGGAGGGCGACACGCGGATAGTGACCGATGATGTGACCCTGGTGATTGACCCCATGAGCCTGCAGTATCTCACCGGCGCTGAGATCGATTACTCCGAGGGACTGCAGGGAGCTCAGTTCGTGATCCGCAATCCCAACGCAACCACCACCTGTGGTTGTGGATCGTCGTTTGGTGTCTGATCTGTCACGCGGCGGGATAGATTCCGCCGAGTACCACGGGATGGGATGCGCCGGTTACGGCCGGCAAGTTGCCGGCGAGTTGATGCATGGTGCGGTGAGCGAGCCAGGCAAAGGCGGTTGCCTCGACCAGCCCAGGGTCAAGCCCATAGCGACTGGATGTCTCTACAGGAACGGGTTGGAGCGAATCTTGTAGTCGCCGCATCAGATGTTTATCGAATACCCCACCGCCGCAGACGATTACGCGCTGACAAGCCGCAGCCTGTTTTTTTATCCCTTGGCTGATGCTCAGAGCAGTAAACTCCGTAAGGGTTGCCTGTATATCCTGGGGATCCAGGGAGTTCCCTTTCAGCTGTTGCTGCAGCCACTCAAGGTTGAAATACTCAGGCCCGGTGCTCTTCGGCGGAGGGCGCCGAAGGTAAGGGTCTTTCAACATCTGCGCAAGCAGATCCTGTTTCACTTGACCGGCGGCCGCCCAGACTCCTGATTCATCGAAGGGTTTTCCCAGCCATTTTCCGGCCCAGCCGTCGAGTAGCGTGTTACCTGGCCCGGTATCAAAACCGGAGACCGCCTCACGGTTACCAGTGGGAAGGCAGGTGATATTGGCGATACCTCCGATGTTTAGAATCACCCTCTCTGCGGAATGAGAATTGAAAAACGCTGCGTGAAAGGCAGGTACCAGGGGCGCCCCCTGCCCTCCGGCTGCCATGTCCCGACGGCGGAAATCAGCGACCACTGTGATGCCGGTCTGTTCGCTGATCTGATTGGGATCACCGATTTGCAGGGTAAACGGAACGGGAGAATCCGGTCGATGGCGAATGGTCTGCCCGTGGCAGCCGATCGCGGTTACCTGTGAGGAGTGGATGCCGTTCTAATTCAGCAGTGTCAGGGCTGCGCTGGCAAAGGCACCCCCAAGCTCCTGGTCAAGGGGACCAAGACGTTCGATCTCACTGTCCCCGGACTGAGCCAAGGCTTGAATACGTTGCCGGATTGCTTTGGGCCAGGGCTGGTTGAAGTGGCCGACCAGCGCCTGGGTTTCTTCGCTGAAGCGAACCAGTACTGCGTCGATGCCATCCATGCTGGTGCCGGACATCAGTCCGAGATAGAGCTCTCCCGTCACTCAGCCTTTGCCATCATGGTCTCGGAGATCAGATCCAGCCGGGCAAGAAGTGGTGCGCTTTTACTGCTGAAATCCGCCCGGTATTTCTCCTTAATCGGGGCTGCCGCCGGCAGTTTTACCGTCAGCGGGTTACGGTGTGTACCATTTACCCGAAACTCGTAATGCAAATGAGGGCCGGTGGCCAGCCCGGTTTTACCCACGTATCCGATGGTCTGTCCCTGGCGCACGCGGCTGCCGTTTTTCACTTTGCGTCGAAACTTGGAGAGGTGGCCATACAGGGTGGTGTACTGGCTCCCGTGTTTGATGATCACGGTATTACCATAACCGCCCTTTCTACCGCGAAAGACGACCCGGCCATCCCCAGCCGCCTTGATCGGGGTGCCGATGGCCGCGGCGTAGTCGACACCGCGGTGCGGTCGTTTCTTACCCAATACCGGATGCCACCTGGATCGGGTGAAGCGCGACGAGATGCGTCGGAAGTCAACCGGGGCGCGTAGGAAGGCCTTGCGCATGCTGTTGCCGTCCGGAGAGAAATAGCTGCTGTGGTCCTGCTCATCCTGGTAGCGAACCGCGCGAAAGACCTTTCCCTGATTGACAAATTCTGCGGCCAGAATGGCCCCGTTCCCATATTTCTCCCCGTCGAGATATTCCTCTTCATAGATCAAGCTGAATCGGTCGCCGGAGCGGATCTCCAGTGCAAAATCGACATCCCAGCCGAATATATTGGCCAGTTCCATGACCAGGGTGTCGGTCAGCCCCGCCCGTTTGGCGCTTTCGTACAAGGAACTGGTGATAGTGCCCGATGCATGGGTCACTCGTTTGTCCAGATTTCGCTCGATCTTCCGCGCCTTGAAACTGTCTCCGGCCGGCAGTATCTGCAGACTGCGGACCTGGCTTCGCTGATGGATCAGTTCCAGCAGCTGCCCTTCGTCGTCGACGCGGACCCGGAGGACTTCGCCGGGTTTGATATGGGCCAGGCTCTTCGCTTCCTTCGAACTGTTAACGATTCGGTGCAATAAACTGGCGGAAAGATCCAGGCGGGAAAATATCTTGGCCAGAGAGTCGCCAGGCTTTACCTGCTCTTCTATCCACCTGCCCGAAATATCCACCGCACTCGGATTGCTATCCTCCAGAACAGCGTTTTCTTCAATGCTGTCGAGGTATGCGGAATTTTCTGTAGCTGGAACCGAATGAGTCCCCGGCTCTTCTGCTGTACCTACTAATTCATCAATTTCGAGGCCGGGCAGAGTCAAACTGAGTCGGGTCTCTCCTCCCGCTTCGCTCTCTACCACTGTTTTTGCTTTGTTTTGTAGGGCGGCTGCTAATGGGGATGGGGTTGTAGTCGCTGCGGGAGCCGGCTTCGATTCGGGGCGGGCCTCTGCTGTGTCGATTGGGTCGGCTGCACCCCCTCCATCCTGTTGCCTGGACTGATTTGTACTTGACGTATTCTCATCACCAGCCGGGTTCGTCCTGCTGAGCACCGGCAAAGAAAGGTCTGTTTCTATCCTGGACGGGGGTGTTGACGCGGTGGCCTGTGTATTCGGGGCCGAAGGCTCCTTCAGCACAGACTGGGACGCGTACAGGGCAGCCGAAATAATGAGCCCCAACAACAGAATACGACCGAAGCGACGTCCTCGACGGGGCTTGACCATTGTTCGCAGATCACTGCGGGATTTGTAGTCTTTTAGCATGATTCGATGCTAATACCTAGATATTTCAAACATTATTAACCAAAAACCAGGAAATTACCGGAATTTCTTTCCGGACGATACTGGCCTCCTCGATATTTGGCAAGTGGATATGCTCTGGTTAGCGGCATTTATGGTGGTTATGTTTACTTTTTTCGGTTCGATCCTGTAAATTGGCGAGTTTTTCAGGTTCCCGACAATAGGGGTAGGTGATGACGTCAGTCTCAGAAGCGATGGATCTCATTCGGCGGGGCGCAGACGAGATTTTGCTGGAAGAGTCGCTGCTTAAAAAGCTGGCGCTGGGACGTCCGTTGCGGGTCAAGGCGGGTTTCGATCCAACCGCACCGGATCTGCATCTGGGGCATACAGTTCTAATCAATAAATTAAAGCAGTTTCAAGATCTTGGGCATGAGGTTCTCTTCCTGATAGGTGATTTCACCGCGATGATTGGCGATCCGACAGGAAAGAGCGCCACCCGTCCGCCTTTGACGCGTGACGAAGTTTTGGAAAATGCCAAGACCTACGAGCATCAAGTGTTCAAGATCCTTGACGCTGAGAAAACCACGGTTTTTTTTAACTCATCCTGGATGGGGGAGATGAATGCTGCGGACATGATCCAGTTGGCGGCCAGGCACACCGTTGCGCGCATGCTTGAGCGGGACGATTTCAGTAAGCGCTACAAGGGCGGTCAGTCGATTTCCATCCACGAGTTCCTCTATCCGCTGGTACAGGGCTACGACTCCGTGGCCATGAAGGCGGATGTCGAACTCGGAGGGACCGACCAGAAGTTCAATCTGCTGGTGGGGCGCCAATTGCAGGAGGCCTATGGGCAGGAGCCGCAGGTGGCGTTGACTATGCCCATCCTCGAAGGACTCGACGGCGTGCAGAAGATGTCCAAATCCTTGAACAACTACGTTGGCATAGCTGATTCACCGGATGAAATGTTTGGAAAAATCATGTCCATATCAGATGAGTTGATGTGGCGCTACTACGAACTGTTGAGTTTCCGCTCGATGTCCGACATCAATCAACTGCAGCGCAAGGTAGAGGACGGGTTCAATCCCAGAGATGTAAAAGTTCAGTTGGCGGAAGAGTTGATCGAACGATTTCACAGCCGTGAAGCGGCGATCAAGGCCAATGAGAATTTTGTTGCCCGCTTTCGTAAGGGAGACATGCCGGACGAGATGCCTGAGCTGACATTTACTGCTGGAGACGATGGGCTTCCGATCGCGAATTTGCTGAAGCAGGCTGGATTGACGGCCAGCACCTCGGAGGCAATGCGAATGATCAAGCAGGGGGCGGTCAAGATAGACGGTGAACGGGTGGAGGATCGCGGCCTGCATTGCATGGTCGGGTCCACCAACGTCTATCAGGTGGGGAAGCGCCGGTTTGCCCGAGTCACGCTGCGCTGAGTCAGGTTCCCTGGTTGTTGCGCTTTAAGGCGAGAAAAGCGGAGCGGATGGCGCCAACGAACCCGCCCCGGTAGCCTGTTCCTTGAGTTGGAAAAATAACCCTTGACCCGGAAGATCTTGTGCGTAGAATACGCGGCCTTGCTGGGGGATTGTGGTTTGAAGCGGTTTTTTTGGCAGAAGTGCTGTTGGTGCTTTAGGTATTGACGGTGAGAGGCGGTGAAGTTACTATTGACTGTCTTGGTCCGGAGTAATTCGGGCAGCTCTTTAACAATCAGGTTAGGTAATTTGTGTGGGTGCTCCGTTGGTGGCCTGAGAGGCCAAGTATATCGACGAAGCATCTTCGATCGATCCGAAGACGAATGAGTCGAGCAAGGATTGGTGCCATTTATTGGCCATGAAACTTTAAAGTGAAGAGTTTGATCCTGGCTCAGATTGAACGCTGGCGGCATGCTTAACACATGCAAGTCGAACGGTAACAGCGAGAGCTTGCTCTCGGCTGACGAGTGGCGGACGGGTGAGTAACGCGTAGGAATCTGCCCAGTAGTGGGGGACAACCCGGGGAAACTCGGGCTAATACCGCATACGCCCTACGGGGGAAAGATGGCCTCTCCTTGGAAGCTGTCACTATTGGATGAGCCTGCGTCGGATTAGCTAGTTGGTAGGGTAAAGGCCTACCAAGGCGACGATCCGTAGCTGGTCTGAGAGGACGACCAGCCACACTGGGACTGAGACACGGCCCAGACTCCTACGGGAGGCAGCAGTGGGGAATATTGCACAATGGGGGCAACCCTGATGCAGCAATGCCGCGTGTGTGAAGAAGGCCTGCGGGTTGTAAAGCACTTTCAATTGGGAAGAAAAGGCGAGGGTGAATAGCCCTTGTTCTTGACGTTACCTTTAGAAGAAGCACCGGCTAACTCCGTGCCAGCAGCCGCGGTAATACGGAGGGTGCGAGCGTTAATCGGAATTACTGGGCGTAAAGCGCGCGTAGGCGGTTCAGTCAGTCAGATGTGAAAGCCCTGGGCTCAACCTGGGAACTGCATTTGATACTGCTGGACTGGAGTATGGTAGAGGGAAGTGGAATTCCGGGTGTAGCGGTGAAATGCGTAGATATCCGGAGGAACACCAGTGGCGAAGGCGACTTCCTGGACCAATACTGACGCTGAGGTGCGAAAGCGTGGGTAGCAAACAGGATTAGATACCCTGGTAGTCCACGCTGTAAACGATGTCAACTAGCCGTTGGGGACGTTAAAGTTCTTAGTGGCGCAGCTAACGCGATAAGTTGACCGCCTGGGGAGTACGGCCGCAAGGTTAAAACTCAAAGGAATTGACGGGGGCCCGCACAAGCGGTGGAGCATGTGGTTTAATTCGATGCAACGCGAAGAACCTTACCAGCCCTTGACATCCTGCGAACAATCTAGAGATAGGTTGGTGCCTTCGGGAGCGCAGTGACAGGTGCTGCATGGCTGTCGTCAGCTCGTGTCGTGAGATGTTGGGTTAAGTCCCGTAACGAGCGCAACCCTTGTCCTCAGTTGCCAGCGGTTCGGCCGGGAACTCTGGGGAGACTGCCGGTGATAAACCGGAGGAAGGTGGGGATGACGTCAAGTCATCATGGCCCTTATGGGCTGGGCTACACACGTGCTACAATGGCCGGTACAGAGGGCGGCGACCCCGTGAGGGTGAGCGAATCTCAGAAAACCGGTCGTAGTCCGGATTGCAGTCTGCAACTCGACTGCATGAAGTCGGAATCGCTAGTAATCGCGAATCAGCATGTCGCGGTGAATACGTTCCCGGGCCTTGTACACACCGCCCGTCACACCATGGGAGTGGGTTGCAAAAGAAGTGGGTAGTCTAACCTTCGGGGGGGCGCTCACCACTTTGTGATTCATGACTGGGGTGAAGTCGTAACAAGGTAGCCCTAGGGGAACCTGGGGCTGGATCACCTCCTTTCAAGCAAGCCGATTGGGCGCTTGCGGAGCCCCCACACAAATTACCTAATCAAGCACGGACCCGGGTCTGTAGCTCAGTTGGTTAGAGCGCACCCCTGATAAGGGTGAGGTCGGTGGTTCAAATCCACCCAGACCCACCATATTCGGGGCCATAGCTCAGCTGGGAGAGCGCCTGCCTTGCACGCAGGAGGTCGGGAGTTCGATCCTCCCTGGCTCCACCAAACACACGCTGGTGGGAAAAGGGGGAGAGGGTGCGTGGAGAGTGTAAAGTGACTAGCGGCGAGGCTAGTCACTTTGCATTTGCGAAGTGAGGCTCTTTAACAATTCGGATTAGATTGTAGATAGGCAAAATTCCAGGCCTGTGAGTGATTGCAGTGCTTGGGAGTATCTATGAGTATCTAAGTTCTGAAAAAACTTAGTTACAGGGTATGTTGCATTCAAACTGAAGAGATCAGCACCAAAAAGATCCCAGAGTGTTTGGGGTTATATGGTCAAGTGAATAAGCGCATATGGTGGATGCCTAGGCGGTAGGAGGCGATGAAGGACGTAGTAGCTTGCGATAAGCTTCGGGGAGCCAGCAAACAGGCTTTGATCCGAGGATTTCCGAATGGGGAAACCCACCCGGCATCAGTCGGGTATCTGCACCTGAATACATAGGGTGTAGAGGCGAACCCGGGGAACTGAAACATCTAAGTACCCGGAGGAAAAGAAATCAACCGAGATTCCCTTAGTAGCGGCGAGCGAACGGGGATTAGCCCTTAAGCTGTTGATGAGTTAGTGGAACGATCTGGAAAGTTAGGCGATACAGGGTGACAGCCCCGTACACGAAAACGACTCAGCAGTGAAATCGAGTAGGGCGGGACACGTGATATCCTGTCTGAACATGGGGGGACCATCCTCCAAGGCTAAATACTCCCTACCGACCGATAGTGAACCAGTACCGTGAGGGAAAGGCGAAAAGAACCCCTTTTAGGGGAGTGAAATAGAACCTGAAACCGTATGCGTACAAGCAGTAGGAGCCCTTTCGGGGGTGACTGCGTACCTTTTGTATAATGGGTCAGCGACTTACTTCTCAATGGCAAGCTTAACCGAATAGGGGAGGCGTAGGGAAACCGAGTCTTAATAGGGCGATTCAGTCGTTGGGAGTAGACCCGAAACCGGGCGATCTATCCATGGCCAGGGTGAAGGTGGGGTAACACCTGCTGGAGGCCCGAACCCACTTATGTTGAAAAATGAGGGGATGAGCTGTGGATCGGAGTGAAAGGCTAATCAAGCCCGGAGATAGCTGGTTCTCCTCGAAAGCTATTTAGGTAGCGCCTCATGTATCACTTGCGGGGGTAGAGCACTGTTACGGCTAGGGGGTCATCCCGACTTACCAACCCGTTGCAAACTCCGAATACCGCAAAGTGCAATCATGGGAGACAGACGGCGGGTGCTAACGTTCGTCGTCGAAAGGGAAACAACCCAGACCGCCAGCTAAGGTCCCAAAATCACAACTCAGTGGGAAACGATGTGGGAAGGCCCAGACAGCTAGGAGGTTGGCTTAGAAGCAGCCATCCTTTAAAGAAAGCGTAATAGCTCACTAGTCGAGTCGGCCTGCGCGGAAGATTTAACGGGGCTTAAGTTGTGTACCGAAGCTGCGGATGCAAGCTTGCTTGCATGGTAGAGGAGCGTTCTGTAAGCGGATGAAGGTGTGCTGTAAGGCATGCTGGACGTATCAGAAGTGCGAATGCTGACATGAGTAACGATAAAGGGGGTGAGAGGCCCCCTCGCCGAAAGCCCAAGGTTTCCTGCGCAACGCTAATCGGCGCAGGGTTAGTCGGCCCCTAAGGTGAGGCAGAAATGCGTAATCGATGGGAAGCAGGTTAATATTCCTGCACCTCTTGTTACTGCGATGGAGAGACGGAGAAGGCTAGGTCATCCGGGCGTTGGTTGTCCCGGTTCAAGCGAGTAGGGAGTGAGTTCAGGCAAATCCGGACTTACAATTCTGAGACGTGATGACGCAGCACCCTTCGGGGTGTGAAGTGATTGATGCCCTGCTTCCAGGAAAATCTTCTAAGCTTCAGGTAACAAGAGACCGTACTCCAAACCGACACAGGTGGGCAGGGTGAGAATCCCAAGGCGCTTGAGAGAACTCTGGTGAAGGAACTAGGCAAAATAGTACCGTAACTTCGGGAGAAGGTACGCCCCCATTAGGTGAAGTAATTTACATATGGAGCTGAAGGGGGTTGCAGTGACCAGGTGGCTGCGACTGTTTACTAAAAACATAGCACTCTGCGAACTCGAAAGAGGAGGTATAGGGTGTGACGCCTGCCCGGTGCCGGAAGGTTAATTGATGGGGTTAGCTTCGGCGAAGCTCTTGATCGAAGCCCCGGTAAACGGCGGCCGTAACTATAACGGTCCTAAGGTAGCGAAATTCCTTGTCGGGTAAGTTCCGACCTGCACGAATGGCGTAACGATGGCCACGCTGTCTCCACCAGAGACTCAGTGAAATTGAACTCGCTGTTAAGATGCAGCGTACCCGCGGCTAGACGGAAAGACCCCGTGAACCTTTACTACAGCTTCACACTGGACTTTGAACCTATTTGTGTAGGATAGGTGGGAGGCTTTGAAGCGAGGACGCCAGTTCTCGTGGAGCCAACCTTGAAATACCACCCTGGTATGTTTGGAGTTCTAACCCAGGCCCGTTATCCGGGCCGGGGACAGTGTGTGGTGGGTAGTTTGACTGGGGCGGTCTCCTCCCAAAGAGTAACGGAGGAGCACGAAGGTACCCTCAGCGCGGTCGGAAATCGCGCATTGAGTGCAAAGGCATAAGGGTGCTTGACTGCGAGACGGACAAGTCGAGCAGGAACGAAAGTTGGTCTTAGTGATCCGGTGGCTCTGTATGGAAGGGCCATCGCTCAACGGATAAAAGGTACTCCGGGGATAACAGGCTGATACCGCCCAAGAGTTCATATCGACGGCGGTGTTTGGCACCTCGATGTCGGCTCATCACATCCTGGGGCTGAAGTCGGTCCCAAGGGTATGGCTGTTCGCCATTTAAAGTGGTACGCGAGCTGGGTTTAGAACGTCGTGAGACAGTTCGGTCCCTATCTGCCGTGGGCGTTTGAGACTTGAGGGAAGCTGCTCCTAGTACGAGAGGACCGGAGTGGACGTACCTCTGGTGTTCCGGTTGTCACGCCAGTGGCACTGCCGGGTAGCTATGTACGGAAGGGATAACCGCTGAAAGCATCTAAGCGGGAAGCCCCTCCCAAGATGAGGTCTCACTGGACCTGTAAGGTCCCTGAAGGGCCGTGGAAGACTACCACGTTGATAGGCTGGGTGTGGAAGTGCAGTAATGCATGAAGCTAACCAGTACTAATTGCCCGTGCGGCTTGACCATATAACACCCAAATACTTTGGTTAAGTGCAACAACCCAAGCATAGAAGCCATCTACGATCTAACCGAATTTGCGAGAGCAAGCCAGTTTGCCTGGCGGCCATAGAGCACTGGTACCACCTGATCCCATCCCGAACTCAGAAGTGAAACGGTGCATCGCCGATGATAGTGTGGGGTCTCCCCATGCGAAAGTAGGTCACTGCCAGGCTTTAAAAACAAAATACCCGGTCCTTGTGGCCGGGTATTTTTTCTTTGGGTACTGGCAGTGACCGGAGGGACCGCTCACACACATCCATGTGCTTCGCGGCATTCGACCATCCCTGGTCATCATGAGTGCCGAATAAGGCGAAGCAAACAGTTTTGCTTCGCCCGGCACCAACGCCCGGAGCCTCCGGCGAAGGGCCGGACCACTGCCAGGCTTTAAACCAAAATCCTCGACCCCCTTCAGGGGGCCGGGGTTTTTGTTGTCTGAGTTTTGATTTCAAAGGGCACTCTGTAGGGTCAGGAGGTAGGGAACCGAGGAGGGCAACAGTGTTACGGGGAATCAGCCCGGCTGGGATCCCCGGCTTCTGATACTGGTCCGCGGTCTGCCAAAAGGCTGTAGGGTTCAGGTGCTAAAATTGGGGGGCGATGCAGGATAATGTCGGCCATCAAGTGAGCCGAGGCGGGCCCCAAGACAACTCCATTTCGAAAGTGACCAGTGTTGAAATATAGGCCCTTGATTTCGGGGTGTGAGCCGATAAAAGGGATTCCGTTGGGTGAGCCTGGTCTCAGACCTGCCCAGTGGTTCTCGATCTGATAGTTCTGGAGGGAGGGACACATGGATATTGCGCTGGTATGTAACTCTTGGCGGGCGTGTTCTGTTATCCGTTTGTTGAATCCGGTGTACTCAAGCGTGCTGCCGCAAAGAACCCGGCCATCGCGTCTGGGAATGATATAATGGTCCCGGTCGAGGAGAATGCGGGAGATCAGGCCGGGGCGTGTTCTAAAAAGAATCATTTGTCCCTGGACCGGGACAACCGGTAGCCTGATATTCTGCTTATTCAGCAGATGGCCGCTCCAGGCACCAGCGCAGATGACTACGCGTTCTGCTAGCATCTGGCCGTGCGTCGTTTCCACGCCTCTAACTGATCCGTCCACTATGAGCAGTTTTTTTACTTTTATCCCCTCTTGTATCGCGACCTCTCTTTGTTCGAGGTCTCGGCGTAGCGCCTTGACCAGTCGGGGATTCCGTATTTGTGCAACCTGAGGTAGCCATATGCCAGTGGGTGGAGTGTCTGCCAGTTCCGGCTCGAGAGCAGAGATCTCTTTTCTTTTTACCCGTTCAACTCGAGTACCACTTTGAGCGCCCCATTGAATGGCCCCTGCCTCTTCCTCAGCGGAGAGAATCAACAGCCCGTTCTGGGTCCATTCTGGGTCGATATCGGTATCGGCCGCAAGTATTGATCGAAGGTTCGGGTATGTTGCCTGACTCCAACTGGCCAGTGCCGTTATCGAAGGGGCATAACGCCAAGGGTAGAGAGGAGAGATAATGCCTCCGCCTGCCCAGGAAGACTCGTGGCCAGTGGCTTGACGATCGAGGAGTGTTACCTTCACGCCAGCCATGCAAAGTTCTCTGGCAGTGAGCAGGCCGATAACTCCACCACCGACGATCAGGCAGGTGCGCATAATCGAGAATGATACGCGGGGCACCGCAGAAGAGCCAGGTTGCAGTTATAATGTTTGGGGGCTGTCCAGCCTGGTCTCAAGGCGTGATGGAGAAATCCTACTGCATAGGCCTATACCTAAAACACTGGCTCACACTGGCCGAGGAGTGGGTGCCCACCTCCTGCCCTTTACCAATCACATTTGTTACCAGGATTATTTGTTGTCCTGACGCCCAGTTGGTTAAGCGTCTGCGTGTTGCATCCAGCAGAGTCGGTATACCCTCCTTGTAACGCAGCCTGCAATGTATAGGTTGTCGGCGTAATTGCAGATACGGTGATGTTGTAGTAGTTCAGTGCCTGGTTCGAAGACATATCATCCGCAAAGTCTCCGAGGGAATCACCCGCTGCTATGATATTTCCATTTGTTAATACATACTGGGTATAGTCGGGTACTCCGGCGCTTCTGTTGTAGAAGTTCTCCAAATACTGCGAGCCCTCCAATAGAATGCTTCTCGCCGCGGCTCGCCTTGTTTTCTCTACATAGGTCGTATAGATCGGATATCCGATGGATACCAGAATGGCCATAATCGCAATTACGACCATAAGTTCGATCAAGCTGAAGCCTGAATTAGGTTTTCTATTCATCATGAAAGTCCTGATAGTCAGACAGGGTTGGGGCTGATGCTATTCTCTATCTGAGGATGAAACCATGTATCCCCCCTTTCCCTGCCCAGTACTTGGTCGGTTGGAACAAAGAAAAAACGGTTTCGAGCAGATATCAGCAATGGCTAGGACTCAATAGCTGATATCACGCGACCTACCTAATAGCTGAGATCCTTAGTCGACAATCGAACCTCGGTGACCAGCCAGTCGAAATTTTCAGCCGAGGGATCAAGGGCCGTCCTGAAGTAGATCCTTGATCCCTTGCTCACTCTGAACAGCGACATTGAGTTGCCGTTGGCATCCAGAAAGCGCGCCGTTGGAGAGATACGAAAGAACATATCACCAACCACCATTTCATTTGTCACTGGATCGAACCGGTCCACTGTACCGGTGTGGAGTTGGCGTTTTTCATCCCAGTAGTATGCGTCTTGTGCAGCAACGGCAAGGCTGGTTATCGCCAATGCCAGGCCCAATAGGCTGTATTTCATCCAAGTCATCATCTTGTACCCCGAACGGTTAATAAGGAAGATCTGACCACGACATCCAGCTTGGCGGCGAGGGAGGCAGCGCCTGGATATTATCAAAGCGGACATCACCCAGACTGGTTGCGGTTACCCGTTTATCCCCAATGAAGCGGGATTCGGTGGGGATACTGTTTATCTGGAGACCCACTGGTGTTGCTGAATTGACATAATCATTCGAATCAAAGTTCCCGTCGGCGTTCAGATCGATGATCGGAAAGGTGGCATCGGTGCCATCGAATTGACTCACCGACATCAACCAGCCGGTACCACCCGCGTCACAGACGTTGGTGGAGGGGATCATGGTATTGAAGAAGACGAATTTTCCGATGGCATGAGGGGTTACCGCTACCCGTTCCCTTGTAGTCGGCAGATCGATGTACCAGCCGTACTCGGGGGTCGTGATGTAGTCTACGCTGGTAGCCGGAGTTGTGTTTATCGTCCGAACGCTAACCGTATTTCCCGCCACGGTAGTGGTGTCAGTACCCAGTGTCTGCTCCACCAGATTTGCCCGGTCCAGGTTACCGTTGCTCCGGCCAGAATCCCATACGCCGTAGAAAGTCTGCTGGTTGGTGGTGTAGTTGTCGCCTATTGCCAGGTACTGGCCACTACCGAAGAAGACCATCAGATTGGGTTCCGTGACGTGACTTCGCTGAGTCCTGTGTCTCGCCAGCGCAGGTTTCGTGGTGATTGGTTGGCGGCCGGCCAGGGTGCACGGGGATGTTCTGCAGGCCGTGAACAGCGGGGCGGGGGTCACAGCGCCATGGGCTACTCTCCAGCTAGGTGTGGCACTACTGTCAGTGAGATCGAATGCCCACATGTTGCCGTGTAGATCACCGGCATAGGCTCGGTCGATACTTCCGTCAGCGTTCAGGTCGGCAACCGCCGGTGAACTCAGGCCATTGCAATCGCTGTTGGCATCCGAGCAGTCGTTGTTGACCATGGAACCCACGCCAGTATCGATGATGATCGGATTGGCCAGATTGCTGCCGTCCAGATAGACGATGAACAGCTTGGCCTTGCCGTCGCCCAGAGGATCGGAGTTGTAACCGTTACCGAAGATGGCCGCCCACTTGCCATTGTTCATTCGGGCGATCCTGATTTCGCTGAAGGTAAAGCCCAGGTCGTTGTGTGTGAACTCCCACAAGGGTGCAGCGGTGGCGAAACCGACGGAGCTGGGATCGGTAATGTCGAGGGCAAAGATCCCCTTGCCTCCGCCCCGCAGGCCGCCCAGCAGCAGCGTCTTCCAACTATTGTTGATGAAAGCGTCCGCCGAGGTAGCAGAGAGATCCACGTAGTAACGGTGACCATAGGTATTGGGTTTAGTCTGTTCGGCCAGATAATGCAGACCCTCTTCTTTTTTGTCGGAATAGACCAGGTTTGGGATATAGGCGAAGACTTCTTCACCCGCGCCGCTGCAGGCATTGCCGATATTTTCACAGGATTTGAAGGCGTGCAGCATGCCGTCGTTGCTGCCGACATAGACCATTCCTTCGCGTGTGGAGCCGTTGATCCCATTGTGGTCGTTGACAAAAGTGAAATACTCATTGCCAACACCCTCGATAAGGTTGGGGTAACGGGCGTTGGGTGGGCCAACATAGGTTGGACCCGAGTGGACAATGTCCCCCAGTTTGTGGCCATTGCGACCCCGGAACTGATTGGGACCAATGCCTTCGTTGGAGTGATCCCCTTTCATGTAGTCGACCAGTTTCACCGCATTGACTGTGTTGGTTGTGACATCAGCGGCAGTACAACCGGTCAACCAGCCTGGGAGCCACTGCACGGTAGGCAGAACGGTCCAGTCTCTACCCAGGGCGCATAGATCAGCCTTCTGGGTAGTTGTTAAGTTGGCCCAGTCGAACAGGACACCGGCGCCGTTGGTGCCCTGGCTTGGGTCAAAGGTGACGATATCCCGTGTGTTGAAGCTGCGGGCATCCAATAGTCTCGCCGCTCCCAGTGTGCTGCCCGCTGTTGGATCCCAGGCATTGCTGATGGTCGGAGGAGTGGTCAGGAAATCGACCTCGAGGGCGAGAAGGTCGCCGTGCCAGCCCCTGGCGTCGAAACGGGACTGATAGACCAGGGTATCGGTCTGCAGGCTGGTGGAGTTAAAGGAGACCGCTGCCGCTGTGCCAGATCGGTCAGAAATATTCTGGATCGCTGCATTGAGACTGTCCACCAGGATTTTCGGATTACCGGCGCTGAGGAACTGACCACGTCCGTTCCATGCCGCGTGGCGCATGTCGTCCACTGTCGTGGACGTGTTTTGCACGGGTTGCGGCCAGGTGAAAGGTGAGATGGTATCCGGTGGGTTGGCAGACAGGGTCCCGTTCAGGCCAAAGGCCACGGTAAAAGTGACCATGTGCTGGGTTTTATTGCTGTCCACGCCTGGTACGATGGGCACCTTGTCGGCATAGGCGGGTCTCAGATCCCGCTCATAATAGCGCATGGCCACATCGGCCAGGGTGCTGCTGTAGGTGTCGGCATAGGAGCCACCGTCCCACAGGGTATTGCCCCCGAATTGCGGGGGACTGGCGGCGTAAAGGCCGTCAGTATTGCCCACGTTGGGGCTGCTTCCGTTCCAGTAGCCGTCCGACATCATGATGGTAAAGTTCTGCTGGCATTCGCCACCGGAACCGGCGGGGAGTATCGGGCTGGGTTGATTCGAGCTGAACAAGGGAGAACCTATACCCGACTCGTAGTATGTGCCTGAGTAATTCAGCGCAAGCCGCAGCGGAGTACCGTTTTGAGACTGGATGCGGAACAGATTTCGCATCAGTATCTCTTTTTTGGTCGGCGAGTTGTTGGTGTCGGTCATATCTTCGATTGGCGTGCCTACCGAGTTGTTGTTGTGCAGTGTTCCCAATCCCACCCGGCTGGTGGCACCGTACAGGATCTGGGAAAGTGCCCGTTTGGCTACATACTCGCGTTTTCGATAATAACTGTACCAGTTGGCGAAGTTGGTTTGTTGCGCCGCGGGAAGGGTACTGACAGCAATGCCGTTGGTACTGGAGGTCTCGCCGCACTCTCCTGTATCAAAGCTCCCGTCGCCGTCGGCGTCCGTCCAGACGTAGTAGACGGAAGTGGAGATATTCGCTGTTGTAGTAAGAAAGGGATTTGTTCGAGCGGAACTCAGGCTCTGATCCTTGTAGCTGACACCGGCATTGTCCACCCCGATCCAGGGGGTATACTCCCGTGCTGGATTGTATGCCATCACATTATAACCGGCGCACATGTGTATTCTTTCTTTGTCGGTATCGGGGGTCAAATCCAGCGTTGTGATGCCGTCGACACCCTGCGATACACTCGGCAGCAGCGCCTCCCAGTACATGCTTCCCGAATCGTCGATCATCAGGAAGATGTTGGGTTGCACCCCGGTGGTGAGGTACAGGGGAGACTGGGAGATATCGCCGGGTGCGGCGACGGTCTCCAGCGAGAGACCGATTAGCAGGGCCGGTGCCAGCCCAAGCATAAGAGCACGTCTGTTCTTTCTATCTAACATGGTCTTGTCCTCTAGCTGGGGCGGTGTTTTGTGCCAGCTTCCTTCGCCTATTAATAGTTGAGCCGCTTCCGGTAGCTGGTTCGCAGCAGGTGCCTGGAAGAGGTGTCGTAACCCCAGCCGATTGCGGTTACCTCGAAGGCGTATTCCCGCATATCCGGTTCGGTTCCTGTCGGGTCCAGGGGTTGCAGGCCGCGTTCCGGTCCGCTTGCGGTAATCTCGGTCCGGCCAACGTACTCGATGATGTAACGAGGGTAATGGGTATTCGGTATACCGGTATCCGGCGGTGTGACCCGCTGACTGTTGGCGTTGGTCCAGGCGCCGTCATCGGTTACGTCGAACGCAAGGGGGAACAGCGATGCGCCGGGTCGCGTCGGTAGCGGTGCATACAGCCCAGCGACGGTTGAACCATCGAAGTTGGCGGCCAGGTCGGCCAAGTTGTCCAGGTTGCCGGCGGTCTCAAGCCAGGTCCTGGCGGCCTGTAAAGCGATTTCCGCTGACTGCTCGGCAATCTTTCCCTGGCGTACGTTATTTGCCATTCGGCCCTCCAGGGTACTGTTGGTTACCGCTGAAAGGCTCAGAATGGTCATTACCAGTAGAATCAGCAATGCGGTAATCAGGATCGCTCCGCCCTCTCTTCCAGGTCTTGGAAACATGACATACCTGAGATCACCGGAGTCGCTCCCGGGATTGCGATGGTATGGATTTCGTTTGATCATCTCTTGGTGTGCGGTCATCGCATCGCCCTGTTACGCAGTCTGAAGGTATTACTGATACCCTTGGTCATCAGGTTGCCGTCTGGCATGGGCTGTACCGAGTTCATGTTCAGGGTGACCCGGACGCTGATCACATTGTCCCAATTGGTCACAGCCGCGTTGTTGACGTAGTTTTCTGCAACCAGGTCACCATCCCCGTCCACACCGAAAAGCAGTGTCAGACCCTGAACACCTTCCACCAGTTCAGTCCCATTTTGCAGCAGGGCACAGAAGCTGGGATTGGCACCATTGTTGCATGTGTTACCAGCTTGAATGGCGGCGGTACTGTCACCGATGCTGTAGGTACTGGTGATGGTGCTGAAACTGGTGGCCACGGAATCGAGTTCGCTGCCATATCGGGCACCAAGGTCTTCGCTACTGTTGAACTGACCCGGGTTGATGGCACCCGCCGGCGCTGAGACCGCTGTCTGATGCTCAATAGTGCCGCCGCTGGTTGTCGGGTCGTTGGAAATCATGAATACCGAGGCATGAGAGCAGTCGCCAACGGTCAGGATCTGATATTGCTGGAGCTGCGCGTAGTCCGGGTCTGCATTGTCCAGCTGGATGGGCGATGTCTGATTGGGCATGCTTGCCGTCAACGGTATGGACGACCCTGCCCCCGCCTTGCGGATGGTGAACGAGTCAGCGGCAGTCGCATCGATAGCCAGGAGGAAGTTATTGACGGCGGTGGCATTCAGTCCCAGCGTGTTGGTGATGGTTTCAGCCCCGGCGTTCGGTACACAACCCATATAGCCACCGGCGCTGAGATCCGCACCAATTCGCTGCATGGCGTAACGGGCATTTTCCTGAATGCGCGATATGGATTCCGAGGTTTTGTAAGAGGTTTTATTGCTGATGAAAAGCTGGGTCGTGCCGATGGCGAGCATCAGACTCAGCACCAGAGCGATCATTACTTCGACCAGAGAGATACCTGACTGGGTCGATACAATGAGCTGGCCTTTCAGCATTGGCAGAACTGAGTGGGTTGCTTCCCTGTATTGCTTCATAGCTGCACCCAAATGCTGTAACAAGTGAGATCAACTGCGGCGTTTCCACTGCAGTTCAGTCCGGTAGCGCCGGTGCGCTGATCGTCCCACATCACGGTGATTCTAAAGGGGTCGGTAGTGCCGACGCGTACCCCGGTATCGTTGACTCGAACCATGCCCGCGCCGGAGGGAAGCTGGGCGGCAATCTCGTTGAACCACTCGATGGCATCGGCATTGGCGACAGCGGCAGGGCTGCCGCAGCCGCCGGCAAAACAGTTGCTGCCGCCAGGAAGCGTCGTCACTAGCAGGTTGTCATAGCCTACATCGCCCCCGGTATTCGAGACTCCGTTGTTGTTGGCCCTCATTCGATCAGCTATGTTGTTGGCCAGATAGATGGCCTGCGTGTATTGATAGGCGCTGCCTACCGAGCGGACGTTGAAAGTCTGTAGACCGGCCAGGCCGAGCAATCCGATAGAGAGGACGACAACGGCAACCAGTACCTCGATCAGGGTGAAGCCAGCACTGCAGTGACTGTCGGTCGCGACTGGAGAGAATCTGTTGTTTAAGGACATGTTAGATTGGCTCCGCTTCCGTCTTCGTGAATTCCGTCGCCATTGCTATCGATGGACATTCGAGGTCTTCCGGTATTGTTGATAATCACCGCCCGGGCAGTGGTTGTATCGGCGGCTGACCGGCTGTCGCAGTAGGTGAAGTCCCCGGCGATGTTGATGGCGCCGGAGGCATCATAGGTGAGAAATTGCGGGTATCCGTTAGGCCTGATGGTATAGTCGGGATTGTTGCGTTGAGTTACCCGCAATGCCTGCTCCCCACCGTCCAGTGTTCCGTTGCTGTTATCGTCAACGAATACGGTCCATCCCTGCTCCCAGGCGCCTGTGTTTGCGATACTGACCTCGACCCCCCGCTTAACCGATTCACTGCGGGCTAGCTGCAGGGCGGTGACAAGTTCGTTGATGCGTCCGGTGCGGCTGTTATTGAGGGTCATGTCTCGGAATGCAGGGATGCCCAGGGTGAGCAGGATAACCGTTATCGCCAGGGTAACGATCAATTCCACAAGGGTGAATCCCCTATGAGTATTTTGAAATCTGTTCATGGGTTTCTCTTATAGCAGAACTATTTCCCTGCCGGGTCTGGTTTCAGATGAGCGCCCTAGATAGCTGGATGAGTGGCCGTTATTGCAGGGATCTGGGTAGCGAAAACGTGACTTTCTCCTCCTGCCCCGGCAAGGCATGTACCCCTTGCGCTCCCCAGGATTTCAGCCGTTCAATCACCTCTTCGACCAGGACTTCCGGTGCAGATGCGCCAGCGGTGAGGCCGATTCGGTTGACGGCTGTCAACCAGTTGCGTTGAATGTCGTTTGCCCCGTCGATCAGGTACGCAGGAGTTCCCAGTTTGGTGGCGATCTCCTTGAGTCGGTTGGAGTTGGAGCTGTTGGGGGATCCCACTACCAGCACCAGGTCGCAGCGGGAGGCCAGTCGTTTAACCGCATCCTGCCGATTTTGGGTGGCGTAGCAGATATCGTTCTTCTTTGGTCCCTTGATTTTCGGGAAACGCTGGTAGAGGGCCTCGATCACCTTGTGTGTGTCGTCCATGGAAAGGGTTGTCTGGGTGACGAAGGCCAGCTTCTCGGGGTTTTTTACCTGCAGTTGATCCACATCATCCGCCGTCACCACCAGGTAGATTCCGCCGCCGGAATGGCCGGTATGGTACTGGCCCATGGTGCCTTCCACCTCGGGATGCCCCCGGTGACCAATCAGGATCACCTCATTGCCCGTACGGCAGTGGCGCGCCACTTCCAGGTGTACCTTGGTCACGAGGGGACAGGTGGCGTCAAATACCTTCAGATCCCTTGTCTGTGACTCCGCGCGCACCGCCTGAGGGACCCCATGGGCACTGAAGATGACGGTGCTTCCATCGGGTACCTCCTGCAGTTCGTCCACGAACACGGCACCGCGCTTGCGCAGGCTCTCCACCACGAATCGGTTGTGGACCACTTCATGTCTGACATAGATAGGGGCGCCAAACGCTTCCAGAGCCCGTTCCACGATCTCTATGGCCCGGTCAACGCCGGCACAGAAGCCGCGCGGATTTGCGAGTACTATTTCCATAAATTATTTTGACTGTATGTGATTTGGATGTTTCGGTTCAGAGGGGTTTGACGTCCAGAATTTCCACCCTGAAGATCACCTCCCGACCTGCCAGCGGGTGGTTGAAATCGACCTTCACCTCTGTTTCGCCGATCTCTTTCACTGTTCCCCCCAGTTCCTCATTCGCTTCTGTTTCGAAGGCGATGAAAAGCCCTTTCTTAAGTTTCATCTCGGGTGCAAAATCGGCCCGGGGCAGGGTGTGTATCTTCGCCTTGTCCCAGGCACCGAAGGCCTGCTCAGATGACAGAGTGATGCTCTGCCGATTGCCGATTCTCAGTCCATAGAGTGCCAGTTCCAATCCTTCAACCAGACTGCCGTCACCTATAGCCAGGGTGGTTGGCTCCCCCTCAAAAGTGGAGATTGCCTCGATTCCGTCGGTCGTGGCGAGAGCGAAGTGCAGGGTCACCTGGCATCCGGGGGCGATTGGACAGGATACGTTCATGGTTGTTTTCTGCTCCACAGAACTTCCTGGTCTCCATTCAGCCGCGCCAATACCCTGGCCATGACAAACAGCAGGTCGGACAAACGGTTGAGGTATTTCAATGCATTATCGCTGACATGCTCACCTTCCTGTCGTGCCAGTTTCAGAAGGCGGCGTTCTGCCCTGCGGCATACCGTGCGAGCGTGGTGACAAGCGGCGGCCTGCAGGTTACCACCCGGCAGGACGAATTCCTTCAATGGCGGAAGGTTGCCGTTCAGCTGATCTAGCCGTTGTTCCAAGTAGTCAATAGTCTCATTCGCCAGGGCCTGCCGGCCTGGTATTGCGAGCTCGCCCCCCAAGTCGAACAGGTGATGTTGGACTTGGGTCAGCGTGCGGGCAATATTTTCTGGAACGCCCTGGGCGATCAGCATGCCGATCAGACTGTTGAGTTCGTCGGTTGCGCCGATCGCCTCGATTCTGGCACAGTCTTTATCTACTCGCCGACCGTCTCCCAGCCCAGTGGTGCCTTTGTCCCCGGTACGGGTATAGATCTTCGATAGTCGATATCCCATTGTTTTGACTCGTGCTATAGCAAAAAGGGTGAGTATAACAGTATGGAGTACGGTCTAATTTGTGGTAAGCATGAGCCAGTGAGGCGTTTATTATCCTCAACATACCCAGTGGAAATTAGAAATTAATTTGCAATAATTTCAATTAGTACTATTATCTTCTTCAAAATATATTTTAAACATGAGGTTAATATCATGTTTTTAAGAGAAAAATATTGGAGAGATGGCCTCCCTGTCTACGAAGTCAAGGAATTGACCATGGAAGAGGCGTTGCTCGTTTTCGCGGCTGAAAAGGAGGCGATGTTACGAGAAGCCGAGGAGCGGGCGACGGACTTCGCTACTTCTTCCCGCGCTGTAGCCGACGATACTGCTTGGGTCGCTTGAATGCGCTGTTTGATCAGGAAAGAAATTCCTGGCTTATGAACAGGTAGCCTAGCACAGCGAGCAACACGGCTACAGCCGCATATTGCAGCAGTATGCAGACGCCAGGGAGGCTGTTGCAGACTTTGCTGAAACGGCACAGTGTACAATTTCTCATCTCGATTACCTATACTGCCTGGCTGTTTACGCGAGAGTTTTTCCGATTCGGAGATCTTCGATAAACAGCACTTCCGGGGATCGAACTTTAGCTGAATTTCCTCTTTGCCCTGTATGCAACATTCATACTACCGCCGACTTCTCTCTGCAGCGAGATGGCAAGCGCTTCGGAGATCCGGTACGAAGCATCCGTGATTCATGGATCATCGTCTCATACAGGAACTATTTTCACAATATGGCCACCGTGGATTTGGTCACCATTCAAGCGATCGTCAATGTGAGAACCAATCGAACTCGATGAAATGGGAAGTTAGTGTCCGGCCGTGTGGTGGTTGCGATCCCGGAAGCGGATTAACTCCACCACAAACGGCTGCTTTTTTTAACCAATCTCAGGGTATAAAATGCCCCTTTTACCCGTGCAGAGAGTGTGTAGATGCTGATTGAAGGCCCACTGAAGATTTCCATCGCTGAGCCGGCAGATGGTCAGGGAAAGATTCTTGTGATCGGGTTTCAGCCGGATTTCCAGAGCCTGGGTCTGCCGGAACGGGGACAACAGTTTCGAGAGTATCTGGTTACTCTGGAGCAGGGAATTGGGTCGATTTCCAGTGAAAATGACCGAAACAGGGCCGGCATGCTGATTGTGCAGCAGGTCGCCGAGCAACTGCTGCCACACGTTGAGTCCGGAGAATTGGCGTTAGAGGATAACATGACGGTCCAGATACGTCAGACTGAGCAGGCAGTGGCGCTGACGGATTTACTCTCGTCGACAGCCTCCAAAACCCCCTGATTCAGTGGTGGAGACTCTACCGGGGTGACATCTCTCCCGAGAATTGGTTTTGTCAGTCTAGGCTGTCCAAAAAACCTGGTGGATTCTGAGCGGATTCTTACCCAACTGAGGGCGGAAGGGTACGCTATCTCGCCTTCATACCAAGGGGCGGATCTGGTTATCGTGAATACCTGCGGGTTTATTGATGCCGCTGTTGCGGAGTCGCTGGAGGCGATTGGCGAGGCGCTGGAAGAGAACGGTCGGGTGATTGTGACTGGTTGCCTTGGCGTTCGCGAATCGGAGGTGCGCAAGGTGCATCCCGGTGTCCTGGCGGTGACCGGTCCCCATGCCTATGAACAGGTGATGTCGCAGGTTCATCGGTTTGCTGCGCCACCCCACGACCCCTTCACCAGCCTGGTGCCACCCCAGGGGGTTAGGCTGACGCCGCGTCACTACGCATACCTGAAGATCTCGGAAGGGTGCAATCATCGTTGCACCTTCTGCATCATTCCCAGCCTGCGTGGTGATCTGGTGAGCCGTCCCGCAGGGGAAGTGATGCGAGAGGCGGAGAACCTGGTCAACGCTGGAGTGAAAGAGTTGCTGATCGTATCCCAGGATACCAGTGCCTATGGCCTGGACCTGAAATACCGCCCGGACTTCTGGGGGGGGCGTCCCCTTAAAAGCCGCCTGTCGACACTGGCGGAGGCCCTTGGATCGTTAGGGTGCTGGGTGCGCCTGCTCTATGTCTACCCTTACCCCAGCGTTGACGAATTGATCCCTCTGATGGTGGATGGCCGGATTCTGCCCTACCTGGATATGCCCCTGCAACACGGCAGTGAGCCGGTGTTGCGTGCCATGCGGCGGCCGGCGGTAACCGAAAAGGTGCTCGATCGGATCGCTGGCTGGCGGCAAAGCTGTCCGGAGCTTGTTCTGCGCAGCACCTTCATCGTGGGTTTTCCGGGTGAGACCGAGGCCCAATTTCAGGAGTTGCTGGATTTTTTGAGAGAGGCTCAACTGGACCGGGTGGGTTGTTTCGCTTATTCGCCGGTTGCCGGGGCGGAAGCCAACCGCCTGGCCGAGCCGGTGCCGGAGGAGATAAAGCAGGAACGGTTGGGACGGTTCATGGAAGTGCAGGCCCAGATCAGTGCGTTACGGCTTGCCGCGAAAGTGGGACGTAAAATGGTGGTTCTGGTGGACGAGGTGACCTCAGAGCGGGTAGTGGCGCGCAGTGCCGGAGATGCCCCCGAGATCGATGGTGCGGTCATTGTCGAAGGCGGGTGGGATCTGGATCCCGGGGATTTGATTGAGGTTTCTGTTACCGCTGCGGGCGAGCACGATCTGTTGGCTGAACCGGTAGATGTCGTAGACTAAATAAAAAAGGGCGTCGTGTGACGCCCTTTTACTGGAAACGAATGCGATCTAAAAGGCGTGTCCCGGTTTTCTGCCGAGCTTTTTCAGGATGATAGCCAGGGGGCAGAAGCCGGTGAACGCCGACTGCAACAGGTTGGCGCCAACAAAGGCGGTGAACCAGAGCCAGTAGCTGTGGTGGAAGATAGGGCTGCCGGCGACGCCGAGGCCCAGAGTCAGAAGAATCATAAAGCCGGCGAAGGCGAGAACGATGCGTTCCACGGACATGAGAGTTACCTCGCTGAGTTTCTGTGGGATGACTGCCGCGGATTGAAATCCGGGCGGCGGACAAGGAAAAAGAGTAGAATATTAGCATGCTCTTATTATCTTTCAACCTTGTTTGGATTAAGGATATCTTCAGGGCACTGCGTAAAGTCGCTTCTATGGAATTTTACAATTTGCCGATCGAATTTTATGCGCATTGGTGCAGGGAAGAGAGGTGCGTCCCTGCAGCACACGGGCCCTTGAATATATCGAGGTGACCTTAGGGTTGATTTGCGGTCCGCTCCAGTCATTGCTCGGTGCGATGGTGACAGGAACTGCGAGACTGGCACGAGGGTTTCATGGCGGATAATCGGATTTGGCACAATAGATTACTGGATAACTTGCAACGCGCTTTGGCCGGTGATGTCGCCGGAGAAGTCGTCCGGATCGAGACACACATATCCACGGTACTGCTGGCCGGGGACTATGCCTACAAAATTAAAAAACCTATCGACCTGGGATTTCTCGATTTTTCGACCCTGGAGAGGAGGTATTTCTGCTGCCAGGAGGAGGTGCGGTTGAACGGTCGGTTGGCGCCATCCATCTATCTTGGTGTGGTGCCTGTTACCGGTAGTCTGGACAATCCTTCCCTGGAAGGTCAGGGAGAGACTATCGATTACGCGGTCAGGATGAGGCGTTTTTCCCAGTCCGGGCTGTTATCGAATCAACTGGACACCCTGGACAGCGGGTTGATCGATAATCTGGCCTTGGTTCTGGCCCAGTTTCATGCAGGAATCGCACGGGCAACCGAGAGTCAGTCGTTTGGTGAGCCGCAGAAGGTGCTTTTCCCCATGCAGCAGAATTTCGATCAGATCCGGGCCTTGATCGAGGGGACCCAGGAGAGGGAGCAGCTGGCGCGGCTGCAGTCCTGGACAGTGGCGCGTTTTGGTGAGTTGGAGGACGTACTGCTCCAACGCAAGAAGAAGGGATTCGTCCGAGAGTGCCATGGTGACCTTCACCTGGGCAATATTGCCCTGGAAGATGGCAAACCGATCATTTTTGACGGCATAGAGTTCAATCCGGATCTACGCTGGATAGATACTATGAGCGAACTGGCCTTCCTACTCATGGATCTTGAAGAAAACGGCCGACCGGAACTGGCGCAGCGACTGCTCAACCGGTATCTCGAGGCCTGCGGTGACTTCGATGGTATGTGCCTGCTTCGATTTTATCAGGTCTACCGTGCCATGGTTCGGGCCAAGGTGGCGGCAATTCGACTGACTCAGCCAGACCTGCTGGAGCAACAGCGGCTAGAACTCCAGGCCGAGTTCGACGCCTATCTGCGGCGGGCGTCGGGATATACACGCCCCAATTCGCCGGCGTTGATTATTACCCATGGTCTGTCGGGTTCCGGAAAAAGTACTGTTACCGCCGACCTGTTGATGAATATTCCGGCAATCAGGTTACGTTCCGACATTGAGCGTAAACGCCTGGCCGGGCTCGCTCCAAGGGCGGATTCCGGGTCAGCGCTGGGCAATGGTATTTACAGCGCGGATTTTACCGAGAAGACCTACCAACGGCTGCTCGAATTATCCGGACGCCTCCTGCAGGCCGGTTTTGTCGTTATCGTAGACGCCACCCTGTTGAAACTGGGCCAGCGCCGATGGTTCCGGGAGCTTGCTGCACAGCACGGGGTACCCTTTCTCATTTTGCATTTCGTTGTTCCGGAAGCCGAGTTGCGCCATCGAATCGAACGCAGGGTAACGCAAGGGGAGGGGGTATCCGAGGCCGGTCTTGCCGTCCTTGATGTTCAGCTCAAAGGAGCAGAGCCTATCGGGGTTGATGAGCAGAGTCAGGTGCTGGAGATCAGGCCGGAACAACCGTTGGAGGTTGCGGAAGTGAAACGGAGACTGATCTGTCGGTCAGATTGATCTTAACTTAAAACGCGAGGATAAAACGGAGTCCGGGTCGCAGGAAACAGCCTTATCAGCTGGAAGAACCGCTCAGGTGGGAAACAGGGGGGAAAGCGTCAAATAGGCCGCATTGGCAACAAACAGGGCAGCGATAATGAGAATCTGGGTGACTTTTTTCTTGGTTTCCGTGGACACGATCCTGTCTCCTGACAAGTTACAAAAGCGAGAACTGTTTCACACTTTCGGAGGATGAGTATGAATCACCCCTGCCCTCTTTAACAGGGGTGATTCGCGTAAAAGTGTGTAGGAATATTCCTAAGCAGTTTTTATTAGGTGAAGATACCCTGCCCCGGTCACCGTCTACGCTGGAAACAGGGGTGAATAGAGCAGATAGGCGACGTTTGCCAACGCCAGACCCAGCACAATCAGATACTGGGTGATTTTCTTTCGGGTGAGTACCGACATGATTCCCTCCTTAGGACCACTCTTTATAATTTTCCTTCGACCCGCAAAAAACGTGAATTGGGTCACATTAAAGTATTGTTCAATCCATGTTGATTTAATAATAAAAAAAATCTATGGATCGGCATGTGACTATCGCTGCTGTCACGGGTGCTCCCGGTAGACGTTGTCCGCTGCAATTGCGAGGACAGAGCCGTCAGCACCTTTGCTACCCGCATTCTCACTCAGATGGCGTCGCCAGCTGCGGGCCCCGGGCTGACCGCGGAACAGGCCCAGGGTATGCCGTGCTATGCGAATCAGCGGCACTCCTCTGGCCAGTTCCTCCTCCACGAATGGAATAAATTGAGCAACGATCTCGTGTCGAGTGGGAAGGGGGTGGGGGTCACCAAACAGCAGGCGGTCAGCCTCCGCCAGAATCCAGGGGTTGCGATAGGCCTCCCGCCCGATCATGACCCCGTCGACCATCCCCAGGTGGTGGTTACACTTCGCCAGGCTTTTTATTCCTCCATTGATCACAATCTCCCTATCGGGAAAATCCTTTTTCAATCTGTAGACGCGATCATAGCGGAGTGGCGGAATCTCTCGGTTCTCCTGGGGGCTCAGCCCTTGCAGCCATGCCTGGCGGGCGTGGACGATGAAGGTCCGGCAACCGGCCCCGGACAGGATGCCAACAAAGTCACACAGTTGCTGGTAGCTGTCCATGTCATCGATTCCAGTACGATGTTTTACCGTGACCGGTATGGTTACCGCATCCATCATGGCCTTCACACCATCTGCAACCAGTTCAGGTTCTGCCATCAGGCAGGCGCCGAAACGACCAGACTGTACCCGGTCCGAAGGGCAGCCTAGATTGAGGTTGATTTCGTCATAACCCCATTTTTCGCCCAGGTGGCTGCACCTCGCCAAGTCTTCCGGGTTGCTGCCACCGAGTTGCAGGGCGACGGGGTGTTCATGTGGATCGAACTGCAGAAATCGATCCGGATCTCGGTGCAGGAGGGCGGCGGTGGTTACCATCTCTGTATAGAGCAGGGTATGCCGGGTAATTAAACGGACAAAGTAGCGAAAATAGCGATCCGTCCAATCCAGCATGGGGGCAATGCTAAGGCGGCGGTTTGGCGTTAACACATCATCCAATCCATACGGGACTATCCGGTCCTGCCAACCGGGGGGGTGATTACTACCATTGTCTAGAAACAACGACTATAAACCAACAAGCCGTGTCGTAAACACCATCGGTTCCCGATATTTTGGCAAGAGGTTTCGACCAGGGTCTACGCAATTATCACGGACGTCGGGTGACGGGAACTCAATAAGCCATCGGAAATGAGGGTTTCTGCATTTCAGGGTTTACCGGTTGTGTCGGCTGGCAAATGACGTAACCGATTCTGGCTCGTGCTGTGGCTCATGACTTGCTCTGAGCCTGACACTTCTATGTTTGAAGAACGTATTGATCAGTCTATCAGCATGCCACTATGCTCAATAAAGGCGACTATTTCTGGAAGTCCCTGGCCTGTTTTCAGGTTGGAAAAAACAAATGGTTTTGTCTTGCGCATGCGGAAGGTATCCTGCTCCATAACTTTCAGTGAGGCGCCAACATAGGGGGCGAGATCGATTTTGTTGATCACCAGGAGGTCTGAGCGGGTAATACCGGGCCCTCCCTTGCGTGGGATTTTCTCGCCCTCGGCGACGTCGATGACATAAATTGTCAGGTCGGCCAGTTCCGGGCTGAATGTGGCGCTTAAGTTATCGCCGCCGCTTTCGATAAACACCAGATCGAGGGACGGGAAACGAATGCTGAGATCTTCAACGGCGGCAAGATTCATCGATGCATCTTCGCGAATGGCGGTATGGGGGCAGCCGCCTGTTTCCACGCCGATGATCCGTGCTTCTTCCAGTGCCTCGCTGCGCATCAGGAATTTAGCGTCTTCCTGGGTGTAAATGTCATTGGTTACTACAGCGATCTCGTATTTATCGCGCATCGCTTTGCACAGGGCATCTAGGAGCGCCGTTTTCCCGGAGCCCACGGGGCCACCAACGCCAATACGCAGCGGTGCATTTGTTTTACTCATGATTCTCTCGCGTCAGGATCGATATATACGGGTGTACTGGCTTTCATGAAGGCTGCTGGCAATCGCCTGAGCAGGGGAGGAGGCACCGATTTCTTGATCTGGCACATTGAGTCCGATATCAACAATCTCCGGTATGCTCGCTGTCAATGCGGCAATAATCTTCTGCCCTGCGGTCTGTCCCAACGGGATGATCTTGATTCCGGCGAGGGTGATATTCTCCAGCCACCCCCAGACATAACCTGCAGCCGCCAGCGGCAAGGGTATTCTCCAGCAGTGTGCGGCATGGGCGAATCCCGTCAGTTGGCAGTCCTTGAGCAGCGGTAGCTTTTCCCTGGGAACGGGGATTCCAAGCTCAGGCAGGAGTGCGGTCAGCGCCCGCCCCCGATTCCGCTCTTCCTGGCGCAGCTCCAGGGTCTCTCTGGAGGAGATCAGGAAATGGCTCCAATACTTTTGTGCCTTCGAATCGCTTTCTAGGGCGGCTTTGTAGAGACGCGCCAATAGCGGAATCTCCAGATGCGCCATATTGGTTTCCAGCAGATTTTTGATCCATGCCAGGAGTTCGGTTTCCCCCCTCACCCAGTCGTGCTCAATGGCCCACTCCAGTCCCTGAGAGTAGGTGAATGCACCAACGGGGAGCGTGGGACTGATCAGATGCACCAGGCGCAATTGGGCCAGCAGGCTGTCAGTGGCCATGACTGTGTCCGTGAGCGTGGTAGCCCTGTGCGGCGCTTCCTCCATAGGCACCGGATTCAGGCTCAAAGGGGGCATCAGAGACCTTCACCTCCAGACCGAGTCCACGCAGCATGTCATCAAGCACATGGTCGTGAAGGTAGCTGACCTTTTCCGGCTCGATCTGTACCGGCACGTGACGATTTCCCAGGTGATAGCAGGCCCTCGCCAGCAGGTGACTATCCCTGCAGCAGAACGTAGATACCGTCTCGCGTGCAGCCCTTACCATTACCGTGTATCCCTCCTCTGAATGTAGGATCTCACCATCCTTCAGTACGCTGCCGCGCTCCAGAAACAGACCGGCATCCCGGCCGTTGTCCAGGGTTACCCTTATGCGGCTCTTTATCCGGCTCGCCAGCGGCAGGGTGAGGGTTGTGTCAGTCGACTCGACGGTGTCGGTTTTTGCGGTCAACTTGATCATGCTCAAAACAGAAAATAGCGCTGGGCCATGGGCAGTACCTTTGCCGGGTCGCACACCAGCAGTTCGCCATCCGCTTTCACCTGGTAGGTTTGTGGATCGACCTCTATCCGGGGCTGATAGTCGTTCAACACCATATCGCCCTTGCTAATCTCGCGGCAGTTGTTCGCTACGCCAATCAGCGATCTAAGGTGGAGCCGGTCGGCCACGCCAGCCTCATGGCCGGCCCGGGAGAGAAAGGTCATGCGGGTGGCATGGCGGGCGGCGCCCAGCGCACCGAACATGGGGCGGTAGTGTACCGGCTGAGGGGTGGGAATAGATGCATTGGGGTCTCCCATGGGGGCGGCGGCGATCATTCCGCCTTTAATAATGAGGCTGGGTTTGGTACCGAAAAAGGCAGGTTTCCACAAGACCAGGTCGGCTAGTTTTCCTACCTCTACAGAGCCTACTTCATGTGCAATACCATGAGTGATGGCTGGATTGATGGTGTATTTGGCGATATAGCGTTTCGCCCGCAGATTGTCGTGGCGAGCGGAATCACCCTGGAGGCTGCCGCGCTGTACTTTCATCTTGTGTGCGGTCTGCCAGGTTCGGCTGATTACCTCGCCCACGCGGCCCATGGCCTGGGAATCGGAGGCAATCATGGAGAAGGCCCCCAGATCGTGCAGGATGTCCTCGGCAGCGATCGTTTCACGGCGAATACGGGACTCGGCAAAGGCGATATCCTCGGCAATATTGGGATCGAGATGATGGCATACCATCAACATATCCAGGTGCTCATCTACCGTGTTAACTGTATAGGGTCGGGTTGGGTTGGTGGATGAGGGTAGTATGTTGGGTTGACCGCATGCCTTGATGATATCCGGCGCATGACCACCGCCAGCGCCTTCGGTGTGATAGGTATGGATGGTTCGACCCTTCATGGCAGCGAGGGTGTGCTCCACAAAACCGGACTCGTTCAACGTATCTGTGTGGATGGCTACCTGGACATCGTACTCATCCGCCACGGAGAGGCAGTTGTCGATGGCGGCAGGTGTAGTCCCCCAGTCCTCATGCAGTTTGAGGCCCATGGCACCGGCAGACAGCTGTTCTTCCAGGGCCATGGGAAGGCTCGCGTTTCCCTTGCCCAGATAGCCCAGGTTCATGGGCAGCGCTTCCGAGGCCTCGAGCATGCGGTGAATGTTCCACGGCCCGGGGGTGCAGGTGGTGGCATTGGTCCCAGTCGCTGGTCCGGTACCTCCGCCCAGCATTGTTGTGATGCCTGACATCAGGGCATCGTCTATCTGCTGCGGGCAGATGAAGTGGATGTGGGCATCGATGCCGCCTGCGGTGAGGATGCTTCCTTCCCCGGCGATCGCTTCGGTTCCGGGGCCGATGATGATGGTAACGTCGGGTTGGACGTCAGGATTACCCGCTTTTCCGATGGCGCTGATGCGACCGTTCTTTATGCCCACATCCGCTTTGACTATCCCCCAGTGATCGAGAATCAATGCGTTGGTGATCACGGTGTCTACCACCTCTGCGCTGACACGCTGGCTCTGGCCCATACCGTCACGGATGACTTTGCCACCGCCGAATTTGACTTCATCGCCGTAAGTGGTGTGGTCCTGTTCCACTTCAATGATTAATTCTGTGTCACCCAGACGCACGCGGTCACCTACCGTTGGGCCATACATCTCCGCATAGGCTTGTCTGCTGATCTTTTGCATGTTTATTTCTCCAACTCACCCATGACGGCGCCAGTGAAGCCATAGACAGTTCGCTCCCCCGCATAGGCGACGAGTCGAACCTCTCGGGTTTGCCCGGGCTCGAACCTTACCGCTGTGCCGGCCGCTATATCGAGGCGATATCCCCGTGCCTTAGTGCGATCGAATGCCAGCGCCGGGTTGGTTTCTGCAAAATGGTAGTGAGAGCCCACTTGAATTGGCCGGTCGCCCTTATTGGCGACCGACAGAGTGACGGTATCCCTTGCTGCATTCAGTGTTATGTCCCCTGACTCAACCAGGACCTCACCGGGGATCATTACCTCAGCCCGGGTTGTTTCCGAAGGTAGGATAGGGTCGTGAACCGTAACCAGTTTGGTGCCGTCTGGGAATGTGGCCTCAACCTGCACCTCATGGATCATTTCAGCCACCCCGTCCATTACCTCGTTCGTCGTTAACTGGGTACGACCGAAATCCATTAGATCCGCTACTGTTTTTCCCTCCCGTGCACCTTCGAGAATGGCGGCGCTGATATAGGCCACGGCTTCTGGATAGTTGAGCTTAAGACCTCTCTCTTTGCGGCGTTCTGCCAGCAGGGCGGCCGTGAACAGCAACAGCTTGTCTTTTTCTCTTGGGGTGAGTTCCATGAAAATATCCTCACTAGATCGTGGGTCATGTGTTCCAGATACGGGGCACACATGGGGTTCTATTCAAAATCGCAGGTCTGAGGGTCTTCCACAGGTTCCTAAAGATGAGCCTGGCCGTTTCCGTTGAGTTTCCCAGGTAGCGTGCTATTAGCAGTCCATCCACTATGGTAATCCCCAATTCGTTATTTTGTACCCTAGAGATTATCCCAGTGGAGAGTTCAGGCAAGACAGAATCAGCGATTGTAGCGTAAAAGCTGCCAAAAACGGGCTGGTTACGCAGTCCTGCAGGTCCGCTCAGGCCATGTTCTCCATTCACCACCAGGCGCTCCTGAAGAACAGGTATGCCTTCTCGCACAATACGGCAATTAAATACGGCCTTACCCGGATTGAATCGTTCAGCCACGACTGGGCGCCCCAGACAATTGATCTCCCAACCAATGAATTTGGCCTCCCGGGATAGTTCGACCTGAGTGGTTAATTCAACATCCGCACCCGGAAAGAAAATATTCTCCTGAGGCAGCCACTCCAGGTCCCCCTCAACGAGACTCAGATTCTGCTGAAGATAGGCTCTGGGTCCAGCAGTGCGGTAGAATTTGGTGGCGCCGGGTGTGGTTATCAGTGCAGAGGCGCCCTCTTTGACCTGTGCCGATATGGTCAGTAAGTCGCCCCCAGCAACCCCGCCCGGCGGGTGCAGCAGATATACGTGGCAGACATCAGGTTCAGGATAGAGTGCCCGCTGCACCGTGAGCGGTCCCTTACGGGTGCGTTTCGCCAGTATGCTCTTGCCAGAGATTCTGCGGAAACCGAGGTGAAGGTCTGCACGCCATCCTGTGCTGTGCTTTGCAGCGGCAGCAGGCATATTACTGACCAGGCTTCCCTGGTCCCTTCGGCCAACGCAATATACCAAAGGCGAGGGCTAGACTGACTGCCATCGCAATCGGCAGATGTTCAACCAAGTTTTGAACCGTTGGCGCCGGTCCTCTATGGGCAATCGCAGGTGCGATATAAATAGTCGATGCAGAAACAAACCGCGTGGGAAGCGCTTTCATCGGGGTGAATTTCCTTTTTCCGTCAAACCGTAAGGTATTGACGAACCACATCGTCGTTGAGTTCTTTCATCTCCCCAGCGGCGACATTTCTTCCACGATCTAGAATACTGAAGCGATCAGCCACCTTGCGTGCAAAGGGGAGTTTTTGTTCAACCAGCAATACGCTGAGGCCGATCTCCCGGTTCAGGCGCAGAATAATATCACCGATCTCGTGCACGATATTGGGCTGAATTCCCTCGGTCGGCTCATCCAGGATAAGCAGTTGTGGATCAATAACCAGTGCCCTGCCGATGGCCAGTTGTTGTTGCTGACCACCAGAGAGGTCGCCGCCACGCCGGCGTAGCATTTCTTTCAACACCGGAAAAAGTTCGAAGATAAACTCGGGTATATGATTGCGTTTCTCCTTTCGCGCCGGCAGACCGATACGAAGGTTTTCCTCCACCGTCAGCAAGGGGAATATCTGCCGGCCCTGAGGCACGTAACCGATACCCAGGGTTGCGCGGCGTTCGGCGATTGTTTTATTCAGATTTTTGCCGGCAAATCGAATTTCACCGGATTGTATCGGCAACAGCCCCATGATGCATTGAAGCAGGGTTGACTTGCCCACGCCGTTTCGTCCCATCAAGCAGGTGCATTGTCCCTTTGGTGCGTGCAGGTTTAGATCCCATAAGGTATGGGACTGGCCATAATATTGGTTGAGCGTTTCTACGCTTAGCATCTCACTCCCCTAGATAGACTTCGACCACGCGCGGGTCGTTCTGTATTTGGTCCATGTTGCCTTCTGCCAGCACGCTGCCTTGGTGCAGTACGGTTACCTTGCGTGCGATTGAGCGCACGAAATCCATATCGTGCTCCACCACCACCACAGAGTGTTCTCCCGCCAGTGCGGTCAGCAGTTCTGCGGTACGTTCCATCTCCTGATGAGTCATGCCGGCAACCGGTTCATCGACCAATAGTAGCTTTGGATTCTGCATCAATAGCATACCGATCTCCAGCCACTGCTTTTGGCCGTGAGACAGGGAGCCTGCATACTGATTTCGATTTTGCTGCAGGCCGATTATCTCGAGCACCTGATCGATGCGGTCTCTTTGGGGACCGCTGAGGCGCGCCACGAGTGTGGGCCAGACGCGTTTGTCTCCCGCCATCGCGAGCTCCAGGTTTTCGGAAACGCTGTGAAACTCGAAAACCGTGGGTTTCTGGAATTTTCGGCCTATTCCCGCCTGAGCAATCTCTGGTTCACTGAGATGCAACAGATCGATGTTCTGACCAAAATGAACAGTACCTATGTCGGGTCTGGTTTTGCCGGTGATGATATCCATCATCGTCGTCTTACCTGCTCCATTGGGGCCGATGATACAACGTAGTTCACCTGCCTCTATGTACAGATTAAGCTGGTCGATCGCCTTGAAACCATCGAAACTGACTGATACATCCTCGAGATAGAGAATTGTGCCATGGCTTAGATCGACTTCGAGGCCGATTTTTTGCAGCATGAAATCAAACACCCGATCACGACGCATGACCTGGCGGACATTGCTCAGCGCATTCATTGTTCTGTCTCTTTTTTCCTCAGCAGACCGATCATGCCCTTGGGCAGAAAGATGGTGACCAGGACAAACAGGGCTCCCAGGGCGAACAGCCAGACCTCTGGTAGAGCTGCCGTGAAATAACTCTTCCCGTAGTTGACTGCCAGTGCCCCTGCCGCGGCCCCATAGAGTGTAGCGCGTCCGCCTACTGCTACCCAGATAACTATCTCGATGGAATTGAGCGGTGAGAATTCGCCTGGATTTATAATACCGACCTGGGGGACATAGAGAGCGCCTGCAATGCCGGCGAGCACCGCCGAAAAGCTGAAGATTGCCAATTTAACGTGTTCCACCCGGTAACCGATAAAGCGGGTACGATCTTCGGCGTCACGAATGGCTACCGCGACCCGCCCCAGGCGGGAGGTGACGATGGCGCGACAAGCCAGATAACCGAATCCCAGTACCAGGGCGGAGGCAATGTACAGTGCGACACGGGTGCCATCTGACTGGAGATTGAAACCAAGAATATCTTTGAAGTCGGTCAGGCCGTTGTTGCCGCCAAAGCCCATTTCGTTACGGAAGAAGGCGAGCATCAGCGCATAGGTCAAGGCCTGGGTGATGATTGAAAGATAGACCCCGGTGACGCGGGATCGGAACGCAAGCCATCCAAATACAAAGGCCAGTAGGCCGGGAGCAAGCATTACCATCAGTACGGCAAACCAGAACATGTCGAAGCCATACCAGAACCAGGGCAGACTGTCCCAGTTGAGAAAAACCATGAAATCGGGAAGTACGGGGTCACCGTAAACACCGCGATCACCGATCTGGCGCATCAGATACATTCCCATGGCGTATCCGCCCAACGCAAAAAAGGCGCCATGTCCGAGACTGAGAATGCCGAGATAACCCCATGCAAGATCCACCGCCATCGCCAGCAGGGCAAAGGCGAGGTATTTTCCCAGCAGGGTTACGGAATAGGTGGAAAGGTGGAAAGGATTGCTCTCGGGTAGCAGTAGATTGAGCAGTGGCACCAGCATTGTAGACAACACCAACAGCCCAAGAAAAATCTGTCCGCCGCGGTCCTGTTTCAGCATGTTCAAAACACCCATGCCTTAACCCTCTGCCGCTCGGCCTTTCTGCGGAAAGAGTCCGCGCGGCCGTTTCTGAATAAAAAGAATGATAAACACCAGAACCAGAATTTTGGCGAGAACGGCCCCGGACCAGGGCTCCAGGAATTTATTGGCTACGCCAAGGGTCATCCCACCGACCAGGGTGCCCCAAAGATTACCCACGCCACCGAACACCACCACCATAAAACTGTCGATGATATAGGCTTGTCCCAGATTAGGACCCACGTTGGTGAGTTGACTCAATGCCACGCCGGCCACACCCGCAATGCCGGAACCGAGGCCGAAGGTCATGGCATCGACTCTTTCCGAGCGTACGCCCATGGCGCGGGCCATGGCGCGGTTCTGAGAAACGGCTCTGACCTGGAGACCGAGAGGTGTTTTTTTCAGCACCAGAAACAGCGCTGTAAATACCAGCAGACAGAAAGCGATAATGTAGAGCCGGTTGAGGGTCAAAGAGAGGGCGCTGTTGATCTCCCAGGTACCACTCATCCATGCCGGTGTCTCAACCGATCGATTCAACGGTGAAAAGATAGAACGCACCGTCTGTTGCAGTATCAAGCTGATACCGAAAGTGGCCAGCAGGGTCTCCAGAGATCGCCCGTAGAGAAAGCGAATGACACCTCGCTCGATCGCGATGCCGACCAATCCCGAAACCACGAATGCGGCCGGGATGGCGATCAGTACCGATATGCCGATCTGATTCGGCATCAGCGTTTGAATCACATAAGTGGTATAGGCGCCTATCATGATCAACTCGCCATGGGCCATGTTGATCACGCCCATAACGCCGAAAGTGATCGCCAATCCGATGGCCGCCAGTACGAGCACAGAGCCTAGACTCAGACCGAAGAACAGATTCTCTATAAAACGATAGATTTGAAGTTTGCCCTCGATATTTTTCAGAACCTGTTGAATAATCGCCGCAAATTTCCGATCTTGAGTTCGCTCTTGCAGCGCTTTCAGGCCGCTGCGGACCGCCGGGTGGATGTTGCCATCCAGCGCCGCTACCGCTGACGTGCGCCGCTGTTTGTCGGTGGAGGTAAGGTCACCTAAGGCAACGACGATTTCCATCGTTTCCCGAACCTGGGCGTCCGGTTCTTGATCCAGCATCGGTCGGAGCAGGGCGGCATTCTTCCCATCAGGCCGGTCCAGCATCTGATTGACTGCAGCAAGCCGTTTATCCCTATTCGGGCTGTGTAAATCCATCAGCGCCAGGGCGTATCGTATCTCGCTGCGGAGTCTATTGTTCAGGGTTATTTTTTTTATTCCCCTCTTATTGACACGCCCTAAGTCTTTGCTACTGAACGCATCGATGAGTTGGTACTCGTCACCCTGTTTGTCAGCGATGACTAGCTGTCCGTCTTTTTTCAAATAGTAGAGGCGGCTCCCCAGCAGCGCATTGAGCAGGTGTTTGGCGCGCTCGTCATCGATAGCCGCCAATTGCTCCACCGCTTTGGACTTATCGCTGAATTTTTTTGATTTTAGAGGCTCGGCGGCTGTCGCAAGCGGATCTCCCTCTGTATTGGTAACCGCCAATGATGTCTGGCCAATCGCTATGATGGCGACAAACAGAATCCACTTAATCAGCCCGTTCATTGGTATCGTTTCTATGTTGGTGGTCAAGAGGTTTCTTTAATAAAAAATGGGCAGGCAGTCGAAGCTTTGCTTGCCTGATTGATAGTCGTTGCCGCGTATTCCGCCGACAGGAGATCCAAAGTCTTGCCTGCAGAAGCGTAACTGGCGGCGCCTGGTTTTAGAAAATATCGGCTATCCATTGATCTAAGGAACCTCTGACGGATTGGCGATTTCAACGTATTTCTTTATCGCAGGGTCTATAAAGTGAATCATGCTGGTCAAAGAACCGGCAGTTGCTATGTCCTGTGCCCATGGCACACCCCTGACATGTTGCTTAAAGTAAAGTCAGCGCTGCGCTCCGCGCAGTAGAGTGAAACAGTTTCCCTGTGGGAAAAAGGCCGACCCGACAGGGCCGGCCCAAAGGGTGAATTACTAACTAGCTCAGGTTGATTACGATTACTCGAAATTCTGGCCGGAGCATTTAGCGGTTTTTACATTGTAGTTACCGCAGGACATAGGTGCTCTCCAGTCGGCGATGATGTCTTTGGAACCAGGCAGATAGTCCGACCATGCGTCACCCGCAACCAGGCCGGTGGTCTGCCAGACTACTTCAAACTGACCGTCTTCCTGAATCTCACCAATCAATACAGGCTTAGTGATGTGATGGTTAGGCATCATGGCGGAGAAACCACCCGTTAGATTGGGGACGGCTATACCTATGATCGCCTCTTGGACTGCATCAGAATCTGTGGTTCCGGCCTTCTCAACCGCCTTCAACCACATATTGAATCCGATGTAGTGGGCTTCCATTGGATCGTTGGTTACCCGTTTCTCATTTTTGATAAACTTCTGCCAGGATTCTATAAAGGCCTCGTTGGATTCTGCATCCACACTCATGAAATAGTTCCATGCGGCCAGATGGCCAACCAGCGGTTTGGTATCTATGCCAGAGAGCTCTTCTTCACCCACCGAAAAGGCGACGACAGGAATATCCTCTGCGGAAATACCCTGGTTACCAAGCTCTTTATAAAAGGGTACGTTGGCGTCACCGTTGATCGTGGATACGACAGCGGTTTTTACACCTGTTGAGCCGAATTTCTTGATTTCAGATACGATGGACTGCCAATCAGAGTGACCAAAGGGGGTGTAGTTGATCATGATATCCTTTTCTGCGACACCCTTGGCCTTGAGATAGGCCTCCAGGATCTTGTTGGTGGTGCGGGGATAGACATAGTCAGTCCCTGCCAGAACCCAGCGTTTTACGCCGATATCGTTCATCAGGTAGTCAACGGCGGGAATGGCTTGCTGGTTGGGCGCAGCTCCGGTGTAGAAAACATTCTTGGAAGACTCTTCGCCTTCGTATTGAACCGGGTAAAAGAGCAGTCCATTCATCTCCTCAACGACCGGTAGTACCGATTTGCGTGATACTGACGTCCAGTTACCGAAAATGGCGGCAACCTTGTGCTGACTCAACAATTCCCGGGCCTTTTCGGCGAAAAGAGGCCAGTTTGATGCCGGGTCCACCACCACCGCTTCCAGTTGTTTTCCTAACAGTCCACCTTTCTTGTTCTGCTCTTCGATCAACATCACCATAGTGTCTTTCAGCGTGGTTTCGCTGATTGCCATGGTGCCGGAGAGCGAGTGAAGAATGCCGACCTTGATGGTATCCGCTGCACTGGCAAATGTTGTAGCCGTCAGGGTGACAGCGGTAGTTAGGCCGAGAATGGATGCTTTGAGTCTGCTTTTGGATCTGTTCATGTAGTTGGCTTCCGTCTTGCTGTTGAAGATTGTTGGTTTGTGTTTTGACAGCTCTTTGCAGCACGATGTGTGCCAGAATAAAAAAGCAAAATTAATCAGACTGTTATTTGAAAGCCTGTTTGGTGCCGATGGATTGATGCACTGTTATGGTGCTGTAGTGCGGAGCGGATTTCTTTTACGACTTAAAACGGTGCGTTGACGGTGGAAAACCTTTGCTACGCAAAGGGTGAGCGTTTGAATCTGTGTACGACGGCCATCCGCCGACGCCTTAAATTCGTTAGTCGGCTCCTGGAGTGGATGAGCTATGGTGCATTACCGATTTTTTTAAGACCAGACATATCAACGAGCCGCTCGCCGCGACGGGAGAAGAACCCTTCTCAGTAGAGGCTTGTGCCGCTCTGGTCCGTGAGCCAGTAGAAACGGTAGGGCGGGACTACCAGCTGCGACTTGAACACAGCGGGCGACTCGCCGCTGGCCAGGTCCTGTAGATGGCCGTACTGAAACTGCCCGCGGTTGCCCAGGTTGGTGAGGTCGAGATGTTGCGGCGCAGAGTCGAAATTCGCCACTGCCAGAATGGTGTCATTGGGTCTTTCCGGGTGGCTGCGGAGAAAAACGAAAAGGTGCTCGTTGTCCACTGCCAGCAGTTCGCGATTGTTGAAGTCGGCAAAGGCCGGTATGGTTTTACGGACGGCAATGATTTTTTTCAAACCGTCGAAAATCTGCTGTTCCACGGAACCCCGTTGGTGGCGGCGCTCCGCCATTTCCCAGTCGATTCGCGGTCGGTGCATCCAGCGATTGTCTCCCGCTTTGTTTTCGTCCTGCAGGAAACTGCAGTCATTGAGGGTGCCGATCTCGTCACCGTAATAGAGCAGGGGGATGCCTCCAAAGGAGAGTATCATGCCGTGCAACAAAAGAATCAGCTTTACCGCCCGGTCTATGGCTTCATCGCTTTCCTGTTCAAGCGCGGCCTCCAGGCCAACCAGCGATGCAAGGGAGCCTGATATGCGGGCATCGCCGGTCTTTGCGTTGCGTCCAAAGGGCTGACCTCGCGCTTCCGACTCTTCATAGTTGCCAGTGAAGTAGTCGACCAGAAAACGGCGGTGGGAGATGGGGTCATAGCCGGCACGCTCGATATCGCCGTTATCGAAACCCAGGCCAATATCGTCGTGGCAGCGCACATAGTTGAGCCAGGTTGCGCGATCGAGCTTGGTGGGCAGGTTAAGGAGACCCTGGTTCAACAGCTTGGTGTTTTTGGTAGCAACCGCATCCCATAACAGGGCCATGAACGTGGCGTTGTAGGCGATTTCGCACTCTTTGGCAATAATCGCGTCCTCGCCGAAGTACTTGATGATCTCCAGCGGTGCCACGATCGCCTCAGCGATAAACAGAACACCGGGCGCGGTCACTTGGCAGCAGTCCTTCAGCAGCTGCAGAATCAGGTGAGCCTCCTGTTCGTTCTGGCATTGAGTGCCAATCTTTTTCCATAGAAACGCCACCGCATCCAGGCGGAGGACATCGGCACCCCGGTTGGCCCAGAAAAGGATCACATCCAGCATCTCGATGAAGACGTTGGGATTGCTGTAATTCAAGTCCCACTGGTTGCTGTGGAAGATCGTCATTACCCACTTGCCCATCGCTTCATCCCAGGTGAAATTTCCCGGCGATGTTTCAGGAAAGATCTCCGGCAGGGTTTCTTCGAACATATCTGGGATATCCCGGTCCGGGAAGGCGTAATAGTAATTCTGGTATTTCTGATCCCCCTGTTGCGCCTTCCTGGCCCACTCGTGCTCATCAGAGGTGTGGTTGACCACCACGTCCAGGGTAAGCAGCATGCCCCGTTTGCGCATGGAGGCGGCCAATTCCTCCAGTTCTTGCAGCGTTCCTACCCGCGGATCGATATCGCAAAAGTCGCTGACCGCGTAGCCGCCGTCACTCGCACCCATGGGACAGACCATCATTGGCATGATGTGGACCAAGCTGATGCCCAGTTCCTGCAGATAGGAGATGCGATCCTTCAATCCCCTCAGGTCAGAGGCAAAACCATCGGCATAGAGAGCCATGCCTACCCATTCTTGACTCAGAAACCAGTTGTGATCCTGTTCCCTCGCAATATCGAGCTGCTCCAGTTCCTCGCTGCGTTCTATGTAACGCGAAGCCATCACCTCCACCAGCCTGATTGCTTTCTGCTTGAAGTCGTCACGGTGGCCATACAAGTGGTGAAGCAGGGAGTGAATGGCGAAGAAATTGGCTCCCAGCCGGGTATAAAAATGGCGTAAGTTGCGCCGGCGGATGTCTGGCTTCAGCTCGTCTAGGATTTCGTTCAGGAGTGAGTGGGATACCTGCTCGTACATAATCTTTCTCTAATTTATTCTGCAAGTTGCCACTGACCAAAAAGTGGCTGATAGATTCCCTGGTCGTTGATGGTTGCCCCACGCTGCCCGACCAGGAGGGAGGCAAACTGCTGGGCCCGCTCCATGATTTGAGATAGCGGCCAATTCCGCAGCAGGCCAAGTATACAGATCGAGGCGAAGGCGTCGCCGGCGCCGATGGTATCCACCACCGCTATCTTCGCGGTGGGTTGGATTTGCGTTATACCGCTGGCGTGATCGAGAGCGAAGGCGCCCTTACTACCCAGGGTGACGATCACCAGCGCCAGCTGGTGGCGTTCCATCAGATTTTCGGCCTTTGCCTGCAGATTCGAGGGCCCCTCCACCAGGATCTCCAGTTCGGCGTCATTGATCTTCACCCAGCGCGCCTGCTCAAGCTGTTGCGCCAGCTGATCCTTGCTCCACCAGGGGGATCGGAGATTGACATCCACGAAGACCGGCGCCGGATGCCGTTGCAGTATATGCTCAAGGGTGGCGCGTGACATCGGTTGTCTAAGCGCCAGGGTGCCATGGTAGATGATGGAAGGGGTGAGCGGTGGGAGAGCGTCCGGGCGGATATGGTCATAGGCTCTATCCGCCAGGATATCGTAACTGGGTTGACCATCCTGGAGGCTGACCTTGACCTCACCGGTGGGGTGAGCCGAGTCTTTTTGCAGCCCGGCCGTGCTCAGGCCCCAGTGCCGCATGGTATCTCGGATCTCTCTGCCCAGCGGGTCATCGCCCACCCGGCTGACAAGCAGAGGTGAACAGCCAAACGCCTGCAGATGCCAGGAGACATTGAAGGGCGCGCCGCCCAGCACCCGGTTGCCGTCTTCGAAACAGTCGAACAGTACCTCGCCGAAAATGACCGGAGTCTGATCCATATTTCTCATCCCGTTGTTTTTTCTTCTCGCCCACTGTCTGGATGGCCGGAGAACAGCTCCAGCAGTTCCGGATGGAAATGCGCCACCCCTTCCAGAATACCGGCACTGTAGTTTCCATTCATGTCGAGAAAATTACCTTTGGCCAGATAGATCGCCCGTTGGTTGCCTGCGTTCTTCGCCGCTGAAATCGCAGTCGTTGCCACTAAGGGGGTGGCGTTGGCGACCAGCACCGACGGCACAGGGCTTGCCAGCACCGGCAGGTCGTTTCCGCTGTCGCCCGCGAACAGGGTGCGGGACAGCGGGATGCTCAACGAAGTCTGCAGAAACTCCACTGCATGGAGCTTTGTGGCCCGCAGTGGCAGTACGTCCAGCAGCCCGATACCCGCCGGTTCATCCACGCTCCAGACCAGGCTGGCGTTGATACCATGCTGCCTGAGGCGCGTCTCCAGGGCGATATTCGAGGGTTTTTTCGTCCACGTGCAAAGTGACATAATAACTTAATTTGTAGGTGTTCTGCTTGCGGTACTTCCTGCAGTCTCAGTTCATTGAAATCGCGCAGCAGTTCACTCATTTGCTGGTGGCTGTAGCCGTTCCAGTCGGTTGCGATCTCTTCCTGCCACAGAGGCCAGACCACCCAATCCCCGTTTCCGCAGATCGTAGATGCTGGTGCCCACGTCGCTGATGACCAAATCGGGCTTTGGTAACCGGAAGTTCGCGATGGCGCTTTCCACCAGGGCGCGGTCCCTGCCGCTGACGAAGACCAGGGTTATCCCCGGGGTGGGAGACGAGCGCAGCAAAACGCGCGCGGGCCAAGGGCGATTCCGGCTGCGCTCCGTTGGGCAGCAGGGTCCGGTCCAGATCGGTAAATAGCAGCAGGAGAGGGGTTGTCATCGCCTGTTACCTTCCCCCGGGACGTGGCAGCTGCCGAAAAAAGTCGTAATGGTCCAGCGCCTCGAGAATGCCGCCCGCCCCTTGGGGCAGCCGCAAAATAGATCCGTTCCACATCCTCCAGCTGGGACAGCTCCTCGTGATGCCGGTTGCCGACCACCACGGCGAGGGTGTTGCCGCGCATCATGTCCTCGTCCGCCCCGGAGCCGCCCGCCACCAGGATTTGCTCCAGCGGTATATCCCAGCTGGTGGCCATGTAGCGCAGAGCCAGCCCCTTGGAGGCGCGAATAGGCAGCACATCCAGGAACTGACCGAAAGAGAGGATGACATTGACCGACTGTTCCTCCTGATGCAGCAGTTGATTGATATCCTCCAGGCTGGGGGCTTTATCAGGGTCGATGTAGTAGCTGATCTTGAAGCGACTTTGGTTGGTTTTTGGTTGTAGTACCAGTCCCGGCAGTGCGTCCAAAACGCGTCGCACCACCTGCGGTGTCCACTGTTTTTCGATATGACGGTTCCAGGCGGTGTCTTCGGTCAGTTTGGGCGCGTAATGGATCTGCGGTGCCGGCGCTGGTGATCAATACGTCTGGCTCCGGAATACCGTGCTGCTTCATCACTTTCAGGGCGGAGTCGAGGCGGCGTCCGGTGGCGATGCCAAAAGAGGCGCATTTTCGATTTTCGCGAATCACCCGGATCAAATCCGGCAGGGAGTCTGGGTTGCCCAGCAGGTTCTGATCCAGATCGGTGAAGATCGCCCGGTCGTGATAGAGCATCGGCCGACGAACGGTGGAAGGTCGCAGCAGGGGTTCCGAGGTGCGCTCCACGATGGGTCGAACCATTTCAATGTAGCGCTGGGCGTGGGCTTCCCAGGCGTAATGTTCCCGCACACCCTTGCAGCCCATGAACGGATCTTTGCTGCCATTCCTCCCAGTCGAGTAAGACCTGTTTCAGTCCCTTGGCAATATCTTCGGTGTCCAGCGGGTTGACCAGTACGCCGTTGCCGCAGTTTTCGATAATGTCTCTTGGCCCGCCGTCTTCGGTGGCGACGATGGGCAGGCCGCTGGCAGCAGCCTCAATCAGAGTCAGGCCAAAGGGTTCGGTCAGGGCAGGATTGACGAACACGCCTCCGGAGACGGCAGCGAGCCTGTAGATCAGCGGGACATCAGCCGCGGAATGGTGTTTCGGATAGGCTACCCGGCCATACAGATCGTAACGATCAATCAATAGTAGCAGTTCCGACAACACCTCCTGGGCGCCGGTATCCAGATCCAGGATGTCGTCCCGGTTGCCGGCGACGACCACCAGGTTGGCTGCCTCCTGCAGGGCCTGATCTTCACCGTAGGCAATAATCAGGGAGGAGATATTCTTGCGTGCATCGGGGCGGGAGAGGGCCAGAATGATCGGCTTTTCGGGTTCCCGCAGAAAACGCCCGATCTCAGCGGCAATCCCGGTCTGCCACTCCTTGCCTTCCGGTGGGTGAAAACGAGTGAGGTCGGTTCCGGGTGGGATAACCCGCATCTGATCCGGCTGATAATAATCATAGAGTTCGTACTGTTCATCGATCTCCTGGTTGGTGCTGGTGATCACCCGTTCCGCCGAGGCCAGGGTAGTCTCCTCCGCCTCGATGCGCCGGCTCATATTGTAGCGTTCTTCAATCTGCGCGGTGTTCAGCCCCGAGGCCAGCAGGCGTCTTCGTTTGACACGACCCAGGGAATGTCCGGTATGGATCAATGGTATGCCCAGGACATGCGAAAGCCGACTGCCGACGTATCCGGCGTCGGCGTAATGGCTGTGCAGCAGGTCGGGCTTATGCGTCTGTTCGTGGATATACTGAATGACATTGTCGACGAAGGCATCGAGGTGATCCCACAGGGCTTCCTTGGGGATGTAGCCTGGTGGTCCGGCTGGAATGCGGACGATGCGGGCACCTTTTCCAATTTGTTCGAGGGGCACTGCATAGTCTTTGCTCACGTCGGGGTCGTCTACCAGGCGCGTCAACAGATCTACTTGGTCCACTCCCGGCTGGCTCGCCAGGGCCCTGGCCAGTTCCACCACGTATTTGGTCTGTCCACCGGTATCGGCATCCCGCCCCAACTCCAGGTTATCGCCCCGGATCAGGCCGTGTACGCTGATCAAGCATAAGGAAAGGCCGTTGCTTTTTTTCTGCTGCGGTTTCTCGGAACTCAAAATCTCCCTCCCTTTTGCATGAGAACAGGTTCATTCTAAACAGTTTCATACCAATAGTCCGCTCGCATACTGGTGCGGGATAGGTTCGACGAATCTAATTTCGTGCCGACAAGGCCAGCTCCGGTGCAACAGTGCCTGATGTGTCTGGCGTGTTTCGGGAGTTTAGCAGCCCTGCGCGCGATCAGGAGGAGAAGAGCTACGCTGCTGAATTCTTGGGTCGTAATCCAGTGAGCGCTCTGTAAGCCTTTTCTGGTCTCATGGGAGCGCCGGTGATGGGTATTCGTATCGTTTTAACCGCCCATAGGGGACCCTGGCTTTCGATGGGGTTAGACGAGTGCTTTGACAAACACCTTGGAGTTACGTTGATAGTTGTAAAGATTTCTCCTAGCCACGGGCAGACTATCAACCGGCAATAATGTGAAGCCGCGCTCCCGGAACCAGTGAGCGGTCTGAGTGGTTAGTACGAACACACTTGCCATACCCGCTACTCGGGCACGCTGTTCCATGTGCTGCAGCAGCAGATCGCCCCGCCCGGCTTTGCGGTAATCCGGATCTATCGCCACACAGGCAAGTTCAGCTACAAGTTCTTTGGGATACCCGTAGAGCGCGGCACAGCCGATTACCATGCCGTCGAGTTCCACCACCGAAAACCGGTCGATCTCGGTCTCCAGCAGTTCCCGCGAGCGTCGCACCAGTATCCCTTGCTCTTCCAGCGGGGAGAGCAGCTCCAGTACTCCCCCGACATCTTCGATGCGGGCGACCCGGATCTCTTCAATATGTCCCGCGCTGAGCATGGTTCCCACCCCGTCCCGGGTGAACAGCTCCTTTAACAGGGCGCCGTTCATCCGGCGACTGAGCAGATGGATGCGTTTTACCCCGCGGCGGCAGCTTTCTGCGGCACTGCGCAGTTGTTGTGCTAAATCTTCCGGCAGCGCGCGACGGCGTTTCAGGATCGATTCCAGCTCCCGGGGGATGAGGTTGGTCAACACCCTGCCTTTCCCATCCTTGAGTCCGGGACCCTCGACCAGGAAGATCAATTTGTTGGCCCCGAGTGCGGCGGCCACCGATCCTGCTACATCCGCTGCGCTGAGATTAAAGACCTCTCCGGTAGGTGAATAGCCAATGGGAGGGATCAGGGCGATAGTGGCCGATTCGATCAATCTGCGAATCGGCTCCCCGTCGATGCGGCGAACCTGACCGGTATGGCAGTAGTCGATGCCGTCTCGTACCCCGATCGGCCGGGCTGTCACGAAGTTTCCGGATGCAACCCGGATCTCCGCCCCCGCCATCGGCGAGTTGGCCAGGCTGGTGGAAAGCAGGGCCTCGATTTCGACCCTTACCGCGCCGGCTGCCTCCTTGACGCAGGCCAGGGCGGCATCATCGGTGATTCTCAGGCCGTTGACGACCTGCATCTGCGCAGTACGCAGCCGCAGGCGTTCCTCGATCTGGGGCCGTGCCCCATGCACCAGAACTACCTGTATGCCGAGGCCGTGCAGCAGGGCGATGTCGTGGATCAGGCTGGCGAAGTCTTGGTCCGCAACCGCTTCGCCACCGAAGGCGATAACGAAGGTTTTACCCCGGTGAGCGTGGATATAGGGTGATGAGCTGCGGAACCATTCAACAAAAGGGTCGTGATCTTTTTTTGTGGTTTTTTTTGCCACCTGACTGTCCCCCGTATAGGCTGAGACCTGAATTAAAACCGCAATGGCCTGGGTAGGTAAAGTAAGGTTTCCTCCCTGGCCGAAGCGCATAGGACGTGAAACTATGTTTGTGAGCCGCTGTCGCCCCATATTCCTGACAGTTTTTTTGCTTCTCCTCCCGCTCCTGTCGACTGGTTGTGAAGGCAGAGATCAGATCGATATACGGATCGGTGAAGCCCGCATAAGGGTTGAAATTGCCGCTAACCCGGCGGCGAGACAAAAGGGACTGATGCAACGCGAAAGCCTGGGGCCCGATGAAGGTATGTTGTTCGTGTATCCGCGGGTGGGGGTGCTTGCGATCTGGATGCGCGATACCCTGGTTCCGCTCGACGTGGGTTTTTTTGACCAGGAGGGCAGATTGCTCAACTGGATATCCATGGAGCCCGATGGCGGTCGTGTCATTCATCGATCCCGGGGGCTGGCTCTCTACGCGCTGGAGATGAACCGGGGTTGGTTCGAGCAGCAGGGAATTGGTGAAGGAGCGCAGTTGCGGCTACCTTACCCGATCGAGGCGAATTGAATCCTTTTTCGGGATACAGAGTGTTAAAGGCAGAAATGCCGGATCAGTGATCGAATCAGTCCGATCATCGGCTCGATGCGCTCCAGGCCCAAATACTCGTCCGGCTGATGGGCCTGATCGATATCGCCGGGACCAAGAATCAGGGTCTCCATTCCGAGCCGTTGTAAGTAGGGCCCCTCAGTGCCGAAGGCCACTGTTCCGGCGGGGTAGCCAGTGAGTTCCTCGGCCACCCGCACGATTTCGGCGCTGGCGGGGGTCTCCATCGGTGGGATGCCGGAAAAGGCGGATTGTATCTCAAGAGATAGTTGGTCTCCCTCCAGGCATCGTTTCAATCGGTTGGCCAGTTCGCTGCGGAGTTCTTCCAGGTCCATGCCCGGCAGGGGGCGGAGGTCGAACTGGAGTTCGCACTGGGCACAGATTCGATTGGGGTTGTCGCCACCATGGATGTGGCCCAGATTGAGGGTTGGCACCTCTACCTCGAACAGTGGGTTGCGATAACGGGACTGCAACTCCCGCCGCCAGTCCAGAATTTCTCCTATCACCCGATGCATACCTTCCAGCGCACTGACACCGAGCGATGGGTCGCTGGAATGGCCGGAGCGGCCTTCCAGACGAATGATCTCCAGCGCGATACCCTTGTGCATTCGCACGGGCCGCAGTCCGGTGGGCTCCCCGATAACGGCATATCGGCCCAGGCGGCGATGGCTTTCCAGCAGCGACTGGGCACCACACATGGTGCTCTCTTCGTCGGCGGTGGCAAGGATCATCAGGGGATGCCGCAGACTGGAGAGATCCAGCTCCCGGACAGCTTCAAGCACCAGGCCGAAAAATGACTTCATGTCGGAGCTGCCCAGACCGTACAAGCGGTTGTCCCTTTCGCTCAGTCGAAAGGGGTCCGAATGCCAATGCTTATCGTCAAAAGGAACGGTGTCGGTATGACCGGAGAGAACCAGCCCGTCCGGGCCGCTGCCGGCGCTGGCCAGAAGGTTCCATTTTTCGGGGCAGCCGGGAATCGCCAGGGTTTCGACCTGAAAACCAAGTGTTTCCAGCCAGCCGGAGAGCAGCTCGACTACTTTTCGGTTGGATTGGTCCCACTGGGGGTTGATGCTGCTCACCGAAGGGGCGGCGATGAGATTCTCCAGCATGGTCATCAGGGAGGGGGGCATGGTTCGTTTCATGCGTAGCGGGCCAGCTCTTCCAGCCAGCGGTTGATCTCCAGGGTACTCCGCTCCAGGAACCCGGGGTCCTGGTAGACCTGGGCGATCACAATGATACCCTGCCCCCTGGCCAACAATTGGAGGGAGAGTTCCCTTGCCTCTTCCGGATATCCCAGGGCGATAAACTGATTGACCAACCAGCCCTGAAACCGATCGAACAGCTTTCTTGCTTCCTCCTTCAACTCGAGCTGATCCTTGGCCAGTTCGACTGTCAGTGACCCCATCGGGCAACCCGAGCGCAGCAGCGCGGGGGTGCTGTCACAAAGTATGCGGACAAAACGCTGCAGCCGATCCAAGGGATCGCTGATGTTCTTGTCCCATTCCGCCAGCATGGTGGAGGTGATCTCGATGCGGTGCAGGATCACCGCTTTCAGTATCTCGTCCTTGGTCCTGAAGTAGTAGTAGATGTTTCCCCGGGGAACATCGGCCTCCGCCACTACATCGCTAAAGGAGGTCCGATTGTAACCCTTGCGGTAGAAAAGCTGGTTGGCCGCGTCGACCACCCGTTGCCGGGTCCGTTCGCTTTTTGTTGGCATGGATTATTTCGCTTTTGAACAAATGATTGGATTATAGTCCTAATTTAAACGGTTTCCGGGAATCTTCGATATCGTGGATAATCCGGCTAATCGTTCCACCGTTTCCGGAGAGAGAGATGCCTGAATACCGTTCCCGTACCACCACCCACGGTCGCAACATGGCTGGGGCCCGGGCCCTGTGGCGTGCCACTGGCATGAAAGATGGTGATTTCGACAAGCCGATCATCGCTGTGGTCAACTCCTTTACCCAGTTTGTTCCCGGCCACGTGCACCTGAAAGACCTGGGTCAGCTGGTGGCGCGGGAGATAGAGCAGGCCGGCGGGGTCGCCAAGGAGTTCAATACCATTGCCATCGATGACGGCATAGCGATGGGGCATGGCGGTATGCTCTATTCGCTGCCGTCCCGAGATCTTATCGCTGACTCGGTGGAGTACATGGTCAATGCCCATTGTGCCGACGCCATGGTCTGTATATCCAATTGTGACAAGATTACCCCGGGTATGCTGATGGCTTCATTGCGGCTCAATATCCCGGCCGTTTTCGTCTCCGGCGGGCCTATGGAATCAGGCAAAACCTCCCTGCACGGAAAGGATCTGAAACTGGATCTGGTCGATGCCATGATTGCCGCCGCCGACCCGAACGAGACGGATCAGGACGTAGCGGTCATTGAGCGCTCTGCCTGCCCCACCTGCGGCTCCTGCTCTGGCATGTTCACCGCCAATTCCATGAACTGTCTCACCGAGGCGCTGGGGTTGAGTCTGCCCGGCAACGGTTCCCTGGTGGCAACCCATTCCGGTCGTAAGTCACTTTTTCTCGAGGCAGGGCGACTGATAGTCGATCTGGCCAAACGTTATTACGAACAGGGGGATGAAGCTGTGTTGCCCCGCAACATCGCAAGTTTTGAGGCGTTCGAGAATGCCATGTGCCTGGACATCGCGATGGGGGGATCCACCAATACGGTGCTGCATCTATTGGCCGCGGCCCACGAGGCAAAGGTCGATTTCGGCATGGAGGACATCGATCGGCTCTCCCGCCAGGTGCCACATCTGTGCAAGGTGGCCCCATCGACACAGCAGTATCACATGGAGGATGTTCACCGGGCCGGTGGCGTGATCGGTATTCTGGGTGAACTGGACCGGGCCGGTCTGCTGCATCGGGATGTCGGCAGTATCCACAGCGATAGCCTGGGGGCGGCGATCGATCGCTGGGATATCGTGCAGAGCGAAAGTGAGACGGCGCGGCAGCGTTTTCTGGCGGCAGCGGCCGGGGTGCCGAGCCAGGAGGCATTCAGTCAGTCCAGTAGTTGGCCAGACCTCGACCTGGACCGCATCGGCGGATGCATTCGTGATCTGGAGCATGCCTACAGCAGGGACGGCGGACTGGCGGTGCTCTATGGAAATCTGGCGGAGCATGGCTGTATCGTAAAGACGGCCGGTGTCGATGAGTCCAACCTTCAATTTTCCGGGCCGGCATGTATCTATGAAAGCCAGGAAGCGGCGGTAGATGCCATCTTGGGAGACCAGATCAAGCCTGGCGATGTGGTGGTGATTCGTTATGAGGGGCCCAAGGGTGGGCCTGGTATGCAGGAAATGCTCTATCCGACCAGCTATCTCAAGTCCAAGGGGCTGGGCAAGGCGTGTGCCCTGGTAACCGATGGTCGCTTCTCCGGTGGCACCTCCGGTCTGTCCATCGGCCACTGCTCGCCTGAGGCCGCCGAGGGGGGCAACATAGGTCTGCTGCAGCCGGGAGACAGCATTGAAATCGATATCCCCGGTCGCAGCATTCGTGTTGCGATCAGCGATCAGGAACTGGCCAAGCGTCACCAGGCGATGGAGGAGAAAGGGGAGCAGGGCTGGCAGCCGGAGGGACGCGATCGGGTGGTTTCCGAGGCACTGAAGGCCTATGCCGCACTAACCACCAGCGCTGCGCGTGGTGCGGTACGTGACCTTTCCCAGCTGAACAGCGGTTAGGGCCTGTCTTTTCCAGAAAACTCGGTTGGCAGCGAGTTTGCCCGCGATTATTTCAGCGGCCGGAGCTTTGTGCTTGGCTTTTCGATACTACTTGCTGAGCAAATTGAAGGATTGCAGTTGGGTGCACTGCCCCGTTACATCGACGATATCCCCAATTGCGGCCAGGTCTGAAAAATCGGTTTTGAGTTGATCGATCTTGGGCTTCGAGAAGTTCTGCAGTCGTTCGATTGCCTGTTCGATTTCCACCGGCGGCGGGGTCTGAGGCTTGGAGGCAATCAGCTTCACAAAGCGAAAATCACGCTCCCGTAATCTGTTGGTGAAGGCCGTTTGCCCCATGGAATCAACGCTATCTGCCGGGGTGATCCGAAAACGGGCGGCACCGGGGATTTTTTCCTTGTAAAGGAAAAGCGTGGTTTCGGCAGTGCCATAGTGTTCGACATCCTCCAGCAGTTTTTCCAGTCGGCCGGTTTCACCAAAGATGTTGAAGTCGAACTCCCCTTTTGCCACTTCGAAGAACTTGGCGAGATAGCTGGGTGACTGGACAATTCCCACTTTGAAGGCAAATTGCTGGTTGTTGTTACGCCGAAACAGAAACACCGGGATAGTTGCCGAACTCTCGATGAAGATCGACGAATACAAGCGCGATGCGGACGAGCGGACCATATGCGAGAGCTCCAGTGGCAGCCTAGTCTTTCGCTGCTTCAGGTATCTGGAGAAGGAATGGGCGAAACGGTGGCCGCCACCCGTACCACTCTGGCTCATTCTCAATACGGTTTTTTCATCCTGCGCTACGTCGATGACTTGGAACGGAATATCGCGATAGGTTCCGCGGAAAATTTCCAGGGTGTAGGACGCCGCCTTGAGATGGGGGAAAGAGACCAATAGCTGGCTTCCTTTTTGCACCGGGATGTTGGGGTCATCGGCTATGACGGACAGGCCATGGGCGGAAATATCCCTGGCCTTGGCCTGGTAGATGGCACCGGAGATCTTCAGTTCCACCCCCAGTTGACTCAGAAATCTGGGCTCACATCTTTTCTCTTCGATAAAACTGATGGGCCAGACCTCGGGTTGGGGCAGCAACTCATCCTGTTTCGGTTCGGTCACAGGGGTAGGTGTTGCCGCCGGACTGGTGGCAGGGAAAGCATTCAAGTCCCAGGTGCGTACCTGAGGGGTCACGTCGATCAGGGAGCCTGCAATGAAAAGCTTGTCCGCCTCCCTTAGCAGTCCTTCCGCAAGATCGCTGGACTGCGAATTCAGGGCGTCCAGGTCTTTCAGCATACGCACCGAAACCGGTCGCCGGACACGGCGGGATACCACTTTGAATACCGAGAACTGGGGTTGATCTATGTGACTGGATAGGAATTGATACCATACACTGCTTTGTTTGCATTCCAGGTTGGTCAGTACCTGTTGCGGCTCTCCTGGCCGCCTGACTACAGCCAGAAGCGCATCCGCCTGGCTTTCCCGGCGAGCCAGTTTCACCAGAAGTTTGACGAACGCTGGCCGGGCCAGCATGGAAAAGTCATAGTTCCCGGATAGGTCCTCGAACGCGGCCAGGGTGCGTTGATTGTTCGGATTGCTGAAGACCAGCCTGAGCGGGACCTTCTTGGCTTCAACTCGAAACAGGAAAAAGGGGATGATGGAACTCGAACGCATGTAAAAACGCTCGGCCAGCAGGGAGTAAGAGGTCAACAGGGCATCTTCTGCATCGAGTTTCGAGAGTGAACTGCCGGTACCCGTCCGAGAGGACACGATATTCCGAAAATAATTTACCGTTTCGTTGGGTTTCTTTTCTTCGCAGTTGAGCGCCAGCAGGGTATCCGAAAGGATCGATGTCACACGTACGATTCGATAGGTGGCTTTCGATGGTGCTTTATCGTTGTTGGTAACCACCGGCGAGATCTTGATTTCAACCCTGCTGCCGGTATCCACCTGCAGCGGGGCCTTAGTGCGAATCTGCAGGCCGTTAAGCGATATATCCCGGGTTTCGGCGGGAATGACCTTGCCGGCAAACAGAACAAGAACGGGTACTGTGTGTTTGATTCGGGCGTCGGTACGCTTTTCGAAGTAACCCAGCTCAAAGACGGAGCTGCGGATGAACTGCTGTTGGAGCGGGGGATGGGTTTCCGAATCGGTGGTGGTCTTCAGCGGCTTGTTGTGAGCGTCTGGTTGTTCCCTTGGAATATTGGATTCCAATTCATTGAGCAGGGGGCTGGTATCCACTTGCTGGAATGAAGCGAGAATAGCCTCATAGGTCTCGACTGTAAAAACGCCCGAATTCTGTTTCAGCCTGTCAAGAAACAGATTGTGGGAGGCGGAGTCGAGCCACATGGTCTGCCCGCGATAGGTGAAGCGCCGGCAAAGCTCGGGGGAGATTTCTCTCAGATCGAGCAGACAGAAACATTCACGTTCCAGCCGTTGCCGCTCGGCCAGACGGAGAAATTTCTCGTCAGACAACGGAGGCTGATTGATTGGGTTCTGTTCCAACATGAGTGAGGCGTCTCCAAAGATCCCGGGGGATCCTCTATTTTCCAGGCAACCGTCGTGCGGGAAGATGTGAGATGCCCCTTCGAACAGGGAATTTGCAGGGGGCGGAAAAAAAGCTTGGCGAAGGCATATCGCTCCCCGGAAATTCCTTTCCTTCTGTATCGCCTTAACCAGGCGAAACTTTAGTAAGCTGGGAGCTTTCTTGGGGCCCTGTCGTGGCCCCGGTTTTTCAGGCAGCCGCCGTGACAAGACAAGGGCCTGTTAACACTACGCGGATGCCCAGCGTTGGCTCTCCAGTGAGACCATACGGCGTTGCGCATCGCTTATTTGGAATCACCAAACTGCGCTCTGCGCGTCTGGTCTCAATTGGAGGGCCAACCCGAAGGGAGCCGCCCAATTGGCCAATCCTGTTTTGCAGTCCTTGAAAAGGGCATGCCATTCCCATCGGACTGCGCCTTGTCTTGGCCCATTGGGGTGGCTCTGAACCCTAAATTTATTACCTTGATGGAGTACTCTCACCGCCCGTAGATGGGGGCTCGTTGGTTACAGAGAACCCCAGGAACTCTTGCGACGCTGGAAACGCAGATGGGGCAGAATCAGACCCAGTATAATGCCGACGATTATGACGCCGCCGCCAATCAGGAACCACTGCTGATTGCTCTCGTTGCTTAGCTCCCGGTTCTCCTGTTTCAGATTTTCCACCTGCTGGGTCTGTTGTGCCACCATTTTGCGCAGATCATTCCGTTCGTTGGAGATTCGGATCGCGTTAGAGGCCGTGCGGCGTATGGTCTCCAATTCCTTGTCGAGCTTCTGTTTCTGCTCAGTCAAGGATTTATGCTTAACCTGCAGCTTCTGGAATTCGTCCTGAAGTCGTGCCAGCTTCGATGACAGCCGCCCCGGTTCCTCCTGCAGCTCCTGTAGTCTTTTTTCCGCCTTGGCCAGCCTGTCCCGGGCGCTGGGGACATCCATCAACTGCCGGGTCAGCACGTAGCCCACCTTGCCGTCTTCAGCCTTGACCTGGGAATAGCCGGATTGTTCGTTGCTCTTCAGCAGTGTCAATTTTTCCCCGCTGGGTAGCATGCGCAGAATTTTGTGGCCCGAACTCTCTCCGGATCTCAGGGTAATTTGGAATTGATCTGTGACATATCGGTTCTGCGCCTGAACGGCGCCGATGCTTAAGAGCAGAACCAGGGCCAATAAAATTTTATTCACGCCTACCTCGGTGAGTTATCGGGTGTTGCAGATGGGGCAATTTTTTCAGAAGGCGGCGATGAAGTCCAAGCCGGATGTCACAATAGGGTGATAAAGGGTATTTTTCCAGTCAGGCAATGGTTGTTTATACACAGTCGACATTAGTCTTTGGGTAATTGCAAATCGAAATAACTATCAGTCGGGGCTGGAGACATGATTTTAGCCTAACACTATGTTAATAAAAAGAATATTTTAGCTGTATGATTTTTTTACAATCTAACAAAAAGCCTTTCGGGGTATGGTCGGGGAAGGGTTGTGCAGGTTTTGTTAACAGAGTTATCCACAGGATCTGTGAATAACCTGAAAACTTCATGCGGGACAATCTGATACTTCCTATGGCGCAATTAAATCCTGACAACTAGTCGCTAACTGTATGATCTTCTGAGAAAGGCGAAATTCACAGGCGATGAATCCCGATGGGGATTTCGAATCGGCTATAATGCGCGCCCTACCTTTCCCACCGAACGACCCCATGATAGATAAACTTAGAAATATCGCTATTATTGCCCACGTAGACCATGGCAAGACCACGCTCGTAGACCAGTTATTACAGCAGTCCGGAACCCTGGGCGAGCGCTTCGGACCGGTCGAGCGGGTGATGGACTCCAGCGACCTGGAAAAGGAACGGGGTATCACCATCCTGTCCAAGAACACCTCTATCCGCTGGGAAGGGTATCGGATTAACATCGTGGATACCCCAGGCCACGCCGATTTTGGTGGAGAGGTGGAGCGCGTGCTGTCCATGGTGGATTCCGTGTTGTTGCTGGTGGATGCAGTGGAAGGTCCGATGCCACAGACCCGGTTTGTAACCCAGAAGGCCTTTCAGCACGGACTTAAACCCATTGTGGTGATCAATAAAATCGATCGCGATGGCGCTCGCCCCGACTGGGTGATCAATCAGACCTTCGATCTGTTCGATCGACTTGGCGCCAGTGACGAGCAGCTCGATTTTCCGATCATCTACGCCTCTGCTATTAACGGTTATGCTGGACTGGGTGATCAGGTCAAGGACGGGGATATGACGCCCTTGTTTCAGGCCATCGTAGAGAATTGTCCGGCACCCGTTGTCAATCCGGAAGGCCCGTTTCAGATGCAGGTATCGACTCTGGCATACAACAGCTATGTCGGCGCCATCGCCATCGGCCGCATTACCCGGGGCAGAGTGCGCAAAAACATGCAGATCATCCTGGTTAAGCGGGACGGAGACCAGCATCGGGAGAAGATCGGCCAGGTTTTCGGCTTCCACGGTCTGGATCGGGTGGAGGTGGAGGAGGCCGCTGCCGGTGATATCGTGGCGCTTTCGGGCATAGCAGCGCCCAATGTGTCCGACACGCTGTGTGATCCGGACAGCATAGAGCCAATGCCGGCTCTGACCGTGGATGAGCCGACTGTCAGTATGACCTTTCAGGTAAACAGCTCACCTTTTGCCGGGCGAGACGGCAGATACCTCACCTCACGCCAGCTCAAAGAGCGGTTGGAGCGGGAGTTGATCCACAATGTGGCGCTGCGGGTGGAGGAGGGGAACGACCCGGAAAAGTTTCGCGTCTCCGGGCGCGGTGAACTCCACCTGTCCATTTTGTTGGAGAACATGCGGCGTGAGGGTTATGAACTGGCTGTTTCCCGACCGGAGGTGATTTTTCGGGAAGTGGATGGCGAGATCTGCGAGCCCTTCGAGCAATTGACGGTAGATGTGGAGGAGCAGCACCAGGGTGGTGTCATGGAGGCGTTGGGGGCACGCCGGGGAGAGCTGAAGGACATGGTGCCTGATGCCAGGGGACGCGTCCGCCTCGACTATGTGATCCCTTCGCGGGGATTGATTGGATTTCAGACTGAATTTATGACGCTTACCTCCGGCTCCGGTCTTATCTACCATGTGTTCGACCGTTACGGCCCCGGCGCTCACGGTGGCATCGCACCCCGCAACAATGGCGCCCTGATCTCCAACTCCAGCGGCAAGGCCTTAGGCTACGCCCTGTTCAACCTGCAGGAGCGGGGTCGGCTGTTTGTTCGGCCGGGGGACGAGGTGTACGAGGGGCAGGTCGTTGGTATCCACGCCCGTAACAACGATCTGACAGTCAATCCATTGAAGGCCAAACAGTTGACCAATATCCGTGCTGCCGGGAGCGATGAGAATATTCTGCTGACCCCGGCGCTGGTTTTTTCCCTGGAACAGGCATTGGAGTTTATCGAGGATGACGAGTTGGTGGAGGTGACGCCCTCTGCGATTCGTATTCGCAAGCGTCACCTCAAGGAACATCAGAGAAAGCGGGCGGCGCGCAGTCGATCTGAGTGAGGTACGGATAAAAGAAAGCCCCGGTGGCATTCCATGCCGCCGGGGCGGTGTCGCCGGGCTTGGTTGGCAAAGGGTGTTCGTCCTTGTACCGTCCATGGATAAAGAGTGACTCAATCCATTGGGCATCCGTGGGTGGCGACGGTTTAATGATGGCACAGTCTCGGTCTATCTGCTGTACATGGTTTCGCGGCAGTTTGTAATCATTTTCTGAATCGATGCGAGGGATTTCCCGCATTTAAGAGTAATATTAAAATGATCGGCCTATTGCAACGAGTTTCAACTGCAGCGGTGGTGGCAGGGGGCAAAACGGTGGCGCAGACCGGTCGGGGGCTTTTGGTGCTGGTCGGGGTCGAGCGGAACGACCAGGAGGCCCAGGCCGACAGACTGCTGGAACGTCTGCTCGGCTATCGCGTATTTCCCGATCACCAGGGGCGCATGAACCTCAGCCTCAGGGATATCGACGGTGACCTGCTGCTGGTGCCCCAGTTCACACTGGCTGCGGATACTCGTAAGGGTACCAGGGCCGGTTTCTCAACCGCGGCAACGCCGGATCAAGGTCGTCGGATATTCGACTATTTCTGCGTTCAGGCCAGACACGGACACCCGCGGGTGGAAAGCGGGATTTTCGGAGCGGATATGCAAGTGTCTCTGACTAACGACGGGCCGGTTACCTTCTGGTTGCAAGTGTAAGGCTGGGCTGTCAGCTATGGGTGCTTCGAAAAATCCCTTCCATGGGATTTTTCGATACGGCGATCGAAACGCGCGATTTCCGATCGCTTTCATTTTCATGCGCTTACGCGCACGAAAACAGTGGCGCATCCCTGCACCACACGGGCACCTCGAATTTTTCGAGGTGCCCTTATTAAGAAACAAGGGGGAGGCTGATGCAATCGCTTGCATTTTCGCGATAAAATGTTTTTTTGGCCGGGTCTGCCGGCATCTGCATTGTTAATCGAACCTGGCGGAGCCGTGTCCCATGCAGCGTCAAGCGGAGATCGAGCGTAATACCCTGGAGACTCGGATTCGGGTTGGCCTGAATCTGGACGGAAGCGGTCAATCCGTTCTTAATACCGGGCTGCCATTTCTGGATCACATGCTGGATCAAGTAGCGCGGCATGGGTTGATCGATCTTGACATCGAGGCCGAAGGCGACCTGCATATCGATGCGCATCACACGGTGGAGGATATCGGGATCACCCTGGGACAGGCCATCGCCCGGGCGGTGGGTGACAAAAAGGGGATTCGACGCTACGGCCATGCCTACGTCCCGTTGGATGAGGCATTGTCGCGCGCGGTGATCGATTTCTCCGGACGTCCGGGTATCGAGTTCCATGTGAATTTTCCCCGGGAACGGATCGGGAGCTTCGATACCGAGTTGTTCTATGAGTTTTTTCAGGGTTTCGTCAACCATGCGGGGGTGACGCTGCACTTGGACAATCTCCGAGCGCGTAATGCGCACCACATCGCGGAAAGCCTGTTCAAGGCCTTTGGCCGTGCCCTGCGTATGGCGCTGGAGCCGGACCCGCGTATGGCTGGTATCCTTCCTTCCACCAAGGGTAGCCTCTGACTTTTTCAAGCTGGGCCGGTTAGCCGATATTTCCATCGTCAGTTATGTCAAAAACCATTGCAGTCATCGATTACGGTATGGGCAATCTGCGCTCCGTCTCCAAGGCCATCGAACACGTGGCGGAGATGTCAGACCGGGTGCTGGTGACCGATAACCCGGATCTCATCCTGTCGGCCGACCGGGTGGTGTTTCCCGGTCAGGGGGCGGCCCGCGACTGTATGGTCGCCATTTCACAACACCATCTGAACCGTGCAGTGCTGGATGCTGCCCACAGCAAGCCCTTTTTGGGGATCTGTATGGGTCTGCAGGTGCTGATGGAGTTCAGTGATGAGAATGGGGGCACCCAACTACTCGGACTCTTCCCAGGCAAAGTGCGTCGTTTTAACTCGCCCGAGGATACCCGGCGTCCGCGACTCAAAATCCCGCAAATGGGCTGGAATCGAGTCACTCAGAAAGGTGAGCACCCGTTGTGGGAGGGCATCGCCCAGGACAGCCGTTTCTATTTCGTCCACAGTTATTACGTTGATCCAGAGGATCTCGGTCTGGTGGCGGCTACCACTGACTACGGTGTTACCTTCACCAGCGTGATCGCCAAAGAAAATCTGTTTGCCACCCAGTTCCACCCGGAAAAAAGTGCCGAGGCCGGGCTGCGTTTATTACAGAATTTCTTGAACTGGGATATTTGATAGTTTCTGCCACCACTCAGCTGAAAGAACGCTGGTAACAGAGGATAGCGGATTGTGTTGCTGATACCTGCCATTGACCTGAAGGATGGGCGTTGTGTCCGTCTGCGCCAGGGGCGCATGGATGACGAGACGGTTTTTTCGGACGACCCGGTGGAGATGGCGGAGCGCTGGGTGGGGGCCGGGGCACGGCGTTTGCACCTGGTGGACCTGAATGGTGCCTTTGCCGGAGAGCCGGTAAACGGTGAAGTAATCAGGGCCATTGCCGCCGCCTACCCGAAATTGCCGATTCAGGTGGGGGGCGGTATCCGCGATGAGCGCACCATAGGGGCCTATCTTGATGCTGGAGTCGGCTTCGCCATCATCGGGACCCAGGCGGTAAAAGAGCCGGAATTCGTCAGCCGTGCCTGTCGCGCCTTTCCGGGGCAGGTCATCGTCGGCCTGGATGCCGTCGACGGTATGGTGGCGATCGACGGCTGGGCCACGATTACCGAACACCGGGTAATCGACCTGGCGAAGCGTTTCGAGCGGGATGGGGTTTCCGCCATTGTCTACACGGATATCGGCCGTGATGGCATGCTGACCGGACCCAATGTGGAGGCTACGGCGGCATTGGCCCGTGATATCGAGATCCCTGTGGTGGCCTCGGGTGGTATCACCCATATCGATGATGTCCGCGCGCTTTGCGAGGTGGCCGCCAGTGGTATCGTCGGTGCCATTACCGGCCGGGCCATATACGAGGGTACGCTGGATTTTTCCGAAGGCCAGCGTCTGGCGGATCAACTCGATGCGTGATGCGTTAACCCCCGGACCGCGGCTTCTGCGTTTTACCCTGGAGTTCAGGAGATGTTAGCGAAAAGAATTATTCCCTGTCTCGACGTCGACGCCGGTCGCGTAGTGAAAGGGGTGCGCTTTGTGGATATCCGCGATGCCGGTGATCCGGTGGAGGTGGCGCGGCGTTACAACGAGGAGGGGGCCGATGAGATCACCTTTCTCGATATCACTGCCAGTTCTGACGACCGGGATACTATCATCCATGTGGTGGAGGATGTGGCCAGCGAAGTGTTTATTCCCCTTACCGTTGGCGGCGGCATACGCAGTGGCGACGATGTGCGGCGTATGCTCAATGCCGGCGCAGACAAGGTGGCGATCAATACGGCAGCGGTGTTTCAGCCTGAGTTCGTGCAGCAGGCAGCAGACCGTTTCGGCTCCCAGTGTATCGTGGTGGCCATAGATGCGAAGCAGGTGAGTGGGGAGGGTGAGCCGCTGAAGTGGGAGATCTTCACTCATGGCGGCCGTAAGCCCACAGGCCTGGACGCGGTAGCTTGGGCCTGCAGAATGGCCGACTATGGCGCCGGTGAAATTCTGCTGACCAGCATGGACCGGGATGGCACCAAGATCGGATTTGATCTGGCGCTGACCCGCACCATTTGCGACGCGGTACCTATTCCGGTCATAGCCTCAGGCGGTGTCGGAAACCTGCAGCACCTGGTTGACGGGGTGGTTGACGGCGGGGCAGATGCGGTGCTGGCAGCCAGTATCTTTCATTTCGCGGAGTACAGTATCGGCGAGGCCAAGCGGTATATGGCGGAACGCGGTGTGGAGGTTCGACTATAGGGCACCTCGAAAATTTTGAGGTGTCCGTGTGGTGCAGGGATGCGCCACTATTTTCTTGCGCGTGAGCGCATGAAAATGAAGGCGATCGGAAATCGCGCGTTTCGATCGCCGTATCGAAAAATCCCATGGAAGGGATTTTTAGAAGTACCCTATAGTGGCCTAATCATGCTGACCTGTTTCAGGCTGGATGCCGGTCAGTGTCTTGATGCGACTGGTTGCCGGCGAATTTGAGGAGGGATATGGGTAGCAAAAAGCTACTGGTTCTGCTGTTAGCGCTTGTTATCGGGGGCGGGTTGCAGGCCAGCGAGAGCGATCAGGAAGCCAAAATGGATCAGGTGATCGGCGTGATCAGGGATATCAGCCAGATTCCGGAAGAGACCATCCCCCCGGTACTACTGTCCAATGCCCGCGCAGTGGCAATCATCCCGGCTGTCATCAAGATCGGGCTGATCATCGGCGGTCGCTATGGCAAGGGGGTTATCTCGGTGCGACGGGCCGATGGAGGTTGGAGCAGGCCCTCCTTTGTCACAATCACCGGTGGCAGCGTGGGTTGGCAGATAGGGGCGCAGGCAACGGACGTCATTCTGGTGTTCAAATCCGAAGAGAGCGTGAATGAGCTGGTCGAGGGCAAGTTCACGCTGGGCGCGGATGCCTCGGTGGCCGCCGGCCCGGTGGGTCGTGCCGCTTCGGCCGCAACGGATGTCGGACTGAAGGCGGAGATTTACTCCTATTCCCGCAGCCGGGGGTTGTTTGCCGGTATTGCCCTGAATGGGGCCAACCTGGAACTCCAGGCTTTCGATAACGACCGCTACTACCGTGAGCATGGAATAACACCCCAGCGGATATTCAATGACGACACACCCTATCTGCCACCATCGGCCCGCCAGCTGATTAGCCTGCTGAATCGGGAGATGAAGTAATGAGTGACGTACTGCAGCGGCTGGCAGAGGTTCTGGAGGAGAGAAAGGCGGCGGATCCCGACACCTCCTATGTGGCAGCTCTCTTTGGCAAGGGGCTGGATGCCATTCTGAAAAAGATTGGTGAAGAGGCGACCGAGACGGTGATGGCGGCCAAGGATGGTGAACCGGACAAGATCATCTATGAGATTGCCGACCTGTGGTTTCACACCCTGGTTCTGCTGGCCCGGCAGGGGCTCGGACCTGAGGACGTACTGGCCGAGCTGGATCGCCGCTTTGGCCTGTCGGGACTGGAAGAAAAGACGCGGCGCGGCGGGTAGAATTCTGCGCGGAAATGTGTTTTCGGGTATCATCGGCCGCCTGAGGTGGGAGCTTGTCCCGCTCGATACGAAATTTATCAGGCCTGGAGGAACAGCGGCGCCAGGGCCCGATAATAGAAAACAGAGGTGGTGAAGATCATGGGTTTTGGTGGAATCAGTATCTGGCAGTTGTTGATCGTTCTGGTGATCGTCTTGCTGCTGTTTGGTACCAAGCGGCTGAAAAACATCGGTTCAGACCTGGGGTCCGCGATCAAGGGATTCAAGCGTTCCATGTCGGACAGTGAAAAAGGGGCTGACCAGGAGCGCCTGAAGAATTCTGAAAAAGGAGACGTTATCGACGGTGAAGTGACGCAGAAGAAAGAGGAGAAGTCCTGAGTCAGTTTTCCGCTACCGGCCAGGCAATTGGTTAGCATCCAAGGATTGCCCGGTGGATTCCTTTGTCCTCCGGCAGAAGGGCAAGGCTGCGAGGCTGCAGCAGTGAGGGCAAACAGCGAAGCCCGAGTCGAAGTTGAGGGGCTAGAAATAATGCGTTATGTTCATTTTCCTTTCCCTGATTCCTGCCGTCTCTCCTCAGGCTTCGAACTGTACTCTTTCCATTCCAACAGACTGGGCCTGCGCTGAGATATGTTTGATATCGGTTTCTGGGAGCTGATGATCATCGGGTTGGTGGCCCTGGTTGTTGTTGGGCCTGAACGCCTGCCTAAATTGGCCTATACCGCGGGCAAGTGGCTGGGCAAGGGCCGTAGCATGCTCAACGCCGTGAAATCGGAAATTGACAAGGAGATGAAGGCTGAGGAGCTGAAGCAGATTCTGGAAAAACAGAAACAACAGCTGAATCCGCTGGAGGAAGTGATCGAAGAGACATCGTCGGCAGTACGTAAGCTGTCTAAAGACGGTGGTGTGGCGGTGCGGGACGCCAAGAAAGAGTATGGATCGGGGATCGATTCTCCCTCCCAATTTGGTGATTCAGCAAATCCTTCCACTGACCAGTCCCATGACGAAGAACCACGAACCGGCCGATAACCCCCTGCAGGAACAGCCATTCGTTTCCCATCTGCTGGAACTCCGTGACCGATTGTTGCGGGCGGTGGTGGTGGTGGCGGTGGTGTTTCTTTGTCTGTTCCCTTTCGCCAATGACATCTATATCTGGGTGGCCAGTCCCCTGATGGCTCATCTACCGGTTGGCACCAGTATGATTGCCACCGAGGTGGCTTCACCCTTTTTGACCCCGTTCAAGCTCAGCCTGGTCGCTGCCGTCTTTCTCTCCATGCCGTTCATCCTTTACCAGATCTGGGCTTTCATCGCGCCCGGATTGTACCGGCACGAAAAACGGATGGTGATGCCGTTGGTGGTGTCGAGTACCTTGCTGTTCTACATCGGGATGTTGTTCGCCTACTACGTTGTATTCCCCCTGGTGTTCGCCTTTCTGACCAGCACGGCGCCGGAAGGAATTACCGTAGCCACCGATATCAGCAAGTACCTGGACTTCATCCTGACCCTGTTTTTTGCCTTTGGCATGGCCTTCGAAGTGCCAATTGCCACCATCATTCTGGTCTGGATGGGGATTACCAGTCCCGAGAAACTGGCGGAAAAAAGGCCGTATATTATCGTAGGCGCCTTCCTGCTCGGGATGTTGCTGACCCCGCCCGATGTCATCTCCCAGACCCTGCTGGCGCTGCCGATGTGGATTCTGTTCGAGTTGGGGCTGATTTTCTCGCGGATGTTTGTTCGTCAGCCTGATCGGGATGAGAACGGTGAACAGGAGCCAGCCGATGGCTCCATCACTTCAGCAAATCCATCCACGGAGACGGCTGGTGACCCCCCCGTTTACCCGGCCGGTGGTTCGGTTGTTCCGGTCGACTCTGACCTCGGTGCCGGTGCCACGCCACCGGATGATAGACCTCGCTTTGACGGTGATCCTGGGATGGATGTCGTTGATCCAGAACGCTTTGTGCCGCTCTCTGACGAGGAACTCGAGGCTGAACTAAACCTTATCGAGGCCCAGGAGGATCAACAGGAGGAGGTTGCTGCCGGCCCCACGGACTTGATCGAGCAGAAGCTGCTGCAGATCCAGGCGTTGCGGGATGAGGGCGACGAGTTAGGGGCAAGACAGCTGCTCTACGAGGTGTTGGCCGACGGTAGCGGGAGTCAGATTGAGGTGGCCCGTAATATCCTTCAGCAGCTCGATCAGGGCTGATACCCGACACCAGGGCATACTGTTTGCCGGTGGCAACCATTGCTGCGGGCCGCGGTCCAACTCCCTGCGTCATCACGGAACAGCTATCGGGGGTGGAATGCGTCACTCCGGAATACTCCCTGGAGCCACATCACATGCTACGTCTTTGTCTGGCCGTCCTTTTGCTTGCGCAGGCCTCATCCCTCTGCGCAAGCCTGCAGAATCAGCTGAAGAACCACCCCTCACCCTATCTTGCCATGCATGGCACAGACCCGGTGCAATGGCAGCAGTGGGGGGTGGAAGCACTCGATAAGGCGAAGTCGGAGAATAAGCTGCTGTTTATCTCCAGCGGCTATTTCGCCTGCCACTGGTGCCATGTGATGCAACGGGAGAGTTACCGAGACCCGCAGGTGGCGGCCCTCCTGAACCGCTACTTCATCCCGGTCAAGGTGGATCGTGAACTTCAACCCGCGCTGGATGAGCATCTGATCGACTTTGTACGCCGCACTCGGGGCAGTGCCGGTTGGCCGCTGAATGTGTTTCTCACCCCCGAGGGCTATCCCCTGATTGGGTTGACCTACTCCCCAACCGAGCCGTTTACAGGGCTCTTGGTGAAGTTGAAAGACCGATGGGCCGAGCAGTCGGCCCAGCTCAAGGAGGCCGCACGCCAAGCCTCTAACGCATTGCAGTCTGATCGGAGTCCATCAGATAAGTCCGAACCCCCGGATCCAGAGGCGTTGCAGCGGGGTTTGGTCGCCATGGCATTGAAGCTGGGAGACGAGATGGAGGGTGGTTTCGGAAATCAGACCCGGTTCCCCCTTTCGCCCCAGTGGTCTGTGTTGCTGGATAGGTTGCATCAAGTTCCTGACCAGAGGCTGCGGCTGCTGGTAGAGCTAACCCTGAAACAGATGGCGAGCCAGGGTATGCGGGATCACTTGGGTGGTGGTTTTTTCCGCTACACGGTGGACCCAGGCTGGCAGGTACCCCACTTTGAAAAGATGCTCTATACCCAGGCCCAACTCGCCCGTCTCTATCTCCAGGCCGCCAGAATATTAGATCGACCGGAATATCGTGAGGTCGCCCGCGATACCCTGGACTTCACACTGCGGGTATTAAAGGGTGAGGGAGGCGGCTTCATCGCCAGTCTCTCCGCTGTGGATCCGGACAACATGGAAGGGGGCGGCTATCTCTGGCGCACCGAGCACCTGCAATCGGTGCTGGATGATGAAGAGCTGGCCTTTGCCCAGGTCCGCTGGCGCTTGGGCGGCCAATCAAGACAAGAGGAGGGTTATCTCCCAGTCGATGCAACCAGTCTGGAGGAAATGGCGATGGACGATCGGCAGGCACTGGGCCGTCTCGAAGCACTGGAGCAGAGGGTGAAGCAAAAGCTGCTGCTGGCGCGGGCGCCCAGGAATCATCCCAGGGACGTGAAACAGCTTGCGGCCTGGAATGGCCTGATGTTGTCGGCACTTGCCGCTGGGACAAGGGAGCTGAAAGAGCCGCGCTACCGTCAGGCAGGGGCGCGACTGCGGGATTACCTGGTCACCCGCTTGTGGGACGGCAGCAGGCTGCACCGCGCCTGGGGGCCAGACGGATCTCTCGGCAGCGCCGCCATGGAAGATTATGTCTATGTCGCGGTGGGAGTTGCCGATTGGGCTCGGCTGACAGAGTCGAAATCGGACCTCGAACTGGCCAGCCGACTTGCCGGTGACGCCTGGGATCGGTATTACAGTGCCGGGGGCTGGCAGACGAGCGATGATCTGCTGATCCCAGGGATTGCCAAAGAGCCGGCCATTTCCGATGGGCCTTTGCCGTCGCCGGCTGCGCTGCTTATTGAGCTTAGTCTGCAGCTCGATGACCCGGAGATGAAAGCGAAGGCCCTCGGTGCTCTCAGGCTCGGATACGGCACTGTCCGCGACCAGCCTTTCGCCTATGCAACACACATACGGGTGTTGGCGAAGACAGCAAGACCCTGATTTATCCCAAGATTGAGAAACGGAGGGCTTATTTCCGGTAACGCATCCGGGTGCCGTGCTGCAGGGAGAGGGTGATCTCCTCGGCCGAGAGTTTTGTTGGGAAAAGGGTGCCGTAGATTTTTGCGCCGTTGATGCTGGCCCCTTCAAGCCGGGTGTTGGAGAAATCGATACCCCGCAGATCAGCCTGGCGCAGATAACAGTCACGCAGATCCAATCCATCGGCATTCAGGTTGCGAAGATCCAGGCCGCTCAGATCACAGCCTCTGAGGTCACATTTCTCCCCCGCCTCCTGCTGTCTATTAAACTCTTCGACCGAGCCATCGCGCAGCAAATGATAAGGCGGATCTTCACATATTCGCAGTTTTACCATGATGAGATTTCTCCTTCCGCCGGTTTGTTCTGTTTTTTTACAGTTTAGTCGCTTGTCTGCTTATGGACCAGTATTCCGGTTTTTGATTTGCCAGTGGCATTTACCCTGTTCGGTCAGCCTGAATCCGTTTCCATCTTCTGCCGGGTCACGCCTATGTAGATGGCGGTGAGTGTTATGGTTGCCCCAATCAAGTCCAGCAGCGAGGTAGGGCGGGCGAAAAACAGAATATCCCAGACAAAGGCCAGCGCCGGCTGCAACAGAATCGTGATGCCGGCGACCGAGAGTGTCACCCGGGGCAGACTGCGGGAAATCAGGAGCCAGCCAAGGGCCTGGCAGAGCACGCCGTAGGCCACCAGACACCACAGTGAGTCCGAATTCGGGATGAGAAATGTTTCATCACTCAGTAGAACCTCCAGCCCCATGAAGAGGGCGGTCCAGGCCGCTACCTGAGCCATGTTCCAGATCTGACCCGCATTGTCACGGTTGGCCTGCAGTCGCCGGAGCAGCAATATGTAGACGGCGTAGAAGAGGGCTGTGGCGAGCCCCAATAAGACCCCGGTACGCCATTGGTCGGTAAGTTGGGTCCAGCCCGGCCCTACCAGCATGAACAGCCCGAACAGGGCCAGTATCACGGAGGCCAGAGTCCGGTGGGTGATCTGTTCGCGCAGAAACAAGCTGCCGGCACCGATCATTACGAAGACTTGAAAATTAGCCAGTACGGTGGCCAGGCCGGGGCCGATACTGAGGATGCTCCTGTGCCATACGGTGAGATCAGCCGCGAATACCAGACCGGCCAGCGCAGCCCACAGTCCGGAAATTCGGTCGCCTCGTGGACGCTGACCAAGGGCGACGGCCGTCAACACCAGGGCCAGGGTACCGAACAGCATGCGGTAGAATCCGGAGGCACCAGGGCCGACCTGGGACAGCTTGACGAAAATCGACGAAAAGCTGATCAATACGGCTCCACTCGCAACCGCTGTGATGGTGGAGGGTTGATTGAAGATTTGGGGGCGCAAGGTATCTTCGCAGATTGGGCAGACCGGTGAATGAGCGACGATCATAGCATGTGGGCCTTGCCGCGGTTTTGGGTACAGTAGAAGCTTTGCTCCCTGCTCGATTTTCCGTGTCCTGAATCTATCTCGATAAAGAAGGGTGAAGGCGGGTCGATACCCTTGAAAAGGGGCAGTCGGCTTCGTCTTCGGTGTTTCGGTGAGCGTGACTCTCCCGGTCTTCACACTAGTGATTTCATCGCGCTGGGTGAATGCGTACAGGTACGGAGGGGGTCTGGAGTATGTCGGCCGGTATCAGCACGAGCCGCGCCAACCATCCGATGCCCAGGGCGTGATGCCGCTAGATGGAATCGCTTCAAAGGAGAAACAATATGGTGGAAGAAACTGTCCCGCAGCCGGTTCGGCGCAGCCTGGCAAAAAAATTCAATCTGTCGCTTTTCATTGTGTATCTTTTTTCCGTCGCGGTGACTGCGCCGACGATCTATTTCTCTACCAAACAGCAGGTTTACGATCGGGCGAAGGAGGATCTGGTCCTGCTGGTCGATGTGGTGAAGTCGATCCAGGATTATGTCGCCACTGATCTTAGACCCCACTTTATGAAGGAGAAGATTTTCTATTCCCCCTCATTCTCCGGAATTGTGGCGACTGCCCGAATCGCGAAATACCTGGAAGGGCGGCAGCCGCAGTATTACATCAAGAATGCCTCCGATAATCCCTTGAATCCGGACAACCGGGCAAGGGGTCTCGAGCTCGCGCTGCTGAAACAGTTTCGGGGTATGCGCAATCTGGAATACCTGAGCGAAGAGGGTGAGATCGATGGCCGGAATTATCTGGTAGCCTCCTCCCCAAAGGTCAGTAAAAAGGGGTGTCTGCGCTGTCACGGTGATCCCGAAAAGGCACCGGAAGATGTGACGGAGACTTATGGCGTGGATACCGGCTACGGGTACCACACGGGCGAGGTCGTCGGGGTCAGCCTGGTAGGTGTGCCTCTGGCGGATGTTCGAGCGCTGAGCATAGAGCGCAGCCTGATAGTGATCGGGGGTATCACCGTTTTGTTTGCGCTGCTGTTTGTCATGGTCAATGCGATGGTAAAACGTTTGATATTGGAGCCGATCTCCGATATTACCGCCGTTGCCAAGGCGGTCAGCAAGGGAGATATCAATAGGGAAGTGGGTGTTTCCGGCCGTAACGATGAAATCGCTGATCTGGCGTTGTCCTTCGAACTCATGCGGCGCAGTCTGATCACGGCGATGAAACATATGCGTCGAAAATCGTGAACGCAGGGCTGGGGGGGGCAGGCCAGTCCCCCGGTCGTTTACGAAACGCCGCGGCAGGATCGGAACCGGGGAGAGACAGAGAGTAGCCTGCCGGGACAAGCTGATTTGGAATCTGGAACAGGCAGGACGAATGGCTAGGGTTCAGCTTCCGAGTAATTTCTGGATCGCCCTGTATGCCTCTTCGCGGAACTGTACGACCTCCTGCGGATTGCCTATGTCATCGGCCAATTTGTCGATCAACTCCTCAGTCCCCTCTGGAGTGGAGCAGAAATCGCCCGTTTCATCGACTGTGTTGTCGAACACCATTTCGGCAATCGGCCCCAGGTGGCGCGCCAGCAGATTTTTCAACTCCTGACAAACTCGGTGTTTCTGTTCGGCTGAGATCGAGCGGGTGCCATTGTCAGGGGTGGAAATTTCTAGAGTTTGAATGTCACCCCGGGGTGTTTTCAGTTGTTCCAGTATTTCGGCGGTGGAGGGGAGTTCCTGCGCGGATCTACCTGGGCCTGCCGTATCGAATCGGTAGCTGCCGCCTGCGATCTGGCTGATCAACGGGATGGCGCTGCGCCCTCTCCTGGGGCCATGGTTCAGGGCATAGATGCGGCCGGCCTCCAGGGAGAAGGTAATGGCGTGATTGCACTGAGAGCGGATGAACATCGTCCCACTGGCCTTGCTATTGACAAGCTCAGTCAAAGCTTCCAGGAGCTGTAGATAGGTCAAACTTTCGGTCATGGCAACTGTGAAATCTCGTTCTATGAGTCGGCCTGCCTGGCTCGATTCGACTATATATAGTGGGCAATCAAATCGTTTCTGTCCAGCTTGCGAGTCGGGATAGAGTTTGCCCCAGGTGTTGGTTTTTTCGGCTTACGCCGTGTGCCAGCGGATGGTATGAAATAAGATGGTAACTTGAGAAAAGTTACCTCAGCCCGGCGCTATTGGTTAAAACAAGAAGTAACCGTCGGGTAAGCCAAGATGGCTGCTTCAACCGCGACGCTAAGGAATTGCGAGCCGGAAGGGACTGTTTCCTCGTTGCGACGCTGTTTTTTACAGATGGCGGAACGAGGGTAGGGGGGCGGTTCCGCAATTCAAGAAATATAATTCCGGACAATTGCGAAATATAGGGATAGGTAGGACCGTGCGCGGAGAAAACGAATTCTTCCCCGCCCTCTATGCCGAGTTTTCAAGTTTCACATTGGAACTGCTCAAGCGGCGTTTTTTCCGACGTATTTCAGAAAAAAGCAGGAATAGGGTAATACTGATTACACCGATCAGTCCCACCAGGGTCAGGTTGTCGATAATCATGCCATGTACTCCTAAAGTATTAAGTAATTAAGTAATTACTAATATATTAACACAACAATACTATAAAAGCGTGACGAATTGCAAACTTAGGACAAGAAGCGAATAAAACAGGTAATCGTTTAAATCATCGAGGGTGCTGCACTAAAATTCCTGTGCTATTCAGGCTTGTGGTAACAGATGAGGGGCGCGTCTGGTTCCAGATTACCGATATAATGGGTTTTCGCTCACAAGCGGCAAGGCACGAACCACATGTTTGGAAAGGCTCTATTACGTTTTTTTCTAGCCAGTACAATTGCATTGACCCTGTTGCAGGGTTGTTCAGCAGAAAGGGCGGCAACGCTCAGGGTAGAAACAAAAAATCTGATCGGATTCGAGAATAGAGTGGCCGAGTTCACCGAGTTGCTGAAGGAGTTGGGTTACCGACAGCGCTTTCTTCTGAATCCCGATACCGATCATTACGATGCGGTGGTGGAGAGGTACGGGGAGCATCGGATGTTATTTCAGGGGGGAGATAGGGACGGGTCAGGCATCAGGGTGTCCGTGCACATCAAAATATCAGATGGCAGCACCGGGATCCGTTTTTACGAGCAGGGAAAAAGGGGGTTGAGCCAGACAGCGGTGCACCGTTTCAACGCACTGAAACAGCGGGTTGAGCTTGAGTTCGGCCAGCAAAATGTCACTCTGGAACACTTAGGGCTGATGGCCCCCTGAGTAGCCATCGATGAATCACAGCGGTAATCCGGACTGAGCATACCGCCTGAGCCTGACCCGCGGCTGGGGCGTTCCATTTTGCTGTATCCAAACTACCGATGGTTTTTTGAACCGGAGGAGAGGTATGAATCAAAAGCTCTATATCATATTCGGGACAGGAGCCGATTCGGTCGGCCTGGTCGAGAAGATTACGACGCCCATTTCGGCCGTCAACGGAAATATCGTCGATCTTCGCCAGGACGTTCTGCACGGTCTGTTCACCGTTTTTATGGTGGTCGATCTCGCTGCATGCTCCAAACCTATTGAAGAAATGCAGTCGCTGGTGCAGTCGATTTCTGAAGATACCGGGTTGGACCTGTCCATTGACAAATACCGGCCAGTGCCCCGCAGCGCCAGGAAACGGAATCTGCTCATGATCCTGCTGGGTCGGGACAGGCCCGGGATTATCGCTACGGTGACCGAAATTCTGAAGACCTACAACATCAATATTGAGTTCTCGGAAATGATCGCCCGTGAGAGCATCTTCCTGATGGAGTTGATGGTGGATATCCAGCGTTGCGCCATTCCGCTGGAGAATTTGCAGCTGGTGTTGCGAGATAAGATGGGCGCCTTGGGCATAAATACCCTGTTTCAAAGCGAGGATGTATTCAACAAAAAGAAACGAATCCTGTTGTTCGATATTCATTCCAGCTTCATCGACCAGCAGACCCTGGAGCAGATCCTGGCGCTGACCGGTATTTCTGCCAGTGATTTCAACGCCACCTACAAACAGGGCGACCTGGGCACCGTTTTGAACTGCGCCGCCAGTTGCCTCGAGAACGTGCCGCTGGAGGTCGCTACCAACGTGGCCGATGCGATCGAGGTTACGCCGGGTACAGTGGAGTTGATCCAGACACTGAAGATTATGGGATACAAGATCGCATTGGTGTCTCGGGGATTCAGCTGTGTCTCCGAGATACTCAAAGAAAAACTCGGAATCGATCACTGTTTCGCCATCTCCCTGGTGGAGAACGATGACGCCATCGCACTGACCGGAGAACTCGAGCATGCCTCACTGGAGGATCTCAGTCGGGATAAGGTCATTTCCCGCCTGACCACGCTGGAGGGGGTGTCGCGGGACGATATAACGATTGTCAGCGACGACGATGTTGTCGAAGGTGCCCCGCCGGGATTGCGCATGCGCTTCGACATGAAGGTTCTGCTTGAATACTACAATCAGCATATCCTCAGCAAGGAGTCGCTGATAGGTTTACTTGGCTGTTTTGGCGTTCCCGTCCTGGTCAAGCGACAGAATTCGTCATGATCCCCGATATCGAAATCGCGCGGGAGGCAGAACTGCGTCCGATCACTGAGATCGCGGCCTCCATCGGGCTGGCGGAAGACGACCTGTTTCTATACGGCAGACATATCGCCAAGGTTCCGCTCCAGGTAGCACAACGTCTGGTCGACCGCCCTGACGGGAAGATGATCTTGGTTACCGCCATGACGCCTACCAAGCATGGAGAGGGAAAAACCACCACGACCATCGGTCTGGCCCAGGCAATGGCGCAATTGGGTAAGAAAACCATAATAGCCATCCGGGAGCCGTCCCTGGGGCCTTGTATGGGACTGAAGGGAGGGGCCGCGGGGGGAGGTTATTCCCAGGTGCTGCCGATGGAGGAGATCAATCTCCACTTCACCGGTGATCTGCATGCAGTATCCACCGCGCACAATCTGCTGGCCGCGGTTGTCGATAACCACCTGCACCAGAGGAATCAGCCAGAGATCAATCCGCGTAAAGTGCTCTGGAAGCGGGTTATCGACATGAATGACCGTTCCCTGCGCAGTACTCTGGTCGGCCTGGAGGGGGGCGGTGTAAACGGTGTCATGCGCGAAGACGGGTTTGAAATCACCGCAGCCTCCGAAATCATGGCAATCTGGGGATTGTCCGGGGATTTGATGGACCTGAAGGAACGCATGGGCAATGTCCTGGTTGGTTATGATTCCCTGGGGCGCCCGGTCAAGGCGTTCGAACTTGGCGTCAATGGGGCGATGGCGGCGTTGATGAAGAATGCCATGAATCCCAATCTGGTACAGACCATCGAGGGAGTGCCGGCCTTCGTGCATGGCGGTCCCTTCGCCAATATCGCCCACGGTTGCAATACCCTGGTCGCAACCCGGATGGCCCGCAAGCTGGCTGACTACACGGTCACCGAGGCTGGATTTGGCGCCGATCTGGGGGCCGAGAAGTTCTTTCATATCAAGTGCGGCACCAGTCAAATGACACCCAGCGCCGTGGTGTTGGTCGTTACCCGCCGGGCCTTTCTTCTGCATGGTATTGAAAACGTGCAGAAACATGTCGAGAATCTCGCCCAGTTTGGGGTCCCGGTCTTGATCTGTATCAACCGCTTCCTGGACGACCAGGAACAGGAACTGGATAGTATCCTGGGTGCCTGTCGTGATCTCGGGGTCCCCGCAGAGATCACCGATTATCGAGAGGCCGGTGGTAAGGGGGGGCTTGAGCTTGCGCAGGGCGTTGTGGATGCCTGTCAAGCGGGATCGGAATTCAGGCCTCTGTACGACCAGAATATGGAACTCAAAGAAAAGGTGGAAATTCTGGCAGAGCGGATCTATGGGGCTGATGGGGTGAATTTCTCAAGCGAAGCGGAAAATCAGCTTAGCCAGATCACCAATCTGGGGTTTGGCGGGCTTCCGATCTGCGTCGCCAAGACGCCGGCTTCTTTGTCAGATAACCCGAAACTCAGCGGGAGACCAAAGGGGTTCCGCATTTCGGTGCAAGGCGCCCGAGTATCGGCCGGTGCCGGTTTTGTCGTGATCTACACCGGTAAGATCATGACCATGCCGGGTCTGCCCAAGCGGCCGGCGGCCCAGAATATTGATATTGATCAATTTGGAAGCATCAGTGGATTGTTCTAGACCGATTGTAGGGGATCGGGGGGGTGCAGGACAGTAAGACCCTGGGCATGGATTGTCCTTCCGTTTACACAGGCGTCGTCACCTGTTCTTCTCGGCATTCAGATAGCCGCCAAATCGCCCATAGAACCATTTCATCGCCAATGGTGGCAGCAGCGTCGTAAGGGCGATGACGATGACCATCCCTGCATAGATCTCGTTGCTGAAGATGCCGCTTACCCGGCCCAGTTCAGCAAAGATCAGACCCACTTCACCGCGAGGTACCATGGCCAGTCCGATCACTATTCGACGAGGCCAGGGCTCTGTGACCATTAGTGCGCCGGAAAATTTCCCAAGCACCGCGACGGCAAAAAAGAGCAATGAGAAATTCCAGATCCAGGGCGAGGACCAGTCAATTTCGCGTAGATTGAGGGAGAGCCCCACCATGACGAAGAAAATAGGGGTAAACAACTGAATAATCGGCCGCATCTGCTCGTCGATACGCCGTGCAAAAGCGGGATCCGTGCGCAGTGCGACACCAAAGGGCAGGAAAAAGCGCCTGGACAGGGCGAGACCCGCGGCGAAGCCTCCCAATAGCTCCGGTGCGCCAACCACGTGTGCCAGCCACGCGAAGAACAGAACGAGCGCTGCAATCGTAGTGGGAATCAGGCCGGGGATTTCACTGATAGTGTCAAAGCGCTTGATCAGCAGTGAAATCATCTTGGCTGCCATAGGCGCCAGAACAAAAAAGATCCCCACAAACAACAGCACCTTACTGGCGTTGATCAGGCTGATCCCTCCACCGATGGAAAATTCGTAAAGCATGGCAAGGAGAACGACACCCAGGACATCATCCAATACCGCAGCACCCAGTACCACCTGCCCCTCCTTGTCCTGTTGGCGTTTGAGGTCTGACAGCACGCGGATGGTGATTCCGATACTGGTAGCAGTAAGGGTGCCGCCGATAAACAGGGCGACTAGGAGCGAAAAACCAAAGACTTTATACCCGAGCATGAATCCCAGGGTAAAGGGCACGATAAATCCGCCCACGGCGACAATAAAGGATTTTCGGCCGGCACGGACCAGCCGTCTCACATCGGTATCCAGGCCTACGTCAAACAGCAGGAGAATGATCCCAATCTCCGCCATCAGTCTCAGCACTTCGTCGGGTTCTATCCAACCCAGCAGACTCGGCCCCAGAATGACACCAGCGGTCAGTTCTCCGATTACCGAGGGGGCCTTGAGGCGCACCGCCAGTTCTGCAAAGAGACGGGCTGTTAACAGAATAACGAGCAGATTTAGGAAAAAAATGTGGGTGTCCATCGAGAATCCCGATTCGTCCGTTTCCGCTTGCGGTGTGAACGCTTTTCAGCCGCAAAACAAATAATACCGCAGCGAAGTGGGAGAGGATATGACTCAGTCTGGGGATGGCTGTCCTAACCGCGGATTCCTTGGGGGCTGTAAAATGCCGGGCCTAAGCACTCCGAGCAGTGACGTACAATACCGAAAGGCATTAATTCTACTGCGCCATCCCGGCGAAGGCTGGGGTCCGGTAAGTCGCTGTTTATTGAAAGACGGATGCCTTCCTTGGGAGGTTCATAAGCAGTGCGGCCCCGCGCCCCTTCTCAGGATCTAGGCGGCGCGGTGTCCCGAGCGATAGTGCAATCTAGATGTTATCTAAATATCCAGCCACTTAGCCCCTGCGACTGTCCGCAGAAAACCGAGGCTGGAGGCCCCGATCACGGCGCCACTGACTCCGTCAGGCAATAACAGCAGCGTCTGCTGGATAAACGTCTGCTCCGCCGCCGCCAGATTGCCGTGCAGTGAACCCACCATAATCCAGAACAATACAGCGATAATGGCGCCTACTCCCCCGCCAACCAGCGCGCCGTCCGCTACTGGGGCCAATAGCTGGCAGCAGCGACAGACAAAGCCGGGCACGATGGAGACATAGACAAGACCGGTCAACGGACAAAGGAACATGGTAGTCCAGAACAACGGGATCTGGCCGACCGTCAGTAGGGGCAGGGCAAGACACAAAGTGGCTATAGTACCGGCCACCATGCCGGCGATTATTTTTGCCTCCGCGCGGAACACGCGGGAGTCCTTTACGCGCAAGCCATAGATCCCGCCGATCAGCGATCCGCTGAGGCAACCCGATAGCGCTATCCACTTCAGATCGATGGCGTCACCGCCGAGCAGCAGGTAGAGAATGGCGACGGTGTTGACAGTCACGGCTACGATAATCGATAGCCGCATACTGCCGTAGATCAGCGCACCCAGGCCACCGGCAGCGGCCGTCGTAAACAGGAAGCCGGGAGAGAGTGGATCTGCGGCGTGAAAAAAAACGCTGAGAACGACGAATAGAAAACCGAATACAACTCCGATTATGCCCCAGACGAAGCCTCGGATGAGTGCCTCTCCGAAGCGGGAGCCGAAGGAGTGAATCTGAGGGGGCGCTGCTGTTTCTATGTGCATGGGTGATACTCCGTACCCAACACCGGCGATTAGCCGGATACAATACCTGCCGAACATGAACTTCTGTTCAAGATATCGACCGCGAATTATAACACTTTATCAGTGATTATTGATTTTCCTTTCCTGCCTGGGATGCCTTGACAAAGGGCAGGGTGTCGGGGGGGGGGGGAGATTAGGAAACAGACGCTGATGAGCCATTAGAATTCTTGGATTCGCGATAAAAAATACTATTGCATTTTTATTGATGCATGTCATACACTCGAAAATAAAAACGTGTAGTACCCATTCAGTTTCAGTTTTTCATCGTGTCGAAGATGGAATTCCACCGATCACCCTGGAGGAGGGGAATGGTGATACTGCGCACAGAGGTTGTGGCCGGAGAGGCGATCTTCACCCTTAGACCCAATTGTTCATTGAGTTGGGGCGGTATGAAGATTGCCTTTGCTGTGCTTTCCGTCTCGCTCATCTGCGTCGCTGTCTACTTTGCCGCCCGCGGGGCCTGGCTGGTGCTTCCTTTCGCCGGGTTGGAAATCCTGCTGCTTGCAGCGGGTGTCTATGCAAGTGCACGCCGGGGTGCGACCCGGGAAGTGATACACATAAGCCCGGACGGTGTGGCGATCTATCGAGGCAGCAGACGGATGACGGAGATCTGCCGTTTTTCGCGTTCCTGGGCCAGGGTCAAGCTGCTAAATGATGTTACAAGCTGGTATCCCCCAAGGCTTCTCATTCTGTCCCACGGCCGAAGTGTCGAGGTTGGGGCCGCGTTGACTGAGGAAGAACGTTCCGAACTGGCCCAGCAGCTGATGAAGAAAATCAGTTTTCAACCGGAACTCAGGCCTTTACCCGCCACCGGCTGTCTGAATGAGCTTGATCCGGCTAGACAACAAATATAACCATTCGAGGGGACAAAATGTCCGTCATAGCTAAACCGGTCGTAGGTCTCATCACCTGGCTCTTGCTGCTGACAGCGGCCAGCGTCAGGGCGGAATACGGCCTGAATTTCCCGGAACCGGCCGCTACTTCGGCGCGGCAGATCTACGACATCCACATGATGACCATGCAGATAGCGACCTTTCTGCTGGTCCTGGTCTTCGCGTTTGTCATCTATTCTCTCTACTTCCACCGCAAAAGCCGGGGTTTCGAGGCAGATCAGAATTTCCACAAATCCTGGTTCGGCAACTGGTCCTGGGTCATAGTTCCGGCCCTGGTGCTCGCGGTGGACCTGACCATTGCCAGTAATGCACAGCGGGTTCTGGAGGCCGTCTGGGAGGTGCCCGAAGAAGAGGATTTGATGGACGTCAAGGTAGTGGGGCATCAATGGTGGTGGGAATTTGATTATCTCGATCACGGCATCAAGGTCGAGAGTCGTCACGTTGGGAAAGAAAAAGCGGGTGACCTCTATCTTCGAGAGGTCGACAATCGTCTGGTGCTCCCGGTGGGGAAAAAGATCCGATTTCTGCACACTTCGGCCGATGTGCTGCACGCCTTCTGGGTGCCGGAACTGGCGGTCAAGAAGGACGCCATTCCCGGCTATGTCACCGAAACCTGGGTCGAACTCGATCGGGAGGGAGTATTTCGCGGTCAGTGCGCAGAGCTCTGTGGTACCTGGCATTCGCGCATGCCGATCGTGGTGGAGGCCGTGTCGCAGCAGAGATTCGACGACTGGCTGATAGAGCAGAATACATTGAAAGTTGCTGCGGCGACCGAGGCCGCGTCGGATAAGACCTGGTCTACCGAAGAGTTGATGGAGAAGGGTCGAGGCTTGTACAACAGTAAATGCGCGGCCTGTCACCAGGTCACCGGCGACGGTCTGCCCCCTGCCTTCCCCGCGCTCAAGGGCAGCGCAGTGGCCACTGGCCCTGTCGCTGCTCATCTGGAAATCGTAATCAATGGTAAGCCGGGAACTGCGATGCAGCCCTGGAATTCGCTTAACAATCTGGAGATAGCCGCAATCGTCACCTATGAGCGTAATGCATGGGGCAATGACGCCGGGGATACGGTGCAACCTGCAGACGTGCAAGCGGCCCGTTAGATTTCTTGTAGAGGATAATTATATGACCACCGCCACAATGGCCCACGAGGCCGATCATCACGGACCGCCCAAAGGCTGGCGGCGCTGGCTGTTGAGCACCAATCACAAGGACATCGGAACCTTGTATCTGATTTTTGCCCTGATCATGCTGTTCCTGGGCGGAGCCAGCGCGATGGTAATCCGCGGCGAACTGTTCATGCCGGGAATTCAATTGGTTGATCCTGATCTGTACAACAATCTGGTGACCAATCATGCCCTGATCATGATTTTTGGTGCCGTCATGCCAGCGGCTGCCGGACTTGCCAACTGGATGATTCCGTTGATGATCGGGGCGCCGGATATGGCCCTGCCGCGCATGAACAACCTCAGTTTCTGGATCTTGCCGGCCGCGGCCACCATGCTGATTCTATCGTTTGTGGTACCTTTCTTCCCTGGTGGGGGTACCCAGATCAATACCGGCTGGACCCTCTATCCGCCGCTTTCGGTGCAGGTCGGCATGTCGATGGATTTTCTGATTTTTGCCATTCATCTGCTCGGAATATCTTCGATCCTCGCCTCCATCAATATCATCGTTACCCTGTTGAATATGCGTGCGCCAGGCATACCCTTGTTCAAGATGCCGATGTTCTGCTGGACCTGGCTGGTCACCGCTTTTCTGCTTATTCTGGTCGTTCCTGTGCTGGCCGGCGGTGTCACCATGCTGTTGTTCGACCGCCATTTCGGCACCAGCTTTTTCAACGCGGCCGGGGGTGGTGATCCCGTGCTGTTTCAGCATCTGTTCTGGTTCTTCGGGCATCCCGAGGTCTATATCCTGTTGTTGCCGTCGATCGGCGTGCTGTCGCATGTGATCCCGACCTTTGCACGTAAACCCCTGTTTGGCTATCCCTCCATGGTGGGCGCCATGCTGGCGGTGGCAACCATCGGCATGGTGGTGTGGGCCCATCATCAGTACACCATCGGTATGTCCCTTGGAGCTGTCAGCTATTTCATGATCGGCACCATCATCATTTCGATTCCCGTCGGGCTCATGATTTTCAACTTCATCGCCACCATGTGGCGTGGATCTATGACCTTCGAAACCCCGATGCTGTTTGCGGTCGCTATTGTCCTGATGTTCACCTTTGGGGGACTCAGCGGCATCATGCTGGCTGTTGTGCCTGCCGATATGCAGTACCACGACAGTATGTTCGTGGTGGCCCATTTTCACTATGTCTTGATGCCCGGGGCGGTGTTTGGCCTGTTCGCCGGCGTTTTCTACTGGCTGCCGAAATGGACGGGTCACATGTATGACGAAAAACTGGCCAAGATCTTTTTCTGGGTCAACGTGATCGGCTTCAACCTCACTTTCTTCCCGCAGCATTTTCTGGGTCTGGCCGGAATGCCTCGCAGAATTATCGATTACAACGTGATATTCACTGAGTTCAACGTGATCTCCAGCGTGGGTGCGATGATTTTCGGGTTCAGTCACCTGCTGCTGCTCTATATCGTCATCAAGACCATTCGTGGTGGCAAGCAGGCGACGCCGCAGGTGTGGGAGGGTGCGCGCGGGCTGGAGTGGCAGTTGGATTCACCGCCGCCGTTCCACTCATGGACAACGGCCCCGCAATTGAAGTGAGCAAATGAGCAATAGAAAACAACACCGTTATGGGCGCCAAGCGTGGCGCTTGATTGCCGGGACGCTGACATGAATCTTGAACAGCGACGTAAAAATATCCGTACCGCCTGGTTGCTGGCCGGGCTCGCCCTGTTCTTTTTTGTCACCTCGTTCCCGTTTTGGACTGGAATGTTTGAACTGGTGGTGAGCGGCAACCAATGAGTCAGTCCGAGGCCAATATCAGGGCAGCCAAGAACCAGCGTACGCTGTTGCTCCTCTCGCTACTGGTCCTGCTGATGTTCGGTTTCGGATTCGCCATGGTGCCGCTATACAACCTGATCTGTCAGGTGACAGGGGTTCAATCGGTACAGCAACGCTCCAGCATCGGAAAGACTGGAGCGCAGATAATAGATCAATCCGCGGTGGTTGCGGATCGCTTGGTGACGGTCAAATTCGATGCCACGGTCAACAGTGGATTGCCCTGGTCATTCCAGCCGATGCAACCAAAGGTTCGGGTGCAACCCGGGCAGATGTACCAGGTAAAATTTCTGGTGGAAAATCGCAGCAGCAAAACAATTGTTGGCCAGGCCATCCCCAGCGTCGCTCCCTGGCAAGCCACAGGATATCTGCAGAAACTCGACTGCTTCTGTTTTAAACAGCAGACCCTGACAGGCGGCCAAACCGTAGAGATGCCGCTGCAGTTCACGGTGTCGCCCGATCTGCCGGCAGGGATCAATTCTCTTACGCTCTCGTATACCTTCATGAATGCGGGGCCTGAGGGGGAAGAAGATGCATCGCTGTCGGGTGAGCGTTTGGGCAGTAGGCCGTAGTGGAGCTTTAAGCCTGGATAGAATTGTCCAGATGATTACTCAACCCGGCATCCAAATACGGGAAATTGGTATTTCTCTGGCGCGATGCGCCACTGAACTTGATAGAGGGGAGATTTATGTCAGCACACGGGCAGGGTAGTTATTACATACCGGAACCCAGTCCATGGCCGATCGCCACCATGGTCTCATTGCTCTCCATGTTGATTGGACTGGCCTTGACCGTCAACGACGTCAGCGCCGGAAAATATCTCCTGGGGGTAGGAGCCCTGCTGTTCTTTTTCCTGCTATATAGCTGGTTTCGCGATGTGGTTCAGGAAAACCTCAGTGACTGCTACAACGAGCAGGTAGACCGATCCTTCCGTCAGGGTATGTTCTGGTTCATCGCTTCCGAGGTTTTCTTCTTCCTGACGTTTTTCGGCGCCCTCTTCTATATTCGCAACGTAGCCCTTCCCTGGCTCGGCGGAGAGGGGTATCTCGGACCCACTAATGAACTGCTCTACAACCAGTTCGCCGCAGACTGGCCGAGCAGCGGTCCAGGTCAGATGGGCGGCCAGTTCTCGCCCATGGGGGCCTGGGGCATACCGGCAATGAATACCCTTATTCTGCTTTCCAGTGGCGTTACCATCACCTGGGCCCACTGGGGATTGAAGCAGGGGTCGAACAAACAGCTGACCCGGGGGCTCGCAGCGACTATCGCGCTGGGTCTGGTATTCGTGGTATTACAGGCCTGGGAATATCGACATGCCTATGCAGAACTTAATTTGACGCTTGAATCCGGTGTTTACGGTTCAACCTTTTATATGCTGACGGGGTTTCATGGATTTCATGTAACTATGGGAGCCATTATGTTGATGGCGATCTGGGGTAGGGCGCTGAAAGGACATTTCAGCCCCCATAACCACTTTGCCTTTGAGGCGGTAGCCTGGTATTGGCATTTTGTCGATGTGGTCTGGCTCGGGTTGTTTATATTCGTCTACTGGATGTAGCGCATCTATGGTTACAGGCCATGGGGTTCTATGAGGCCGGTAAAGTAACCGAGGAACAGCAGTCCGAACAACATCAGGGATAGGACGATTCTCAGTGTGAGCGACCGCACCACCCGGGTCTTGTCTCGGCTTCCATCGTCCTTGGCCAGAAAGTACATGCCTTGCCCAAGAGAGAATATGATGAATCCCAGCACAATGAGAACGGGTAGTTTTATCAAGAGTTCCATAATGGTTCCTTATGCGGTATCGACCTGATCCGGCGCGGCCAGAATGATGTCGGGGAATACAGCATGGTTTACGGATAGCTACCCAAAACTATAGCACTGGAATGAGGTTTGGCGCGTTTTATTTCCGTCCCCGTACGGTGCCGACATTGGCATTGCTGCTTCTGGTATCTCTGTTTCTGTGGCTTGGCTTTTGGCAATTGGAAAGAGCTGAGTACAAGAGGGACCTGGCCGCGGAGCTGGAGCTCAGAGCGCAACAAACGGAGATCGAGTTGGATGCCCGACAGAGTCGTGAAAAGGTAATGAAATACCGAAAAGTCAGAGTGCGCGGGCAGTTCGAGCCCGCGAAGCAGGTATTTATTGAAGGTAGAAAACATCAAAATAAAAATGGTTTTCATGTGGTCACACCACTGAAGGAAGAGGGGGCGGAAATTCGCGTTTTAGTCAATAGAGGTTGGGTGCCGACGGCAACGGACGGTATTTCGTTGCCACCGATTACTACGCCTGTAGGCCTGGTGGAGATAAGCGGGACAGTTGATATACCGGAAGCGCCGGCGATAACCCTGGGTGCCGAGAGCGCCCTGCCGGAGTGGCCGGCTCGCTGGCCCTATCTGACCGTTGAGCGTTTTGCCAGTGGTGTTGACTACCCGGTCGAACGTTTTGTGATTCTTCAATCACCGGGGAACGAACATGGTTTTGTCCGCCATTGGCCGAGACCGAGGCCCAGCGATGGAATGCATATAGGCTACGCAATTCAATGGTTTGCCTTTGCGCTTATTGCGCTGATCGTTTACCTGGCCCTGACCATCTCTCGTCACCCTTCGACAGTCGATAGTTGAGCGCCATGAGCCAGACAGTTGAACAGCAGCGCAAGTATGGTTCCGCACCCATGTGGATACTGATGATATTGTTCGCTTTACCGGCGATGGCGGCCTGGTTCTATTATCTGAATCCGGAAATGCTGCCTCAGGGCCGTTCTAATAATGGCCAATTGATTGTGCCGGTGATAAGCGTCACGGAGATAAGCCTCGCCACTGCGCAGGGTACGAGTCTGGATCTGAGTTCGCTGCGGCCGAATTGGACGCTTCTCATACTGGGCAGCGGAAACTGTGACGCCGCTTGTCGTGGCAGGACCGCAGAGGCCAGGCAGATACAGAAGGCGCTGGCGGAAAACGGGAGCAGACTGGAACGGCTGCTGGTGTTGCAGGGGGAGCAGGTAATGCCGTCGGTGCTGGCTCTGAACGGGAGTGTTCCCGGGACACATATCACCCTGGCCAGCGACCAACTGTTGCAGGTTCTCTCTGCGACGCAGGAGCATGGGGTGGAATCGGTCAATAACGTTTTCATCATCGATCCGCGTGGCAACCTGATGATGCAGTACCATCCGGATACCAGCGCCAAAGAGATCCTGGAAGATCTGGAGAGACTGATGAAGGCTTCGAAAAGCTGGGTAAAAGGTGCGCAATATGGCCATCGGTGAAATCGCAGTCCGTACACAACAGAAGGTCCAGTGGCAGCGCTACTATGAGCTGACAAAACCGAAAGTAGTGGCGCTCATTTTGTTTACGGCCCTGGTGGGTATGTTGCTCTCATCCCCCGGCGCCATACCCTGGCAGAATATGGTCTTTGGCCTGCTGGGAATCGGACTGGGTGCCGCCGCCGGCGCTGTCATAAATCACGTGGTGGACCAGCGTATCGATGCGGTTATGGAGCGCACATCCAAGCGGCCTATTCCCTCGGGCCGGATGGATACGCCACACGCATTGATTTTTGCGCTGCTGCTCACCCTGGCGTCTATGATAATGCTGGCTTCGCTGGTGAATTTGCTGACCGCGGTGCTCACCTTTATCGCACTCATCGGATATGCGGTCATCTACACTGTTTTTCTGAAACGCAGTACGCCGCAGAATATCGTCTGGGGTGGCCTTGCCGGTGCAGCACCGCCACTGTTGGGCTGGACCGCGGTGACCGGCGAAATACACCAGGATGCGATGCTCCTGCTGCTCCTGATTTTTGTCTGGACCCCCCCCCATTTCTGGTCCCTGGCAATCCGCCGGCGCGACGACTATGCGAGGGCGGGTCTACCGATGCTGCCGGTAACCCATGGAATCGCCTTCACCAAGTTGCAGATCCTACTCTATACGGTGATGCTGCTGGCGGTGTCTCTACTGCCGTTTATTACGCGTATGAGTGGCTTGATCTATCTCAGCGGTGCCGTGGCGCTGGGAGCCGGCTTTATCTATCATGCGGTGGTGCTCTATCGCGGCAAGGGCGACGAGCATGCGATGCGGACCTTCGGCTACTCAATATTCTATCTGAGTCTGTTGTTTGGATTTCTGTTGCTGGATCACTATGCACGGATTGTTATTCGGGCGCTGATCGGTTGACGAGCGGGGTCTGTTTTCGTATGCCAGGTCAGAATTTTAGCCAGACATTCATCGACCAGGATTGCGGCCAGCCTGCCGACGGCGTAGAACAGACCGCCAGATCGCTCCCGGCGGTGGAAGAATTACACCTATGGCCTGCGCCACATTGCTTGCAGTACGACGACGACAAACAGAATCCCCCCGATCACAGCAAGCAGACCGCCGAACCCCATCACTCCCATGGCTGCAATTCTGGGCAGGTCCTCAAGCCCCTGTGCAGCGCCGGCGGTCTTGCGTTGTATGCCCATAGCCCCGGATACCGCAAGGCCACCTACGTGCAGCAGCTGCCCCAGGGCGTATACCAGGGGTTGCATCGACGCCATGCGTCCTACGGGTTTGGTAAATCCCAGCGATGGCAGCAGCTGATAGGTCAGTCCCATCAAGGCCAGGGTTACGCCCACGATAGAGCCGTGATAGTGGGCGGGGATTACGGTATTCAAACCGCTGATGAGCCAGCCAATGAGTCCACCGGATGCAAACAGCAATATCGACATGAGCAGCGCCCTTCGAACCGGCCGCTGATCCGCAGCGGCAGCGGGACTCTGCCACAGACGGTACAGGATCAGACAACCGATCGGGATGGCCGCAATGCCCCCCCCCCACTGCATGAGTCGGGTAAAGGCCAGGCGGGATTCGGCGGAAACCACGTCATGGGCCAGATGGATAATGGGTACCGACAACACCGGGACTACGCCGAGCAGAAGGATGATCATGACAGGGCGGGTTGCAGCAGTTCCCAGACGAATGCCGGTTGCCTGTGCCATCCAGAGCCAGGCTACCAGCATCATCTGGGTGTAGGCGAACTGCAGGGTGTGGCCGCTGCCCCAGAACAGGAACTCGAAAAACCCCTGACCATTGAGTCTGTCGCCGATCTGGATAAACGACCAGATCAGCGATATCAGGGCCACAGCACAGGCAACGGCAGCGGTTGCTGCACCAATGCTGGCAACGCTCTGCTTGGAAAACCGCTGGGTCAGAAATTCTGTCAGACTGAGCAGGACCTGCAGGGATATCCCCAATCCAAACACCCCGAGGCCCAGCAGGAACAGGGGTTGGCGCAGTACCGGAATATAGTTGTTCATCAACGGATCGCCGGCCCCGGTGAACGGGGAGGCAGCGATCACCAGAGTGCCGGTGGAGGCCAGCGCGAAAGCGAACCAGCGCAGTCGCCGGTGACTATCGGCCTGAAAATTCCAGAATACTCCGGCAAAGGCGAGGAACCAGATCAGTACCGACAGGTCTACATGCACCACCAGAGCGGTATGAAAAAAATCCAGCCAGGGAAAGAAGTTCTGGACACCCGGAGTACGGGACAATACCAGCATAATCGCAAACAGACCCGCCAGCGCAAGTGCGGACAGGCCGAGCATCAACCAGGCCGTGGCCAGTTTGCGTTCCGTATCCCGGGTTATGTAGAGTTGGAACATCGACTGTCCGGTGGTTTCAATTGCCGCTTTCAAAATTGTTCCTCTCCACTGGGGAAATTCGATCGATAGCTGGCATTGTAGGGAAAAACAGCAGGTGAAACGATCCGGTTTTGTGTGGCTGTCTCTTAGTACCACGTTGCTGGCACTGGGTGTTGTAATGCTGGGTGCCTATGTGCGTCTGTCGGATGCCGGCCTGGGGTGCCCCGACTGGCCCGGGTGTTACGGCAGTCTGCAGGTCCCCGCCACCGAGGTGGCAATAGAAGGGGCCAATGCCGCTTTCCCCCAGCGTCCGGTTGATGCCGCCAAGGCATGGAAGGAGATGCTGCACCGTTATTTTGCTGGAACCCTGGGGCTGGTCATTCTGGGCTTGACCATCTGGGCCTGGTATCGACGCCGGATCCCAGGGCAATTGGTCGCCATCCCCATGCTCCTTTCGGTGCTGGTGTTGTTCCAGGCCCTGCTTGGGATGTGGACGGTGACCCTGCTGGTAAAACCGGCGGTGGTGACCGCGCACCTGCTCGGGGGCGTGTCCATCGTGGCCTTGGCCTGGTGGCTCACCCTGCGTCAGGGTCGATTCTTTGACCGAAGGTCGAGGGCGGCGACCGCCCATCTGCTGCCATGGGCCTGGTTTGGGGTTATTTTACTCTTTGCCCAGATCAGCCTGGGGGGTGGACCAGTTCCAACTATGCGGCCCTCGGCTGTACTGAGTTTCCCACCTGCTATGACGGGCAATGGCTTCCGCCAGTTGATTTCAACCAGGCGTTCGTATTATGGCGTGGCCTGGGTATAAATTACGAATACGGTGTCCTGGACAGTGCCGCCCGCACCGCCATCCATATTACTCATCGTCTGGGTGCACTGTTCGTTACGATCTATATCGGTTTGCTGGGATGGAAGATTGCGCGTTACACCGGCCCATCGCCTCAGCGCAATGTCGCCTTCGCCCTAGTGCTGGTATTGACCCTGCAGCTGGGCCTGGGTATCGCAAATGTACTCGGTCATCTGCCGCTGCCAGTGGCCATTGCGCACAATGGCGGTGCGGTTCTTTTGCTTCTTGTCCTGCTGACGCTTGTGCATCTGCTGACGCCTGTCGGGCGCTTATCTGAAACAGCCCTCAACCTGTCTGTAGATCCATCCAAGGAAGTTTCATGAAGTCTTCGGTTCATCCGGTTTTTATCTGGCTCCTCCCTGTTATCGCGATATCCGCCCTGGTTCTTGGTGTCTGGGCAGGGTTCCATGAATTCGGTATACCCAAGGAGAGTACGCAGTCTATCTCGATCAGCGCCACCGTGATTCCAAATCCAAGAGCACTGAAACCCTTTTCCTTGTCCCGCCACACGGGCGACAGCTTTTCACATGACAGCCTCCGGGAGAACTGGACCTTTATCGCCTTCGGATATACGCACTGTCCGGACATCTGCCCCACTACCTTGTCGGTGCTCAGTCAAACCGCGGATCTTTTGATCCAGAATGGCCAGGGGTCCAAACCGGAGTTTGTCTTTGTTTCCGTCGATCCGGATAGGGATTCGCTGGATCGTCTGGCGACCTATGTACCCTATTTCAATCCTGAGTTTATTGGGGCTACCGGGCCGGAGGCCGATCTGCAGCAATTGACGGGGCAACTGGGTATACTCTATAGAAAGGTCAAGGATGAGGAGAGTGCTCTGGATTATCTGGTCGATCACTCAGCTTCCATTGTGTTGACGGACCCCAAGGGACGGTTGCATGCGGTATTCAGCGCGCCCCACGATGCCCAGGCGATGGCCGCAGACTTTCAAAATATCGAGCGGAGCTACCATCCATAGTCCATGAGCTCCAGTTTATACGGCACTGAAAAATCATCATTAGGAATAGGAAAAGCATGAGCGAAACACCCGTAGCAGAAGACATATCCCAGCCCATCAGGCCCATAGTTAACAAAATCACTATGGATGAGCCCTGGAAGTGGCTCGCGGCTGGATGGAGGGACTTGGCGCAGGCGCCGAGATTCAGTATCAGCTACGGTTTCATTTTCGTACTGGTCAGCTATCTGCTGACATTGGGGCTGCTGAACGGGGCGTTCTTTTTTCTGGTGCCCCCCCTGGCAGCCGGTTTTTTTTTGGTGGCGCCGCTGTTGGGTATCGGGCTGTACGGCGTGAGCCGTTCCATCGAGCGGGGGATAAAGGTCGAGTTCTGTCAGGCCCAACAGGCCTGGAGATCGAACCCGGTCCATATCTCGGCCATGGGGCTGGTTCTTTTAATGATGCTTCTGGTCTGGATATTGATGGCCAATTTGGTATTTGTGCTATTTTTCGACAAACCTATCCCCACCTGGGAAAATTTTATCCCGGTTGTCTTTCTCTCGGGCGATAGCCCTCTGTTTCTCTTTGCAGGGATTTTTGCCGGAGGTGTGATCGCCCTGTACACCTTCGCTATCAGCGTAATTACCGTACCCCTGCTGATCGATCGAAAGATCGATGTGATGACCGCAATGCAGACCAGCTTCTCTGCGGCCCGGATGAACTGGCGGCCGATGCTGCTCTGGGCCTCGCTGATCGCGATGTTCGTGGGTATCGGAATAATAACCTTCTATATCGGACTGCTGATTACTATGCCGCTGGTAGGACATGCCACCTGGCATGCCTATCGTGATCTCGTTGCCGAAGATACTGAGCGTGTACCGGTATAGATTCGACGAGCGGCAGGCATGGCGAGAAAAACACATCGGCGATTAGAGATCAAAGCGCTGTCCAACTGGTAGAAAGGAGTCGATGGCGTGTGGGTTTGATTCGCCATCGACTTCCCAGCGCAGACATAGATTGACGCTCTAAAACAATAACTCAGTTAAACAATCCCTTTGCCATTCCTGCCAGGCTTCCAAGACCGAGGAATCCGGCAGCCGCTTCATTGTTCTTTAGGAAATTCATTGCGACTGGGATGAGCTTTTCCAACCCGCCATGGGCGAGACTGGTATCGACACCCACACGCGACGCGAGGCTGGTCACATCAATATTGCCAAGCAGGCTTGATGTCTGTTCAGATATGCTGGAATCGAGCAGTGATTGCACATCCATGCCTTTCATAGCGCCGATAATGCTTTCGCCTGCTTCCGGAAGAAACTTTTCTGCCTGCTCTATCCCGAAACCGCTGCCGGTTAGTTGGTCGATCAGGCCGGTACCTTGGCTACCGATAAACTCTTCGATGAAGTCCATATGAAATCTCCTTAAATGGGCTCAATTGGCCCAGCTAGCCATCTGTCCGACTACACTTGGGAAGCACAGAACTTGCAGCGCTTAGCGGCAATGGGGATTTCCGAAAGACACTCAGGGCATTCCTTGCTGTCAGGTGCCTTGGGTGCGTTCTCTTCTTTCTTTTTAAGAGAGTTCATTGCCTTAATGGCCATGAAGATGGCAAAGGCGACAATAATGAAATCCAGAACGGTATTGACGAATGAACCATAATTGATAGTGGGTGCGCCGGCTTCTTGGGCGGCGACCAGCGTTTCGTAGGGTACATCACCGAGATTGATGAACAAACTGGAAAAATCGACATTTCCCATCAACTTCCCGATTGGCGGCATGATCACATCATTCACCAGTGAGGTGACGATTTTTCCAAACGCTGCCCCGATGATGATACCGACCGCCATGTCCACAACATTGCCCCGCATGGCGAATTTTTTGAATTCTTCTAACATCTACTCGTTCTCCGACTAATGAGTGATTTAACGTAACTATGGAGTTATGACTATAAATCCGACGATTGCGGTGAACAATCCGTTGAGACCACCCGTAACAAATGTTCACAAAACATTTTCTGGATACCCGTGATTCTCCGCAATTGCCAGAGGTGGCAAAGTAGCGCAACTGGTTGGAAAGTCATTACATCACACCAAGGGCCCAGAGAATCCAAGACATCCATCAGGTTGCTATTTCAGCGATGCTCCTCCTCTGCGTTCGCTGTGGGTAATCGTCGCCACATCTACTTCTTATTACGCCAGTCGCAACAACCTGATGATATGAGTAGAAAAGCCAAGATAGGAACTACAATGACCAATGCAGTCACGGTGAGATTATCGATAATCATCAACCTGTACTCCTTTGCCGATAATGTGGACATGTACGTAACAATAATACGCTAATAAACTTATATTCCATATAGAAAGGTTACTACAAGAACGTAAACATGTGTGTCACTGAGCTTCTGGTTGTTGTAAAGAAGCCGTCGAAATCCTTACAGCACCTGACAGGTGGGGCCTCACGGTGGCATTAGCACTAACTATCCCGGGCGGGAATTCTGTCCGATCTATATGGTCTTCGGTATCGGTCTCGATGCAGGTATCAAATAGGCAAAAGATAGGCTGCAGGCCAGTATCCCGTCATGCCGGAAACTCCGGCAAAATTCAGGACGGGATTCGGGAGACACTCTGTGAATACCGCGTTGTGGACCGCAGCCCCGTGATTTCCGGCCTGGTCTAGGTAGCTTTCCTAACGATGTTCTCGGTATTTACCGCATAGTGTTAGCAGGTACTAGCGTAACGGCGATATGCTTGAGCCCTTAGATTGTTATCTTTTTCAGGTCAGGTAGCCGATCCAGCACCCGGCCAACAAGATCGATATCGGCATTTTTTTTCAGGAAATCCACGAAAATGCTAGCAAACGGGCCAAACTTTTCTACACTCAATCCGGCTTTGCTCAAGACCCCGATCAGACCCGCTGTCGCGTCAATATTTCCCCCGAATATCGCGTTGATTTTTGAGGCGAGTCTCCTCAGTCCGCGGATCGATGTTCCTTTGGATGCCTTTTCAAGCAGCTTCTGACTTCCATGAAGCTGTTGCATTAACTGGTCGGCGTCCTGTCCATCAACCTGTTTCTGGATCCATTGCAGAAGGCCGTCCGTCGCAGACCGCGCAGAATCTTCTGACAAACCCAGATTACTGGCAGCCATTTGAATAAACTCATTCATTGTCGATTCTATTTCGCAATCATGCATAAGGCCGGTTTCCATAACGCTGAGCGATAGTGGATCGTCCATGTCTCTTATAAAACCCCCCAATGAGGGGCCGTGACTCGCGTATCCCGTCACTAAACCTGGCTTTCTGAACACTATAGGATTGCCGGTAGGGGGTATCTAGTCCTGCCGTTCTTCAACGGCTGCATTCGGTGCTTCAGCCATTAACTTTGAAACGGCATCACTCCGCTCTTGCATAGACGCATAGAAGGCGCTGGTACCAACGATCTGCCCGTTGGATGCTTTGACGTTGAAGAAGAACTTTCCGTTTTTCGTTTCCTTCATTTCATAACGAGCATCGTTAACGCAGTTCTTCTTGACTGATGCGATACCGTTCAATGCGCCTTTTTTTGCCTGATAGTTCTCGCTTCTCAAGATAGACTTTCCCTTATTGTCGACGAACGCGAAAGTATAGGGCTCGCTCGTCTGACTTTTTTTCAAAACCACCTTCATGTTGTTTCCTTTCGTTTGTTCGTACCGGAAGTACAATGGTCTGCCGCATGGTTAGATACAGCAGTCATTCTGCTGCGAGTGCATCGATCAATCGATTGTAGGGACTCGTCAACCGTTATTCGGAGTTAATGTTAACCAAATGAGATCAGTGCAAATGTGAACGTTTGTGACAAAGCACATTCCTATGCATGACCAAGTAACATGGCTATTGCTATATTCACTGTGTAGTCGACAAATCATTATCTGAACAAACGATCAGATACCAAGTAGAATATTGGTTAGCCAAACATGTCTAGCCGGGATGCGACGTAAATACCCACTGTAGCCATGGCGGATTTATTTGGGCAATTACTCCTGTGTTGCTCTGCGCTGGATACATCAGCAAGCTGATGATTATTTTTAACTTAGGCCCTGTCGGTCGAGGTTTCGAGTCAGTTGGTCAAATGCTGTTAGCCCGGTATAGCTCAACGCAGGAGCAAGGATGCAGGCGGTAGCACCGCCCGCTGCCATTGAACGAACTTGAGACGTTGTTGATTTCAAGTCTGTGCGGGAATGAGATTGCGTCATCTTTTTTCCTTTGCCACGAGGACCGCCAGATCTTTCCGAAGGTCTCTATAAGGTACTTCGAGAAATCCCTTCCATGGGATTTCTCGATACGGCAATCGAAAAGCGCAGTTTCCGATCGCTCTCATTTTCATGCGCTTACGCGTACGAGCATAGTGGTGATTACCTGCACCACGAGGGCAGCTAGAATTTTTCGAGGTGCCCTATACAGATTAAGAGAGGATAGTGCGTGATTCAATCTGGCCGGCCATCTGATAAGATGTTTTTTGATGAGACGCCTTTGGCGCCCTGTGTGATGGGAAGATAGCTGTGAGAATCGCTTTCTTGGAAGATGACTTACCCCAGGCGGAAATGATCAAAAACTGGCTGGCAGAGGAAAGTCACTCATGCCGACACTATGCGGCGGCAAAATCATTTCTTCGTGAGATCAGGCAAGAGAGTTACGATTTGCTCATTCTCGATTGGGAACTACCCGAATCCTCAGGGCTTGAGGTACTGCGCTGGGTGAGAGAACAGGCGGATTGGAGAATTCCCATACTCTTCATGACTCACCGGGACAGTGAAAACGATATCGTACAGGCGCTTTCCGCGGGTGCCGATGACTACATGACAAAACCTGTCTCTCGAGAAATTGCAGTCGCCCGGATCAATGCGCTGGCAAGACGCAGTGGAATCACGCCGAAGGCAGCAGAAATCTTTCAATTCGGCGATTTCGAAATTATGATTGACAACAATACGATAACGAGTAAGGGGCAAGCTGTTGAACTTACGGAGAAAGAGTTCAAACTTGCATTGATGTTGTTTCTCAATATCGGGCGGCTGCTTTCGAGGGACCACATGCTGGAGGAGGTATGGGGCGTCGGACCTGGATTGGCGACCCGGACCGTAGACACGCACATCAGCCGTATTCGTCGGAAGCTTGCATTGATGCCGGAAAACGGCTGGAGACTCAAAGCGGTCTATCAGCACGGATACAGGCTTGAACAGGTTTCACGGGAGCTGCAGAGGGCGGATACCTCGGAATAGTCAGGTTGGTTTGGTGGCGGCTGCATGAGTTCAGGCATATCCATAACGGATGATTCCGATAACCGGGACCCCATGCCCGGGAGTCTGTACAAGCCTATTCAGCACTCTTCGGTTTTCCCCCTCTGCCCGAATGAGTAATACCCAACACACACCGGCGTCCAAAGAGTGGGCGGCCATTTCGATAACGCTGGTACTTGTGATCCTTCTCCTGGTCCATGAGGACTGGTTATGGCGCTGGGACCAGCTCCTTTACGATACCCAGTTCAGAATTTGGTCAACGCCTCCACCGGAGGACATTATCATCGTCGCCATCGACAATGCCAGTCTGTCCGAACTGGGTCGCTGGCCATGGAACCGCACCGTTCACGCAGGTTTGGTGAAGCGATTGACTGCGGCCGGTGTTAAGGCGATCGTGCTCGACATTCTTTTCGCTGAAGAGGACAGGAGTGACCCGCAGGGTGATCAGGAACTCATCGACGCCGTAGCCGCAAGCGGGCGTGTAGTGCTGCCCATTGTGATCGAGCAGATAAGTCTTGACGGGCAACTGGTCGAGACCCTTCCCATGCCTTCTCTGGCCGAAGTTGCAGCGGCGCTCGGTCATGTACATATCGACCTAGACCCGGATGGTATTGCAAGGCGGGTAAATCTGCTGGAGGGGCTTGGCACCGCTTACTGGCCTGCGCTAAGCGTGGCCTTGTTACGAATGATCGAACCTGGTGGCTGGGAAACCCTCCCAGGCACCCGTAGCCAAGCGAACAGAAAGGGCTCGCAATACATTATCGTTCGCGACCACCAGATTCTGATTCCTTTCTCCGGTCCGCCAGGCCACTTTCCGCAAATTCCTTTTTCGGATGTTCTGACGGGGAGATTTCGGAGCGAATCGTTGCGCGACAAGATTGCCCTGGTCGGGGTTACCGCTACCGGGCTGGGTGATGACCTGCCAACCCCAGTTTCAGGCCGAAATCAGCCGATGCAGGGTATAGAGATAAATGCGAATCTTATCGACGCACTCAGACGGGGTGTTGCGATAGAGGTGATGGGCATTCACTGGCGTATGCTGTTTTCCGGTTCACTCCTTTTGCTTACCTTTGTCTTTTTTCCGCGAATGCCACCAAAATTCGTGCTGCTTGCGACCGGCAGCACGATTCTGGCTACCCTCCTACTCAGCTCGTTGTTACTGCATGGTTTTCAACTCTGGTTTCCTCCGACGGCAGTTTTGATCGGATCGATCCTTGGTTACCCCCTGTGGAGCTGGCGGCGCCTGGAGCACACCATGCGCTACTTCGAACAGGAACTGGATAGGCTTAATGTCGAGCCCAGGGCTATACACTTTTACGGAGAATCGCTGCAAATGTCCCGAGATCTCGAGTTCCTGCGGAGCGTTCTGTCATTTGAAGGATGGGTTTTGCGGGATCAGTCGGGTCAGGCTATAGAAAGCGGAGGGCAGTTACCCGACGATCCGGAGCAGCAGATATCTGATGCCGGCTGGCTGCAGGAAAACAGCGCTCTCTGGACATCCATTCCTTGGCAACAAGGTACCTGGTATTTCGGATTACGAAAGAGCAACCCGGCAGCGTTTCCCGAAAGCGCCAGGTTGTTGCTGAAGGAATTTGTACGTCAGTTCGCCTCGACACCAATTTCGGAACCTCGCAGTGCTGCGGAACACATGGAGAATCAAATTCAACAGATACAGTCTGCCATTGCTGAAATGAGAACCATGCGTGGTCTCATTTCCGATACACTCCGGCAGATGGTGGACGGGCTGCTGGTGATCAACTCGGTTGGACAGGTGGTGTTGGCCAATAACCAGGCCGACCGATTACTTGGAAGAGATACAGAAGCGGGCCTGATGGAGGCAGACATCCTGACACTCACCAGGAAACTCGAGATCCAGACCGGTATCAGTTGGACCGAAGCGCTCAGGGACGTGCTGGTGGGGCAAAACATGGTTTTTATGGAAGGACGGCTGCCTCAGGGAAAAGAATTGCTTATCCAGATTTCACCGCTTTCTGTCGAGCAGGGTAACTTTCACGGGATGATCGTCCTACTGTCGGATGTCAGCCTGCTTAAACAGAGTGAACGCAAACGGAGCGAGGCACTACACTTCCTTTCACATGACTTGCGTTCGCCTATAACCTCTCTGCTGTCCCTGGTCCAGATGAGGCGCCAGGAAAACAGCCCCTTCAGTCCTGACGAGATCACGAAGCGCATGGAGCACTATGCGAAAAAAGCCTTACAGCTTGCCGAAGACTTTCTGCAACTGGCGCGGGCTGAGAACGCAGATCACGCGAATTTTCAGGAGACGGATTTCGTGACCATAGCGCATAATGCAATGGACGAAGCCTACACTGAAGCCCAAAGCAGGCGTATCAGGCTGATACGCCACATCGAAGTCGATGAAGCCTGGATTAAGGCCGATGCAGGAATGCTGGAAAGGGCGCTGGTTAATCTCCTGCAGAACGCCATTCGCTATAGCCACGAAGACTCAACCGTAGAACTTTTCCTCAGGGGCGATGAAAAGGAGATACAGTGCTGTGTTGAGGATCGAGGGCAGGGGATACCTGGTGAGGATCTGCAGAAGATTTTCGACCCATTCCATCGAGTACAGGACTCCAATCTGCGGAAACAGAGTGGGACCGGACTGGGGCTCGCTTTGGTAAAAGTGGTTGCATTGAAGCATCAGGGATCGGTCGATGTGGAAAGTCGCCTCGGCAGGGGCTCAAGGTTTTGCCTGAAGATACCCTGCGGCAGCAGTCTGGGATCGAACAGGAATCTGCCACACTGAGTCAACCACCACTTGGTGGCGCGAGGGGCTGAAATTTATATATCGGCGACATGCTATGGTAACGTCATTTCCAAACCCCTTGTTCATGTTTCTTGCCACCGCGATCAAGCCGCTCTTTCGGATCGTCCTGCAACTGTTGCTGCTGGCTTTTACCCTGGGCACCCTGTCGTCAGCCGTTGCCGAAGAGTGGATCTACACCGTTCGGCCTGGTGACAACCTTTGGGAGTTGAGTAAGGAGTATCTGAAAGACACGAGCTATTTCAGCAAGGTTCAGAGTCACAATGGCATTGCCTTCCCCCGCCAGATAGCGCCAGGCACAGAGCTTCGCATCCCACTTGGCTGGCTGAAAAACGAACCCGTGTCGGCACGAGTAGTGCACGTGCGGGGGCATGCGGAAGTTATTCAGGCGTCAACCAACAAATCGCGTCTGCTGGAGACCGGTCAGTTATTGGCTATCGGTGACCAGGTGCACACAGGAGCTGGCAGCAGCGTATCCCTGCAGCTGGCGGATGGTTCCAGCTTGGTGATTCAATCCGACAGCAAGGTGGTCATGGACACCCTCAGATCCTACGGCACAACCGGTATGATCGATACCCGTCTGCGTTTGCAGCGAGGGCGGGTTGAGTCCAGGTCTCACCCATCGAAAGATGCCCAATCCTGGTTCGAGATTATCACTCCCGCGGCAGTAACCGCGGTAAGGGGTACAGAGTTCAGGGTGGGTTTGGACGCCGCGCGTCCGACTTCCCGGACCGAGGTACTCGAGGGGCTTGTCGCAGTCAGCGGGGCAGGAACCAGCTACCAGGTCCCGGCAGGCTACGGCATAGTCGCAGAGGCTGGTGCACCGCTTCAGCCTCCACGGGCATTGTTGTCCCCTCCCGACGTTTCATATTTCCCCGCGATCGTGGAGACTCTTCCGGTCAGTCTGTCCTGGCCCGCGCTGGAGGGGGCGATCAGCTACCGCATCCAGGTTTCTGCCGGTGAAACCTTAGCTGGCCTGTTGCAGGACCGAGCGCTGTCGTTGCCGGGGTACGATTTATCGGGCCTGCCCGATGGGCAGTACCTATTGCGGCTGCGCGGGATTGACGAGTTAGGGCTGGAGGGGAGCAACGCTGAGCATCGTCTCCTTGTCAGGCGGCCGCAGATCTTACCCCCCAGGCTGCTTGAACAGAACGGTCAGGGCGACCCTGGTGAACGCCCCTTGTTCAGTTGGACTAAGGTGCGAAACGCAGTTGGTTATCAGATACAGGTCTCGGAGGAGCCTGGATTCGCATCGCTGATCATCGATCAGGAGGCATCCATTTCGGGTTCTTTTCGGCCAGCTGTGGCGCTGCCGCCTGGCAAGTACTTTTGGCGAGTCGCAAGCAGAGACGAAAAGGGTAATCTTAGTCTTTTCAGCGAAACAGGTGTTGTCATCCTGGAAAAGAAGCTCGTTGCGCCGATAGTTGAACGGCCCAGGGAAGCAGATTTCATGCTTCATTTTGTATGGCATGATCCGAATCCATCTCCGCACCACCGGTATCAGTTCCAACTGGCTCACGATGCGAACTTCGGGCGCCTGATCGCGGATTTGCTGCTCCACGAGCAGCAGGTTGTGTTGCCGAAACCCTTTCCGGGGACCTACTATTTCCGGGTGCGTTCCCTGGACTCCGGTTTTTTACCGGGGCCCTTCAGCGAGAGCCAAAGGATAAACTTCCCGAGAAGGTACATCCCGACCTGGCGACCGTTTTTTGCGAATCCGCCGCTGCCTCGATGACGAACTAAACGGGAGTTTCTCATGGGAATATATCCCCTGTAATTTGTCGGTGTTTTTTACAAATATGCACTAAATTCCCAGTCAAGATCGTTGGGAATTACTCTATCTATTTGATAAATAAATTAATATCTCTGCTTGGCACTAAATATGCCTTATTTAATTGTGGAAAAAATGATGTCTCTATTCCTCAGGAAGTGATTAAGCAGGAGAACAACAAAATGAAAAGTATATTGGCTAAATCAGCAGCAGGATCCAGCCTTTTATTGCTCGGCCTGGCGATGGCCGGTACCGCCGTTGCCGCATCGGATTATTATGAATTCTCGTCGTTCGGCGGGTTAGGTTCGGAATATGACGTTGATTCTTATGGGAACACCATCTATTACGGTGGTGGTACCTCGGTCTATGCAGTGGATGTCGCCATTGCGGACATGTCGAAAAAGGAGGAACCCAGGTATCTCGCCGATGGCATAACACCCAATCCCAACTACCAGGTCCGGACCTTTAGCAACAACCGCCCTATTACTTTGACCGGCGCGCCGAAGACGCTCTACTCGGCGAGTATTGGTGAGATGTGGGTGGATGCCAACCATATCTATACCGCCGCGACAGATAACTCCATCCTGGCATTCGACAAGACCACCGGGGCCTACACCTCTTCGATGAACTACGTCGGGGGGTTGGATGGTACAGGCTGGGGGTACGGTGATACCTTTCTCTCCTATGGCGGCGGACTCTGGTGGGCGGCCCACGAGAACTCGAGAGTTTTCAGTTCCTCCGATGGTATGAACTGGACGTACGAGTTTACCTGGCCAAGCATGGGTGGTGGCCACGGCGACGGCATGGAGTGGGTGAATGGCTCCATTTTCGTCTCTGACATGACCTCCAATTTCATTGCTCAGTGGCAGAAAACCGGTGGCGTCTGGAACGAGACGAACCGGTTTGCCTACACTGAGGCCGGTGGGGTCAACAAGTATGTGGAAGGCATGGGCTTCGGTGCCCTGGGCCACTTCTGGGCTGGCAGCGGCAGTGAAATCTATGAGCTGGGCGGCGGCGAGATCCAGGTGGTCATCGATGATCCCGATCCCACCGTGCCCGAACCCGGCATGCTGCTGCTCTTCGGCACTGGCCTGCTTGGCCTGATCGGTGCGCGGCGGAGGAGATCTGCCTGACCCTGATATGATTTAACAGCAGGGAGAAAAAAGCCGTCCGACTGCAGTTTCGGGCGGCTTTTTTTATCGTTGGACTAATTTCAACCCTGCCGTTATCAACCGGTTTACTCGAGGCGTTTCTGTAACTCCCTGGCAAAGGCCTTTTTCTGCTCGGGATTTATCCGCTCCAGCGCCGTCTGAAAGGCCTCTTTGGCCTGGGGGTGGTCCCCGGATTTCTGCAAGGCAAGCCCCAGGTGGTAGAGGATTTGTGGATCGCCCTGGGACAGCAGGGATGCCCGCCGGAGTTGCTCTACCGCCTGGGGATAGTGTCCGGTCTGGTAGGCGATCCAGCCGAGAATATCCAGCGACCTTGCGTCCTGTGGGAAACGGCGCACCCCCTCCTGGGCAAAACGTAAAGCCGCTTCCGGCCTGTCCAGGTCCTCGAGATGGGTCAGCGCCAGTTCATGGTAGCCCCTGGGGATCTGTGGGTTGGCGTCTATCAATCCCTGGTAGGTGCTCACCGCCAACTCAGGTTGGCCCTCGCCCCGATAGGCGGTCCCCAGCAGCAGGTAGCCCTGCGGCAGCGGGGGGTAGCGCTCTATGATCTCCCGGGCACGCGCGATCACCGCCGGGTAGCGCTTTTCCTGCAGGTCGATGCGGCAGAGGGCGGAACTGGCCTTTAGGTAAGGCTTGTCTCCGAGACCCTTCTGCTCCAGTACCGTAAGATACTGCTTCCGGGCCTGGGTCAGGTCCTGCTGTTGGTGATAAAGGGCACCCAGTCCCAGCAGCAGATCGATCTTATCCCTGGCCATTTCCAGACCCTGTTTGTAGGCCGCTTCCGCCTGATCGAATTGTTGAAGCGCCTGATAGGTGGAGGCCAGGGAGAGGTAAATCGCAGCCGAGTCCGGTGCCTGCCGGGTGAGCATCTCTCGTTCCTGATTGAATCGTTGCTTTTCCCCCAGCCCCATATAAGTGGCTGCCAGGTGCGCGCGCGCCTCGACGTTTCCCGGCTGGACCTGCAACAGTCGTTCACAGAGAAAGGACGCCTCTGCAAGTTTGCCCTGCTTGAGCAATTGTCCCGCAGTCCAGGTAAGTCGGGGGATATCCTGTTGGAATATTGGGGCAGATTCCGGTGGAATATCCAGGTGTTCATAGGAAAAGTCGGGTTCCGGGGTTGCAGTATCCGATAGCGGGATCGCCCAACAAATGGCTGTGGTTGTCAGCAGATAAACGATCAACAAAAGCCTGGTATGATTTATTGAAGGGAACATTCCGATTGCTCTCACGATTTCTCCCAAAAAATGTATGCAGTATCCGCCGATTGACCTCTCTGCGGCTGGCCTTGCCGGCGGTTTCACGATATTTAGTATATTCTCTGTCGGCAGCTTGGGAGTATACCTCAATGATTTTATTACTCTGCCGGAGTTTTTTCCGGCTCTGTCGGCGAGATTGAGATACAGGGCACCTCGAAAAATTCGAAGTACGCATAATAAACCGTCTCCATTTTATACTGAAGGAGTACTAGTGGAATCATTTGTTCAATAAATGCGGGTGTGGATTTAAGAACAGGAAATTTTACAGGCGAAAATAACTTGGAGGGTGGATAGATGATGAAAAAAGCAACCGGAGTAGCCTTGTTCGTACTGTTGGCATTAGCGAACTCAATTTCGAGCGCCGACAATGATGAGAGACAATTGGTCCAGCTACCGGAAATGATGCAACAACATATGATGTCGAATATGCGCGATCATTTGACCGCGGTTAATGAAATTCTGATCGCCATGGGGAATGGTGAACTGGATAAGGCGGCGGAGATCGCTGAGCAACGTCTTGGTATGAGTTCGCTGGAATTGCATGGGGCGAGCCATATGGCTGAATTCATGCCCGAAGGGATGAGACAGGCAGGTACAAGTATGCATCGAGCAGCAAGCCGATTTGCCTTGAAAGCACAGGAAGGCGAGCTGTTGCCAGCCTATAAAATACTGTCGGAGACCACGGCTGCCTGTGTTAGCTGCCACTCAGGTTATCGCATTCGATGAAGTACTTGTTCAACAAAAATGCACCCGGCCGGTAAATTCATTGTTTTCCCCCCTTATCCACGATCTCGTCGCTGCTCAGGGTGACAATGGCGCCAACCCGACGCCGGTCGGCAGCACCATACTGGCGTTTACCGTGCCGATCGATGACTACCGCCTGCACCGAGCCGATGTCTGCCGGATTACCCAGGGTGTGCCCCAAGGCCTCCAGTTCCTTAATTACCTTCTCCGAGAAACCGATCTCGCGCCGTACACTGCCGTTGGCGCTGGTCTGCGCGATGCGTGGTGCGTCCACCGCTTCCTGGACATCCATGCCGTGATCGATGAGATTTATACTGACCCCGAGCACCGAGTCGATGATGGTTGAGCCGCCGGGCGAGCCATAGGCGGCCACCGGCCGTTTGCCGTGGAATACCAGGGTCGGCGCCATGCTGGAGCGTGGGCGTTTGTCGGGCGCCACATCGTTGGCTCCCGGATTGAAGTTGTCGGGATCCGGGTTGTAGGCCGGGACGAAATTGAAGTCTGTGAGTTCGTTGTTGAGAAGAAATCCGTACCTCGGCACCATCAGGCCCGCACCCCAGCCTGATTCTATCGTGCTGGTGTAGGAGACGATATTGCCGTCCCTGTCGACTATGGTGAAATGAGTGGTATTGACTCCCTTGGGTATCTCCGGGGAAACCCTGGCCAGTTTGGAGCCTGTTTTGACGGCAGCCAGTTCGTAGGGACGGGGATCGTCCGCTGTCACTGCAGCCTGACGGGCATCTGGATCGATCAGGGCGCTGCGCATGGCAACATAGTCGTCGTCCAACAGCCCTTCGGTGGGCACATCGACGAAATCTTCGTCTCCCATCCAGACAGCGCGATCAGCGAAGGCCAGCCGCATGGCCTCGATCATAACGTTCAGTGTGCGGGTGGTCCCGAAGCCGTATCCCTGCGCCTTGTCTCCAATGGGGAAACGCTCGATCAGTTTGAGGATTTGGATCACGGTGAGGGCGCCGGAGGAGGGCGGCCCCATGGATTTGATGGTCAGGCCGCGATAGTCACCCTCGATGGGATCGCGGATGACCACCTTGTAGTTTTCCAGATCCCCGTCCGTCATCCGCCCCGCACCGGCGGCAATCTCAATACCGGTCCCAGGATCGCTACGGGTTGCCCGCTGGGTTTCGATGATCGCCTTGGCGATCTCTCCCTCTCTCTGGTAGAAGACATCGGGGCCCTGCGCAGAGATCAGCTTGAGGGTCTTTGCCAGATCAGGTTGCACCAATAGCTGCCCCTCGACCAGAGGTGCATCGTGCGGGCGGAACACCTTACGGGCCTCATCGTACGCGGGGTTGCCTGGCTCGCTCTGCAGGCGGGGGCTCTTGCTGCTTTTGGCCAGCCTGGGCCCGACTCGAAAGCCCTTTTCCGCGAGTTCGATGGCCGGAGTCAATGACTCCGACAGGGAAATGGTCCCCCAGTTCTCCAGCGCGGTGGTCACCCCGCGGAGTGTTCCCGGAACACCGACCGCCAGGCCGCTGGTGGATGCCAGGCTGAATGCCGAACTGCCGTGGTCGACAAAGGGCAAGAACATATCCGGGGTCGCCGCCGCCGGGGCCTTCTCCCGAGACTCCACCGCGAATACCTTTTTCTCTTTGGCCAGATAGACCAGCATGAAGCCACCGCCGCCGATTCCGGATGACTGGGGCTCCACCACATTCAGGGCGAACTGTACCGCCGCGGCGGCATCGATGGCATTACCGCCCTGACGCAGAATCTCCGCCCCCACCCTCGCCGCATTGGGTTCGCTGGTGGTGATGACGCCGCCACGCACACCGGGTACCCCCAGGGATGAGCCCCGCTGCGACCAGGTGCAGGAAGTGATCAGGGCCATGGCGGCGCCGAGCAGCACCAGCGCCTGTAACCGGTTGCCGTTTAAAAGAAACGAACTGCAAAAACGCAGAAACCTTGGGGCGGTCATCGTTTATCTCCTCCGGTTGATTCTGCCTTGTTAGCGCTGGTCATCGCGCAAGCCCGCCGGCCGCAAGCAGAACGGGCACTGCTCCGGCAATCGATCGTCAGGCAGCGTTTTTTTCGGGGTGAGAGGTATTATAGTTGATGGGGAATGAACTGCCGCTGGTCTGCCCTGGCGCTAATTCTGGCAGCCGGTGCGAACCATCCTCCGCCACCACTCGTGGTGGTGGGGCTCCCGCGCCGCATAAATCCACTTGCGGTTTTCTATTGCAGGATAGTCCAACGGAAAGGTTAAAAGGTAGCCATGAATTGGAATAGTCTGATCCTGCACTACGAGATCCACATCCGCCTGGGGTTTTTCTTCGCGGTCTTTGTGCCGATGGCCCTGTGGGAGATGGCGGCCCCACGCCGGGCCCTCGGCATTTCGAAACGGCTGCGCTGGATTAACAATTTGGGCATGGTATTTCTCAATAGCCTGATTCTGCGCCTGCTCTTTCCCGCCGCTGCGGCGGGCATGGCCGCCCTGGCGGCAGCCCGTGGCTGGGGTCTGCTCAATTATTTCGAGCTGCCCTTCTGGCTGGCCGCAGCGGTATCGGTAATCGCAATGGACTGTGTGATATATCTGCAGCACGTGCTGGTTCACCATGCGGACCCCGATTACGACGTGGCCACCGGCGCCCGATTCCACCCGCTCGAGATCATACTCTCCATGCTGATCAAATTCGCCACCATCATGGTGCTCGGGCCGCCGCTGGTGGCCGTCATGATATTCGAAGTGCTGCTCAACGCCACCGCCATGCTCAATCACAGTAACGTGAAGATTCCGCTCGCAACGGACCGGGTACTGCGCTGGTTCCTGGTTACCCCGGATATGCACCGGGTGCATCATTCGGTGGAGGACGATGAAGCCAACAGTAATTTCGGCTTCAACCTGCCCTGGTGGGATCGGCTGTTTGGCAGTTATCGCGATCAACCCCGGGGCGGACACCAGGGGATGGTCATCGGTATTCACGGCTATCGGGACCCAAGGCAGGTCAATCGTTTGCCCGGCATGCTGCTACTGCCCTTCGCTGGGAAAATCAGCGGTTATTGCGCCATCAATCGCCGGCAATGGTCCCGTCCGGAGGGAGAAGGGGACAAGCGGCCATAGATTATGGCTTGGTGAAGGTGTTACTCACGAAACCGGTGTGTTCCAGAGGTTTATCGCCAGCGATCTGATCTGGCCGGAACACCACCAGATGCCGGACATCCAGCCCCAGGCCGGTCTCCGTTCCCACCGCCATATCCTGGTGGCTGGGCATCAGCGACAAGACCTGGTTGCCGTCGGCCAGGCCCAGGGTATAGAGATATTCCGAGCCACGGAAGGCCTTTTTGAGGATCACCCCGCGCAACGGGCTATCCCGGGTCAGGAAGACGTCGTCTGGTCGTAACAGTATCTGCACCTGGCAGCCAGGCGGACAACCCTTTGGCACCGCTCCCTCGATCTCTCCCAGGGGGGTGATAAGGCGTGCCGCATCCAGCACCCTGGCATCCAGGATCGAGCCCTGACCGATAAAGTCGGCGACAAAACGATTGGCCGGGTTGTGATAGAGCCGGTAGGCGCTGTCCCACTGCTGCAGCTGGCCCTGATGGATGGCACCGATGAGGTCGCACATGGCGAATGCCTCCAGCTGATCGTGAGTGACCAGGATCGCGGTGACCCGGTCGCGTTTCAACAGGTCGCGCACCTCGCCCGCAAGCTGCTCCCGCAGTTCCACGTCCAGGTTGGAGAAGGGCTCATCCAGGAGCAGTATCTCCGGCCTCGGGGCCATTGCACGGGCCAGGGCTACCCGCTGCTGCTGTCCGCCTGAGAGCTGGTGGGGGTAGGTCGAGCCCGCCCCCTCGAGACCGGTGAGCGCCAACAGTTCTTCCACCCTCCGTCTGCGCTCGATTACCGTCAGTCGCCGTAGACCAAAGGCGATGTTTTTTTCAACATTGAGGTGCGGGAAGAGGGCGAAGTCCTGAAATACCATACCGACCCGACGCTGCTCGGGTGGTACCCGGTCACCCGGGCGACTGACCAGTTTCCCGTGAAGGTGAATCTCACCCTGAGCCAGCGGCTCGAAGCCGGCGATGGCCCGCAGCAGGCTGGTCTTGCCACAGCCACTGGGGCCGAGCAGGCACCCGATCTGGCCGGGAGCCAGGGAAAAGGAGATTTCCTTCGCTGCGATCTTGTGACCGTAGGCAACGGAGACGCCGTTCAATTCCAGCTGGTTATTCATGTGCTGGCCCCAGTCGGCGGATATTGCGGCTCAGGAGGATCACAGGCAAGACCCCGACCAGTACAATGGCGAGGGCGGCACTGGAGGCATCCATGAGTCGTTCGTCGGATGCCAGTTCGTAAGTGCGTACCGCCAGGGTATTGAAATTGAAGGGGCGCAGGATCAATGTCGCCGGTAGTTCTTTCAGCACATCGACAAACACCAGCAGCAGGGCGGTAAACAGGCTTGCCCTCATCATCGGCAGATGAACGCGTCCCAGCACCCCGGCCGGTTGGTAGCCGAGAGAGTAAGCGGCATCGTCCACGCTGCGGCCGATCTTTCCCAACCCGGCCTCTACCGTCTGCAGCGAGACGGCGAGAAAACGAACCAGGTAGCTGAACAGCAGCGCCACCAGGGTGCCGCTCAGGAGCAGCCCGCTGGAGATGTCGAACCGGGTCCGCAGCCAACTGTCCAGGGTGTTGTCGAACCAGGCAAAGGGCAGCATGACACCGACTGCGATGACGGTCCCCGGAACTGCATAGCCCATACCGGCAATGCGAACCGAGATGCGGGTTAGGGGCCGATTGTGGAGTCGCTTGCCGTATCCCAGTAACAGGGCCAGCAGCAGGGCCAGCAGCGAGGCCGAGGCGGCCAGCAGAAAGCTGTGCCAGGTGAGGGCTAGGAAGCTGGCGTCCACCATTTCGCCATAGGTCGCCCAGCTCCAGACTGCCAGTTGGCTGGCGGGAAGGAGAAAACCCAGCAACAGAACGCCACCGCAGATGCCGAAGGCGGCCGCGGCGTTCCAGCCAGTAAGATCGAACCGGGGCGGGGATACCCGGCGGCGGCCGGTGTGGTGAAAACGCATGTGTCGTCGGGACCAGCGCTCCAGGATGATCAACAGGAAGACGAAGCCGAGCAGCATGGCCGATAGTTGAGCGGCCGCGGGACTGTTGTCGAGTCCGAACCAGGTGCGGAAAATACCGGTGGTGAATGTGCTTACCCCAAAATATTGCACCGTACCATAGTCGGCCAGGGTCTCCATCAGGGCCAGGCTGAGTCCGGCGATGACGGCAGGGCGGGACAGTGGCAGGGCGACGTTAAAAAATGTGCGCCAGGGGCCATTGCCCAGGGTGCGGCTGACCTCGAGGACGCAGACCGACTGCTCAAGGAATGAGGCGCGGGCCAGCAGGTAGACATAGGGATAGAGCACCAGGGAGAGCATCAGGGCCGCACCCTCCAGGGAACGGATCTCGGGAAACCAGTAGTCGCCATAGCCCCAGCCGGTCCACTCCCTAAGCTGCGTCTGCAGCGGTCCGGAGAAATCGAGCATACCGGTATAGGTGTAGGCAATGATATAGGCCGGTATCGCCATCGGCAGCAGCAGTGCCCACTCGAACAGACGCCGTCCGGGAAAGCGGCACATGCTGGTGAGCCAGGCGCAGGAGACGCCGATCGACAGGGTACCGATGGCGACCCCGGTCATCAATAACAGGGAGTTGACCACGTAGTCCCGGAGCACCGTCTCCACCAGGTGTTGCCACACCTCGCCGGCGGGATGCAGTACGAAGCTGAAGATCACCAGCACCGGGATCGCCATCAGGACAGCCACAGCCGGCGGACCCCAGCGCCAAAGGGTGTCGCCGGTGGAAGAGGAGAGGCTGGAAACCGCAGAGGACAAGTGGATCAACTCCCTGGGACGGGTGATGGGCGCCTATTTCCAGCCCGCACGATCCATGATTTTGACCGCTTCCGGGTTCAATTCGCCAAGCAGAGAGAGGTTGATCGAGTCTGTTTTAAACGTCCCCCAGGACTTGAGCGTCTCGCTCCATCCAACATCGGGATTGACCGGATATTCGTGATTGCTTGCGGCGTACCACCGCTGGGCCTCGTCGCCCGCCAGGAACTCCAGCAGCCGGATGGCGTTTTCCCGGTGCGGTGCAGCGGCGGTGACGGCGGCGCCACTGACGTTCACATGGACTCCGCGCCCCGCCTGATTGGGCCAGAAGATGGCCATCTTGCCAGCGGCCTCGCGCTCTTCTGCATTCTTCGAATGAATCATCGTTCCCAGGTAATAGGTGTTGGCGAGGGCGATATCGCACTGTCCCGCGGCGGCAGCCTTGATCTGGTCCCGGTCTCCGCCCTGGGGCGGTCGGGCGAAATTCTTTACCAGGCCCTTAGCCCAGTGTTCAGTCTTCAATGCGCCGTCTGCGACAAGCATGGACGCGGTCAGCGACTGGTTATAGATGTTGCCGGAGGAACGGATACAAAGCCGGTTTTTCCAGCGGGAATCCGTCAGTGCTTCATAGCTCGAGAGCTCCTCCGGTTTGACCCGCTCCTTCGCATAAACGATAGTGCGTGCCCGGATCGAAAGTCCGAACCAATGATTTTCGGGATCGCGGTAAGATGCCGGTATCGAGGCCTGGAGAATTTCAGACTCTACGGCCTGCAATACGCCTGCCGCCTTGGCCCGGTAGAGCCGGCCCGCATCGGTGGTGATCAACAGGTCTGCCGGGGAGTTCCGGTTTTCGCTTCGCAGCCGCTGCAGCAGGGCATCCGCCTTTCCGGTCACCAGATTGACCTGGATCCCGGTTTCGTTCGAGAACCGCTCCAACAGCGGTTTGATCAGCGCTTCCTTGCGGGCGGAATAGACATTGACCTCGTCGGCCAGGGTCTGCGTCGTGTAGAGGGCCAGCGGAACCAGCAGTGAGGCCAGAAGCTTGTTGTACATCTCGGAATACCTCAGGGTATCTTTGAAAACAGGTTGCTATAGGGGTTTTCTAGGATATTATTACGAATGAAAACTATTCTCAATAAAAGCCGCTCTTTGGATTGGATGAGAGGCTGGGTAACTATCTATTGAGGTCCGAAAACTTGCCTAGGATCGTTTGGATTCCGCTCCTTTTATTGCTGTTCGGTGCGCTTGGAGGATGCGCTACTGGCCCAACTTCACCCCTTCAAGCGCTACCCGCGAGGGATTGTCTGCAGTTTTATTCGGACCTGGATGAGGCTGTTGCCATTGCCGGCGTCCGCGATGCCAGTGCCGCCGCCATACCGGGTTATCCGTTTCTGAGATCGAACCGCTTTCTTGCCTCCTTCCGGGACGAGCTTGAGGATACAGCGCACTATCGGCAGTGGATAGCGGCGCTGGCCCGTCTCGACCTGGAACTGAGGCGCCTGGAACTGGATAACCTGCCGGCAGATCGTCACGCCGTGCCGACCGCTCGGGATGGAGAGGGAGCGGGCCGTTGGCTGGAGCAATGCAGCGGTCAGCTGGCCCGCGAGGTGCAGCAGGACAGGAGGCACCTGGCGGTGTTGCAAAACGTCGTCGAGGTGCCCGACAACTACCTCACCTGGCGCCGGGTTGTCGGTCTCTATCCCCTGGCCAGCCTGCTGGCACATCGGTCGGTAATCGAGTTGCATAAGCGATTACAACAGCCTTTCTTGTTGCCGCCCGGGGAGCTTCCGTTGCGTGGCAGGCTGGTTCGCTACCGTCCGTTTTCAGGCGGCCAGCCCACTTCACTCTCCTCCCGATTGCAGGAAGTTGAACCTTCCCTTCTGGGCATAACTCCGCCGGACCAGCCCCTGCTGGACCGATTGTTTCAGCGATTTGCCCCGATCATCGAAATCGATACCCTCAATGAGGCTGATCATATTGGCCACATGGGATGGGACAAGGATGGCAGCACCGTGGTCGATACCGACCAACCGGTAGTTTACCGCTACCCGAGTTATACCCGCTTCCGGGAGCGGACGCTGCTGCAGCTCAACTACCTGTTCTGGTTTCCTGCCCGCGATACCGGCGATATCTACAGCGGGCATCTTGATGCGGTGATCTGGCGGGTCACCCTCGATACCCACGCGCGCCCCCTGGCCTACGACAGCATTCACGGTTGCGGTTGCTATTATCAATTGTTACCGGCGCTCGGCTACCAGCTGCGGCCACTGTCGACCGGGGAAGAGCCGGTGCTGGTTCCGATGACCGCCCCGGCATGGCAGTCAACACAGCGGTTGATTTTAAGGTTGGCGGCTGGAACCCATTATCTGCAGGCTGTCTATAGTGATATGACCAGAGCGACAGCGGGCATCCCCTACCAACTGCTAGACTACCGGGATCTGCTGTCCCTGTCGCTGCCTGGCGGTGGACGCCGCAGCCTGTTTGGCCCCGATGGACTGGTAGCGGGCAGTGAGCGTGCGGAGCGGTATCTGCTCTGGTCGTTTGGAGTGCTGAGCCCGGGGGCGATGCGGCAACCGGGTACTCATGCCATTGCATTCATCGGGCGCCGCCATTTCGACGATCACCGGTTGCTGGAGTCCCTCCTGCGGGCGGAAAGGGGGTCGGAGGGCCTGCCGGTGTCGGATTGAAGGGAAAAATGGCCTTCGTCGATGGATGTCCGCATCGTGTTAACAGGCCCTGGATAAAAAAAGGTTGGAAAAGCCGGGCGGATTACCGATGATGCACGGGACATCCCGATCGACTGAAGCCGGCCGCTCAGGGCAAACCTTTTCGCGCTCCGGCAACAGCCCTGTTCCGGGAAAACAATACGGCTTAGTATCAACAAGTAAGCAACAGAATGAGGAGAGACAGATGTACGGATTTTCCACAACCCTTAATGGCAGTTTTCAGCTGGTGGTCGACAAGGTCACCGAGGCGCTCAAGGGAGAGGGTTTTGGTGTGCTGACGGAAATAGATGTTCAGGCTACGCTTAAGGCCAAACTGGGCATCGACAAGAAGCCGTATAAGATTCTAGGGGCCTGCAACCCGACGCTGGCCGCCCAGGCACTGGAGGCGGAACCAGACATAGGTCTGCTGTTGCCCTGCAACGTGGTGGTGCAGGAGAACAAAGAGGGCGCTATCAGGGTCTCCTTCATGGACCCGGAAGCCGTGTTGAGCCTGGTCAACCGGCCTGATGTGGAACCCCTCGCCTCGGAGGTGCGTTCCCGTCTGCAGCGGGTGCGGGATGCACTGGGCGGCGAAAACGACACTTGATCAGGTATTTCGCGGAGCAGAATGATGAAACTTCACGTTGACAATATGAAATGCGGTGGTTGTGTGGCATCGGTAAAGGAAGTGTTGGAGTCCGTGCCGGGCAGTCAGGAGGTGGTGGTGGACCTGGATGGGCACTGGGCCGAGGTGCGGGGGGCGATCGACGTCGACGAGGCAATCGCCAGTCTGACTGAAAAGGGTTACCCGGCGCGGCGGATTGAACAGTAGTGCCAGCGCTTCCGTTGATCCCATTGAGCGCGGCGTTGCGTAAGGCCCGGATTGATCCTGCCAGCGATGGGTGATGGTGAATTCTTTGGCGAATGACTCCGAATCCAGGGCTGAAACCGCTGGCCGGTCCTACCAGCTCTCGGTTGAGGGTATGAGCTGCGAGCATTGTGCCCGTGCGGTTGAAGACGCGGTTCGCGCCGTCGCCGGAGTTACCAAGGTAAGGGTGAGCCTGGATCAGAAACAGGCGGAGGTGACCGGAGGTACCCGCCAGCAGGTGGTCAGTGCCATCGAGCAGGCGGGCTATACTGCGACGTCTGCGGAAGATAGCCCGAGGAGCTGCCCGGTTCCCGAACCACAGGATCGGCTGACAACCCACGAAGCGGTCACAGATCCGGACTACGCCATACAGGTTGGCGACATGACATGCTCCAGTTGCGTCGCCAGCGTTGAGCAGGCGATTCGCGGGGTGGACGGAGTCGTTGGTGCCTCGGTAAACCTGGTGGAAAAACAGGCGCTGGTCAGCGGAGGCGCGCCGGAGGCGGTGGTTCAGGCCATCATCGAGCACGGCTACGATGCTCGACTGATCGAGGCACAGCATCCCGCCGGCGTTTTTGTTATTTCTTTGGGGAGCGCTGGCAGCGCGGGAGACCAGGAACGGATAAGGGGGCTTCTGACTCAGGGGCATGCCCAGGCGGATGTGCTCTTCAGCGGTTCAGAAGTGCGGATCACCACGGATCAGCATCCGGCGGACCTTCTGATCCGGCTGCAAAATGCCGGTTACCCGGCGTTGCTGAAGGAGGAGTTTCGCGACCCATACGCGGAGCAGGCGGCGGAGGCCAAGAAGGAGATCCGCCACTCCTGGCACCGGGCCATCGTCGCCGGGGTCGTGGGTGCGGGGCTGATGGCCGGCGAGATGTCCGGTCTGACACCGTCGCTGCATTCAACTGCCGGTCAGCCGTTTTGGTCGATCGTCGCCATTATCTGTCTCGCCACCATGTGGTTCAGTGGCAGAAACTACTATCTTACCGCCGTGAAAAAGGCCCGTTATCTGGCGGCCAACATGGATACACTGATCGCCCTGGGGACCTCCGCGGCCTGGGTCTCCTCGGTGATGGTAATTGCCAATCCGGATTTTATCCCGGGTGGAGGCAATCACCTCTATCTTGATGCGTCGGTCCTGATCCTGGCCTTCCTGCAGTTCGGGCATGCCCTGGAGGTGCGGGCAAAACGGACCACCAGTGAGGCTATCGGTTCGTTGCTGGGGCTGGTGCCAAAAACGGCAATGCTGGTGCGTGGTGATGTTGAAGTGGATATCCCGGTCTCCCTGTTACGCCTGGGTGATGAGATCAGGGTTCGGCCGGGAGAGAAGGTCCCCATCGATGGGGAGGTGGTTTCCGGGGGGTCCAGCGTGGATGAGTCCATGTTGTCCGGAGAGTCGATGCCGGTCGCCAAAGGCGTGGGTGATACGGTGACCGGTGGCAGTATAAACAGCAGCGGTTCCTTCGTTTCTAAGGTGACCTGCCTGGGAGAGGATACAACCCTTGCCCACATTATCCGGATGGTGAAACAGGCCCAGCTTAGCAAGCCGCCAATCGGGAGATTGGTGGACAGGGTCTCTGCTGTTTTCGTTCCGGTGGTAATCGCCATTTCTATCCTGACCTTTTTCGCCTGGTATCACTTCGCGCCGGAGCCCACGCTGGCCTATGCATTGACCACCGGCATCGCGGTGCTGGTGATTGCCTGTCCCTGTGCCCTGGGGTTGGCGACCCCGATTGCTATCATGGTAGGGACGGCCCGGGCCGCCGAGTTCAATATCCTTATCCGCAACAGTGATGCCCTGCAGAGTGCCAGTCAACTGGACACCCTGGTGGTGGACAAGACAGGTACCCTGACCGAAGGCCGACCCCGAGTGACCTCGGTCCTAACCCCGAACGATGAATCAGTGTCGGAGATACTGCAGCTGGCTGCCAGTCTGGAGACAAACTCAGAACACCCGCTGGCTGAGGCTATCACCGTGGCAGCCAGGGAACAGGGCAGTGAACTATTGCCGGTGGCTGAGTTCCTGGCGGTCTCAGGCCGCGGGATCCGGGGTAATATTGAGGGGCGGAACTGGTATCTCGGTAACCAGCAGTACCTAACCGAACAGGGCATAGTGCTTCCCGCATCGTTGCTGCAGAGCGCCGACGTTCAGGCGGAGCAGGGGGGGACGCCCGTCTGGCTGGCCAATTCCGAACAGGTCAGGGGACTGTTGGTTCTGAAAGATCCGATACGCAGGGATACCCCCGCGGCAATTGCAATGCTGCGGAAGCTGGGCGTCGATCTCGTCATGTGCACCGGGGATAATCGCGCTACTGCCCAGGCGGTGGCCAGGGAACTGGGCATTGACCAAGTGCACAGTGAAGTGCTTCCGCGCGACAAGCTTAAAGTGGTTGCAGCACTTCAGGATAAGGGCTGTACGGTGGGCATGGTGGGAGATGGGGTCAATGATGCCCCGGCACTGGCCCAGGCCGACACCGGTTTCGCCATCGGCAGTGGAACGGATGTGGCAATAGACAACGCGGACATCACCCTGGCGGGGGATTCACTGGCTCATGTCAGTACCGCCATACGCCTGTCGGCTGCGACCATTCTCAATATCAAACAGAACCTGTTCGGGGCGTTCATCTACAATATCGTCGGAATTCCACTCGCGGCCGGGCTTTTTTACCCCTTTACCGGCTGGTTGCTGCAGCCCATGTTCGCCAGTGCCGCGATGGCGATGTCGTCGGTGACTGTCGTTAGCAACGCCAACCGGCTGCGATTTTTCAAGCGCTGAGAAGCGTGGCAAGAGTTGCAGGGATAGTCCGCCTCCGGGATACCCTCATTCGTCGTATAGCAGGTATGTAAATCGTGGATCGTCAGGCGTCCCCTCCAGGGCGCCGGGTTTGTTGCCCGGCCGCCACATGATGACCTCCTCTATCTTCCTGGCCAGTTCGAAATCCTTGTCGGAGACCCCGCCGGCTGAGTGGGTGGTTAACTTCACCTTGACAGCAGCGTAGGAAACAGCCAGGTCAGGGTGATGAAACGCCGCTTCCGCCAGGTGGCCGATGGCGTTGACCACCATCAAGGTCCCTTTCCAGCCGCTGGTTTTAAAGCTTCTCTGTATTCCACCATTTTCGAGCTGCCATCGCGGCAGTTCTTCCTGCAGGCGAGCTGTGATTGCTTCCTCCGGGTAGATTTCTCCCTGTTTTAATGCGCTCCAATCCATTTTTCTCTCCTCCGGAGTAATCGGCCGCAGGGGGACGGGGCCAGAGAAACACAATCATCCTGCGCTTCCACTGATCCGGCTCTGTTAAGACCCCCCCGCCATTTCGAGAATTTTTACGATTTCCACATGGCCCTCACTGGAGGCTGCGGTCAGGGCTGTCCAGTCGTTTTGGTCTTTGACGCCGATCTTGGCCTCTCCTTTCAGCAGGGTCTCCACTACCTGGCGGTGGCCGTTCCACGCGGCATACATCAAGGCTGTCCAGCCGTCATTGTTTTGTTCGTTCACTCTTGCTCCGTTGTCGAGCAGTTCCTTCACCACGTCGCTGTGACCGTTCCAGGCGGCTGCCGTCAGTGCTGTTTTTCCATCGTCGTTTTTAATGTTCACATCGGCACCTTGTCTCAGCAGTGTTCGTACCACCACGTTGTGGCCATGTGTTGCTGCGGACATCAGCGCCGTCCAGCCCCCCGACAACTTTGCATCCGGCGACACGCCTGCGGCCAACAGGGCATTCACCGCGTCGATATTACCCTGCTCCGCATTGATCAACAGCGCTTTGGGTGTTGCCGCTATCCCCATCTGAGCCAATCGTTGACGGGCATCCTCCAACTCCCTGGATTTCGCCAATGCCTCCGTGCCGGCTTTCTCGTCACTCCTTGTTGCGTATTCGAGGGACTCTCGCAGACCAGCCTCTGCGGTCGGATTCGATGGGTCGATTGCCAGGATCTTTTTGTAGTAGTTGCCGGCGTTTAACCAATCTCTCTTCTTCTGTGCCCGGGCACCCCAGGCCAGGTATTGCTGCCTGATTTGTTCAATTCCGTTCAGTCCTGCTTCATTGTTGGGGTCAATTTTCAGCACCTGACTGAAGATTTCAAAAGCGTTGTTACCGGCCGGGGTGGTCAGATGCCGGGCCTTGATCAGCTCATCCGCGCGCTCCAGTAGCCGGTCGACCCGTGAGGTCGTCTCAATGGGCATCTGGCGCTTTACATCTGAGCTCGCTTGAGCCAGGACACGCGGTTGCTCCGCGGGGCGGGAGTCTGGGACTTCCGTTTTGCTGATATTCTTTAGTGCCAGATGTTCCGGAAAAGAGACCATTCGGTATTTCAGCTCGTTGCTTTCGTTACGCAACTGCCCGATCTCGCTGATGTATGCCGCCATTTTGTTCTCATTTTCCTGGATCCTGGCATGAGCCTTGTCAAGTTCCTCACGGTTTCGTGCCAATTCTGCTTCTGTCTGGGCCAGCCGCTCCTCGGAGGCGCGCAGTTTCTGCTCTAGATTCTTCTGTCTGGCTTCTGAATCCGCTGTTGTAGCAACCGCTTTACCGGGAAGTCTTGTGAGCCCCGTTGGAAGGTTTTCCAGCAGGGTTAGCTCCAGGTCCTGCTGTGACTTTATCACCGTGTCATTGATCTGATTGGTGACCACCGCGGAGACATTGGTTTCGATCAGCTCTACGCTGCCGTTTTGGTTACTGGCGTAGAAGGTGCGGCCGGCATTTTCCGAGGGGGGCGTCGCAGAAGCGGGCTCGGGTGCGGTCGATGGAGCATTTAACGAGACAGTGTGCTCCTTTTGTATCGTCGCCGTCTGTGCGGTCATATCTCCTGTGACAACGGACTCAAGGGTTTCTGGTTTCTGCTCCAGCGCGGGGTAAATCAGCAACCAAACCAGAGCCGCTATCGCCGCCCCTTTCCCCAATCCAATCGGTTGTCTGGAGATCAATCCTGATAGTTTCTCAATGCCCGGGCGAAACGCTTTGCGGGTTGCCTCGATTCCCGCTGAGAGAGACGTTTTGAATGGGTGTTCCCGATTCTCGGTTTCTTTTCCCCCGGGTTTCCCTCTCGACAGTTCGGAGATTAGCCCCGACAGTTTCTGCATCCCCAGGCGAAGTGCTTTGCGGGTCGCCTCGGTTCCCGCCAAGAGAAACGCTTTGAATGGGTGTTCCTTATGCCCCGTTTCCTTTGCCCCGGGTTGCTCGCTGGTCCGTTCGGAGACAAGCCTGGACAGTTTCTCCACACCCTGGCGAAGCGTTTTGCGAGTTGCCTCGATTCCCGTCGAGAGAGACGTTTTGAATCGGTGCTCTTGCTGTCTCTCGTCCTCTTTCCAGGGCATAACGACACGTACTTCGTTCCCTGGTGCAGTAACACTAGCGGCAGCAGCAGGAATAGCGGAAGGTCCGTTGTGTGTTGATTCAGCAGTCCCTGTCGCTACTTGCTCCGGCGGCCTCTGCTGCCGGATATTAATCGGGTCTCCCTGCTCTTCCCTCAAGTCCTGGATAGCATCCACCATGACCTCTGCGGACACCCTTTTCTGAGAGGTGGCATAGGCGGTTATCAAGGCCCTGCTGCATAGCATGTTGATCAGTCTTGGCCTGCCCCCAGCGTGTCGTGCGACCTGCTGCATGGCCCCGCTGGTAATGATGTCGCCAGTCGAATTTCCGGCAATGCTGAGACGATGGCGGATGAAGTTATCCACCTCTTCGCTTGGCAGTGGTGCAAGCCGGTAGTGGATAGCGAACTGTTCTTTGAGCGGAAGCAATTGGGGGTGTTCGAGTAGTGTCTCCAGCTGGGGTTGTCCCGACAGCAAGATCTGGACAAGATTTTCTTGTTCCGACATCCCGTTGGTGAAGGTCAGGATTTCCACCAGGGACGCGAGCGGCATGTTTTGTGCCTCATCGATAATGAAGGCGATCGTGACCCCCTTTTGCGCCTGTTCGATGAGAAACGTTTTCAGGACGTCTCCGCACAGATCCCTTTCTGTCTCCAGCCCAAGCTTTTTGCAGGCGAGACCGAGGAAGTCGTCGAAGGTCAGATTGGAATACTCGAAATAGACGCAGCGGTAGCTTACGTCCAGATTGTTCAACAGGGTTTTCAGCAGGGTTGTTTTTCCGGCCCCTGTTTCGCCCGTCAATGCCATGTACCCCTTGCGTTCCTTCAATACGCCATATAGCTTGTCGTATGCCTCCCGGTACATAGAGTTGGCATAGAAAAACCGGGGATCCGGGGTCAGGTTAAAAGGGTTTTCCTGAAAATTGAAAAAACGGCCAAGCATGTCCTTCTCCTCCTCGGCAGAGACGTTATTGCTGCGTGTCTCTATCCGGGACTTTGCTGTCTGAATGTCCGATGATTACCTCTACTCGCCGGTTTTTCGCTCTGGCAGTGGGATTATCCGAACCGTCAGGTTTGGTATTCGCCTCAAGTGGAAATTTTTCGCCATACCCGCGCACGGTGATGCGCTCTGCCGGAATCTGATTGAAGATTAATTCCTGTGCGACGGTCTGGGCTCTTTTTTTGGAGAGGTCGAGGTTGTAGGCCGCGCTGCCGATGGAGTCGGTATGTCCCTCCACGGCGATCGGTCGGTCGTTGACCAGAGGGTCGTTCAACACCTTGGCAAGGTCGCGTAGTGTCCTACGGTCCTTGTGATCAAGCCCCGTTTTCCCCGAGGCAAAAGAGAGATCCTTTAGATTCACTGCCACACCGCGCGAATCTTCCACCGCAGACAACGAAATCCCGGTAAGCCGAAGCGCTAACTCGCCATCACTGAGAGGCTCTGTCCGTGGCTTGGATTCTTGCTCCGAGTCGTTTCTCTGCCCCCAGAATGGGGAGGTGCAGGCACTCAGCAGTATGAGTATCGAAACTGCCCCAATCATCTGCTTCATTGCAACTACATACCCTTATGTCTGAATTGTATGATCATGTTTACGTCGGCTTGCCGAATCGTTAATCGTAACATTATCCTGGCTTCCGGTTGCGGAATTCTCCGTTCTCGGCCGATTTTACTCGGGCCTTCCTGGCTGAAACTGTTTAACTGCTCAGCGTGTTTTAAAGTAAGCATAGAAAACTAAATGTCATCACTCAACTATTTCATAAAATTTATTGAAAATTTTAGATTTTTTGGAATTTTTGGATAGACTCGGTTGGTTACTCTTCAACAAGCAAGAACGAACCGATTGCCGGCTTATGTTTTAGCGGAACGATATTCTTATGCGGCCGGTGGCAACACCCTCGAGATTGACCCCGCGTTCGCTCATATCTATTTTCGCCGAGCCCAAGTTCAGCGATGAGAGATCGAGATTCAGATCCGCTGGCGCAACGCGAGTCAACACAGATCCAAGGTGTTGCTTCCAATCGCCTAACTGGTTTTCCAACAATTGGTTTGCCGTGGTCTCCAGGGTCTGGCGGATTTTCAGGTAGAACAGGTCCGCCAGCATGGCATCGGCAGGATCTTCGGGTTCGAAGACGTACTCGAGGTTTTGCAGTTCAAGGCGCTGTTTGTCCGGCGCAAATACCAGATCAGCCCAGGCCTCCAGCATGCCTGCTGCATCGCCGGTCAGTCTTGCCTTTACGCTCAATTCCTGGGCTTTCCCGCTCAGTAGCACTTCCGCGATGCTTAGCTTGCGCTTTTCGAACTCGAAGGGCTGGCTGGCCAGGGCAGTGGAGACCTTCCTGCTCAGATCGGCAAAGCTGAGATCGACGGCAAGCCTCATATTCAGTCCCGAGGACCGGGGGTAGAAGAGTCCCAGCGGTGGCAGGGGGCTTGGCCGGGAGCTTGATGCGGAGCCTTTCCCGAGCGTCGGATAGAAGATAACCGCAAGATGAGTGTCGAGGGTCCGGTTTTGTCCATGCAGCGGGGCGAGCGCAACAGCGGTGGGTCGCAGCGCCAGCCAGTTGTCCTCGGCCAGATGCACCGGTTCCTGCAGCAGGGACCAGATCTTTTCGGCCTGCTGACGCACCGCATTAAGCTCTGGGAGCAGGGTCGTAAGGGTGGTGGCCAGGCTTTCTTTCATCTGCTGTTTGAACACCTCTTCGACAACCGGCGTCACATCGATATCCGCCGCTGTCATTTCGCATGGATCCAGAAAGCGGGTGGGAAGAATCTTAAACTGGGGATGGAGACTCCAGTCGGGTCCCCAATTGAGCCGGGCTAGCACACCGACCACGGCCTGCCGCGGTGGTTCGTCAACGCCGCAACTGCCTTGCAGATCGAAGGTGTTCAATACCTTCTTGCGTGCCTTGATCCAGTAGCGCACATGGGCCTCCAGCCGCAATACATCACCCCGCATACTTACCCGCAGCGGTCCGCGCCAGGCCCGGTATTGGGTATCGATTCCATGCCATCGGTGCCAGCCACGCCAATATCCGGTCTGGTAGGGGACACTTTTCTCCACGGCCTCGGACAGTGGATCCAGGGATATTCGGACAGGAATCTCCATGCTTGAAGGAGAGAGACGGGAGGTGTGCACGGAGGGCTCCGAGGGCACTTGAGCCCCGAGCTGGGCGCTGCAGGCTAGAAAGAGGAGGAGCCCGCCAAAGGTGGCTCGAATAGACTTGGAAAGGGCGGTCATCATGGTGGTATGGGGGATGGAATTGTTAAGTTCTAGGACCATATCACCCACCCCTCTGTGTTGTATAGTTGACCCACTGGGTCGCATCTTTAGCAAGTTACCGTATAATAAATAAGTTATTCGCGTTCACTGGTCCGTTTAGGGGAGAGGCGGGTTTCCCGCCGTGATTCCGGGAGGCGGAGGCAACATCCGGTGGGAAATACCCAACGCAAACAAATTCGCCAAGTAGTCGGACCCCGACTACGTTACCTGTTAAGGCTGGTTTTTCTGCTGTTCGCCCTGCTGGCGGTCAACTCCGTCTATCTGGCGACGATCACAGTCCTGGAACAGATTACTGACAATAGCTATCAGGACTATCTCTACCTGCTGATGTTCCTGCTGCACCTGTTGCTTGGTCTGGTGCTGGTGCTGCCGCTGGTCCTGTTCGGGGTGCTGCACCTGCGCAACGCCAGGTGGCGGCCCAACCGCTACGCCAAGCGCGCCGGAATCAGCCTGTATATTGTCGCACTGCTGCTGTTGCTGTCGGGCATTCTGCTGACCCGGTTCGGTTTTCTCGAAATCAACGATCCGCAGCAGCGACAGGTTGCATATTGGGTTCATGTCCTGTCGCCGCTGGTTGTGATCTGGTTGTTCGTCCTGCACCGGCTGGCGGGTTCCAGGATCCGTTGGCGAATCAGTGGTTATTGGGCAGTAGCCGGCATAGTTCTGGGCTCTTGCCTGCTGGTGCTGCAGCTGCGGGGGCGTACTTTGCCCGAAATGATTGATGGTGCGTACGCGCCGGCGCTGGTGCGTCTCCAGGGGGCGAAGCAGATTCCAGCAGAGCACCTGATGAATGATCGGTTCTGTGCCGAATGTCATCAGCAGATAGCCGACCAGGCGGCCATCAGCATGCACCGTTTCAGTTCCTTTAATAACCCGGCCTACCGCTTCAGTGTGGAGGAGGCCCGCCAGGTTCTGTTTGAGCGGGACGGTGAGGTCAGGGTAGCCCGGCTTTGTGCCGTCTGCCACGATCAGGTCCCGCTGTTTTCCGGTCGTTTCGACCAGCCCGACTATAATCCGGACCGCGATCCCGGCGGCCACGCCGGCATCACCTGTGTTGGTTGCCACGGGATAACCGCGATCAACAGCCCCCTTGGCAACGGTAGCTACACTATCGCGGATCCTCCCCGTTATCCTTTCGCCAACAGTGAAAACGCATTTTTTCAGGCGCTCAATCGTCAGTTGATCAAGGCTAAGCCGGCCTTTCACAAGAAGAGCTTTCTGAAACCTGTCCACAAAACCGCACTGTTCTGTTCCTCCTGCCACAAGGTGCATCTGCCCTATGAGTTGAACCGCTATCGCTGGCTGCGCGGCCAGGATCACTACGACAGTTTTCTTCTGAGCGGTGTTTCCGGTCACCGGGTGGACAGTTTCTACTATCCCCCGCGTGCTACTCCGAACTGTGCCCATTGCCACATGCCGCTGGTGAGATCTGAAGACCCGGCTGCCCGGGATTTCAATGACACGGGTCACCGCAGCGTGCACAGTCATCTGTTTCCGGCAGCCAATACCGCTGTACCCTATCTGCTGAACAAGGGGCAGGCTGGCAATGAAATCAGGCGTGGGATGATGCAGAATGCCGCTCGCCTGGACCTGTTCGGCATCAAGCAGGAGGGAGAGATCAATGGTGTCCTGCACGCCCCGTTAAGGCCGCAACTGCCCACCCTGGAGCCGGGTCGGCGTTATCTCCTGGAAACGGTGATCCGGACCCTCAACATCGGTCACCAGCTGACCCAGGGCACCACCGACTCAAACGAACTCTGGCTCGAGCTGACCATCACGGCCGGCGACCGTGTCATCGGTCGCAGTGGCGGCCGGGATGAAGTTGGAGAGGTGGACCCCTGGTCCTATTTCCTCAATAGTTACCTGCTGGATCGGGAGGGGAGCCGTATTGAGCGGCGTAACGCCCAGGACGTGTTCGTTGCGCTCTATGATCACCAGATACCTCCGGGGGCCGCGTCGGTGGTGCATTATCAATTCCAGCTTCCGTCGGATCTCCAGGGGCCGGTGGTGATCGAGGCGAAGCTGCAGTACCGCAAGTTCGATAGCCGTTTCCTGCGCCATGTGTTGGGCGACGGCTTTCGACACAATGACCTGCCGATCACCACCCTGGCCCAGGATCGGGTAGTATTGCCGCTGCCCGAAAACCGTGGTGAGCTGGCCGGGCAGACCAGCCCGATCGCGGCCTGGGAGCGCTGGAACGACTATGGTATCGGCTTGTTGCGGCAGGGGAATCGCGGGTCTTCCAAGGGTGAGCTGAGGCAGGCTGAAGCGGCCTTTAAGCGGGTGGAGGAACTGGCCCCGGCGCACGGTGCCCTCAATCTCGCCCGGGTCTATTTCAAGGAGGGGCGCCTGGAAGAGACAGCGGCGGCCCTGCAGCGGGCTGCTCGCAGCGATCCCCCGGCCCCGCCCTGGACCCTGTCCTGGTTTTCAGCCCTGGTTGATCGAGAATACGGCAATCTCGACCAGGCCATCGCCAGCCTCGAGGACCTCCTCGCCACCCGTTTCAACCAGGCCCAGGCCCGCCGCTTCGATTTCTCCCAGGATACGCGGGCGCTCAACGAGCTGGGAAGGGTCTACTATGATAGGGCGCGTCGGGAGCGGGGTGATGCCGGTAAAGCGGCGAGAACAGGATACCTGGAGCAGGCCCGAAGTTGGCTGCAGCGCGTGTTGGCGATTGACCCGGAGGATGCCAAGGCCCATTACAACCTGGCGCTGGTCGAGACCGGGCTGGGCCGGAGAGAGGCCGCAGACCGGCACCGTGTCCTCCACGACCGCTATCGGCGCGACGATCACGCGGTGGAACAGGCGGTCACTCGCCATCGGCGGCTCAATCCGGCCGCCGACCATGCAGCCGAAGCGATCGCCATCTATGATCTGCAGCGTCCGGATGCTTACCCCACCCTCGAGAGGAGTGAGGTAGTCTCGCGGATCGATTGACCCACTGGGTCCGTCCGCTATCGGAGCCATTTATGATGAAAAAAAGACGTGTGGAATTCCCCCATTCTGTTGGTGAGGCCGTGATCCGCTCCGCCTTTCGCCGTTCTATGGCCGTGCTTGCCATTCTGGCGGTGATCGCAGCCGCCATATATTTCTGGCTGCACCGCTCCAGCCCGTTGGAGCCGATAGTCGAAGCGGAGGTTCAGCTCCCGCAGGTTGTTGGCGCCACACCCGACCAGGGTCCTCCGGTGGTGCATTTCAGCGACATCACTGAGGATGCCGGTATCGCCTTTGTGCATGTCAGCGGTGCATACGGCGAGCGGCTGATGCCGGAGACCATCGGCAGTGGGGCGGCCTTTTTCGACTATGACAACGATGGCGACCCGGACCTTTTTCTGGTCAACTCCAGTTACTGGAGCGGCCACGAGAAACCTGGAGCCCCCCCCCGGCAGGCGCTCTATCGCAATGATGGCAGCGGCCGGTTCGAGGATGTCACCGCTAGCGCCGGGCTGGCTCTCACCAGCTACGGAATGGGGGTGGCCATTGGCGATTACGATAACGACGGCTGGACCGATCTGTTCCTTACTACCCTGGGACGGAACCATCTGTTCCACAACGAACAGGGGGTGTTCATCGAGATGGGCCCTGAGGCGGGGGTGGCAGGGAGCCCCGAAGCCTGGAGCAGCAGTGCCGCGTTCTTCGATTACGACAACGACGGTGATCTGGATCTTTTCGTTGGCAACTATGTCAGATGGTCACCCAAGATCGACCTGGAGATCGACTTCCGTCTCACTGGCCTGGGCCGCGCCTACGGTGCGCCGGACCATTTTGTCGGCACCAACAGCACCCTGTTTCGGAACGATGGAGGTGGGCGCTTCACCGATGTAACCCGCGCCGCAGGGATCCTGATGAACGACGCGAATTCCGGCCTGCCGCTGGGCAAGGCACTGGGAGTGGTTCCCGCCGACTATGATCGTGACGGCTGGATCGATCTGTTCGTTGCCAACGACACGACTCAGAACTTCCTGTTTCACAATCTGGGCAACGGTAGTTTCGAGGAGATTGGCGCGTTCGAGGGTATTGCCTTTGACCGAGACGGCAAGGCCACCAGTGGGATGGGTATAGATGCCGCCTGGTATCGCAACGATCAGGATCTGGGGGTCCTGGTCGGCAATTTCGCCAACGAAATGAGTTCACTCTATGTTACTGCCGATGGTCGCCCACCCTTTGCCGACGAGGCGATTCTTGAAGGATTGGGCCCGCCGTCGCGTCTCGCACTGACCTTCGGCACCCTGTTTCTCGATTATGACCTGGACGGGCGACTCGATCTGCTGCAGGCCAACGGCCATCTCGAGTACGAGATCAACCGGGTGCAGCCGAGCCAGCAATATGCCCAGCCGCCTCAATTGTTGTGGAACTGCGGTGACCATTGCCCCAACCGATTCATCCTGGCAGGCCAGACCGGTGATCTGTCCCAACCCCTGGTCGGTCGGGGATCGGCCTATGCGGATATTGACGGTGACGGCGATCTCGATCTGTTGATCACCCAGAATGGTCGCCGACCGGCCCTGTTCCGAAACGAGCAGCAGCTTGGTCACCATTGGCTGCGGGTCCAGCTGGTGGGGTCGTCCGCCAACCGTTCCGCTATCGGCGCCCGGGTGGAACTGACCGCAGCGGGTATCACCCAGCGCCGTGAACTGGTCCCCTCGCGCAGTTACATGGCACAGATGGAATTGCCCCTGACATTCGGGCTGGGTGCGGCCACACAGGTCGATTCCCTGGAGATCTTCTGGCCCGCGGGGCTGCGTCAGAGAGTGCCGGTGACGCGGGTGGATACCACCCTGGTGGTGCAGCAGCCATAGCGGCCGAAGAAGAGGGGGAGTGATGGTATACACAGGCAGAATGCACGGGGAAGATCGTCTATGGTCGAAGCTGCTGGGGTGTCTGATTGGTTTATTGATCGCCGCATGCGGGCCTGCCTGGGCCGACCCGCTCTCTGAACCACCGGCCCACTGGCAGGGCAAACTGAGGGGAATCCCGGAGGCGGATATCTCGGGGGCGGAACCGTCCGCCCGCAAGGCCTTGGACGAGGCGAGGGAGAAGACCGCGGAGCTCATCACTTCCGCTGCGTCCGATCCGGCAGAACTGGCCTGGGCATTCGGAAACCTGGGCAACCTGTACCAGCTCTATGATGTGCACACCCTGGCAGAACTGAGTTATATCAATGCCCAGGCCCTGGAGCCGGATAATTTCCGCTGGGCCTACTATATCGGCTATCTGGCCTTTTCCGACGGGCGCATGCGGTCGGCTATCGATTGGTTTGAAAAGGCGGCACAGTTCAATCCCGACTACCCTGCGCTGGGGTTGCGACTGGGTCGCGCCTGGTACGAATTGAGTGATTTTGAGCAGGCGCGCGAGGTGTTGGAGGGTGTAGACGGCGCGCCCGGTTTGCGCGCCGCTGCCCTCTACTACCTGGGTCAGATCGATCTGCTGGAGCGGGACTATGAGCGGGCCGTTGAACGGTTTCAGCTGGCGCTGACGATTGATCCTCAAGCCAGTCGTATCCACTATCCGCTGGCTCGCGCCTATCGCGCCCTGGGGGATGTCGAGGGTGCCCGTCGACAGCTTGCCTTGCAGGGACCGGAAATGCCTTCGCTGGAGGATCCCCTGGTGCAGGAACTGAAGGCCCTGGAAACCGGTGCCCGACCTCATTACATCCGTGCCATGGAGCAGGTCGAGCAGGGAGAGTATCAGGCGGCGGCAGAATCCTTTCGTCAAGGGCTTGAGCGGGATCCGGAAAACGGGAATGCCCGTATCAGCCTGTGTCGAACGCTTTATCTGGCGGGAGAGCCTGATCAGGCGCGACAGGGTCTGGAACAGGTGCTGTCGGCCACACCGCATAAGGTGCTGGCCCTTTTTCTGATGGCGGTCCTGCTCGACGGGGCGGGAGATCGGGATCAGGCGGCAACGCTTTATCGCAGGGTGCTCGGGATTGATCCGCAACACGCCGGTGCTCACTTTTTTCTGGCCAATCAGCTGTTGCGGCAGGGAAAGCATCGGGAGGCAGTGGAGCACTACGCTTTCGCCGGTGCGGACAATCCACCCGCACGGCTCTATCGTCTGCTTGCCCTTTATCGCTCCGGTCAGTCGCAGGTGGTTGTCCGGGATGAATTGCAGGCGGAGATCAGTCAGCACCCGAATCTCCAGATGCTCCAATACGCCCTGGTGCGGCTGCTGGCCTTGAGCCAGGACCCCGAGGTTCGGGATCCGGCCCTGGCAGTCACACTGGCCACCGAACTGGTAATGGGGTTTGCAATACCCCCTTATCTTGAGGCTCTGGCCCTGGCTCAGGGTGCCGCCGGGGACTTCGAACAGGCAATTGCACTGCAGAATCAACTACTGGCCGGTGCTGTCTGGATGGGGGCGGGGCCCTATCAAGATCAGTTGCAGGCGGTACTGGAGGGCTTTGAACGTGGACAGTTGCCAGACCAGCCCTGGCCGGAGCATGATCCGATCCTGACGCCCCAACCCCTCGATCCGGCGGCGGTGTTTCGGGAGTATCCCTCGGCAGTGCCTTACTGAGGGTTGGTACAGCGGACTGAACCCGGACTCGGGTGTTAACCGGCTCAGAACAGTGTCGTTGGTGGGCTCAATGATGCGAGGGGCGACGGCCGGGTAGCCGTCGCCCCTGATTACTGTGCGCTGGCCAGCCTATTTTTCAGCCGATGACGGTGCTGCCGGTGCGACCGGTTGCGCGTATGCCGGATAACCACCCCAGGCCGGATAGCCACCCCAGCCGCCGTAAGGATAGCCGTAACCGCCATAGGGGTAGCCACCCCAGCCGCCGCCGTAAGGATAGCCACCCCAGCCGCCGCCGTAAGGATAGCCGTAACCGCCGTAGTATGGATAGCCGCCGTACCAGGGGCCACCTCCCCAGGGGCCACCCCAGCCGCTTCCCCACCAAGCGCTGGCGGAGGAGACGAAAAGGGCCAATACAGCCGTGACGACTGCGCCAGATAGAATCAATGAAAGACTTTTTTTCACGATTATTTACCCCCTCGTTGTTGAGATCACATTACTTATATCGAGACTTAGTCAGAATTACAGTAACTACTAATTTAGTATAAGCATGCCAATCGGAAATTAATTGATCCTCGTCAATTAATTGATAAGCACCCCAAACAGTATAGAACAGGGACCTGAATCGCAGCAGGTCGGCAATCAGCCGTTGCGGGACAGGTATCTCTGAGATGACGATAACCTGTTGCCAGCGATCGGTTGCAGCAGCAGCGCATCGAAGCTTAGCCAAGCTTCTATGCGTAATTTCTCAGTATGAAGAAAACAAAAACATCAGGGTCCGCTGCCTAAATCAGACCTCTCCAGCGTCAGATTCCCACTCCGTGAAAAACCTACGGGAGATCGTGAAATCGATGAATCGGCGTTGGAACTCTTCCATTTCCTGAAACGTCTGCTGAAATTCCGGAGATTCCAGTTTGTCGCTGAATTCCCCGGCACTCTCCCACCAGATCTCAAGAATTGCGTCGAACGGCTCTCCCGAACCCCGCTCCTCCATCAACCTTAGGTTCATTTCGATCAGCAGGGTCAGGTTTCTTTCTGTCCGCTGCGCCCCCGTGATTTTCGCGAGTCGCCCCAGTCGCTCCACGAACTCCGCGCTTTTCCAGTATTTTCGAAACTCCGCCACCGAGAGTTCCGGGAGGCGTTTGACACAATGTACGAGCCTGATCATGGTGGGTACCGGTATAGTCGCGATGCGGATGATTCAAGGATGGTAAACAGATTAAACCATAATGTGGCCGTCGTCGGCAGCCCCGGCACTGGACAAAGGCGGGAGGGGGCTATATAAACAACCGGCGGTTTTCTGGAAAAGCGAGGTCTTGCCATGATTCGTATACTGGCGATAATCCTGGGTTTGTGTCTTGGCGCGGCATCCTTTGCCGATGAATCGGCTAGTATCGAATTTCAGCAGAGAGCCAAAGCGCTGGGGCAGTCCATCTCATCGGATAACGCTCGGCAATCGGAGCGCTGTGCCGAATTGCGCCGTCAGATGGAGGCGACGAAGGGCCCCCAGCGACACACCACCGCGAGGCAGGCCTATGAAGAGGAGTGCGTTCAGGATTACTCCGCGCCCGCTTCGCCGGGGTTGTCCATCGGGAACTGACCTCGCCCGGGTTACACACTTAAGTTATCCATGGGTATAGCTGTAACTTTATTTTAAATCAATCAGTTATATACATAATCGAGAGGCCCGCGGAATTCCCGGGCGAGGACCCGTCGAACCCCGGGTCCTCTCGCGCACCAGGCTTGACTCGAAATTCCCGGTTAACCCGACAACGCCTTCTGTACCGCCGGCAGTGCAACCCCGGTGTTGATGGGGGCGTTCATATCGGCCAGTATCGCCTCCAGAGCGGCGACACAGAGCAGGATGTTTTCGGCACGGCTGGCATAACCCATCAGGCCGATTCGCCACACCTTGCCGGCCAGGGCGCCCAGGCCGGCGCCGATCTCCAGACTGTATTCGTTCAGCAGTCGGCCACGCACTATCGCATCGTCTACGCCGTCCGGTATGGATACCGCATTGAGTTGAGGCAGACGCTCACTCTCCGGCACCATGAATTTAAACCCCATTGCCTCCAGGCCGGCCTTCAGTGCCAGATGGTTTTGCTGGTGACGGCGCCAGGCGTTTTCCAGTCCCTCTTCCCGCAGGATCACCAGCGCCTCGTGTAAGCCGTAGAGGGCGTTGATCGGGGCGGTGTGGTGGTAGGCTCGCTTGGCCCCGCTACCCCAGTAACCCATCACCAGGTTCAGGTCCATAAACCAGCTTTGAACCTTGTCCTTGCGCTGCCGGATCTTTTCCAGCGCGCGCTCATTGAAACTGACAGGGGCGAGGCCGGGGGTGCAGGAGAGACACTTCTGGGTCCCGGCGTAGACTGCATCTATACCCCATACGTCCACCTTCACCGGGATGCCACCAAGGCCAGTGACCGTATCAACGATCGTTAAACAGTCATGTTTGTGGGCCAGACCGACCAGGGTTTTGATGTCGGATTGGGCGCCGGTGGAGGTCTCGGCATGGACGAAGGCGACGATTTTAGCGTCGGGATTGGCCTTGAGGGCATCCTCCAGTTTATGTGGGTCCACCGCCCGGCCCCAGTCGTCCTCCACCAGGACGGGGATACCGCCGCAGCGCTCGACGTTCTCCTTCATGCGTCCGCCAAAGACGCCATTCTGGCACACGACGACCTTGTCGCCTGGTTCCACCAGATTGACAAAACAGGTCTCCATACCGGCTGAACCAGGCGCAGAGACAGGCATGGTCAGCGCATTGTCGGTCTGGAAGGCATACTGCAGCAGCACCTTCACCTGTTCCATCATCCCGACGAATACCGGATCCAGATGGCCGATGGTGGGTCGAGACATGGCCTCGAGAACACGGGGGTAGACATCGGACGGACCCGGGCCCATCAGTGTTCGGGTGGGAGGATTAAACGAGTGAATTTCCATAGCGTTAACCTTTGTTTAGTCTGCGGAGCAACGAAGCTCTCCTGGCCGATTAAGGAAGATTCTTTGGTCAATGTGGGATTCTACCTTAGTATGCTTTTTTCCAGCGACCCCTGATTGCTTAAAAAATCACCCATGAGACCTATCGTTACCGACGCTGCCTGTGAAGCAGGGCCTGTTGCACGGGGGGCGAGGATCGCATGAGGCGAATTGCGGTATCTCCCTACCTGTTGCTGGTGTTGACCACCCTGTTCTGGTCCGGAAACTTCGTTCTGGCCCGTTTCGTCAGATTGGAGGTTCCCCCCGTCGGCCTCTCTTTCTGGCGCTGGGTGTTTGCGGCTGTTCTGCTGCTGCCGTTCGTCTGGCGGGATATGCGGCGGCACTGGCCCCTGGTTCGGGCCAACCTGAAGCTGGTGCTTGCCCTGGCCCTGTTCGGTGTGGCCAGCTTTAACACCCTGATCTATCTGGGACTGCAGACCACCACCGCTTCCAACGCGGTGCTGCTGCAGTCGGCGATGCCGCTGGTGATCATCCTGCTCTCTCGCCTGTTGCTCCAGATCAACATTACCGCCACTCAGGCCTTCGGTATCCTGGTCTCCCTTGGGGGGGTATTGATCATCGTAACTCGAGGTAATCTCGATACCCTGCTGGGGATCGACCTGGTCCAGGGAGATCTGCTGGTGATGACTGCAGTTGTTGCCTGGGGCCTCTACTCGGTGCTGCTGAAGAGACTGCCACCGGGGTTGGGCGGGCTGTCCCTGCTGGGCTATTTCATTGCTTTTGGTGTAGTTTTTATCGCCCCGGTCTATGCCTGGGAGATCAGTAGCGGCACCGTCATGCCTCTGGGTTGGGTGACGGTCAACAGCGTACTTTACGTCGCGGTGTTTCCCTCCCTTCTCGCCTACCTGTTCTGGAATCGAGCGGTGAGAGAGGTCGGTCCCAACCGGGCCGGCCAGTTCATCCACCTGATGCCGGTGTTCGGTACTCTACTGTCGGTGGTTTTCCTGGGAGAGAGGCTGTACCGCTATCATCTATTCGGCATCCTGCTGGTGGCCCTCGGCATCTACCTGGCGACGCTGTGGGGCAATCGGAGAAAAGAGCCACAGCCCGAGTGATCAGGCAGCCTTCTGGATTGGGGTTCCGGCGCTTCGCATGCTAAATTTCGTTACCAATTGTCACCTACCTCAAGAACCTGCTATGGATCAACTGCTGGAAATCATGGAGCGTCTGCGCGACCCCGAAGCGGGCTGCCCCTGGGACCGGGAACAGACCTTCCGAAGCATTGCCCCGTATACCATTGAAGAGGCCTACGAAGTGGCCGACAGCATCGAACGGGGCGAACTGGAGGAACTCAGAGAAGAACTGGGAGACCTGCTGTTCCAGGTCGTCTTCTATGCCCAGATGGCGAAAGAGCAGGGTCATTTCGATTTTCAAGGGATAGTGGCGGCTATCAGTGAGAAGATGCTTCGCCGTCATCCCCATGTGTTTGGAGATGAAAAGATAGCCACTGCAACTGAACAGAGCGCAGCCTGGGAGAGTCACAAAAGTGCGGAGCGGAGGGCTAAGGCAGATCGAAGTCCCAGTCAGTTGGACGCAGTGGCCCGGGCACTGCCGGCCCTTGTGCGGGCAGAAAAACTCCAGAAACGGGCGTCCAGGGTGGGCTTCGACTGGCCCTCGACGGAGGGGGTATTGGCAAAGGTGCGGGAGGAACTGGGCGAATTGGAGCATGAATTGCGGGGAGTGGCCGCTCCCGGGCGGTTGCGCGAGGAGATGGGCGATCTGCTGTTCAGCTGCGTCAATCTGGCCCGTCATCTGGAAGTGGATGCGGAGAGCGCTCTGCGGGAGTCCAATGGCAAATTCGAACGGCGTTTTCGGTCCGTGGAACGGTTGTTGATGGAGAAAGATAAGACGGCAGTGGAAGCCAGTCTGCAGGAGATGGATGCATTGTGGGATGAGGTCAAGCGGGAGGGAGAGGAGACGGGTGATGCGTGAGACCATCGAACTCACCACTTCATGTCGCGAAGAGCTGGTGGATATCACATCCCGGGTCGAGGCAGTGGTGCACTCGAGCGGGATTCGCGACGGCCTGGTGGCCCTTTATGCCCAAGGGGCTACAGCCGCCGTGATGATCCAGGAGAACTGGGACGACAGCGTCCAGCGGGATGTGGTCGACCTGTTGCGTAAGTTGATCCCGCGGGGTGTGTGGCTGCATGACGCACAGGATGGCAATGGAGACGCCCATTTGAAATCCGGGCTGGTCGGCCCTTCCGAGACCCTGCCGTTGATCGAAGGGAAACTCGGGCTCTCGCGTTGGCAGAACATTTTTTTCTGTGAATTCGACGGTCCCCGGCGGGATCGGCGTGTTGTTTGTACCATCCTTCCGGACCGCTAACGGTTATCTGGAGTTGCCTGGCCAAGTTATGGGATTTCTGGATGCTATCGAGGCGTGTAACCGGCATGATCTGTCCGGCTACCTGCCGTTCGTCGTCGACGGGTTGACGGTAGGCCGGGTCAGGCCGGGGTTTTCGCAAATTCTGGCTCAGTGGAAGCAGGTATTTTCAGTCTCTGCCGAAAGGGTGGAATTACTGACCTGGGAGGAGAATCTGCAGCGGCGCAGCGCACCTCTGGCAGCTGTACTGACGGAACTTGTGGAACAGGGCGTGCTGAGCCATCTCCACGGTGAACAGTACGCGGCTACCGCCAGTGGACGGAATGAAGGGCGGGTGTTGATCGACCGGGCCGCTGCCGCCTACTTCGGAATCCGCGCCTTTGGCCAGCATATCAATGGTTTTGTGCGTGCAGAAGACGGGATTCGGATGTGGTTGGGCCGGCGTTCGGATGACCGCAGGCATTTCCCTGGGCAACTCGATCATCTGGCTGCGGGTGGGTTGCCGTATGGTATCGGTCTTCAGGAAAATCTGGCCAAGGAGTGCTGGGAGGAGGCGGGGATTGTGCCCGGCCTGGCTCTGACTGCCGTTCCGGTGGGTGCAGTAACCTACGTCGCAGATACCAAGAAAGGACTGAAACCGGATACCCTGTATTGCTATGACCTGGAACTTCCTTCGGATTTCCAGCCGCGCTGTATGGACGGGGAGGTGCAGGATTTCCTGCTATGGCCGCTCTCCCGGGTAATGGAAAGTGTCAGGGACCGGGGGGCATTCAAACAGAACTGCAATCTGGTGATTATCGATTTTCTCATTCGTCACGGCTACCTGGGGCCGGATGACGAGAATTACCTGGAACTGGTTGCCGGCCTGCATCCCCCTCTTCCGTGAGTGGCCTATACTTTCAGGCATGCTAAACTGAAAGTTCTGTCTGGAACAAAAAGGGGTTTCTTTGGTCGGAGATCAGAGTCCCGGTCGAGAAAGCGATTCTATGAAAAAAAGAGATTTGTTATTGCTGTTTGCCCTGCTCGTGATCTGGGTCCCACCGCTGTGGGCCAAGGTGACAGAGGTTCCGGTCGATGAGTTAAAGCCCACTCGGGAGCAGCGTCAGGCGACGCTTATTATCATCCGCGTGATCGATAAGTACCATTATAAGAGACACCATTTGGATGACGAGATGTCCCGGCGAATCCTGGACCGCTATCTCGAATCTCTCGATCCCAGCAAGAGTTTCTTCAGCCAGCAAGACGTCGATCGGTTCTCGAACTATGAAGACAACCTGGATGACACCCTTCAGCAGGCCCGTCTCGACCCGGCGTTCGCCATTTTCAAGGTCTTTCGCCAGAGAGTCGACGAACGGGTGAAGTATGCGCTTCAGCTGCTGAAGCGGAAGTTCGATTTTTCGATAGATGAAGAGTACAGCTTCGACCGCAGTGAAGGGCCGTGGGCAGCAGACCCGGGCGAACTGGATGAGCTCTGGCGGAAGCGCGTCAAGAACGACATCCTTCTGTTACGGCTCAGTGGGAAGCAGGACGAGGAGATCGAAAAGACGCTGGGCGAGCGTTATCAGGGGATAAAGCGCCGCACCCGTCAGCTGGCATCGGACGATATCTACCAGACCTTCGTCAACGCCTACACCCTTAGTCTCGAGCCACACACCTCCTATATGTCACCACGGGTGTCCGAGAACTTCGATATAAGTATGCGGCTCTCGCTGGAGGGAATAGGGGCCGTGCTGCGCAGCGAAGACGAGTACACCGAGGTGCTGCGAACGGTTCCCGGTGGTCCGGCGCGATTGAGCGGGGAGGTGCAAGCCGGTGACCGTATCATTGGTGTCGGTCAGGGTAAGGACGGCGAAATCCTGGATATCGTGGGTTGGAGGTTGCAGGACGTCGTCGACAAGATCCGCGGTGAGAAGGGAACGGTAGTGCGGCTGCGGCTGTTACCGGAGCATAGCGGGACGGAGGGACCGGCCAAGCTAGTCACCCTGGTCAGAAACAAAATCAAGCTGGAAGACCAGGCCGCCAAGAAGTCGATAATCAAAGGGCTGGGGGGTATGGGGCCCGGGCGCATCGGCGTAATCGACGTGCCTGCGTTTTATCGGGATTTTAAGGGCCAATCCCAGGGCGACAAGGATTTCCGCAGTACCACCCGAGACGTTCGTAAGCTGCTGCAGGAACTAATGGAAGAAGGGGTCGACGGGATCGTCGTCGATCTGCGTGGAAACGGTGGGGGCTCGCTGATTGAGGCAACCGAGCTGACCGGATTATTTATCCCCAGTGGTCCGGTCGTTCAGGTGCGTGGCGCCAGCGGTGAAGTTGAAATCGAAAGGGATCCCGATCCCAGCGTGGCCTACGATGGTCCGTTGGCGGTTCTGGTAGATCGTAACAGCGCCTCCGCGTCGGAGATTTTCGCCGGCGCGATACAGGACTATCGACGTGGCATCATCATCGGGGAGCCTACCTTTGGTAAAGGTACTGTGCAGACGCTGGTGGATCTGGGGAGATTTGTTCGGGGCGGCGACGATAAACTGGGGCGCCTGCGCCTGACCATGGCTCAGTTCTTCCGGGTCAACGGCGGCAGTACTCAGTTTCAAGGCGTGGTGCCGGACATCGTTTTTCCGTCCGCGTCCGGGTCGGAAGAGCATGGGGAGCGGGGGCTAGACAATGCCTTACCCTGGGCCAGGATAGACGCGGCAGACTATCGTCCGCGCGGCATTGGTTCTATCAAGAAGTATCGGGAAGAACACCAGAAACGAATACAAAATGATCCAGGGTTTAAATATTTGAAAGAGGAGACCGACCTGCTTGTCGAGTTACGTGAACGCGATACCGTCTCGCTCCTGGAGAGCCGTCGCAAGCATGAGTGGGATGGCCGGGAGGCGCGGCGCAAGGACCGCAAAAATCGATTACGGGTATCCCGGGGTTTGCCGCCGCTGTCCGATAGCGAAGAGGTTGAACAGGAGTCGGAGAAGGTTTCAGAGGACGAAGAGGAGACCGATCTCGATGGAGTCAGCCAGATCGCTCTGGAGGAGGCGGCTCGGATCCTGGCCGATTACATTGAAGGCCAGCGGCAGTCGGCGATGGTCCAGTAGGCAGGCTAATCTCGGATTGGAGATCAGCCGCTGACTTCCCCTTCGATCCATTTTCGAATGCGGTTGGAGTCGCCAAACGGGGTCAGTTTGCCGAACGAGTTGAGTAGCACGATGACCAAGGGCCGACCGGCGATTTCGGCCTGCATCACCAGGCATCTTCCGGCCTCATTGATATAGCCGGTTTTACTCAGTTCGATATCCCAGGCGCTGTTTTTCAGCAGGCGGTTGGTATTGCTGTAGCGGAGTGGACCACGGCTTTTGTAGGGATGAACGGCGATTGATCTAGTGGTGGATGCCTGCTGGATCAACCGATACTCACGGCTTGCCTGCACCAACTTCACCAGGTCCTGGGCAGAAGCGACGTTACCGGCATCCAGGCCGGCGGAATCCACGAACCAACTGTCTTGCATCCCCAGTTCCTGCGCCTTGCGATTCATCGCCTGCACAAAGGCCGGTTTGCCACCGGGATAGGTGCGTGCAAGGGCGCTGGCTGCCCGGTTTTCAGACGCTGCCAGAGCGATTCGGATCAATTCCTTTCTTGGCAGGGTGGCTCCGTAGCGCAGGCGCGAACCGGTCTGTTTTAGCAGGTCCCTGTCGTCCTTGGTGATGGTGATCCGCTGATCCATGGGTAACTGGGCATCCAACACCACCATGGCCGTCATCAATTTTGTGATAGAGGCTATCGGCAGGGGGGCGTCCGTCTGCTTGCCATAGATCCTGTTTCCATACTGATCCACGATCAGGGCCGACGCTGAGCGGAGTTTCAGTTCGTTGGGATTGAGTTCGTTCCAGGCCACGAATTCAGCCGAGGCTGGTGCCGCAGGCGATTGCTGCAACAGGGTGGTCTGCAGTCCTGACTCTCCGCCAAAGCTGGCGGCAGCCCATAGAATGAGCGGCAGGGGAGAGAGCAGGCAGAGGGGCTTCTTCATAGTGGACTCACTTTCCGGTTTTCTACCTGCTTTGCGGCCTGTCAGGAATTTTCTTAATAGTGGTGGTCGAAGGTTGCATCTATTACAGCGTCTTTGGCGACACCGTCACATTCTTCTTATTCCCAGATACTGACTTAGTATCGTCCTGAATGCAAACCGGCAGCGCCGGGTTATAATCCGGGGCTGGGACTCCCCATGTCTCCCCGCGGGCACTGCATGAGGCAGGTTGCCCGTTGCAGAATTCAGTCGTCACAGGAAAGCCCTCTTTTGTATCAATCGCTTGAAAAACGCATTGGGCGGTTTGTTAATCAACGCCAGACAGGTCTGCTGCTCGGTGGGGCCAAGGGGCTTGAAAAAGAGAGTCTGCGGGTCTCTCCGGAAGGAGGAATTGCCCAAACCCCTCATCCCCTTGCCCTGGGTTCGGCACTGACCCACCCCTATATCACCACCGACTATTCGGAAGCGCTGCTCGAATTGATCACCCCCCCCCGGGAGGCGATTGGAGAAGCCCTCGAATTTCTGCGTGCGGCACAGAAATTCGTCTATGACAACCTGCAGGAAGAAATCCTCTGGGCCACCAGTATGCCCTGCGTAGTGGAAGACGGCAGTGGCATTCCGATCGCTCACTACGGGACCTCAAATGCCGGCACTATGAAGACGGTCTATCGAAGGGGGCTGGGGCATCGTTATGGCCGGGTAATGCAGGTGATCGCTGGCGTTCACTTCAACTACTCCCCGAACGAGGCATTGTGGCCCGTTTTTCAGGAGTTGGAATCTGATCGCCACTCGCTGCGGTCGTTTCGGGACAGCGCATATCTCGGATTGACCCGCAACCTGCAACGTTATGGCTGGTTGATACCCTATTTATTCGGCGCATCTCCCGCCGTATGTAAATCCTTCCTGGGGGGAGAGCCCACCACGCTGGAAGAGTTTGATCAAAATACCTATTTCGAACCTTTTGCCACCTCGTTACGACTGGGGGATATCGGTTATACCAACAGTAAGGAGAAAGGGGTCGGCATAAAGGCCAACTACAACACCCTTGATGCCTATATTGGCAGTCTGACCCGTGCGATCGAGACCCCTTCTCCCT
>CAWGCA010000002.1:0-119513 GCA_963820955.1 uncultured Gammaproteobacteria bacterium | reverse complement strand
CTTCGTCAGTAGAATTCATGGGCCAGTTCAGGCTCAGGTAACTTTTCAAGCGCATGATATAAAGCCATTTCCAGGATTTCTGGAGACCGGAATCCATAGGATTTTCTCATAGTCAGTTTGGCTTTGTTGTTCAGACCTTCGACAATGCCGCTGGAAAATCGCTTTTTTGCCGTAAACCAGTTCAATATCAACTCACGATGAGAGCGCAGTGTCCGTGCGACTTTCTTCATCGGCTCTATCTTGGAATACATTGTCTGCCGACACCACTGATCAAGGAACTTACCTGCCCATGTGGGCGATGTGTATTCCCAGAATTGCTGGAAATCCTCTTTCAGCAGGTAGGCCCGTACTGTTCGCAGATTGTAACTCAGAAGATCTCGCAGGCGACCCTTCTGTTCTTGCTTCAGGTTACCTTTGCGCTTGAGCAGTAGCCAGCGAGTCTTTTTCAGAACCGGTTCATATCCTTCACGTTTCATCCGCCGCGCCTCCTGGGCGCGCACCTTATTCAAGGCATCGTTCATTTTGGCCACAATGTGGAAGCGGTCGAGAATATGGAGTGCCTGAGAGCAACGTTCTCGAATCACCCGAAGATAGGGCTTCCACATATCTGAGCAAACAAACTCGATCTGTGAACTGCGCTCTTGACCCAGCAGATCAAAAAACTGCCTGAACGTCTTCATTGTTCGTTCACGTCCCGTCCAAAGCAGGCGTACCCTTCCGGCATCGATCTGGTAGACCAGTGTGAGATATTTGTGGCCTTTACTGTACTGGATCTCATCGACTCCAATCGCCCTTATACCCTCCACTGACCGATGCTCAAGACCCCATTGCACCACCCATTCGACAGACTGATATACCTGCTCCCAGGAGGTGTGGAATGCTCTGGATACTTCCCGCCAGGATAACCTTCTAGCCCAGCGGGAAAGCAACAGCATGTAAGCTTTGGTCAGATGCCGCTTACCCTCTGCCCAAGGGATCTGTTCGGCTACAATGCCACAATCAGGGCAATCCACCCGGCGCCTGGCATACACCAGAAAAACCGGGAAACCCCAAAGCGGGATAAACTCGAAGCGCCGCTCCGGTAGATGGTCATATCCGGCACAACGAACACTGCAGCCAGAGCACAGTGCACGGCTGCCTTTGCGCGGCCTGACCAATACCTCTATGGTCTGCTGGCCCAGATGCCGCACAAACCGTGCTGGACCGTAGGCAAACCCTTTGAACCGATAGCATTGATTGAGTATCGTGGTCAGCAGCATAACCCGCCCTCCGGCATCGAATGAACGCCCATGAGCAAGTCTACGCCTTCTGCCAAAATATCCGCTAGGTCCTCCTCTTCATCGCCAAATGTATCGGTCTATGTCCCAGATCTCGACGAATGGCCCGATAGCTGGATGATCGACCAACCGGATCGGGCTATGGGAAAAGCTATTGTCACCGTTCTAACGCCCTTTATCGAGCATCTGATCAATCAGGGTCTTACCAAACGCACCATCAAACGCCATGTTGATAGCCTCTGGGCCTTGGGCGGAGAGATTATTACTGACATCAACTGGGATGAGTCTCTACGTAAACAGCCTGCACAGCTCCTGGTTATAAATGCCGTCGATGAGGACGGTGGCCCTTTGCTACGTAATCCCCTCGATCCCGAAGATCAAAAACCCTTTGACAGCACCTGCCGGAAGCTCTACAAATTCCTCACTTCTTAGTAATTGAACCCACTAATTCCGCTGAAGATCCACAAAATCAAATCGGACAGCAAGTAGAAAGAGATGGAGCGGAATCTTGTGGTCGTCTCCCGTCCTTCAGCAATCGGTTTTATTAGCTATGCTAAAAGGCAGTTCACGACCCTTTGTTGTCTTTCCACCGCTTGTTATATAAGCAATCGCTATCGCCTTTTCCCTATTCAGGGTAGGGATTATTCCTTTCATACTAAGCAGAAGTTGGTATGGCTTGAGTTTTTGGCTATCGATGAATCTTAACGTTTTTCAATCAACTGCGGCTGGCAGTAGATCGAAGAAAGCATCTAGATAAAAAGGCCTGAATCTATTAAATTCGCACTGCTTTATATCAACAATGGAGAAATATCAAATGAAAATAGGACATATATTAAGTTTGTTATGTGTATTGTTATTCGCATAAACAACCTCATCATTTGGCGCAGTATTGAATATACAAAACGGAATACTGATGGATGCCACGGGGGTAAGTGTAAACGGTGCTTTATATGATGTAAGTTTTCAAGATGGCACGTGTATTTCCCTCTTTGGAGGTTGCGATGAGCCATCAGATTTCTTTATTCCCGATATAGCTACTGGAGAAGCAGCGAATGCTGCGCTGTTAGAACAGGTTTTCATTGATACTCAAGCTGGTCAATTTGATACTATCCCTGGCCTGACAAACGGGTGCGGTGGTGCTACTAATGACTTTGTTTGTAATGTACATTCGCCAATTAGTGACCCACCTCCTACATCCTCTGGGTTTGCTACCTCATTTGCACGAAATAGAAACCTAGATAATCTTGATTCTTCCACAGGTTTTGCGGGTTGGCCTACTGACGTGGACTTTTCTCCAAGAGATAATCTTACTTTTGCTGTATGGAGCAATCCTGTTCCTATCCCCGCAGCCGTCTGGCTCTTCGGTTCCGGTCTATTGGGATTGATCGAAATAGCCAGAAAAAAGAAAACAGGTTAATTCACAGTAGCTCTAAAACGGCGGCCTTCGGGTCGCCTTTTTCGTTATTGTGAACGGTCAGTTCCGGCCGAACTCGGGAGATAGAGTAATGGGAAAGCCAAAAATATGCCAATATGGGTTTACTTGGCATTTGCGAGTATCGAAAAGAGAAAGGGAGCGCTGTTGCGGATTTTGGCCTGCGTTGTGTTTTCCATTTATTGCATTCCTTGGACCCTATTGTTCCCAGACCAAGATTGGGTCGTGCAAATATTTCTGCTAGGAGACTGGAGTTGGTTTGTGATGAAGGTTCCTGTCACGTTTACCGACCGCGTCCTGAAGGCGGTTATCTGCTCGCGCGCCAATCTGGTTATTGAAAACGTAGCGCTCCACCAACAAGTGGCTACGCTTCTTAAGCAGCGGCGTAGACCTATCCTTGATAATCAGACCGTGCCTTCTGGGTGGCGCTGCGGGCGGCCTGGCCGAGGTGGACGAACACACTGGTTATTGTGAAAACAGACACCGTGGCAAAGTGGCATCGGGAGCGATTCCGTCGCCATTGGGCTATTATCTCGCGGCAGCGGCATCCCGGTCGACCTCGAATTGACGCCACCATCCGAGACCTCATTCGCGAGATGGCAACCGATGGTTGGGGCGCGCCACGCATCCACGGTGAATTGATGAAACTCGGATTCGGGGTCTCCGAGGCTACGGTGTCGCGTTACATGCCGCGGCTGCCTTCCGATCCTGACCAGCTCAAACGCTGGATGGTTTTCTTGCGAGATCACAAAGATGTGATTGCAGCGATGGATCGGCAGCTGCCGACGGTAGCTGCTCGATCATGTGATCGTCTTTGACCGGCATTATTTTATACGGCTTATGCGCTCTTACATTGACTACTACCACGAAGATCGCTGCCATTTGGGGATCGCCAAAGACGCGCCAAGTGGAAGGGTTGTCGCCATGCGACCTTCAAGCAACGCGAAGATCGTAGCGTTGCCGCGAGTCGGAGGTCTACATCATCGTTACGCTTGGCAAGATGCTGCGTGAACAATTTTTCTTTCGCCCGTCTCGCGAATCATACTCATGGACTTTCACGCAGATCGATTTTGAGGAGACACAAGCCGTTTTCTTAGCTTTGGGGATAACGGTCTTGCTTATCAGTAGAAAGATCTGAAAATAATCTAGATATTAGTGACCGGAATGTTGTGCTATTGAGAATTCCAAGTATATGGTATTTTTGTTTCCGCAGCATGGCAAGCTACGAAGAATCCCACGTACGTTCTGGGGTGGATCGTTCATGTCAGATAAAATTACCCAAGCAATGAGGTATCCAAATGAATGACGATCTTACATGGCATTTCGATATTGCAGTCGTAGAATGGCTGATCGTCCTTGCCATGTTGGTCATTCTGGCTGTTGTTGGAGGTGTGGTTACGCGCCAGACGCTTAACGCGCTCAAAAAGCGAAATGGTTGGCCGGGTGACGATGTTTCGACTTCAGAAAGCTGGCATGCTGAAAGCACTAATGCAGCCTTCGAATCACTCAATACAACAAAAGACGGTCTATCCAGAGAAGAGGTAACTCACAGACTTTCCAAATATGGGGCGAATCGGCTTCCCGAAACAATCACGCGTGGTCCATTGGTCCGGTTTTTCTACCAATTTCATAATGTGCTGATCTATGTGTTGATTGCGGCGAGTGCCGTCACGGCATTACTGGGACACTGGGTGGATGCCAGTGTGATCCTGGGTGTAGTCCTTATCAATGCAGTGATCGGGTTTGTGCAGGAGGGCAAGGCCGAGGATGCTTTGAGAGCAATACGGCAGATGCTCTCTCCGCATGCCATGGTTGTGCGCGATGGCCGGCAAGTAACCATCCAGGCTGATGAGTTGGTGCCAGGTGATATCGTCATGCTGCAATCTGGCGATAAAGTGCCGACAGACCTGCGATTGTTCCGTGTCAAGGGACTTCAAATTCAGGAGTCGGTGCTGACAGGTGAGTCGATAGCGGTAGAAAAGATCACCGAACCTGTCGTAAAGAAAACAGTGATTGGCGATCGTTGCTGTATGGCCTATTCTGGCACCCTTGTTACCCATGGGCAGGGTGCCGGTGTGGTGGTTGCGACCGGCGAACAAACCGAGATTGGTCGCATCAGCACTCTAGTATCGGAAGTGGAGTCAGTGACGACCCCACTATTACGTCAAATGGCCCAGTTTGGCCGATGGCTTACTGCGGCGATTCTGGTGATCGCTGTGGTCACTTTCGTATTTGGCGTAATGGTTCGCGATTACATCATCGCTGAAATGTTTCTTGCCGCGGTAAGTCTGGCGGTGGCCGCGATACCCGAAGGACTGCCCGCAATCATGACCATCACCCTGGCTATCGGTGTACAGCGGATGGCTCGGCGTAATGCCATTATACGCAGACTTCCCGCTGTCGAGACGCTAGGAGCTGTTTCAGTCATTTGCTCAGATAAAACCGGCACCCTGACCCGTAATGAAATGACTGTGCGCACGATTGCGACTACCTGCAATCTATTTGAACTCGGTGGCGCAGGCTATGACCCCCACGGTGCGATTTCTCTGTTGAACCGGGACGTGCTTCCCAACGAGAGGCCTCTTCTGCTGGAGGTGGTTAGGGCTGCGGTGCTCTGTAATGATTCATCACTGGAACAGAATAACAGTGAGTGGTTGGTTCATGGAGACCCTATGGAAGGGGCTTTGCTGGTGGCTGGATTAAAGGCAGGTTTGAATATTGAGGAAGAAGCAAAACAATATCCGCGCACTGATCTCATCCCATTTGAATCCGAGCATCGCTTTATGGCAACGCTTCATCATAGTCACACCGGTGAAGCCTTCATCATTCTCAAAGGCGCGCCTGAACGTGTATTGGAGATGTGTGCTCATCAGAGGGCCCTTGATGGTGATCAACCTCTGGATAGAAACTATTGGTTGATTCGTATTGAAGAAATGGCGCTGGAAGGAAAACGAGTATTGGCCATTGCCGTTAAACCAGTTAGCTATGAACAGGTGGAACTCAACTTCAGTGATGTAGAAGATAACCTGATCATGCTTGGCATGTTCGGCTTGATCGACCCCCCTCGCGAGGAAGCCATAGCTGCAGTGCAAACGTGCGGTATGGCGGGTATCCGGGTGAAGATGATCACTGGTGATCACGGTGCCACCGCCCGTGCCATCGCCCGGCAACTCAAACTCATTAACACCGATGACGTAATTACCGGACAGGAACTTGAAGGCATGAGTGAGGACGAGTTGCGGCAACGAGTGCCGGATGTTGATGTGTATGCGCGGGTAAATCCTGAGCACAAGCTGCTTTTAGTCAGACTGTTGCAGGATCAGGGTTTGATCGTAGCGATGACGGGTGATGGTGTAAACGACGCCCCGGCATTGAAACGCGCAGACGTAGGCACAGCCATGGGTCAAAATGGCACGGAAGCGGCAAAGGAAGCCGCCGAAATGGTCTTGGTCGATGATAATTTTGCCTCTATCACACATGCCGTGGAAGAAGGACGCACGGTCTACGACAACCTCAAGAAGGCCATTCTCTTCATTTTACCAACCAACGGAGGTGAGGCACTGATTATCCTTGCCGCCATCTTGTTTGGTTTTCACCAACTGCCCTTAACGCCAGTGCAGATTCTGTGGGTGAATATGATTACCGCGGTTACATTGGCTTTGGCGCTGGCATTTGAACCATCCGAAAAAAATGTCATGCAGCGCCCGCCACGCGATGCTCATGAACCGATGCTAACACTCCATCTTATTTGGCGTGTTGCATTTGTCTCCATTATTCTGATGAGCGGAACATTCGGACTCTTTCTGTGGGAGATGGAACGAGAAGTTAGTATTGAGCACGCACGTACGGTAGCTGTAAATACACTGGTCATGTTCGAGATATTTTATCTATTCAATTCCCGTTATATCAAAGCATCGGTATTTAGCTGGGCAGGATTAACAGGCAACCGTTATGTGCTGATCGCTATCGGCATCCTTATCATCTTCCAGCTGGGTTTTACCTACTTTGCGCCGCTGCAATCCTTATTTGGCACTACGGCAATCGACTTCAGTATATGGTTACGCATCCTGCTGGTCTCCTCCTCTGTATTATTTCTCGTTGAGTTGGAGAAGTATTTTGTGCGGCGCATGGATCGAAATAGATAGTGGGAGCGGGATGCCTGATGCCGGAAGGTCCGGTAATCTATCGGGTTATAGGATTGTAGGAGCCGTTCCAACTTCATCGGGAAACAGGAGGCTGTGAAACATGAAATGGTCCTGGAAACTGACCCGGCTCGCTGGTATCGATGTCTACGTCCATGCCACCTTCTTTATTCTCATTGCCTGGATTGGCGGCAATTGGAGGGCAGCCTGGTCGCTGTCATCAGCGGTGTCGGTTTTATCCTGGCGCTGTTCGCCTGCGTGGTGCTGCACGAGTTGGGACACGCGCTGACGGCACGGCGTTACGGCATTCGCACCCGGCGCATCACGCTGTTACCCATCGGCGGCGTCGCTGCCCTGGAGCGCATGCCCGACGATCCGAAACAGGAGATTACTGTGGCGTTGGCGGGGCCGGCGGTCAACTTGGTGATTGCGCTTGTGCTAGGGTTGTGGCTCAGTGTAAGCAACGTGCTGGTGCCGGTGGATCACCTCAACCTAACCGGCGGGCCGTTTCTGGAATTGCTCATGGTGATCAACATTATGCTGGCCGTCTTCAAACTGCTGCCGGCCTTTCCCATGGACGGCGGGCGGGTGCTGCGGGCGACGTTGGCCATACGTATGGACAAGGTTCAGGCGACCCGGGTGGCCGCTAGCGTGGGGGAGGGCATTGCCCTGTGGCTGGTTCCCATCGCCCTGGTAAAGATGATCCTTTATTACGTCTTCGCGGTGATTGCCACCAACCTGTTTGCTGGCAGTTACCCTGAGTGGTTCGGCTGTCGCTCCACAAAACTCATCCGCTCAGAAAATCAGTGACTTATGCTTCATTCAGATTTCTGGTATCGGTGCCAGCTCGAACTTGAAATTCTTAGAACAGCACGGCACACTCCGACACCATGGTACGTCTTGTGGTCTTCCTCATCTCATTTATCGTCCGTGTCCTGAGAGCGGTTATCCGCTCGCGCGCCGACCTGGTTATTGAGAACGTGGCGCTCCGTCAACAAGTGGCGACGCTTCTTAAGCAGCGGCGTAGACCTACTCTTGATAATGCAGACCGTGCCTTCTGGGTGGCGCTGCGTGCGGTCTGGCCGAGGTTGACGAACACACTGGTTATAGTGAAAACGGACACCGTGGCATCGGGATCGATTTCGTCGCCACTGGGCTATGATCTCCCGGCAGCGGCATCCCGCTCGACCTCGAATTGATGCCACCATCCGTGACCTCATTCGCGAGATGGCAACCGATGGTTGGGGCGCGCCACGCATCCACGGTGAATTGATGAAACTCGGATTCGAGGTCTCCGAGGCCACGGTGTCGCGGTACATGCCGCGGCTGCCATCCGATCCTGATCAGCTCAAACGCTGGATGGTTTTCTTGCGAAATCACAAAGATGTGATTGCAGCGATGGACTTATTCACTGTTCCCACCGCTTCGCTCAGGTTCCTGTATGGATTTTTCGTCATCGACCACAGCCAAAGGCGCATTTTACATTTCAACGCGACCTTTAATCCGACGGCGGCATGGGTGATCCAGCAGTTGCGTGAGGCGTTCCCCTTTGACACGGCACCGAACTGCCTGATATTCGACCGAGACGCGATCTTCAGCACCGAGGTGGTCAGATTCATCAAGGCCATGGGTATCAAACCCTGCCGCACCGCTTACCGAAGTCCATGGCAGAATGGCGTCGCGGAGCGATGGATCGGCAGCTGCCGACGGGAAGTGCTCGATCATGTGATTGTCTTTGACCGGCAACATTTTATCCGGCTTATACGCTCTTACCTCGACTACTATCACGAAGATCGATGCCATTTGGGGCTCGCCAAAGACGCGCCAAGTGGCAGGGTTGTCACCACGCGACCTTCAAGCGAAGCGAAGATCGTAGCGTTGCCGCGAGTCGGAGGTCTACATCATCGTTACGCTTGGCGAGATGCTGCGTGAACAAGTTTTCTTTCACCCGTCTCGTGAATCATACTCGTGGACACTCTGGCGGATCGATTTAGAGGAGCCACAACTACCATCGAGAAGCTGCATGAGTATTTTGACCGTATGGGGTTGCTGAATTTCTACTATCGGCAAGCGGCTTGAAAGTTAGCATTCTGATATTTGCACCCTACGGCTTCGCGACAGAATCCACGGAAGGCGAATCGAGCACGCTGGGCGGAAGGACCAATACTTTCGGTGGTGGATTGGTCTTATCGACTCGTTTGCGCTGCCGCCCTATTGCTTCATGGAGAATGCCGTTAAGTTCCTTCACCTGTTCTTTGTCATAGTTGCCAGTTGACGGCGGATAGCCGAGTTTCGTCACTATCTCTTTCACCAGTTCTCTCAGTCGCGTGCGCGCAGTATCGAGTTGCTTCCAGTCCGTGCTGGTATCACCTTTGATTGTTGTCCGCAATTTGTCGGCAATGGGAAGTAGGTGCCGTCTTATTTCCCTGTTCGTTTCTATCGCTTGGTGATCCAGTTTGGAGTAGAAAAATTGATCGTAAGGTACCGCTTCAGCCAACTCTTTATAGAAGGCTTTCTCGCGTTCATCGAGACCCTTTATCTCCTTCGGGGAAACGACAATATTCTTGGCTATCTGGATGAGCTCCGCAAGAAGAAACGGAATCTTATTTGTCGGGAAGTTATCCAGTTCTCCCGCTAAGGTTTTGTAGTCAGACTGGGGCAAGGTGGAGCACTTCTTCCTCAGCGCCAACTTTTTGCTGCATTCTTGGAGCGCGTTCCAGTTCTCTTGTGGATTGGTTTCCTTGAGTCCATCCACTGCCGTCTTGATGACTTTTCGTTTTTCGAGCACCTCCATATTAAGGTTGAACAGACTTTGTGGTGCGTACACGGGCTCAGCGTGCTGCAGGCGCACGAAGACGCTGTCGTGGGTGACGGCGTGTAGCGGCAATGTGCGAGGTGCATACGAATACATGGGTCCGGTCTCTTGCCGCAATGTTCCCATAGGGTCGAGATTCGCATCTTGCCCGCTGGGATCATGGGTATCTGGGCGTTTTTTTGCGCTCAGGTAGAGTCCCCAGGACTCGTCTCCCGGTTTCATTCCGTCGCCTCCAGCGTAGCCGCTGCTAACGCGGCGGAGTAAAAAGTCGAGCGTCACGTTCGACAGCTTATCCGTGGCGTAATAGCCGCCAATGTTCGAATGGTTGCCACTGAACCAGACCTCGGTGATGCGATCTGGGGCTGTGGGGTCCGGATCCATCAACGTCGGCTCAAAGGCGTCCCGCGTCTCGTCGAGGGCGACCATATGATAGGCGCGCTTCACGCAGAGAGACACGGTGAAGTCCTTCAGAAGATTTATCTTCTGGAAAGGGATGCCGAGGATGTTCTTGCTGATCCGGAAGGCGCCTACCGTGTCCCAGCAGCCAAGCACGGCGACCTTAACGGCTTCGATCTGCTTTGATTGCCAAACCATCCAATGTCGGCCGAAAAGACGCAGGGTCCACAGACTCTTGGGGCTACCGCGTCGGCCGAGGACGCCGGCGAAAAGGCGCGCAATGGCCGCGCCGCGGCTGAAGCCGAAGATGAAAACCCGATCGCCGTGCCGATACTCTCGCGCCACATCCAGGTAAGCCCGCTCCACGATGCCGCTGGCGCCCAATCCGAAGGCGCCGCCCATGAGAAATATAAGCTGGCTGTTCTCTGCCTTGGTGCCCACGCCGTTGTAGTAGAAGGCGATCTGCTTGGCAAACGTCTTGTCGTCATCCCGGTACACTTTGCATAAGCTGGCGTTGTTGTGCGCTAGCGGTGGTGCCCCTTTGAGCATCTTGAAGAGCTTATAGACGTTCGTCTCGGCCGGGGAACCAAGGTCTGTAGTCCCGGGTTCGTTCCCGGTGCCGTCGAAGCAAACCACGATGTTCTTCCTGTCTGGATGCTTGTCGTCGGTAACGGCCTTCACGTATCTGCTAAACCTAGCAAACCTTGGGTCAGATTCGAGATTCTCATCGCTGTGATCGGCCAATTGCCTCAAGCCAAACATACTAAAGGCAAGCACTAACACGATCAGCACGCCCTGCAGCACGAGCCATTCCGCCAGGTTCCCATCAAATTTCAGGGCCCAGGTGACGGTCGGGACCCACGTCTTCGGGTCCCCCCACGCCCACGAGGACAACAACCACACGCTGCCGACGATGGCGAGCCCAAGCAAGAATGCGGTCAACCACCTGGCCCACTTCCGTATCAAAACGGTCAGAAGCGCGTGAATCAACCCTGCAACAATCCCGATGAATTTCGTCATCCCCGACTGATGGTCGGCGTCCTGGAAGAAATCGGAATGTGGTCGGAGACGGAAGGCTAGCAACAGTAGAATGCATTGCAATTCTATGAACAGAAACAGCGGTCTCGTCCAAGGTTTTGTTGGGGTTGGTGTTGCGTCGGCAACGGGCACGAGAAAGAGCCAGTTGATCGTGAATAGAATCAGGAATGCCAATAGGAACCACTTCCAGAAAGCCCGACGATAAATCGAGCCAATGATGCCGGGGACCAGTGAGTAAAGGAGAAGCAACCCTAGAGTGTCTAGCTGAGCCTTCTGGAGGTCAGGAAAGTATTTCGTTATTTCTACAAGTATGTCCGGCCGCTCGATCTCACGGCCGCCAAAGATTACGACAATCACGCCCAGCAACAGGAGCGGCATGAATAGAGTGCCTTTGTTCACTCCCGGGATCTCCTGCTTGGGAGATTCGCTCTTCGAGGATTCGTTACTCATCGTGCGCTCCTTCTAAAAGTGGTGATCGTTGATACGACTCATAAATAGCGGGATACGGGGACGCCCCGAAACCTTATGAGAGAAACGGGGGTTGTCGGCACGCCGATCGCGACTGGCCTGCTCGGCTAGGATCGGAGTATAGAAAAAATAAAAGGCATCCCCGAACGTCTTCGCCTTGTTATTTAGATCCGCTAGCGGGTGTTTCCCCGCTCGATTTTCTTCCACATTCCGATCAACCCGCCCAGCCTATCGAAAACCTGGCCATTATTCTTCGTTATTTCATCGCGAAACTAACACGTACCCACCAAGAGAGCGAGCTAAACACCGAAACCGATGAGACGACGGGTGAATTGATCCATCACCACCAGCACCCAATGGCTTTTAAGGCGAATCGACTCACATCGGAATAAATCGACACTCCAAAGGCTGTCTTTCATGTGGCCAATGAAAGTGAGCCAGGAAGGACCACCGCCACCGGATTCTGGTCGATAGTGTTTGGCGAGGACGCGTCGAACGACATGTTTGTCGATGTGGATGCCAAACATCTTGGATATGATAAGTTCGATCTGCGGACAGCCGAAGTCCGTATTGCAGCGCTTGAGTTCAACGATGGCACGAATAAGTGCATCAGCAGGAGCTTTAGGTCCCAGTTTTGTTCTCTTCTTCGGCGAGAAGAGCCTGCGGTACTTGCGGTGTACCAGGCATTGGTGGAAATTCAGCAAGGTTGATGGCCGAATACTCAATGCGGTCTTGGCTATGCGCCCCGGTCGAAGGAAAAGCGACCAGAAGCCCATGAGGAATCGGTCGGCCGTGGAAAAACTCGGCGCCCGTCTTCGGGCGCGTTTGACAACCAGCAATTGCTGCTTGAGCAGGAGGTTTTCGGCAATGATGGCCTTCGCGCCACCCGTGCCGAGGAGTTTTGCGGCAGTGGTCAGCAGATGAATAAGTAGAATGACCATGTCCTTCATGTTTGCGAAGGTTAGGGTAAGCTGATAGCGAGCGTCAAGATTGCGTAACGTGCCTTCTTCAAGAGAAATTACCAATTAGAGACCCACAGGCCCACATCGTGGGCGGCTTTCTTGAAAGTGCACTGGAATGTGATGGCTGCGACGGATTTCTTCACGGTAGAAGTCTGGACGCCCCGCGGTCTGGTGACCTACTACGTATTGTTTGTCATGCGTCTCGAAACGCGTTCCGTACACATCGCTGGAGTAACCACAGCACCCAACGGTGCATTCATGCAACAGGTGGCTCGTAACCTAATAGACGTAGACGATGGTTTTCTTTTAAATAGTCGGTACCTCATGGACCGCGTTACAAAATACACGGATGCTTTCAGAGGACATCTTGATCGAGAGGGCGTGAAGCCTGTTCGACGCCCGGCGCGAGCGCCAAACTGTAACGCATTCGCGGAACTATTTGTGCGTTCGATAAAGGATGAATGTCTGGCTCGCATGATTCTATTCGGTGAGGCATCCCTTCGCCGGGCACTCAGAGAATATGATTCACACTATCACATCGAACGAAATCATCAGGGTGTAGGTAATCGATTGCTGAAGCCAGTTGATAGGATCTGCTCAACCAATGATCCAATTCGTTGCCGAGAACGCCTTGGCGGTTTGCTGAATTTCTACTATCGGCAAGCGGCTTGAAAGTTAGCATTCTGATATTTGCACCCTGCGGGGTAGCGAGACATCCCTCTGGTTCTGGCTTTTCTCGGGCAAGGGTGAAGTGCTCACGATATTCGGATCTCTGAGTGTGCTCGCTCTGTTTGCTTACTGGTCAAGAATTGGGCGGGCGTTGAAAGCTTCGGATTGAGCCGTTGACACATAACTCAGTTGAGCGAGATTAGTTATTTGACCATACGGGAAAGCAGGTACTGCTTGGGATCAGTAAGCGAGGCGACCGTTACCTACGCACCCTGTTGATCCATGGTGCCAGGGCAGTGATTTTTCGGAATAAAGAAAAGGAAAGTAATCGGGAATGCTGGCTCCAGCAACTCATTGAGAGGCGGGGTGTCAATCGTGCCGTATCACCTCGAGTTCGGCTAGCAATTCGAAACCATCTATTTTAAAGTCTAGAGGAAGTTCGTTTCTTGTGCAGAAGAATCTGATGAAATTGATGCCAAACTCGCATCAGCTTCAGTATTTTTGGAACTATAAGATCGACAACCAGGATGGGAGATAAGATATGGCATTGTACGCATTTGATGGAACATGGAACTCTGATGAAGACGATCCGAAGGTGGATACCAATGTCGTAAGATTCAGTGAATTGTATCTCGATAAAAACAAGGTGGAGTATATATCGGGCGTCGGCACGCGCTTCGGTAAGCTCGGAGAGATACTCGGCGGTCTATTTGGGTCTGGAGGTCGCACCCGTATCGTCGAAATGTATGACGAACTCTGCAGGAATTGGGAGGCGGGCGACAAGATCATCGATATTATTGGTTTCAGTCGTGGTGCCGCTTTGGCCGTTCACTTTGCCAACAAGATTGGTGAAGACGGGGTGAAGCTTAAGGACGGAACTGTCGAAAAGGCAAAAATCCGCTTTTTGGGTCTTTGGGATATCGTTGGCTCTTTTGGCTTGTCGTTGGACACCGTGGTGAATTTTCAGGACATTAACCTGGGTTGGAATATCGATACGATTGACGATTGTGCGGAGCATTGCTTTCATGCGATGGCGTTAGACGAGCGCCGGGAAACCTTTAATGTTACCCGTCTTGATGAACAAAATCGGTGCAACAATGTTCTCGAAGTCTGGTTTCGCGGGGTGCATAGCGATATCGGCGGTGGTAATGAAAACCAAGTGCGATCGAATATTGCCCTGCAATGGATGTTGGAGCAGGGCCGGGCCTGTGGCTTAACCTTTGATGAAACCAAGACGCAGTTGCCTCGATACAGCAAGGTAAATCGTTTTGCCCCCATCTCTGAAAATAAAGACGTGAAGACAGACCCGCGGCGCACGGTTGGGGATGGAGATGAGATACACCCCAGTGCCCAGCCGATAGAGCTGGCCGTGGGCGAGAGCCATCAATGTGAGGTGCTGGCTCGCCACAAGTACAACTGGAGTGGTGTCCGCTTGCTGAAAGGTGCAAGCTATACCTGTACCGTAGTAGACGGTGACACCTGGAAAGACGGTGGTATGGAATGTGGACCGGGTGGTTGGCAGTCCGACGAACTGCCTTGGTACAAGGAAGGTATTGTCGATTTCGCCGAGCGATTTCGGCGTGTTGAGGAGGCCAACTGGTTCGCTTTGGTTGGTGCACTGGGCGACGAGGATGACAATCTGATAGTTATCGGCGATGCGAATGAACCGTTCGTTGTGAAAAAAGATGCCGATTTCTATATGTTCGCCAACGATATGCCTTCGAAATATGAAAACAACGATGGCTCGCTGATAGTGACGGTGACTCGAACGGCTTAGCTGCGGTGGTTTGTGCCAGCATTCATGCATTAATTGAAGGCTGGCTCGGCCGTTGCGATATCGCGGGGCGTTGTTGCATAGATAGGCCGACTCGATATTGTTTTCTTTAGGTATACTGGGCTGATGCGGAAATAAGATTTCCTGAGTACCTATAAACCTGTAGGTCTCGAATTCGCAATTAAGCCGCCACTGGAAGCTGGACAAGCCCTCGACAATACGATTCCCACCGGTAACTTTCCAGATTGGCGTGTATGATTCTCGATTCACCGCTGACTTGTGCCGGCGTGTCGCCTCCGAGCGAAGCGTGAAAACGGTTTTGGTTGTAATAAATCTGGAACGCTTTAAGCTTCCTCTGCAAATCGACCGCGTTCCAGAACAACGTCTTGTCAAGAAACTCTCGACGAACAATCCCGATCAGGCGTTCGACGAATGGGTGTGAAATGGGGGTGTAGGGAACGCTTTTGATGGGTTCAATCTCAAGAATACGCAGGTTCGCCTGCCATCGGTGATATTCAAAAACTGGATCGTGGTCAGAGCTTAGATAGCTGGGTGGTTTCTGTCCCGAGATAACCCGGTTAAACATGCGGCAAAGCGCGACGCCATCGACATCACCCGCATGAACACCGAAACCGATGAGACGACGGGTGAATTGATCCATCACCACCAGCACCCAATGGCTTTTAAGGCGAATCGACTCACATCGGAATAAATCGACACTCCAAAGGCTGTCTTTCATGTGGCCAATGAAAGTGAGCCAGGAAGGACCACCGCCACCGGATTCTGGTCGATAGTGTTTGGCGAGGACGCGTCGAACGACATGTTTGTCGATGTGGATGCCAAACATCTTGGATATGATAAGTTCGATCTGCGGACAGCCGAAGTCCGTATTGCAGCGCTTGAGTTCAACGATGGCACGAATAAGTGCATCAGCAGGACCTTTAGGTCCCAGTTTTGTTCTCTTCTTCGGCGAGAAGAGCCTGCGGTACTTGCGGTGTACCAGGCATTGGTGGAAATTCAGCAAGGTTGATGGCCGAATACTCAATGCGATCTTGGCTATGCGCCCCGGTCGAAGGAAAAGCGACCAGAAGCCCATGAGGAATCGGTCGGCCGTGGAAAAACTCGGCGCTCGTCTTCGGGCGCGTTTGACAACCAGCAATTGCTGCTTGAGCAGGAGGTTTTCGGCAATGATGGCCTTCGCGCCACCCGTGCCGAGGAGTTTTGCGGCAGTGGTCAGCAGATGAATAAGTAGAATGACCATGTCCTTCATGTTTGCGAAGGTTAGGGTAAGCTGATAGCGAGCGTCAAGATTGCGTAACGTGCCTTCTTCAAGAGAAAATTACGAATTCGAGACCCACACCACAGCTAGCGTAATCATCAAGGTCATATCGTTAACCGGTGATTCATGAAACCCGCACTGGAGGTAAAATCGTTTTGCCTGCTCTGACAGGGCATGAACCAGCAAGGCACGGATACCGGCCTGCTCTGCTACTATCAGTGTACGGAGGATGGCATCCTTGAGCATGCCTGCGCCAATCTGTTTTCCTTGCCATTGTTGATCCACGGCGAGACGTCCCAGGATCATGACTGGGATTGGTTCCGGCATGTTGCGGCGTACCCTGCCGGATGCCTCTTCTCTGGCAACGGCACCCACGGCCAGTGAGTAATAGCCGATCACCAAATTTTCATTGCAGACGACAAAGGTTCGTGAAGCACCTTTTATTTCGTTTTTGAAAGCGCGTTTCTGTAGCCACTCATTCAGCGAACCGTTGCCGCAGTTAAAGCTAGAGAGATCGTGATTATCGGAGATGGGACTAGGGGCGGTTAGTCCCACGGCGATTTTCGGGCCATCAGTTTGCGAAGAGCGGGATTATTTTTTACAGGTGCTTCGAGTGCCTGGTTAAATGCATCAAAATTTGCCTGATTCAGTCCGAATAGTCGTTGGTCGAGCAATACATTCTCGGCTTCGCGGCAGGCGGCCTCCAACATGAAGTCAGAGCGGTTTTTACCCAGTAAAGCCGCTGCACGGTCGATTAGGTTTCGCTGCGAATCCAACGCCCGCAGGTTGATAGGAGCTGTTCGGGTCGCCGAATAGGCCATTTCGATTCTCTCCGTTTCCAATTCCAGTGAATACTATAATGTATATCGGATAGATATACAATTGTTTGGGGTTAAGAAGGGATAGTCCAGCAATTTTGATATTTACTCACCTGTGCTCCTATATTACTCGACCGCAAAATTACGCTGGTTTGAGGGTGTCGGATGGCGCTGAATATTCATTGACACGGTGGGCGTGTTGGTAATCTTTTTGACACGCTTGTTCTCATGGCATATGCTGCGGTATATGCCTAAAAATGAATAGTGAAGACAATGCAAACCGAACGACTTGTTCGCCTGTTTCGTAATGGCCGCAACCAGGCGATACGTATTCCCCGCGAGTTTGAGTTGGAGGGTGATGAAGCAATTATCCACAAAGAAGGCGACAGGCTAATCGTGGAACCCGTCAGAAAAGGTCGGCTACTTGCCTTACTTGCAACCTTGGAGCCACTTAATGAGACTTTTCCCGATGTGGATGAAGCGCTATTGCCATTAGATGATGTGGAGCTTTGATTTTGACGCCCCGTTATTTATTGGATACCAACATCCTCTCTGATCTAGTGCGTCACCCTCAAGGAAAGATAGCAAAGAGAATTGCAGTAGAGGGAGAAAAAAGTATCTGCAGCAGTATAGTGGTGGCTGGTGAATTGCGTTTCGGTGCAAAAAAGCGTGATTCTGATCGACTGACAGCACAACTGGAGGCCATTCTTTCAGCCCTCGAAATACTGCCTTTGGAGGAACCGGCTGATCGTCGCTATGGCGAATTGAGGGCTTATCTGGAAAAGCGGGGAGAAGCTATAGGTCCTAATGATATGCTTATCGCAGCCCATGCGCTCGCGCTGGACTGTACAGTGGTAACCGCTAATGTACGTGAATTCTCACGTGTCCCAGGTTTACACGTAGAGAACTGGCTAGAAAATTGAGGGGCGGGAACAACTGTGATGATGTGTCCAATAAACGAAGGTCATTAAGCCCAATTTAGAGGATTAAACGCCGTTTAAGAGAAAACTATTGGACAATTAAAATTCAAAAATCCATTCAAATTCAACGAGTAACATAGCTTAATCTGGAAGACTACCAACCAGATGCTCGTAGATTCGAATATCTAAGGTCCCCTGGATATTTTCGTAACTATGTCATGACGGGATTTTGCCGGGATTAGTCCTGCTGTGTTGTGCATGGTTGTGACTTTTTGTGCAACAGGCGTCACGGTAAGATACTGAATATATCGAATAAAATAAGTAGAGAGGCTGACTCATAACCCGAAGGTCGTAGGTTCAAATCCTGCCCCCGCTACCAAATTTTAATATAAAATACAGCCGGTTAAGACTGGTGCATTTTCATGCCGAACGAAATCATCAAGGCAAAGGCAATGTAGTGTTATTTCCAACCGCCGCGCAAACAAAGAATCGTGTTGACGGATCAGTTGGCTGTAAAGAACGCTTGGGTGGGCTGCTGAAATATTACCATCGGGAAGCTGCATGAGTGTGATGCCTACATGGTCGCTGAAACTCTGTGCAACCTGTGGACGATGATGGCCGACCTGTTTCCCACCGATCCTAAGCGCATCCGTGAGCGCATTCGCCGCTACGAACGGGCCTTAAGAAAGGAACTGGAAGCGGGATACGGTGGAGACGGTTACGGGAAGCGATATTTGCTCGGGCCACTGTACATGTTGATGGGTGATGTCGACGGTGCGCTCGCTTCCTTCGACTGGTATAAAGACGCCTATCCCGACGACAGCGGAGACCCGTACCAATATCTGACCTGGGCACTGGCACTGTTCCGCGGTGGTCGCAGGCAAGAGGCGTTTAATAAGCTCTACCAAACCATGCTTGAAAACCTCTATCTCGTACCCTTCCTACTGGGACGAAGTCCACAGCGACTTGATATATGGCAAGGTAGCAACCTCGCATGGATTGAGTACGCCGTTGCTGTGCCTCAAGAGTTGCTGAATCTATGGGACGATGTTGCCTTACAGTGGGCCCGCGAAGTTTCGGAGCACCCAGCAGTGGTCGAAAGGGTAGAGCGTTATGTCGCCATCCATCGGGAGTTGAAGAGTGAACGCCCTGGGCCACGTCGATCTGCCTTGGTGGATGAAGCTTCCGCTTTGAAGAAGACCGCTATTCCGTTACACTGACGGTGACCTGTGAACAGCTACTCTCACTTACTCTCTTGGGACCGGAGAACTCAACAGTAGGGGCATGATTTTTTTGACCATGCGAGGATTATGCTCTAGTCTCGCCCCGATTCCGCCGCAGGGACATTTAACAGCATTTGTTTTGTGATAATGGTCAATTAGTGCCGGCTTTTTTCGGCTAATGTCGGTCCGATCTCAAAGGCAAAGAATCGGTGGACCAGGACACCCGCTTTACTCATATAACATTCCATTGCGCCGATTGTTGTCAGATTCACCGTCATCCCGCCATGAGCCGGAACGACGGTGAAAATTTACTTTCCGCAGCATTATTTCACCAGAGCCCGATAGCTGTGCCAGGTGGCGTATCCAAGTACCGGGAAGATTACGGCCAGTCCGATGAAAGCAGTTGCTATGCCGGCTGCTGTTAAAACCACAATCGCGCCTGCCCAGATCAACATAGCCGCTGGGTTATTTATCACGGTGCGATAGCTGGTACTCATTGCCTCGATAAAATTGACATCCTTGTCGAGAATGTAAGGGATCGACACTGCGCTGAATACGAACACAACAGTTACCAGAAGCATCCCTGCGCCGACAAAAAAGGCTAGAGTTAACCAGCCGTCAGGACTCGACAGCAATTTCGTATACGCGTCTGCAGTCGGAGTAAGGGTGCTGCTCGCGACCGCAAATAGAAGAGCAGAAAAGCGAACCCAGGCTGCCATTAGTAGCGTAAGCATCAGCGCAAACAAGGCGAGATAGGTTTTGCGTTTGGAGATGACCCGCAGACTGCCTCGTATACTCGGTTTGAGTCCCCGTTCCATGTCCCTGTTCGCCGCATACAATCCCGCAGCAACAAACGGTCCAACGACTACAAGACCGGTCAAGTAGGCCAAGGTAAACCAAGGTGCGTTGCGAATCGCTATGTATACCGCGGCGCAAAACCCGGCAAACAGTGCGCCGTAGAGTAAACTTAAAAGTGGTGCACTGCGAAAATCCAGTATGCCTTGTTGAATCCACTTAAACGGCGCGCCGGCCTCCACCTTTGTCAAAGCGGGAGTCGCATTCGACGTTAAATCTGCGTTTACGTCTGGAGCTAAGGTTGACATGATTTTCTCCATTCATACATATTATTGACACTATGTGGGATTCTTACTCCCCCATACTCTTAACCGAGATTAGAGCTTATCCAGCCGCTCTACCATCGAACGGTCCTTAATGCTAGGCACAGCTGAACAAAAAGTTTGCAAATCTCATACTTGATTACGAACGATAAACGTTTTTGGTTCAGAGCTTCGCAAAGAAATCCACTGAGAATGGATGTCTGACTCAGGGCGATTGAACGAGTGGTCTGTTTCGAAATACTGATTGAGGTTTCGGGACGATAGAAAGCAGGCGTGTCTGCGGTGCAGCCATTGTCGAATGCAGCATGCATAGCGGAGATATTGGTGTTTCGATCGCAATCAGTCATATTCAGGGCTGTTCCGAGTCGATCACCGGACGGTGTCGCACTGAGCAATCGAGGTCGGACAGGTCACCGGCCCCAAATTTTCCTGTTTCGTCTGAATAGCTGCCCTGCAGAATCGGGGTGAGTTTGGATCCAACGTGGCCATGTTCAGTAATCTTGACTCCCTGGGAGATGCGCAGAAGGCGAATACGCCCTTCACCCCTCTCAATCTCCTCAGCGGCTGCGTGTTGAAGGCCGGGTACCAGTGTGCAGCATTTTCAATTTTAAAAGCCGCCACTGATGAAGCGGTACAAAACAGGGAACAGACCGCTCGGGGTGTCTCTTGACGGTCTTTCTGCAGCCGGCATCGGTTGTTTCTCGATTTCGTGCCATACATACTCTAAACCGCCGCGTTGCATTTCAACAGGGGGGAGTTCGGACTAAAAACTACCGGCGATCTGCTCCCCTCTCGCTATCTTGGCTAGGCACTTTGAGCAATCACCCGCATGCGCCTCAATCACGAGTGAGAAGCGCTCGTTAATAGATCCGGTGGCATACGTAAGGGTTGTCGATTGGTCCGGATGGTGTTTGGGTTCGAACTTATACTCCCGTAACCGCAAGGTATGTCGCCAGCGGTTGTTTCAAAGCTTGTAAAAAGAAAACAAGAAACAAAGGCGAGTATTTTTCCCGAATACGCACCTGCTGTAGATCTGATTCACTCGACTGTGAGCGACTCGTCGCTACCTTTACGGCCGAATATGTTCCCGAAGATATTCGATCAACCGGCATTGCCTTATAGTCTGCAAAAGCATCCAGCAGGGTTTTGACATACTTTAGGCGTTGATGTTAGATCTATCCCTGCTGCTCTTGTATTCTTTCTTCGGCATGAAAAGTCCAAGTAACAGAACGACTGCAGCCGTCAACAGGAACCACGGCGGCTGGCCTGTCAGTACCGGCACTGCTGCAGATATAAGCGCCAGCAGATAACCAAGCACGGCTATCGCTGGAATTTGGGGAATGTACAGATCTATGTTGTTGAAAGGCATCGCCGTTGCATTTGGTTTTTCAACTCGATGTATTGGACTGTAATTACCGGTGAAACCCCTGTCGTTATGTGCGTTTATCGCGGACATGGTGACAAGCTCCTTTGTTCTCTGTATGGCGATTCGTACTATCGAATTCACCATATTTGCATGAATGTTCCGCAGATTGAGTCTTGCACTGCGGTCTAGCTCAACTCTCCACGTTTGGTCTCAAACCAATCCAAATCGGCTTCACTTAGCTTTACGTTACAGATTGTGTTTTAGACCATAAAACATGCCAAGGAGCCTGTTGGGTTTAGGTGTTCGTAGCGAGGGAAAGCTATTTTGAGTCAGATTTTCCGGTCGTTTGAGGAGAATAGCCATAGCTATTTAACTAAAAGGATCGGGAAATATGGCCAAAAGGACTTCCCCGCACACCTACTTGGATCTGTTCAGAGCAATGCAGGGCGATTACCGAATAGGGCAATCTTAAATCCGACAGGCTCCTAGTAGTGCTTCAATTTGATATTGCCTAATGCTAAAGTATTTTCTCAACAATGTCCAACAGCATGTTGAGAGAGCATGAAAAAGAAATATATTGTTCGGCTAACCGCCAAAGAGCGTCAAGAGTTGGAAGATCTGGTACACAAAGGTAGAACAGCAGCCTATCGACGCACTCACGCCCAGATACTGCTGTGGGCCGATGAGGACAACCCTGGGCGGTCAGGCCTGCTTGATAGTGAAGTGGCTGACAGAGTGGGAGTAAACGAACGCACGGTGTCGCGGTTACGCCAGCGTTGTGTGGAAGAGGGACTTGGCGCGGCACTCGAGAGGAAACCGCGAGTACGGGAAAAGACGCGTGTTCTCGATGGGGATGGTGAGGCACGCTTGGTTGCTTTGATGTGTAGTGAACCACCGGCCGGCCAATCCCGCTGGACGTTGAATTTATTGGGTAGTCGACTGGTTGAATTGGGTATTGTGAAATCGATTTCACACGAAGCGGTAAGGCAGGTTTTAAAAAAACACCTTTAAACCGTGGCGGAAAGAGATGTGGTGTATTCCACCCAAACAGGATGCCGCGTTCGTGTGTGCGATGGAGCAGGTATTGGATGTTTACAAGCGGCCTTTTGATCCGGACTATCCGGTGGTGTGCATGGATGAAACCAGTGTGCAATGCGTAAAGGAAGTGCGCCCTAGGTTGCCGGGCAAACCCGGGCAGATTGAACGCTACGATGTTGAGTATGAGCGAAACGGTGTTGCTCACCTGATCCAGTATTATGCCCCGTTTATGGGTTGGCGACGGATAGAGGTAGCGGACAATCATGCTGCACTGCAATGGGCACAGGGTGTCAGGGCCTTGGTGGAGAGATATTTTGCGGATGCCAGGCGGATTACTCTGGTAATGGATAACCTGAGCACGCATACGGGTGCTTCTTTGTATAAAGCGTTTGAACCGCGGGTCGCACGCGCCCTGTTGAATAAACTGGAGTTTGTGTACACACCGAAGCACGGAAGTTGGTTGAATATGGCTGAATGCGAATTCAGTGTACTGTCGCGACAATGTTTTGATCGGCGGTTACCTGACATGGAGACCGTGGACAAAGAGGTGCAGGCTTGGACTGCGGCACGCAACCAAGCTGCAGTAACCGTTGATTGGCGATTTACGACTAAGGATGCGCGGATAAAACTTAAACGGCTTTACCCAGCAGTATCAAATTGAAAGAGTACTAGTGGGCCATGCGGTAAATTCTGTAATGTTCAGATTCCCGCATGACCCACTGGATCGCGGATTCACTGTCGAAGGAAATAAAAAGTTTCTGGCTGGACATCGCATGCATCGGGGGCGATCATGAGATTAAAGGGACGGGCAGTAAACTGGAGCGCTATGCGCCGCACTCGCTTGCTTGTTGGGTTGAAGAGCCGCATGAGAGTATTGAATTCGACCGTAAACCTTCTCATCGTTGCTCAATGTTTCTCCTGTCTTTACTCAGAAGGCTCCACCTCGCTCGCTCTGCATGCTGTTGCTGGTACCCCCATAATCCGCTTGGGGACAGTCACTTGACCATCGCGGAGTTGGGTTGGCTCAATCTGGGATGGCTGGTGCTAGATCTGGCCATTGTAATAGTGCTGATTCCGACAATACTGTTGCAGCGCCGGGAATCGGGCGCTACGCTCGCTTGGATAATGGTCATTCTGCTGGTGCCGTTTCTGGGCCTGTTGGCGTTTTGGTTGTTCGGCACCACACGGCTGCATTTGCGCCGCCGAAGGCGCCGGAGGATCGAATCCCGCCTGGCGCCTGAATTACAACGGCTGCAGACCCAACCTGTGTCGAAAAGCATTCCAGAGGAGATTCCTCACTCTTTGCTTCATCTGGCGGAAAATCTCGATGGCATGGGGCCTCAACCCGGCAATCGTGTTGTGTTGTTGCGTCATGGAGCGAGCGTTTTTGATGCCCTGGAATCGGCGCTGGATCAAGCCCGCCATCATGTCCATCTCGTTTACTATATCTGGGAGCCGGATGCCACCGGCGTGCGTATGCGGGATGCATTGGTTAGAGCCGCCGCGCGTGGTGTACAGGTGCGCCTGTTGCTCGATGATGTGGGTTCACGCCGGGCCAGGCACTCGTTCTTTTCCCCACTGACCCTGCAAGGGGGATCCGTAGAGCGCTTTCTGCCGGTTAACCCGCTCAACCGACAGTTGACGCTGAACAACCGTAATCATCGAAAAATCGTAGTGGTTGACGGCCTGGTCGGTTTTACCGGCGGGATGAATGTGGGTGATATTTATGCTGGGCTTGCCGACAGCTGGCTGGATCTGCATGCTCGGCTCGAGGGACCGGTTATCCAGTCGCTGCAGGAGACATTCTGCCAGGATTGGTATCATGCGACCGGCGAGGACCTGGTCAATACAGACTACTTCCCGCAGGTTGCAGATGCCGGTACGGTCTGGGCTCAACTGTTGACCAGCGGACCGGCAGACGAACGCTGGCGTGCTATTCATACGTTTATGTTTGCGGCGATCAACCTGGCTCAAAAGCAGGTCTGGATCGAAACCCCATATTTTGTTCCCGATCCTCCCATCTTGATGGCGTTGCAGACGGCGGCATTGCGAGGCGTGGATGTGCGTCTGTTGCTTCCTGGTCGATCCGACCATCCGCTGGTACTGCACGCCGGGAGATCTTTCTTTAACGAATTGTTGGCCGCCGGAGTACGTCTATTCGAAGTGCACCACGCGCTGCCGCATGCCAAAACCGCTACGATTGACGGATTTTTTTCTACCCTGGGCTCCGCCAATATGGATCAACGCAGTTTCCGCCTCAATTTCGAGGCCAATGTGTTTTTATTCGCCGAATCCGCAGCCCGGCAGTTAGAACGGGATTTTCTTGGGTTGTGCTCCAAGGCCGAAGAGGTAACCGTCAAGAGTCGGAGGCAGATATCCCGCAGCCGGCAATTGACCGAATCCCTGTGCCGTGTAATGGCACCGTTGTTGTGATTTGATGCGGGCCGGTCTGCAACTGTGGGCACTGACGAATTCCGGCGTTAGGCAACGATTGGGGACGCCGATACTTTTTTCGCACCGAATTTACACTGCCAAGGCCGGGCCGATGTGCTGACAGAAGGTGCCGCCAATTTGCCGATGGCGGATTGCTCGTTCACGCACTAGAGTTGTAATTATGCATTGCCTAATCAACCTTACAATCTAGGAGTATGAATCATGGCTGTCGGCCCAGAAACCCCCATCGAACTGATCAACAGCGTCTACGCTACGCTCGACCAACGCGTCGGCGCTATGCGGGCCCGTATCGGGCATCCGCTTACCCTAGCCGAAAAGATCCTGGCCAACCATCTGGACTCGCCCGAAGCAGAGGTGGAGCGCGGGGTCAGTTATGTGGACTTCCGTCCTGACCGGGTGGCGATGCAAGACGCGACGGCGCAGATGGCATGGCTTCAATTCGACACTGCCGGGCTTAGCGAAGTGCAGGTGCCCACCACCACCCACTGCGATCACCTGATCCAGGCCAAGGTTGAGGCCAGGCGAGACCTGATCCGGGCCATCGACACCAACGAGGAGGTTTACCACTTCCTCGAATCCATCTCGGCCAAGTACGGCGGCGGGTTCTGGAAGCCGGGCAGTGGCATCATTCACCAGGTCGTGCTGGAGAATTACGCGTTTCCCGGCGGCATGATGATAGGCACCGACTCACACACCCCGAATGCCGGTGGTCTGGGCATGGTGGCGATTGGCGTTGGCGGCGCCGATGCGGTCGACGTGATGACGGGATTCCCCTGGAACGTGCGTTTCCCCAAGCTGATCGGTGTAAATCTCAAGGGCGAGCTGAGCGGCTGGTCAGCGCCTAAAGACGTCATTCTCAAGGTCGCGGAGATCCTGACCGTGAAGGGGGGGACCGGTGCCATTGTCGAGTACATTGGCCCCGGTGCGCAGAGTATCAGTGCCACCGGCAAGGCCACGATCTGTAACATGGGGGCCGAGATCGGCGCAACCACCTCGATTTTTGCGTATGACGAGGCCATGGCGCGCTACCTCAAGAGCACCGGCCGGGCAGCTACTGCCGACGCCGCCAACGCAGTCGCCCACCATTTGCGCCCCGATGACGCGGTCCTGGCCGAACCTTCCGCTTACTATGATCAGGTAATCGAGATAGATCTGTCCACGCTTACGCCTCATATCAACGGACCACATACACCGGATCTCGCCCGTGAGGTCGCTGCGTTTGGCGGGAAGCGAAGCGCGAGGGGTGGCCACTTGATATCAGCACTGCGTTGATCGGCAGCTGCACCAACTCCTCCTATGAGGACATCACCCGAGCCGCCTCGATCGCGCGTGAAGCCAAGGCCAAGGGGCTTTCGCTCAAGACCAGGCTGTTGATAACGCCGGGTTCAGAGCAGGTTAGGGCAACGATTGAACGGGATGGTCTGCTGGGCGACTTCGAAGCGCTCGGCGCAACCGTGCTGGCCAATGCCTGCGGTCCATGTATCGGCCAGTGGGACAGGTCCGGCGAGCGCACGCCCGGCACCCCCAACGTGATCGTTACCTCCTACAACCGGAATTTTCCAAAGCGCAACGATGGCGATGCAGCAACGCTGGCCTTCGTGACCTCACCGGAAACCGTTATGGCGCTGGCGCTGGCCGGTACGGTCGACTTCGATCCAATCAACGTGGATCCCTGATCAACGATTCCGGTGAGCAGGTTTCTTTGTCAGTGCCGGTTGGCGTCGAGCTTCCGGCCGCCGGATTCGATGCCGGCGAAGAGACCTTTGTAGCGCCGCCGGCCGACGGTTCAGGCATCGAGGTTGCCGTTTCGCCAACCTCTGACCGGCTTCAGCTGCTGCAACCGTTTCCGGCGTGGGACGGCAACGATTATGAGAACCTGCCGGTGCTGGTGAAGGCGCAGGGTAAGTTCACCACCGATCACATCTCCATGGCCGGGCCCTGGCTTAAGTACCGCGGCCATCTCGAAAACATCTCGGGCAATCTTTACCTCGGCGCGGTCAACGCCTTCGCCGGATACCAGGTCGGCTTCGGCAAGAACCAGCTAACCGGTGAAACCCAGACCTTCCCTGACATCGCCAAGGCCTACCACGAGGCCGGTCAGCCCTGGGTGGTCATAGGCGATGAGAACATGGGGGAGGGCTCCTCGCGGGAGCATGCGGCCATGGAGCCCCGCTTCCGCCTGGGTCTTGTGGCCATCGCCCGCTCGTTTGCCCGCATTCATGAGACCAACCTGAAGAAGCAGGGCATGTTGCCCCTGACCTTTGCTGACCCGGCCGACTACGACCGGATCGGCGAAGACGACCGCATCGCGGTGCGCGGTCTGGCCGAGATCGACTCCGGGTCAACCGGTCACCGTCGAGGTCACGCCGCACAGCTGGCGGCACCTGGAGCTTTCAGGCCAACCACACCTTTTCGCCGCAGCAGATCGAGTGGTTCAAAGCCGGCTCGGCGCTGAATGTGATTCGACGCAACCTCGGAAAATAGGTACGGGATTATCCTGCGAGCGGCAACGGCGAGGGCAACGGCAACGGCAACGGCAACGGCAACATCATTGCAGGCTCGGTCGTGTAACGTATGGTGCGAATCCGTCCCCATTGTTGGCGCATTCCGGTCCGCGACGGGATGGAGAGGATTCACGGCGTCGAGTGTTTCCCGCGCTACAGCACTCCCGATTCAGCTTGGAACTTTGGGGATTTCAGTGGCGGCTTCTTTGCAGTGAGGTGATCTAAGGAGTGCGAAAACAGCGTATTAGAGACGAATTCACCATATCACCGAAAAACAGCCCTGGCCCTCACTTCTCACGTGAATTCGACATTATGGGTCAATGCGGCAAACCGGCTTGTTCGATCGGACGAAAAAGTATAGCGGTAGGTATGATTCCAGGAGGGTCGGGCGAAAAACCAAACAGGACGGAGCGGAACAGGGGTACACGGAGTTTTGTTTTGATACGCAGTTGTTTGGTGCAACTAAACCGCGGCCTTCCGGAACGCCCTGTGAGGATTACGGGCTAAACAACTACTCCGGCTGTGGTGCCTGTTTCACACCTGATAAGGACGCATGACGTGGAGAGAATACACTTAAAGCGCAGCCTGATATTTTTTCTGGGCATTGTTATCGCGATCGGTGGTATATCCGCTTGCTCGATACCGGGTGGAATCTCCGGGCAGATGAATAATGCTGCAGCAACAACTTCCGAAATCATCGCAGTTGACAACGAGCAAAGTTTCCAGCGTCTGATGCAGGATGTATCCCAGCACAAGGTAGTCTACATCGGCGAGACGCATGGCCGTTACGATCATCACCTTAACCAGTTGGCTGTGATAGAGGAACTGCATGAGAGGGGTGCTGATTTCGCCATTGGGCTTGAATTTTTCCAGCGGCCCTTCCAGCAATACCTGGACCGGTATATCGCCGGGGAGATTGATGAAAAACTGCTGCTGAAGCGAACGGGTTCCTATAAGAACTGGGCATACGATTTCCGTCTTTACCGACCGATCCTTGAGTACGCCCGGGATAACGGAATTGCGCTGGTCGCGCTCAATGCGCCCTCGGAGCTGGTAAGCCGGGTTTCGAACAAGGGATTTCGAGGGTTGTCCGAGGAGTGGCGAAACCAACTTCCTGAAGTTCGGATTCCCGCGGATGATTCGTACAAACGCCGTCTGCAGCGCGTATTTGACATGCATTCGCACTCCGGCAGGCAGTTTGAGACGTTTCTCCAAGTGCAGCTTCTGTGGGATGAGTACATGGCCGAAAGCGCTGCATCTTACCTGCAGCAGCACCCCGACCGGCAGCTGGTAGTGCTTGCAGGCTCAGGTCACGTCGCATTTGGTTCCGGCATTCCACAGCGGGTTCAGCGAAGAATCCCGCACGAATATACCGTGCTGGTTAGCGCGGGTCCTGAGTCTGGCCGCATGGACAGTGCGGAACACATTTTGTTGGCCAATGACGACCAACTGCCCGTAGCGGGAAAGCTTGGGATATACATCGGTGAGACTGGTGGGGAGGTTACAGTGAGGCGCTTGCTGCGTGGACATGTCGCGGATGTAGTAGAAGATGTGCTTCCCGGCGACCTGATAACCTCCATCGCCGGAGAACGCATTCGATCGATGGAGGATGTCCGCCTCGCAATGCTTGACCGGCAGCCGGGTGAGCAGGCCTTGATAGAGCTCGAGCGTGGTCGGACTGATGGCAGGCAGGTGCGGGTGGCGACTGTCATTGAATTGATCTGACAATTTCTGTGCCCTGTTTGATCGGGGCCGGAAATGTTTTCCGGAAGCTTGTTGTGGTCACTGGATACCGACTCACAAAGGGATGTCGGGAGCGGGTCTCTCTGGACAGGCACTAAGGGCTCGCTTCAAGATAACTCCACATTTTTGACCGCCGATCCATCCCGTATGCCGGCGTTGTTTGTCGCTTAAATAGTTTACTGTTTGCGTTTCTCGCGCCTTGGTAGCCGGGCGCCTCGATGCCCAAAAATGCAAACTCATTTTTGCGCGGGCAATAAGCGGGCGCAATTCTGCTTCCGGTGATCTAAAACACTCTTTTTTTCGTAGACTCAGTTAATTCCAATTTTTTACGTCTGATAACCCCAGTATCGGTTATCGAGCCTGCAGCCTGGTGCCCGGATTTTTCTTGCAACCAACGAGAACTTCGAGCGGTTTGTGCAGCAAAGCCAAAAAATTGATGTTTAACACAGAGGTACATAACGTGATTCAAAACAGACAGCTATTCACATGGATTCTGTTCTTATTCGGCCTGTGGTTTCTTTTATCATCGGTGGGGCAGCAGTCAGCTGGTCCTGTTTATCAGCGAATTGACTATTCACAATTCCTGACCGAACTACAGGCGAAGCAGATTTCGCGGGTCGAGATCGAAGAGAAGATCGTCCGCGGGGAGAGAGCAGACGGTTCGTCGTTCCAGACAATAGATCCCGGCGACCCCGGCCTGATAAGCGACCTAGTCGAAGGGAATGTAGATATCTCCGCTCGCCTGCCGGCAAAGCCGAGCTTTTTGGGGCAACTGCTGATTACGCTGTTGCCCATTATGCTGCTTATTGGGTTCATCTACTGGACCATGAAGCGAGCCGCCCAAAATGGAGGTGCGGGCGGTGTGATGGGATTCGGCAAGAGTCGGGCGCGTGAATTCAAAGAGGGTGACATAAAAGTCACGTTGAGGGATGTGGCGGGTGTCGAGGAGGCGAAGGAAGAAGTGGCCGAGTTGGTGGACTTCCTGCGTGACCCCGACCGCTTTCTCGCGGTGGGCGGTAGCATACCGCGAGGCGTGCTGATGGTGGGGCCGCCGGGCACGGGTAAAACACTGTTGGCGAAAGCGGTTGCCGGTGAAGCCAAGGTACCCTTTTTCTCCATGTCAGGTTCGGATTTCGTAGAGATGTTCGTGGGAGTAGGCGCATCAAGAGTGCGTGACCTGTTTGAAATTGCCAAGAAGAGCGCACCGTGTATCATCTTCATAGACGAAATAGACGCCGTCGGGCGGAAGCGAGGAGCCGGGCTAGGCGGTGGACACGACGAGCGCGAGCAGACCCTAAATCAGATGCTGGTGGAGATGGACGGTTTCCAGGGCACTGAAGGAGTCATCGTCGTGGCTGCAACAAACCGCCCCGATGTGCTCGATCCCGCGTTGTTACGACCAGGGCGTTTCGACCGACAGGTAGTGGTTGGATTGCCTGATGTCAGCGGTCGCGAGCAGATCCTCCATGTTCATATGCGGAAGGTCGCGCTGGCGGAAGATGTGCAGCCCAGATTAATCGCCAGGGGAACACCTGGTTTCTCCGGTGCCGATTTGGCGAATCTGGTAAACGAAGCAGCACTGCTCACGGCACGCTCGCGGCTCACCAGAGTAACAATGGATATGTTTGAAAAGGCCAAAGACAAGATTCTGATGGGGGCTGAGCGCCACAGCACGGTGATGTCGCCGGAAGAGAAGCGCCTTACCGCCTACCATGAAGCAGGGCACACTATCGTTGGCCGCCTGGTGCCGGAGCATGACCCGGTGCATAAGGTATCGATCATCCCGCGCGGCAGGGCGCTGGGTGTGACGGTATTTTTGCCTGAGAAAGACCGGTACAGCGCCAGCAAACGCCTGTTGGAAAGCCAGATCACCAGTCTGTTCGGCGGCAGGGTTGCCGAGGAGATTATTTTTGGCGAAGACTCGATCACCACCGGCGCAGAGAATGACATACAACGCGCCACCTCGATCGCGAGGAACATGGCTACTCGTTGGGGGCTGACCCCGAGCATGGGCCCGATAGCCTATTCAGAAGACGAGAGCGAGGTATTCCTTGGCAGAGCAGTTACTCAGCACAAGCAGATCTCTGACGACACCGCTCGCAGGTTGGAAGCCGAAGTGCGTGATATCATCGACAGGAACTATCAGCGGGCCCGTACCATATTGCTGGAAAATATCGATAAGCTGCATGCAATGGCCCAGGCTCTGGTTGAGGTCGAAACCCTCGATCGTACTCAGATCGACGCCTTGATGGCCGGCAAAGTTTTTCAACCACCTGCCGCCGAAGGTCCGGACCAGGGCTCGCCCCGGAACGGGCCTAAGGAAGACGGCCGGGGTAACGCGGCATCCGGGAGAGGTTTGGGTGTGGCCTGTCCGGTAAGTGAAGTCTGAAGCTGACAGAGCGCCTGATGCTGGGTCGCAGCAGGCTGTCCTAACCGCTATCGTCAGAAGGACATCGACGTCTGCATTTGGAAAATACGGGTTAATTAATACAGCAATTTACGCATGAAACTTGTTTGTTTAAATACTGCTCCGACCGAGCAAAAAAGAGCACTGATTCATAGCCAGCCCCGGAACCAAGCACTGTGAAATCAAGTTGCGAAAGATGTGACGTGAATGCTGGGCAATTTTTGGCTGGATTCCTTCTGCTCCTGTTGTTCATGGGCCAGGCCGCTGCAGAACCAGCTTCCCAGGACGAATTGTGGAACAAGCTGCGGGACGGAGGCAATATCCTGATGATTCGTCATGCACAAACAGTTCCAGGCTTCGGCGATCCTCCCGGATTTCGACTGAATGATTGCAGTTCACAGCGATATCTCTCAGACGACGGCAGAGAGCAGTCGCGACGTATGGGGGATCGTTTCCAAAAGGAGGAAGTACCTATAGGACCAGTCCTGTCGAGTGAATGGTGCCGTTGTTACGAAACGGCGGAACTGGCATTTGGAAGATACGAGCTGTGGCCACCACTGAACTCTTTCTTCAACGATTATTCCACTCAAGATGAGCAGACGCAGTCGGTAATTACACGGATCCAATCTTTTGCGGGAGAGGGCAACCTGGTCCTGGTGACTCACCAGGTCAACATTACGGCGCTGACTGGCAAGGCGGTGTCTCAGGGTGAGGCGGTTGTCGTTCGCCATGATCAGGTACGTGGGCTTCTGGTTTTGGGTAACATCAACTTCCAGTAGCACGGCAACTGAGAGACTTTGCCTGTTTGTCATCCGTTCGAAGGTGCTGAACCTGACGCTGGTACCGGTCAGATGTACTAGCGTTTGAAGCAAAGAAAGATTCTCCAGGAGATTTGAAAATTAATTCTGATCCAGTCAATGGGTTTCTCCGTAACTAACAGGCGAGGGTGAATCAAACAATCGAAGCTTTTTCAAAAACGAGGAGACTTGAATGAATTTCACGAAACTCACTGTGCTCGCATTGACTACTTTGACCACCAGCGCTGCATATGCCGGTTCAGGTTGCGATTACATGCGCGGGACCAGCCAGCACCGGACGGGTATGATGCCCGCAGTAATGACTCAGCCGCAAAGGGATCACACTTACGAAATGCGCACCACCAGGTTAGCTGAGGCCCGTCCGATGTATGCGATGAACCACGCCGGGAGTTCTGGTCACTCTATGGCACCCGTTCAAAAAACCAGTTCGGATATTGTCGACACCGCAGTGTCTGCCGGTTCGTTCAACACGCTGGTTGAAGCGATAAAGGCTGCAGGACTGGTTGACACGCTGAAGGGTGAAGGACCGTTTACGGTATTCGCTCCGACTGACGAGGCGTTTGCAAAGTTGCCAGAGGGAACACTTGAGGGGTTGCTTGCCGATAAGGAAAAACTGGTCAAAGTACTCACGTACCACGTGGTTCCGGGTAAGGTGATGTCTTCTGATCTGCCTGGTGTGAAATCATTGAAATCAGTTGAAGGCTCGGACATACAGGTTACCGCACTGCAGGTCTCAACTGCAGATATCGAAACCAGTAACGGTGTGATTCATGTGGTGAACGAAGTGCTGATTCCCCAAAAGTAAATTGATTTCGGTTAGCCAAAAAAGCGGCATGAGAGTGCTTCTTTTTTTGGCCCGGAAGGTATACACGTGATCATAGTACTTCGGCAACCTAATATTAGCTTGCCGGAGTACAAGTGGGCCATGAGTCAGATTATGATCTCATTCATTGCCCGAGTATCGAATTGATGACCGCGCCATTTACACAGAAAAATTTGAGGAAACTCCGGTTACAGACAAGTGTTCACCTAGTGAACTAACTTCCCAGTCCCCGACCCTACCAGCTGCCACTAGTCCACGTAACCTCCGCCAATTGCAGAAAAGGGGAGATTCAGTTCCAACTCAGGAACTTGCTTGGCTATCCAGGCGGTAAAAGTATTGCTGTTGGGACCTGGAAAGGCCTTATAGGTCGTTTTCCAAGGGTAAGTATGGGCAGCCTTATCAACGGCATCTATTAGTTCATCGACTCCCATGCCCCGATGCTCTTTGATAATTTGGGGTTTCTCGCCGTACCAATGCCGGTCCGGGATGTCCTGAGCAATCCTCAGGACCGGTTGACCGTTATAACCGCGCCAACCGACCACGTCGTATACCGTGTAGTCGGCTTCACCGGTTCTTTTGGTGGCAATCCAGGTGTGAATGGCAAACCAACCACGCCAGCCCCAGGCATTGGCACCGTAAACGTGTAGAACTGCTTCATTTGTGATGGGTGCAATCCCCGCAGATTCGCGACTGGCGGTGCGCCAGTCTTTACCAGAAAAACAACTCGACAAACTCAATCCGATAAGAATGTACGCCGGCAGTAGTTTCAAGGTTTTCATAAATAGATGCTTAAAGAAATGACCATGCCAATCAAAGTGCCACTGCACTAATTTTAACTCACCAAAATTAACCTCTCGAAGTTCTTCTGACATTTGAAGATATCGTTTCGTTCATTTCTGGATAAGAATTTTTCTCCAGAACCAACCACCGTTCAGCTTAAATTGAAACTAAGCGGCGGCAAACAACCTTAATAAGCGCCCATTAAGCCTCGGCGAATAACGTGTCCATACTTGCCAAATTGCCTGCTAAAAAATAATCTTTTGAAAACTGACCCATGAATATTCATTTTGTAGTACATGAAGTATTTGAGGTCCCTGGTAAAGTAGAGAAATGGGCGCGAGATAGGGGTCATCTGGTTCAATACTCAAAGGGTTGCGTAAAAAATTTACGATACTCAACCTTGCAACTCACTGCCGACCCTACCTTGAGCATTGTGCCTGCTGTCCTACGCTGTCCGCCATGGAAGTGCGAAGCATGACGCGGATAGACCCCGGTAGGCGCGGGCGTATGGCCGTATTGGCGCAGGGATCGAAGATTCCGAAGCCAGCGAAGGGCATATGCAAACGCATACTACACGCCGTTCAGCCATTTGCGCCGAACGGCAGCTCCTGTTAAACAAAGCGACCTCGCCGGACGTGGGTTGATTTGGTTCTGACGGGGACATCAGCAATTGCACGTGACATCACGACCCAGGCTCAGTTACTGTACGTGGTTTACGATTCAATCGCGTATTTATTGAGGAGTCGACCCGTGAGTTCCACGAAATTCAGTGCCGTCACTAGCATCCTGCTAGGTGTAGCAGCGATCATCCTGCCTTACCTTTTCGGAACCTTCGCGGTGATGATGCTCGGCGGCGTGATGTTGGCCAGCGGCATCGTGGCGCTGCTCTACGTCAACGCCGCAAGAAAGGAGGGAATCCCTGTCAGTGTTTTAACCCCCTGGGTAAAAGTGATCGCCGGCGTCGTTATTCTGATCTGGCCGGGGCTGGCCTTATGGATAGTGGCCGTTATTCTTGGAGGCGGTCTTATCCTCAGCGGCATCACCGGCCTGGCGACCCTGCGCGACTCAGAGGTAGTCAACCCGCCTGTTCTTCGCAAGATCGAACTATGGTCGAGTATTGTACTTGGTTTGCTGCTAATCGTTTTGGGAAGCGCAGGCTCCGCATTTCTGCTCGGGGTGATGTTCGGAGTCGCCTTGATCAGTACCGGCCTTCAACAGTGGCGTTTGGCTGCTTAGGCGTTTGACCATTCTTCCGCTATGGCCGCTATACATCGGCTGCTTATCCCCCGCCGGTTGGAATGCCGTAGAGGATTGACCGTCGTCGGTGCGACACGGCTTGTTGCGTCTCAACGGTCGCCAGCAGAGCGATTTAACGCTTGTGTTGCATCGATCGATTGAACTCACAACCTAATGCTGCGGTCTAGACCGTCTCAAGTGAAGGCTGCTCTATTGCAACAGCGGAAGTTGCTATCCCCGAATAGCTATGTCAGGTCAACTCCGAGCATTCATGGTAAGCCAACGAAAGGCAACCCAAATCCGGAAGCTATCACTGGGATGAAGACTACTTATCCTGGCCGTCAGTGTCCGGATTACCGTAGCCAGGTGGCGCCCCTCTGTCGTTCCGCAGGCCCTCCGGCACCTGCTTAAGGTAGACATCCTGCTGCGGGAAGGGGATCTCGATGTCGTTGTCACGGAATGCCTTGTCTATGGCAAAATTGAGATCGCTGATCACCTGCACTTGTTCGCTGATGTTGCGCACGATGACACGCAATTCGAAGTCCAGTGAACTGGCGCCGAAGGCAAGGAACAACGCATTCGGGTCTGGCCAGCGTGGGTTGTTCGCGAACCACCAGCGGGTGGGCATTGCCGATATCCAGCAGAATCTCTTTCACCTTGGCCGTGTCGCTGCCATAAGCCACCCCCACCGGTAGCAGACCCGTCCCCAGGGGGTGTCCAGGGTCCAGTTGGTCACCTGTCCCGAAATCAATTCCGAGTTGGGTACGATCACGTCGGCCCGCTCGAAGGTCTGCACGGTCGTGGAGCGGATGCTGATGCGCTTGACCGTACCCTGGGTATTGCCGACCACGATCCAGTCGCCGGTGCGTACCGGCCGTTCGAACAGCAGGATCAGGCCGGAGACAAAGTTGTTGACCACGTTCTGCAGGCCAAAGCCGATACCCACCGACAGGGCGCCGGCGACGATCGCCAGGTTGGAGAACTCGATGCCGGCGAGGGACAGGGCGAACAGGACGGCCAGGGCAATGACGGTGTAGCGACTGAAGGTGACCAGCGCCTCGCGCGCGCCGTGATCCATACGCGTCTTTTGCAGCCATGTGCTGTTGAGCTTGTTGGTGAACCAGCGGCTCAGGGTCAGCAGCAGGGCGAACACCAAAACCGCCCAAAGCAGCCGGCTGGGCACGATGCTGAAACCGGCGACCTCGAAGCCTTCGGTGAAGAAAAGACTGATCTCGTCAAAGCCCTGCTTGGAAAGGCCCCAGACGGTAAAGAACGGCTGCCCCGAACGCCCCCCACAGCACCAGGTTGGCGAGCAGTCGCAGCCAGCCGAGTCCCGGTACATAGTCGCCGTCCTTGATCCCCACGGTTCGGCGCAGCCTGACCTGCCAGGGGTGGCGCCCCTCGTCCAGGCCGTCGAACAGATCATCCAGCAGCCCGGCGCCGAGCCAGGCCAGCGCCAGTCCGATCAGGGTGCCGATCAAGCCGAGGATGACGAGCCTGCCCAGTTCCTGGTAGCCCAGCCACATGGCAGCCAGGCTCGAGACAAACGCCAGGCTGAGCACGGCGCTGATTCCCCAGCGCTTGCGCCAGCGCTCCAGGCGCTGCATCAGCCATATGATCCATACGGCGTTGAGTACTACCAGGGCGTGCCACACCGCGCGCCCCAGCTGATACATGGACGGATCGAGCAGCTCCTCGCTGCCCAGCACCTGCAGCAGCCTGCCGATCAACAGCAGCAGGGCCAGTACCTGCAGCCGCCGGCTGAGGCGGCTGCGCCACCCGTTCCGGCAGCTCGAGAAAAGGCTGCGCCGGCGGCACCGGGCGCAGGAAGGTGCGGATGGTCGCCACGGCCAGCAGATAGAGCAGCAGGCCGTCGATCAGCAGCACGAAATAGGGCTGCTCGGGCTGTTGCTGCAGCAGCAGTTCCAGGTACAGGCTGACGGCGCCGAAAAACAGCAGGATCGGCGCGTAGCGGGCGATGCTGGCGAGTACCGAATGATAGAGTCCCTGGGACAGTTCTTCCTCGCCGGTTGACGGTGCGGCCAGGGGTCTTACCCTGCGGCGGATGAGCAGACCGGCGACCCAGCCGAGCAGGCCAAGCAGCACCATGCCCGCCAGGTGCAGCCCCTGCACCGTGTGCACACCGGTGGACTTGACCAATATCTCGCGGGTGAAATCCAGCCAGGCGCCCGGCCTGGCCAGATTCTGCTCGATCAGCTCAAGCAGGTTGGCATCACGTTGCATCAACTGGCGGGTGAGGATGGCCTGCCTGGATTTATCCAGCCTGTCTCTCCAGTTCACCGCTGTGCAGCCGCAGCAGCTGACAACTGCTGCGCCGGGCATTGAGCGCGCTGATGCGTTCATTGAGATCGACTTTCCGGCCGTCCTTTGAAGAAGCTGTTTGGGGTTTCTGCTCGGTTGCGCTCCCTTCGCCATCCGTCGTCGTCTTTGCCGATGCGGGGTCGAGTATCTTCAGTTCGCGGTCGAGCTTGCGTTGCGCCTGCTCCACTTCATCGAGGCAGTTGCGGGCCACCTGGCGAACCTCTTGCAGGCTCGCCTGCATCTCGTTCAGCTGCTACCTCGCTGGGGTAACCCGAGGCCTCCAGGCGCGCTTCCAGTACCTTGAGCTGTTCCTCAGCCTGGGCAACCGGGTCCGTCGATTCGGCAGCCGCCAGGGTCGTACGCCGCCAGCATCAAGGTCAGCACGGCGAACAGGATGGCTGACGATAAGGCCAGCCAGAGCGGTTTATTGGTACTGAATTGGATTCATTGTCACTATGCTTCGTTCGACAAAGGGGGGGCGCCTTTCCGGTCGTTGGTTTGGGAAGATTCGCCTGTTCATTCATCAGCCTGACCGGTGCGAATACCGTAAGCTAAAACTCATTTATTTGCACGGAATTCTGGTTAAATCAACCCGGGCAATTGCTAAATCAGTAGATTTGCACCGAAGTGGAGCGGCACTCGTGTGGATCTGATCTTCGGTTCAAACTCCGAGCTGCGAGCCCTTTCTGAATACTACGGTAGTTCGGACGCGCGGGAGCGGTTTGTCCAAGACTTTGTAGCGGCGTGGACCAAGGTGATGAATCTGGATCGCTTTGATCTCTGCGGCTAGTCTTGGTGCAGCGTCTCAGAGGGCTTCTGAAGCGTATTCTGAACTGCCTGTCGGATGATCAGGGAGCGATGAGTGCGACGAGTTGACGGATGTCTTGAACACTGATGGAAGCCCGAGACTAAAAAACAAGGACGGCGTTTTAAAGCAATATGAAACGCCGTCCTTTATTTAAGCAAGCCGATGCAAAAAAACCAAAAACAAAAAACAACGTCTGAAGCGTGAGACCTTGGCTAGTGGGCCATGCGGGAAGTTCGGTAACCCACAACCAGTCCACAGGCCGGGTTGGCAAGGCACGCGAGCGCAGGACTGGCCGTCGCCAATTCCAGCGAGTGTAACGCGGTCAACCTGGCTTGTGGGCTGGCCCGGAGGGAGCGTCGCAGATGAGCCAATGTTGCGTTGCACCCCTTGGAAAGGGCCTGCCATTCCCTGCGGTGTGCGCCTTACCTTGGCTCATCTGCGGCGCTCTGTGGATAACCGAACTTCCCGTATGGCCCACTAGTCATCAATCAGTCGGCTCTGGTTCCGGAGGTGGTTTATCTTCCGGCGGGCAGTTTGGTCCTGAACAGACACTGATACTAGAGTCATCAAAATCAATGTGGGTTGCTGCAACGATGACACCAATCCCTAGTGCGGCCGCACCGACCCATCGCCAGTCAAAGCCGTTTTCCGTAGCTTGTGATTTCCCATCGTCGGAGGCGTTCAGCATCAGCGACTGCTTGATGGGGAAGCCGTTGATCAAAAAAGTCGGGCTTCGCTCTGCACCATAGCGCAATTCAAACTCCATTCGCGGTGTTTCAGTAGAATCGTCATTGACGCTAGATAAAATGCCTGTATTTGGGTTAGCGCGCAATCCGAAAAAGGGGCTGCCACCGCCTAGAGGAAATTCGAGATACGCATTGAAGGCGATGTCGGCCGCTGCACCCGGTTTACTTAATAGCACAACCAGTATTGCTGTGCTCAGCCGGCTAACCGTCATTCGAGTCTTCTCTCTTTTCATTGGTTTCCTCACTCGTCTTCACAGTCTGCGGGTAGGCACGAGAGCCTGGTTTTGTTCTTCATTCCATAATCACAGGAAAAACAGACGCATAACGACTAAGCTCCCAATTCCGGCGACGAGAATTGGGTACAGTCGGAGGGCGCTGTTAATTATTCGAAACAATCCTGCCGGCCCCAACCATTGAGTAGAACACTACGAAAAATGGATAGCTGTTATTCGAACGCATTCATCTCCAAATACTTTGGTTTGATGACCCTTCCCAGTTGTATCGTCGAGCATCACAATATCTCCAGCTTTAGAGATAACTTGTTCCCCACCCCCCCGCTTCGAATCGGCAGCTTCCAGCCATTATAATTAACCATTACCGTATTGGGGTTGGGTGCCAACCCCCATACCACCCGACAAGCAATTCCAAGAAAACGGGGTTATCTGCAGATTCCAAATTAGAAGTATTCAAGGGTGGTGCAGACCGACCAGTATAAATCAACCGATATTTCCGTACAAAAGATAGAGGGGAGAATTAGCTGGAAATTTAGTCAGATGACTGGTAACAACCCAAACGGTCTTAGGGGGGGCAAATATCACCAAAGCCGCAAAGGCAAAAAAAAATTCGCCGGCACCCGCTAGAACGGGTACGGCGCCAACCAATCGCCCAAGAGGAAGGCAAGAGCGATGAGAGTCCACTATATCAAGAGAGGAGAAAATAATTATTAAGGTAATCTTAAGAAGTTGTTTCCTCAGCGGGGGGGGTTAACTTCCCGCATGGCCCACTAGGGCGGCGTTTTCTCAGTGGGTTAGAGACCCACCCAGCTATCGTTCCAGCCGGAAGTAATCGGAGTATTCATGGAGATGACGAAGTGGCTGAAGCCTACGATGCAACGGATCACTTCAGGTAGCCCAGCGAGTGTGAAGCCCGCAACGAGAGTGAACGCAGAGCAAGCCCTGAAAAGGATGTGATACAGGCCGATCTGTTCACCAATGTGGGGAAGGCTGATATGTCTGGTGAAGTGAGTCAAGTCTGCCGCCAGACACTGTGCCGGGGTAGTGGCGACAGCATACCTATCATTTGTGCATGGATTCGCAAATGACAAGAGTTGCTCAGGAATGCAAACGGTCGTGAGTGAGACTAAGGGTAAAACTAGGGTCAGAGTCCAGGAGTGGGGAACTAATCTTGATCCGATATTCAGAAAGCTTTGCTTTGCACCACTGCTCAATATTTTCTTTTCGGAAAAATGATCGATCTCCTTCATAACTGAAAGAATTATCCCGTATTGAGTAAGAGAAGTTCAATTTCGCCTTGCTGATCAGCGGCATATCACCTTCAATATCTTCAAAGCCTAGAAAAACCCATTCGCCACCTCCAATCGGTGACTCAAAAAGAACCCTCTGTCCAGGTTGTACGACATCACGATCAAAGAAATCGATTAACACCTTCTTGCGAGGAAAGCTTCGTAGTGATTTGGTAAACCTATCGAACTCTTCGCTCCCCCAATATGCCGATATACGACATGCGATAACAACATTATCAGTAGGATAAGATGACATGAGCTGTGTCACGTCACCCGTAAGAATCCTGCTTAAAGTCGAAAAATTTTGAATTGTACGAGCCGTTACCGATGGAGACAGATCTACAAAAGTGACCGGGATTAGGTTCGCTAAACAGGCGGCTGTTTCAGCGAATCCAGAAAATACCAAGGGGTGATCATTGCAGTCTAATTTTCGAATTATGTGCTCTGCAATTTTGGAGGGCGAATGAAATACGGTATAGATTTCTTCCCAGTCGATTTTTCCAGAGTATAGATGCGCGGTCATAACCGATTGCCCGTCGTTTAAAATAAATGCTCAAAATAGAAGCGGATGGTTACAGTCAGTAAAATCGATTGTGAGTGCAGTCAGGCAATTACTCAATGCAACAGAGTGGTAAAAGTTTTTTTGGACATGTGGGTTTGGTAAGAGCAAGGCGTGCAAAAGCAGCGGGGGAATTAGCTGACATCTGTCTACCTTGATTCAATACACAGAATCAGTGTTGTCCCATTAAGTTGCGTTACATATAACTGGAACGCATTGATACGACAGCTCTTTCATAGTGATTAGTTGCGGCATAGACATGAATTTGAACACTGATGTTGGTCATTCCGGAAAGTGCGAAGCACTTGTCCGGAATCCAGGTTTTTCAATGCGTTCACTGGATGCCGGATCAAGTCCGGCATGACGGTTGGAGGTTAATGGGACAGCACTGACACAGAATGAATCGTCTCAAGCCACCTACTATAAGAACAATTTAGTGCGGGCAGACTTGGTTATTGCCGATACTGCGGGGTGTTTTATCCGACGCTCCGCAGAGATGAGATAATAGCGTTCGGTGATCTCCTGGGTGCGGCCGATTGTCGTTACCCCATATTTGTCCAACACGTCCTGTTCGACAGCACTGGGTGAAGAGAAGACGCCGCTGCCGTGTTCGCCAAAGGCCTTCATCAAGGCGCGGTCGTCGAATTCTGCTACTACGACCGGACTGATCTGATGATTTTCGAACCAAGCTTCAAGGTTACGCCGCAAGTTGCTGCCACCACTGGGCATCAGCATGCGCGTACCATTCAGGCTGGCAGGAAAGTCTGCCCTTAGTGTTTCGGTTTGGGTCGGTGTAGCGAAGAAGCTTATCCCTGACTCGCCAAGAACATGGTTATAGGCGCGGATGTTGAGAGTCGGATTGATCGGGCTGTCTGCCAGCACAACGTCCAATTTGTGCACCGAGAGATCGGCCAGAAGGTCCACCAGCGGGGCCTCATGGCAGATTAAACGCACCCCCTCGCTCATCTGAAGTACGGGTTCGAGTACCCGATAAGTCAGCAGTTTGGGTACGACCATTGCGACACCCACCTTAAGGGTGAGTGCTGAGCCGGGAGTGTGTCCCGCCAACACGTCCTGTAATTCGATGCCTAGACGAAACATCTCATCAGCATAGGAAAAAACAAGACGACCAGTCTCCGAAAGTACCAGGTTACGGCCTTCCCGGTCGAACAGCTTTGCCCCTACCTGCTGTTCAAGATCGCGTAATTGCCCACTGATGGTCTGTGGGGTCAGGTACAAAGTTTCAGCAGCCTTGGTAATCGAGCCGTGACTTGCCACCGACCAGAAGTAGCGCAGGTGTTTCAGGTTGAGTTTGATGTTGGGCATTTACTTGTTCCAGTATCTTTTGTTTGTCGCGTCTAACGCGACAGTTTCGCATTTTTCTGCATACTTAGCTCGTCGTGTATTATGCTACCCGCAAGATAATCAACGGATAAGTGGCGTCAGCCTGCTTCATTGGCAGCGCGGAGCCTCCCGCGCGATAGCCGGTATGCTGCGACTAGGCGGGCAGTCAGGTTAGACAGCGGTACAATGAGGTCGCCCGGAGGAATTCGGCCGACCAGTGAAGTGAGCAACGCCGGGCGTGCCCGGGTTACCAGGATCGCAGTCGCTGCGGCAATGGCGATGGGCCAACTATTTTTGACCGGTGAGGGTAGGCCGTCATAGGCCAACGGCGTCAACAGTATCACGGTCAACAGGCCCAGCCAGGGAAGGGCAGGCAGCAGGGGAAAAGACGACTTCCTTTCTGCCAGGCCACTCATCAGATAGAGAAAGCGGGCCATCAACAGCGCGGTACTAAGCGCCGCGATCGGCAGCAGCCAAAAGAACACCCAGGACCATTTCTCTGCAACCCCTAGAACGGAGAGACTTAAAAATTCTTTGGCCAGAGCGCCGGTTGTAAACGGCAGCCCGGCCAGGGCCAATGCTGGAAATACCAGGAGTGAGAATGCCCAGGGTGACGACGAGGATTTCACCACGCCGAAACCTAGAAACAACGCGCCTTTGGTCAGCCCATGATGGGCAGCAAACAGGGTTACCGCCGCGATGATTGCCGGAGCAGCGCTCGGTTCGATCAGTGCGAGACCCAGCGCGCAAACCATAGAGCCCATTTTGCCGACACTGGAATAAGCCAACACAACCTTGGGGTTCGTTTGGGGCAATCCCAGGGGCAGGGCGAGCAGGGCGCCGGCGGCGCCCGCTATGAGCAGTAACAGGCCCCATTCAGGCAGGCTTTCGTGGCCGAATGGCAGATAGCGCATCCAGCCGATCAGCGCGGTCTTGATCATTGCGCCGCTTAGCACCGCGCTTGCCGGAACCGGCGCAGCTGGGTGTGCCAGCGGCAACCACAGATGAAGTCCGATGACCCCGGCTTTGATACCGAATGCCAGCATCAGCAAACCCAGCTCCAGCATGCCGGCACCGATCAGCTGCGCGTGATTGGGAGACAAGGTACCAGTGCGCCAGTACATCATCACAAAAGCGAACAGCAGGGCAAATTCGGCAACCAGGGTCATCACGAGGTAGATACGGCCGGCGCGCCTTGCCAAAGGCGTGCCATCGTGAACCACGAGCCCATAGGCGGCCAAGCCCATCAGAGCGAACCCCAGGTAAAAACTAATCAGGTCTTGACCGAGAACAAGTATGAAATTCCCGCTCATCGCCAGCAGGTAAAAAATCCGAAAACGCACGGCATTGACATCCACCTGCAGTTGTGAAGCAGCATGTGCGGCAGCCACCATCCAGAGCAGAGACGTGAAAAGCAGGAATATGCCGGCATTGGCGTCAAGTCCCAGGCGTGTGCCGAGGAGCAGCCATGGAATGTCAATGCTCGTGCCGGCGGGCACCGCAATCGCCGCTGCGAGCGCAGGCAGAGCGGCAACGACGGTCAGCGGACCACCGATACGGGTGAAGACGAACACCAGCGTCAGCAGGGGTGTCAGCAAGGCGAGTATCAGTAAAGCGCTGCTCATTGTCGGTACTCCCGCGCTGCGATCAGTTCGACCCATTCGAGGGGACTGTAGGGGGCGGCCGCAAACAGCCCGGCGGCAAGGGCCAGAGTGGCGGTGGCCACCGGCGGCCACAGTAGGAATGCCTGAGTCTCCAGGCGACGGGTGTGGCGAGGGGGCGTAGGCCATTCGCGGGGAAGGTCACGAAACCAGGCGCGATACAGGATCGGCAGGAAGTAGGCGGCATTCAGCAGACTGCTGGCGACCAGGACCGGCATGACCCAGGTTGCGGCACCTGCCTCGACCGCGCCGAGACCGAGATACCACTTGCTGATAAATCCAGCCACCGGTGGTATGCCGATCATGCCCAGTGCGCCGATGGTAAAGGCCAGCGTCGTGCCCGGCATAAGCCTCCCTACGCCGTTCATCTCGCTGACCTTATGAATGCCGAGTGTTTCCGCGTAGTTGCCAGCGGCGAAGAACAATGTGATTTTCAGCAGCCCCTGATGCACCAGATGGACCATGCCACCGATCGTCGCGATCGGGCCGACAATCGCGGTGCCGAGGGCGATATACGAAACCTGGCTGACGGTGGAATAGGCCAGGCGCTTCTTCAGATGATCCTGCGATAGTGCTTTGACTGAACCATATATGATCGTAACGGCCGCGGCTGCTCCCAGCGGTGCAAGCAGATCGAGTGAATCGGCGAATTCAACGCCGTACACGTCATAAACGATACGCACGATACCGAAGGCACCGGCCTTGACGACGGCCACCGCATGTAACAGGGCGCTCACCGGTGCCGGCGCGACCATCGCTTGCGGCAGCCAGCCATGCAAGGGTACCAGTGCCGCTTTGACGCCAAGCCCGGTAATCAGCAGCAGAAAGATCCAGCTGAGCAGGGTTGTATCGAGGCCATCGATGTCGCCGAGGATACCTCCCTGGGCGAAATCCAACGGTCCGGCCATTGTGTGCAACCAGATGGCACCGACCAGCAATAGCATACCGCCTGCCAGTGTGTAGCTGAGATAGATGCGAGCACCGCGCACCGCCTCGGTCGTCCCCTTGTGTGCGACCAGCGGATAAGTGGAAAGGGTCAGTATCTCGTAAAAAATAACGAAGGTGAACAGATTGCCTGCCAGCGCAAGGCCGACAGTTGCGGTGACACAAAGGCTGAAAAAGCCAAAGAAGCGGCTGCGATGCGGCCCGTTTTCCAGGTAACCGATCGCATAAACGGTGGTGACAAGCCAGAGTACCGTTGACAGGGTGACAAACAGCACGGACAGTGCATCGGCATGCAATACCAGATCGAGGCCTGGTGCAAGTGTCCAACGCGTTTCAAATACACGCTCGTGGAACACGCCCCAGATCATGATGCCAACCAGCCCCAGTTTCATTACCGCGCCGACCAGGTTAAGACTTGTGCGCAGTATGTGGTTTTCCTCCCGCAACAGGAAGATGACCAGCCCCGGCACCAGCGAGCTGAGTAGGATCAATGCCGGCAGCCAGGTCTCCAGCCTCATCAGAACGACTCCGCCGGCAAGGCGCCGGGGGCGATAAAGTGCCATACGATTATCGAGCCGAGACCAAGCACCACAGTGGCGATGATAGCCAGCAGCAGGGCTGGGAGCTCCTCGCGGCCGTTGGACAGCGCGTGCGCGACACCCTCGCCGGTACCGAACGCGTAACCGAGGACGCGGAAGACGTAGGCGGCGGCCAGCAGCGAGCCGATCGTCACTACTGGCACCCAGAACCATTGCCCGAGCGCGAATGCCGATGAAAGTAGCTGCCACTTGGCAATAAAGGCCCCACTGGGCGGTAGACCAATCAGCGCCACGCCTGCCAGTGCCAGGGTGAAAGTGGTCACTGGCAGGGCGCGTGCGGTTCCGCCAAGGCCCTCGATGCGGTCATGCCCGGCGCGCTGCTGAATTACACCGGCGGTAAGGAACAACGCGCTCTTGGCAAAACCATGGGTCAGCGCCATCAGTACCAGGGCGCCAAACGCCGCGTCGTACCGCGGCCCTGGGGGCAGCGCCATCAGTAACGGGAAGAAAATGAAAAGGTAACCGAGTTGGGCGACAGTCGAATAGGCGGCCAACAGCTTAAGACGCGGTGCCCTCAGGGCATTCCACGAGCCCCAGAGCACGGCGCCGGCGCCGAGCAGACCGAGCAGCGAGGATGCCGCGGGAGTTAATGCCGACTGGAAAGTATCCAGCCACAAGCGCAGCATCAAGTAGACTGCAGCCTTGACGACCAACGCAGACAAAGCTGCGCTGACCGGTGCTGGGGCGTTGGCATGCGCCGGTGGCAACCAGAAGTGCAGTGGGAAAAGCGCAGACTTCACCAGCAGACCGGTGCTCATCAGCGCCAGGGCAAGCCAGGTTGCTGGTTCCGACTCGATGACTTGGGCCAGGCTGAGCATATCCAGCGTGCCGTAGCGCGTGTAGACCAGCGTTAAGCCGGCGAGAAAAGCCATCGAGCCTAGAAGGCCGACGGTCAGGTAACGCAACGCCGCCTCGACGGCCGCACGCCCAGCGCCCAGGGCAGCCAGAGACACAGCGCTGAGGCCAAGCAACTCGAGTGTCACGTAAAGGTTGAAGAGATCTGCGGACAGCAGCATTGCATGCAAGGCGGCGATCATCAGCAGCCAGAGCGGCCAGAACTGGGATTGTTTGGTGGTGTTTTCGAAATAGGCAGTTGCATACCAGCCAGCCGCCAGCGCCACCAGGCTGCTCATCAGCAACAGCGTGGTGGCCAGGGCGTCGGCCCGCAGCACTATAGCCAGTCCTGGATCCCATCCACCGAGCGGATGAATCAGCTGCCCCTGGCTCGCTACCTGCCACAACAAAAGTCCGGTTGCGAACAGCGTTGAAAGACTGGCGAATAGTCCAATCCTAGCGCTTCGCCGTGGCCAGAGAATGGCAAGTAGGGCGCCCGATAGTGGCAGTATAATGGGCCAGACCGGAAGACTATTCACTCTCAGTCTCCCGAAAACGCCGGCCGAGCGCGAGCGCCAGAGCGGTGGCGCTCACCGCGACCACGATGCCGGTCAGCACCCGGGCATGTGGCAGGGCGTCCGGCAACTGCTCTGGCCCCCGGTAAGCTACTGTGACCAGCATCAGGAATACGCCGGCGCCGCAGATGTTGATGGCAAGAATTCGGCCGAGCAGCGACCGCCGCAGAAGGCTACCGCGCAGCCCCAGGCCAAAAAGAGCAACACCCGTCAGGGCGTAAATTGTCTCGGTGAAAAACATCAGTTTCGCTTACCGGCCGGTGGTTCCGTTACAGCAGAATCAACAGGCTCCCCACCACCGGAGTGCCCGCCTATATAGGCCAGTGCCAGTGTGGTGGCTATCGCCAGTGTGGTGGCCGTTTCGATCAATAGGATGAGTATCCCGGACCAGCCATTAGGGTATTGCAAAAAAGCATACCCGGCAGCGGATCTGGCGACGCCGACTGCGACGAAAGCAGCGATGCCTGCAGTCAGCGCGACGCGTTGCATGGCGGGCTTTGGAAGTCCCGCGCCTGCTTGCCCGCCAAGGCGCAGCATCACCGCCGCCGCCGCCATCATGGCACCGGCCTGAAAGGCACCGCCCGGCGCATGTGCGCCGACCCACAACAGGTAACCCGCAATGAGTATCAACAGCGGCACCAGCCAGCGAATCAGCCCACTGAGCAGCGGACCGCCCGCGTGGTAGGGTGCGCGGGCCGGACCCAGTGCGAGGATGCCGAGTACCGCCGTCAACAGCACCGCCAGTTCGAGCAGGGTGTCATAGGCGCGAAAGTTCAGTAGCACGGCGGTGACCGGGTTGCTCACACCGCTGTTCCGCAGTTGCGCCTCGATCTGGTCAGCCAGGCGTATTGGGTCGGCGACGCCGAGCGTCTGCACCAGTACCCAGGCGAGCGTAGCGGTCAGCAGCAGGCTCAGCAGGGTGACGAGACTGGCAATCTGTCCGCGCTTAATGTCACCGACCGTTGCTGCATCGGGCTCGTCGCGTAAGGCGGAAAGCAGTAAAGCACCCGAAAGACCAGCGCCGATAGCCGCCTCGGCGAGTGCCAGGTCTGGTGCCCTGAGGCGCGCCCATATCAGCGAGAGTAGCAGCCCAAAGGCGATAAAGAACACGACGCTGCGTTTGAGGTCCCGGCTGGACGTAGCCACCCAACCCAGGCCAAGGGCCAGTCCGGCGAGCGAGAAATCCAGTAAATTCCATAAATACATCTGCACTATTTCTCGGCCTGGCGGAGTGCCTGCTGTGCAATCAGATGGGCAGCGGCGGCGCTGGCGACCAGCACGAGCAGCCATACCAACAACAGTTTGATCGCGTTCAGCGTGTCGCCATCCAGCAGTGCAAGCCCGGCGCAAAGCAGGCCCAGGCCGAGGTTGTCGGCCTTGGTCAGCGCATGCAGGCGCGAGTGCAGATCGGGCAGCCGGAGTATGCCGATGCTGCCGGCGGCAAAAAAGGCGATACCGAGGAAGATCACTCCGTAGGCAACCAGATCAATCATCATCCGTCTCCCGTCGAGTTAGTGCGGCTGCGGCCACCGCAGCCAGGAGAGCCAGTACCAACGCAACGTCGATCAGCGCCGGCGCTTTCAACAGTGAAGCCAACAGCAGCAGCACGGCGACCCCGCCTGTGCCCAGCAGTTGCACGGACAGCATGCGATCCTGAAGGCTTGGTCCGAGCATTGCGCGCGCCAGTCCGATTGCCAGCGTGAGCAGCAACAAAGGCAAGCTTGCGAGTATAATGGTTGCGCTGGTCGTCATCTATCGGGACTCTCCTGTTTTCAGTGACCTTGGCGGTAGATGAGCGCCACAGCCCTCTCCAGGCGATGGAGATCCGCAAGCGAATCGCGCCTGGCATCAAGCATGTGCAGGTCGAGTTGGTCGCCTCGCAGGTCTGCGCCCAGGGTCCCTGGCAGCAGGCACACACAGTCCACGAAAAATACGCGGGCGGCGGGTTGCTGCAGGCCCGTGCGATAGATCGTGAAACCGGGCTGGATGCGCATGCGTGGTGCCAGTGTGCGCCGGGCTACATCTATCCCGCCCCGCAGAGATTCCCACAAAAAAAATGGAAAAAAGCGCACTGAATGCCACATAGAAATCGGCTGGTTGTCACCTGATTCCAAATACCGGGCCGACCAGCCGGCAGCCAGCACCGCCGGTATGCCGATTATCCAGGAGTCCTGGGCGCCGTCTGTAAAGCAACCACCAAAGGGCTCCAAAGGCGAGCAGGTCAAGAGCAGGGCGCCGGAACAGGGCCACTGGGTTCCCTTCAGACCAACCCATCGCGCGAACGTACTGGCATAGGACTGTAGTCGACACGGGCCTGTATCAACCGTTGTGGCTTGAAAACACTCCGTGTAACCAATACTACCGCCAGGATTAGAAAGGCCAGCTTGAGGGCTACAAGCGCAGCAGGAATAGTCAAAAACAGTAATTCGCTCGTATTCATATTGGTATTCCTTATCTGGACTCGTGTTAAGTTCCCGCCCGGAACTTTTCCGTGCGTGCAGAGTAAGTCTGGGTCTTCCAGAAAAACAAAAAAAGTCGAGTTATAAATATAAATAGTTCGAATTTATCGAATATATGTAACCAACAAAGACAGCTCGACCGGCGCCAGTCGGTCAAGGGGCATGGGGGAGCACAATGGTCCAGCCGGTGCTTTCAGCCAATATAACGTCTGGTGGTAATTCCGAGTCGTCGCTGGATTGTACGGATGCCGCGTTCCAGGGCGCGATTGACGGCCAAATCGAAACTCGATTGCACCTCCTCGACCTCGATCGTCTGGCCGCGCCTCAGCACTGTTCGCAGCCGGCAACGGCTTAGTCTGGTACCCAGCGCATCTCGCACGGCTGCGACACTCAGTTGCACGCTGTCGATGTCTGTTCGGTGCCCATGCAACCAGTACCGGATCAATAGAATGGTACGTTCGCGTTCGGCATCGTCTGTTGTATCTATGTGGATATGCATGACTTTCGGCCGCTCCTTCAGGCGATCAGGTCAGGGACACAGCTAACAAACGCATGCGCTGTCGGCGTCAGATGGTTCAGCAGGGCTATATGCTGGTGCCGTTTGTAGCAAGTCACTGGTAGCTAATTTATTTGCATGGATCTGCAGGGCCAATTGTGGATCGACATCTGGATATAAAAATTCGAAAACCAGCTACTGATTGCTCGGTTTTATCAATTCGGCGGGCGGTTCGGAATGAATGCGAAAAATCCGAATGTTCGAGAGACTCAATTCGATAGAAAGGATCTATTTTCAGCGATGATGTGATCCTAGAATCAAAGACATTGTTAATGCTAATAGCGAATTGTGCAGTTGAATATGCCGATTCTGTTTACTGGACTGGCCAAGTTGAGTTCCTGTATGCGGTGTGGCTTACCTTGTACCGAACTGGGACGAGATCGAAACAAGAAAGGCTGACAGACCCTTCTACGGGGAAGGTAGCGCGATTTTGGGTCGAGCAGCACCCTGACAATCAGTCGAAATATCCAGCGAGGAGAAATTAAAATGGAGAAGCAAACTAAAGCGAGTTCGGATACAAGCGTTTTTTTGGCGGTGAGTGCAAAATACCTGGGTTTATCAACACCCCGACCCGCTATAGGCAATAATTTGCCTCCATCTCGCCAACCCGGAATACCAAAAGACTCGATCTGGTGCCATGAAGAGGTGCAGGGTAGGTACCATAACTGAGTGTTAATCGCTGGCCAAAGGAGGACCATAGGTTCACCCTGAAAATTTATCGAGTCAGCGTGTTAGACAAACCCCAACATTGCCAATGAGCTTACTTCCTGACTGCTCGGCACAGGATAGGTGGGGAGTTATATTGGTTTGTATTTGCCGAATTCGAAAGACTGAGCATCTCCTTGAAACCGGTATGCTATTGGGAGGCTTTACGCCTGAGTGCGACACCGAATCACCTATGTGATCCGATTGGGATCAGCGGCATCAGTTAGCGATGAAGGCCTGGGCTCTGTTTGTGAACAATCTAACGGCTAATCGAAAAAATCGAACAATTATTCTCCATAATTCGACTTTTCAAAACAACTGCTCGCGCCCATCCTTGGGATCAGGCGGTGGCCAAAGGTGTTGCAGTGAAAGCCAAGCCCACGGGTGAAATACCCTTAATCAGGCGATAGAATTACAGACTCAGCAGATTGATAGGCACTGACGTTGTAATCCGCCGGCAGATTTTCGGGTACTGCCGCCAGTGCTAGGCTGGAGATGTCGGGATATGCCAGCAAAATCGGAAAAAGACTGAAGGGCGCCTCGAAAAATTCGAGCGGCCCTCGTGGTGAAGGGACGCACCACTATTTTCCTGCGCGTAAGCGCATGAAAATGAAGGCGATCGAAAATTGCGCTTTTCGATTGTCTTGTCGAGAAATCCCATGGAAGGGATTTTTCGAAGTGCACCGAAGAATAACCCAATTTAAGTAAACAAATACCGGAGAGAAAAACTATGTTCGACGCGAAAAGGCTACTTGATCAACTCGTCGGTAGCGGGGTAGCTGGCGGTTTAGCTGGGGGACTGGCTGGCGGTGCACTGGCCAACGCACTGTCCGGCAAAAAGGCCAGGAAAGTCGCCGGTTCGGCACTCCAGCTGGGCGGCCTGGCTCTGGTAGGGGGGCTGGCCTACAAGGCCTGGCAGAACTATCAACAGGGATCGGGAGTGGTGACGGATACCCGGGCCGCTACCCCGCCTGCGGGCAGCGCATTTCTGCCTGCAAGCGATGATGCGGCTGGGGCCAGTGCGCTGAGCCTGCTGCTCGCCCGCGCCATGATTGCTGCCGCCAAGGCGGATGGGCAGATCGATACCAGCGAGAGTCAGACGATCCTCAACCAGATCAACACCCTGAATCTACCGGCGGAAGAAAAGGCATTTCTGTTCGAAGAATACGGTCGGCCGTTGGATGTGCGGGCCTTGACCGACGCTGTCGATTCGCCGGAACACGCTGCCGAGGTGTATGCGGCCTCGCTGCTGATGGTGGACTCACCGTCACCACCCGAGCAGATCTATCTGGACACCCTGGCTCGCGAGCTCGGTTTAGAGCCCGCACTGGTGGGCGAGATACACACCTCGGTGCAGGCAACCCGCGCGGCGATTTGAATTTCGTTCGGGCCTGCGGGAGCGCTCCCACTGGAGAAAATTGTGTCCAAGGAATCCTTGCTGGTCATCGTCTTTGAGCGGGGAACGAGGGGAAGGGCTTGAGTCAGGGGACGAAATGAGTCCGCGGGACTACCACTTGCAGATTCGACGGGCGGCACGAGGATTCAGACCGGACTGATTGCAGATTCAGGTGGGATACGGCTATTCCATGTTAATTCAAGAAGTTGGGATGCTGAACGGGGTATCCTTGGGCACTGCCCAGATGAAAAAACCAGGCGTCAGACTTGCTGTTGTGATTGAGAACATCCGATATTAGGGCGCGTGGGCTGACAGCAACCTCATCAATAGTCATCCTAACCTATCTATGATCCTGCCTCTCTTATCCGTTCTGTTTGGCCTGGTAATGATTGTATGGAGCGCGGACCGCTTTGTGGACGGATCAGCCTCCACGGCCCGCTACCTCGGCATGCCGCCACTGCTGATCGGTATGATCGTGGTCGGCTTCGGTACCTCGGCACCCGAGATCGCGGTATCGGCCCTGGCTTCCTACCAGGGTAACCCGGGGATGGGGCTGGGCAATGCCTATGGGTCCAATATCGCCAACATCGCCCTCGTTCTGGGCCTGACTGCAATGATCCACCCTGTCACGGTGCACTCCAGGATCCTGCGCAAGGAGCTTCCCATCTTGACCGCTGTGACAGCGTTGGCCGCTTTTCAGGTCTGGGATGGATGGCTCACCCTCTACGATGCGCTTGTGCTGCTGACCGTGTTCATGGGCCTGATAGTCTGGACCATCTTGGAGGGCCTGCAGCACCCGGCTGACGCGCTGGCCAGTGAGGCGGAGCAGGAGCTTCAAACTCGTGAAATGCCCCTTGACCGGGCATTGTTCTGGCTGGTCGTCGGCCTTTTTCTACTTGTCGCAAGTTCCCGGTTGCTGGTCTGGGGGGCAGTGGAAATCGCTCAGGGCCTGGGGGTCAGTGACCTCGTTATCGGCCTGACGGTTGTGGCCGTGGGCACATCGCTGCCGGAGTTGGCTTCGGCCGTCATCGCAACCCGTAAAGGTGAGCATGATATCGCCCTGGGCAACGTGCTCGGCTCCAATCTGTTTAATACCCTGGCGGTCGCAGGCATCGCGGTCGCGATCCAGCCGACTGCCGTTCCGCCCGAGGTCTTCTCCAGGGACATGTTTGTGATGGGCGGGCTCACCCTATCGCTATTCGCTCTCTGCTACGGGTTCCAAGGTCCAGGGCGAGTAAACCGATTCGAAGGCGCGGCCCTGCTGACCGTCTATATTGGCTACACCGCATACTTGGTCAGTGGTATCCTTCAGTAACACGCTGCTCACGTCGTATCTCTCGTCCGTGGCGTTTTTCGCGTTTCAAAAGCGTCTCTCAGGACTCTCTGAAAACTTTCTTGATAGATCGGTTTATTCGAAGTTATTTGGCCTTCAATTCGACTATTATTGTTCTTTGCGCGAGCCTAGAATGGCCCCATTGTTGATTGTCGAACACGCAAAAAGGAGGCGTCATGAGCGAACGCATGATACATATCTCCCCGACTACACTGCACGGGCGCATGCGCACTGGTGAGCCCATCACCCTGATTGACGTGCGGTCCCCTGCAGAATATCGAGCCGGGCACATTAGCGGTGCTACTTCGGTGCCGCTGGATGAGTTAGGCATCGCAGATTCAACAAGCCACACTGACTTGCCGGGAACCGGTAGCGAGGTACCGCTTTACCTGACGTGCCAGTCGGGAGTACGCGCCCAGCAAGCTGCGGAGAGGCTGCGCGAGGCCGGCTACCATAATCTGATGCTGCTTGAAGGCGGCACTGAGGCCTGGGAAAAGGCAGGCCTGCCCATGCGTCGCACTGGAAAGCACATATCGCTGGAACGCCAGGTGCAGATCACAATCGGTACCCTGCTCATCGTCAAGGTATTTTTCGGTTTTACTGTGCATGAGCTGTTCTTCGTTTTTGGCGCTCTGATCGGTGCTGGACTTATCACCGCCGGGATTACCCGCTGGTGCGGGTTGGCCCGCCTGCTCTCTCGAATGCCGTGGAACCGCAGCGCCAAATGTGACGTCGGCCGAGCGCACGAAGCGGCGTTCTAAGCTTTCATTAGAGATGCAAGGAGACATAAGAAATGATCTTTCGACAACTGTTTGACCACGAATCCTCCACTTTTACATACTTATTAGCAGAACGTCACGGAGGAGAAGCCCTGCTTATTGACCCGGTGGTGGAGCGCACAGATCAGTATGTGAAACTGATCGGGGAACTTGACCTAAAGTTGGTCCTCGCGGTGGACACGCATATTCACGCCGACCACATTACGGCGCTTGGGACCCTGCGCGAGCGTACCGACTGCGTGGCGGCGATGGGTGAGATGGCCAAGGCCGAGTGCGTGTCGCTGCATTTTCGCGAAGGCGAGAAACTGAAAATCGATGGGCTTGCACTCGATGTTCTGTATACGCCAGGCCATACCGACGACTCCTACAGTTTCCTGCTGTCAGACCGCGTTTTCACAGGTGACACCCTGTTGATACGTGGCACCGGACGCACGGATTTCCAGAACGGCGACCCGGGTGCCCAATACGATAGCCTGTTCGGTAAACTGTTGACTCTGCCGCAGGACACTCTTGTGTATCCCGCCCACGATTACAACGGCATGACCGTGAGCACCATCGGCGAGGAGAAGCGTTGGAATCCGCGGCTGCAAGTGGGTGGCAAGCAGGAGTATGTGGATATGATGAACGGCCTGGTGCTAGACAATCCGCGTCTGATGGATGTCGCCGTGCCGGCTAACCGGGGCTGCGGATTGGACAGCGCCGCCTAAGTAGAAGCTTCCTAGTGGGCCATGCGGATATTCATGACGGAGGCCATTTTTTCCCAGGACAAGGCGCACTGAGCGCCGTGTAACTGCCGTATACAAGTGAAAGCGTAACGCAGTCATGTGGGAAAATGGCCCCGTGCCAACGCTGGGCGTCCGCACAGTGTTAGCAGTCCCTAACACCAGTGGGTTAACCAGGAAGAGATCTCTGATTGCGTGTTTGGCTTGGGGTGAACACTTCAATATGCTCGAATGCTGTAAAGATCGACGCTGTGGTGCTGGCCAAACGGATTGATTTACCCGGAATCCGGACACGCATATTTGAGCATTCTTCAGCCCGCAGGCGAGGGGTGTTTTTTGCCTAAGCAATCCCCATTTTATGAGATAAGGAGGGGTTGAGCGTCGTCATAATGGATCAAAGTCGAGCCTTAAAACACAAACTGCGCAATCTTGGGCATACCTTTGTACTAATCGGGGGCATGTCGCTGTTGCTGGCACTCTGCAGTGAGCTTCTGTTTGGTGACGGTGTCTGGTATTGGGTTTTTCTTGGCGTAGCATTTATTATTTTCACCCTGCCTGAGGTTTCATCCCATTGGGTATTGCGGCTTTATCAGGCGCGTCCATTGCTTCCAAACGCAGCCCCTCAACTGGCCATGGTGATACAGGAACTCGCTCAACGTGCCGGACTAGAACGTAAACCTGGGCTATACTGGATACCCAGTCACACCGTCAATGCCTTCGCCGTAGGCACCAGGAATGATGCAGCCATTGCAGTAACAGATGGCCTGCTACAGCTACTATCTCCCAGGGAAATAGCGGGGGTGTTGGCCCACGAGATCAGTCACATCGTCAATAATGACATGCGCCTGATGGGATTGGCCGATGTGATCAGCCGCCTAACCCATATGATGTCGGCAGTCGGTATTCTGCTGGTACTATTGTTACTCCCGCTTATGTTGAAGGGTATCGGCTCCATCTCTATTTTAGCGATGCTGCTGCTTGTGGCAGCCCCAACGCTCAGTGCTCTTCTGCAGCTTGGGCTGTCGAGGATTCGGGAATTCGACGCCGACCTGGAGGCTTCGCAGATTACTGGGGATCCAGAGGGACTGGCCTCTGCATTGGGAAAAATCGAGCAACATCATCGCAGCTTTTGGAAGCGGATTATATTCCCCGGCTACCGAGACCCTGAGCCCTCTCTGCTGAGAACACACCCTGATACTGGAGAACGCATCCAGCGGTTGCTGGAGCTGAGAGACAAGCCGCAAAGCACTGGAGATCCTTTGACTCAGCTTCACACCAGGCCGGTGATATTGCCCAATCGCTATCGAACTGTGCACAGACCACCACACAGGACTATTTTGGGGGTATGGCGTTGAGTAGGGGGCTGAATTTACGCTATTTGTAACATTGCTTTAGGTAGACTTGAAAAACCGTTTTGATCAATAGGGGTCGCTAGATTGTTCAGAACAGGTGTAGTCAACTTAACTGAACACGAACCTACCAACGGTGTTGAGTTACTGAGCTGGTCGGATAGGTTCGCTGTCATACATGCCTGACTGGCCAACCAGCATCAAGAACTTCCGCAGAAAACGCAAAGCGTTGAAGACGAGATGGTGCGCGGCGCACATATTATTCGTGCCTGCTGAGATCGCTTCCTGATGAAACAGGAACTCGCTCGAAGATCCCTGCACCGTCACCGGCATGCGGGTCGGCGAGACCGAGTCATTAAGGCACGAGCAGGTATACTTTGAAAAACGCATCCTGCACCTGGGCGAGACGAGAAACGTCGCGGCCAGCTGAGCGAACTGCTGACGTAGTTCTGCGAGGATGGTCAGATGTGCAACATGCATTGCTCCCGATTGGATAATTGTCGATTGGTCGTTACCACCCATAAATCTCAGTAGCTGCAAAAGGCTGATCAATAGGATGAAGATGGAGACCTACGGGGTGACCGTGGCCATAATGTCGTTAGATTCGCCGCCATGGATGGTATGGCTGCTTGGTACAGGATCATTCCGGACATGAGCAAGACGAACATGGCTGATACTGCCAATGAAACGTCGCGCATATCAAAGAACACCGCACCCACTACTATTCGAAAATAAAGAAGTAACGAGAACTCGATGAAGATCTGGAGTTAGAAACTAACGGTGAGATATCCTCGCAGCGCTGCTAATAGGGTGAAGCAACCCTTCAACTGCCGGAGGTTTAACGTTGAAGTGGCGAGATAAAATGGACTTAGGGAACAACAAGCGGCTTTATATTCGAAATCAGTGCTGTCCCATTAACCTCCAACCGTCATGCCGGACTTGATCCGGCATCCAGTGAACGCATTGAAAAACCTGGATTCCGGACAAGTGCTTCGCACTTTCCGGAATGACGAACATCAGTATTCAAATTCATGTCTATGCCGCAACTAATCACTATGAAAGAGCTGTCGTATCAATGCGTTCCAGTTATATGTAACGCAACTTAATCGGACAGCACTGATTCGAAATATTCGAAATATCAGATCGTAGTATTCGACTATTTTTTTTCCCCGGAAGGCCTAGATTTTACAATACGAGTACGCAGAAAGATCTTTTGCAAAAAAAGCAGACAAGACGCTCTACGAACGGGCCGCTACGCAGCCAGCCCAGTTAACACGCAGATTGATGCGTCAGGGTATCCTTGGTCAATGTGTATTCGAGTCTCAGAATTTCTAATCAGAGAGGTGAACAATGATTAAGTCAATGAATCGCCTTGCAGGCTTAGTCTTATTACTTCCATTGGCCTTGTTTCAGGCAACCCCCGGACTGGCCCAGAGTGATGATCTCATAAAGCAAGAGATCGAGGGCAAAATTGCTGAGTCCCCGATGCTGCGAGGTACCCGGATCAAGGTGCATGTGGAACGACAACTGGTGGTTCTGGTAGGCCAGGTTACCCTTTATGAGCAGAAACTGGTCGCTGACCGGATCGCCTGGACGACTCGGGGTGTGCACGAGATGGACAATGAAATCCAGGTTGTGCCGATTGCGCCCTTGTCCGATACAGCTATTGAGCGAAAGATCACCGAAATGGTGAAAGTTGACGAGCGGTTCAGTATGGCAAGGGTGTCCATCAGGGTAAATAATGGCAAAGTCTTGCTGGTGGGCAGCTTTCTTGGCTTCTCTGATCCGTCGATTCTGAAGCACAAGGTGGCGAAAATAGAAGGTGTCGTTGGTATAGAGATTCGCGCAAAATTCCTGGCTTAGAAGGGCTTGACATGAATCGGGCCAGGAACGGCATCTGATGATCGATTCAATGTTAGATCTGGGTCATTCACTGATCAATCGATTACCTTATGGGTACTTGTACGCTGTAGGACGGACCCAGTGCGAAATTCTGATCACAGGAAAGAGTCAGTGCAGGCTTTTACAGAGTCGACTCAGCGAAGCTAGCGGATACGCAATTCACCCTTTTATACGTGCCAACCAGTTTTCGCAGAAAGTTCGGTACGCTGTAAATCTCTCAAGCTCATGGACAGTTCAGCTGATCCGTTGCGGAATTCAGTTCGTATAGTATCTAACTATCGGTCGAGGGGTATTTCGCAATGAAGATGAGCTCGAAAGTTAGTGTGATACTTGGAATATTGATTGCTTTGCCGGTTGAAAAGGATGCAAGTGCTAATTTAGACCTCGGGTATCTCCTGGCTGCTGCCAACCAGCAGCTTGAATGTCGGGCGGCAGAGACTAAACCAGCTGATCAGTTCGGTATGAATCAAACCTGGATGAAAAATCGAGAAGCTTTACCAAGGCTTTGCTACGGGCAGGATATCAAGAACCAGTCCAAGCTTATAAGAAAAGTATCTTCGTCTCACCTAGACATCGCGGATACAGTGAACTCCGTTGATTCGCTCAGTCTTCTAACAGCAGTGCTTGAGGCTTCAGGGCTTGCCAAGATTCTCAAGGAATCGGGGCCTTACACACTTTTTGCGCCAACCAACGAGGCGTTTAACAAACTTCCGACCTTTATGTTGGAAAACTTGGTTTCCGACAATTATTTGCTGAAGAGGGTTTTGGCCTATCACATTGTGTGGGGTGAATATTATTCCTCTGATCTATCCGCAATAGACTCTCTCGTTTCCATCGAGGGGTCCAAAATACATGTGGCAGGTATTCGCATATCTGAGCGTGATATCGCTACGAGAAATGGGGTAATACAGATCGTTGACAAAGTGATGGTACCTCAGATGTAGAATGTGGATGGGGGCAACAAGGCAGGCAGGTAAAACCAACTTTTTATCCGCATGCAGAATATCTAAAATTGCGATTAACAAAAGAGAATTGGGTAAATAAACAGCAGCACGCATAATCCCTATATTCGGAGACGAAAAAACTTTAATTTCGTCTATTGTTTTCTTTGCTTGTGGATTATTTATTGTGATATAGGTATTCCTGCCAAAACGAAACAATAAGGGTAGGGGAAAAAACGGTGCCTGTCTGGCAAGAGACAATAAGCCCACAGAGATCAAACACAGAGTGTAGGCCCAAATAGGTAAAACATCGGCCTACAGTTTTCACGCGTTTCTACGCGCCGACTCTAACGTTTGGGCTTAGTAAGCTGCTAGATACGCTTAAAAAACAAGCTATATGTAAAAAACGGAAAATCATCCAGGAAATTTATTCAGCATTTATAGCTTTCCGATCTAAAGCGCTTGTAACAAGCTACCTTTCAATTCTGTCTTTAGATCATTGAGATCAAGAGGTTTTGACCGGCGTTTGTTTCCGAGTAGGAATCTACGCTTTTAAAAACGAAGTGGAATCGTCCGCAGGCCTGCTTCAATGAGCAATCGATGAAAAAAAAGGTTCTTCAAGACTCAGGAAATATTTGGATGTAAAGTGATTTTCAACAGCAGAATGATTTGCAGATATCAGCTTTTTCTGCACAGCCATTTCACCAGATTAGTTGCGATACGGTGGGTTGATCGCGTCAATCCTCGCGCCATACTGACATCAATTATTTGACCTCTTGTCATAGCTCCGACGGCATAAATACTGTCAGACCTTTGTATTACCCCCCCTTTGACTTGCATAATATGGTGGGATTTGGGATCGATCCAGATACTCCCCGTGTTTATTATTCCCGACTCGTAATCTTCGGTGGCGGCGAGTTCACTTTGAACAGAGTTGCTTTGGTTAGACGAACCCAGCAAAAACAAGTTCTTTCCAAGCAGATTTCGAATCAATTGTGATGAGTTGGCACGCAGAGACTGCTCCTGACCTCTGGCATCGACAATATACGGGAAATTCATAACTTTCGATTTATTTTCTCCGAAGGTGAACCGGTATCCTGATCCACTCTTCCGTTCTGATAATTCATAAGCGTGACCTAGAGTTACGACCTCCAGGAGTTCGGCCCGCATCAAAGCAAGTATTTTTTCAGCGTTAATTCTCGGTTGACTGGCTGCGTGCGCGAAAAAGTAAGTAGCGTACTCCTTATTGAAGCGCTTTCGCTCAACGGGGGAGAGAGCAAGATAGAGTTCCCTGATCACAGGAAATGCCTGTCGCAGGATCGTTTGCCACAAAGCACTGCAGGGATAAACAGGTGCAATCGAGGACTGCTCCAGTTCGGCACTCAGAATATCCATTGGCGATATGTTTGGAGACAAGAACAATTTCCAGTTGTGTGGTTGCCCATTCGCCAAACGCAGTTCTTGATCAAGCAGCCTGAATATGGTGTCGAGAGTCAGGTTTTGAAATTGCGTGTCCAGTAGTTCACGGAGATTTTCTTGATTGAAGGAACGTGGCTGGTAGCTCGCGAAATGATTCCTGACACTAGGCAAGAGTCCATGACGCGACAGCATGCTTATGCGACGGGGTTTGGGCGGAGCTTTAAATATCAATCTTCCCCATTCATCACGAGTGAAGCGACCATCGGATGATAAAGTCAATACAGTTTCTATGGCGCTAAGACTGGAGCCGATCACTCCAACCACGGAACCCGCGGGAATTTTCTCCAGTAGCCGATTGGCTGGCCAAGGTGAGGCGCAGTATCTCCGTCCTGAGCCTTTTCGAGGCCAGTGGCCGGTAGAGAGAAGCAGTCGGTCCGTCGCAAACCGGGAGATATAACTGTGCGCTCGGTCACGTGCGAATACCATCAGTCCTCGATCGTTTTCTTCGATATTGATTACCTCGCATTCGGTATGAACCTCCACTTTTATGCCGATTTTTTCTGCAATAGTTACAGCATCCCTGAACCTCGCTTTGAGATATTCCCCCATCAGCGCACGAGGATAGTGACTGCAATCGTAGTGATGATAACTAGGGTCGTGCATGAATGTCTTGAGGATCGGGAAACAATATTCCAAATCCGCGCGTCGACTTTCGATCCAATCACTGAAATCCTGTGGCTGGGAAAAACTCACACTCATTTCACCAGCGCACATATTGGTGATGTGATAAGGTTTGACGAATTCTGGATTGTGCGGAAAGCCGGGGCCGGCGACAGGTCGTTTTTCGAAGACAAGGATATGCGTACATATGGGATCTAACGCCCCAGACCGCGCTTCGTGTTCAAGCAGTCGAACAAACTGGTACAGCATCGATGTTCCAGTCAGGCCGCTACCAATAATTGCGAACCGAAAGCTCATGGGGAGATTTTTTCAGGAACTTGTATTAATGACCCGAGTATCTCAACGCTGCCATTCAAACATAGTCTGGCGTGATTGAATACAGCGCTATACGATCCGGGAATTATTCCGGGGTGTAATGATGATTCTATTCTGACAAGAAAATAGAATCTTCTAAAGCCGTTACGACAGAGTGATGCAAGCTGGTCTCGTAACAGGCCGATCAGGGTGATCGGCCGAATGCTTATGGTACCGGGGAAGGCGAGGTGGTGTTGAGTCATGCACACATTAATGGTTGGCCTGGTTACGATGTTCCCCAATTTTCAGATACCTTCCGCGATAATTCATGGGCAGATGCTATCGGTTACCATTAACCCCAGGGGGGCTGTGCTGCTCGGTAGAGACTATGGGCATGACAATGCCCTGGGAGCTTTGCAGATAGCCTTCCAATTACATCCAGGGCATCATGTGTAACTGTATGCCAGCCATCAGGTTGCTTAATTCTAAAGTCCCCATCGTAACCTATATTATTCTCGTAGAAGCAGCATAGAAGTCACTGGTTCTTGCTTTGTTGTTTTTTATCGATCGGTGAGGTGGATAAGCCTGGCAATCAAAAATACTGACAAAACGAGCAGTCCGAAAGGATAGGGTATCAATCCGCCAGCAAAAGCAATCAAAGTGATAAGTAGAAGTACAATAGTCACCACCAGGGGAGTATCCATGGAGATGATCTATTGATTTGCCCTGAGGCTTTTCTTATGTATAGGGCAGGAGCTATTTATCGTGGAATCAAAAGAGCTGTGAATCAATGTCGACCGGCCCCTGAATCTACCTGTAAACCGAACTCCAGGGCTGAACATAAAGCGACGGCCCTATCGGCTAAGGTTTCGGCTTCTAATATCGCCTGTTTCTCCACCGGATCGAAAGGCATCAGTATGGACATTGTGTGTACCAGTTCGAGCGTTTCGAGATTTTCTACGAGATGCCAATCTGTAGTCATCTTTTTTACTTCGAAATACCGCTTTAACAATTGGAAAATCCTGTCACGATCTTGATCTCCGCTGTTTTCGGTTGCTTCCAGGTCGTCTAGAAAACGATTCCAGAGGGGCTCAATTATCCTGTAGCCTCGGATACTGGGTAACTCTTGACCTATATCGAAACGACACACCCCGGTCAGAGATATCAAGATACGGCCATCGGATGTTTCCCTGTAGGAGGTGATACGGCCGGCACAACCCGTATGGTAAAGAGGGGTGTTCCTGCCCTGAAGGCTCGGGTTAGGCTGTATCATTCCAATCAAACGGTGCGAAGAAAGGGCATCGTTCACCATATTCAGATAGCGGGGCTCAAAAATATTGAGTGGCAATTCGGCCTTGGGCATGACCACAGCATTTTCCAGGGGAAATATGGGAAGCGTTGAGGGAAGCTTTTCGGCGGTCGGTAGAAAAGGGGAATGAGGCATGGTTTTTCTCTCAAATCTCTTGGTGAAAAATAGCAGTTTTATATCGAGGTTGCTCTGTTAGTGAACACGTGTCCACAAATCGCGTCCCTCCGCTCTTTTCGTATAGGACGTTTTTTACTGGACTTAGGCCCTTGACGTCAGGGAAATATTATTTTCCCCAGAAACGATTCTGCTGATCGAGTTAGGAACTTAGACGAATACAATTGATGACCTCGTGACTCGCCAAAGGTTCCGAAGGGTTCTGCGAAAAGACCGAGAGAGTGTTATACACGGCCACTCAGTGCCTTTGGATTGTTTTATGTGCAAGGCATTTGTTTTAAATTTAGCTGTCAATTGTCTTCCGCAAGAAAGGATGGACCGTATTCAACGGGCAGGACGCTCACTCTTCCAAAATGACCAGGCTACGGCTGCAAAGACGGCCAGATTCGTTTTGTCCTTGAACAGAGGGCTGTCACTGTTGGCGGCACCATTATGGATTCCAACTCGGGTTCCAAGTAATACGCGAAACCGGTCGTTCAAGCGCTTTGATAGCCCAACAGTAAGATTGGAACCCAGATAGCCGGAATCTGCATTGTAGGCCGGTCGCCCAGGGATCACGAACTCGGGGGTGACTTCGTAAAAATAGTCCATCAGTTTTTCGGTTGCGAAAATGGGACCTCCACCGACGAATACCTTTAGGTTCATGTCGGTTACATTTTCCTGTGAATATTTGAATTTCGGATTAAAAACATATCCGCGATTGTCGATTGATGAAAAATCTGTCGAGTAGATGGCACGTGCCTGTAAACTGAAATCGAGTTTTCTTCGACCGGGTTCGTTGATAAGCTTGAGAATAAATTGTGGACCGATACCGAATAGAAAATCCAGATCCGGCATGCCGCGACGTGCGTCGTTGCTACCCGAATCGACGGGAAAGGATGCGCTGAGACTAACATCGAATTCATACCGCTCGTTTCTCAACAAGCGACCGCTGATTGCCCCCCTGTTTTCTTCGCCCCCCACGCGCAAGAAGTCACCACGGTAGACGAGGTAGGGGACGGCAAGGGCCCTGACCGTATTCTGTCCGGCCGCCGGATAGTCGGGCAACCAACCAGTAAAGGCCCCAACACCAACTTCCCAAAGGGGTTTTTCGTTTTTAAGCGGTTCAGCCAATTTGTTTTCGGCGAAAGTCCTCCCGAATCCAAACAGGACAAGCATCGACGCGAATACATAACGGATGGTCAGGGAAACCTCAGGTCTGACTATAATCGCGTGTTTTCGGTCAATATTAGAAATCATTAAACGGCTCTATAATATCTGGCGAGATCCAATGGTAGTCAGTTGTGTTCGGGCGCACTATCACCGGCTCCTACCAGTTAAGGGGTTTCTTGCCCTGTGTTTGTAACGTTGCCCGGGAACCATGTATCTCAGTTTAAGCGGCACTCCAAATGCGGGCGAAAACATCAGGCCTTCCCTGGCCAATCTTGCTGCGGCGCCTGTTCCTGAGGCATAATTTCTTCATCCCGGTGGATGCCAAGCCTCGGTAAGCGACAGTTTACTTTCGGAATGATCGATAAATCAGCTTATGCTCATGATAAGCCAGATTTGTCCTAATGCTAATTATTTGTTTCTATAGTTATATCCACCCTGTTGGTTTTGCGTGGGTCTTTGCAACTACCTTGGATGTAGCGGCCGTTTCCGGAGAAGGGTCCGGTTAATCCAATATTGACGTAATCCCCGACTATAAACTGATCGACTACATCCGTGGTGATGGATACGTCGGTTAACTTTCTATTCTCTGTTCCTCTGCGATGCTTGTGGTATTTATTGTAATCGTGATCGTCGTCGGCATCATCAGAGAACCATTTATTTCCCCGGTGGCGATTGGTATCGACCCACCACATGAGATAGAGTTTGACCTCAGTATCCTCATTCAGAAAAAAGATGTCGTTGTACTTATAATGTTTTGACAGGTCGCCGGACTGATCGGCCAGGTATTTTTCAAAATTGTCGATACACTCGACGACTGAGTCTTGCGCCAATAGCCAGCCATTCTGTGTAAAGCCCGATGCGTAGCCTAGTCTTGGCTCGTTAACTGTGGGTTTGTAACGGGAAGGCCATTTTACACGAATACCATTACCTTCCGGCAAGTCGTTCAGGATTTCATCCGGTAGGCGTCCGGCGTCTTCAAGCGGAGAAAATATCGGTTCACCGGTGCGTGCATCCTTAAGACCCATCGGCCCAGCGTAAGCAAAACTGACAAAAGAGTTGATGGTTTCTTTGCAGGCTGGGACCTGCTGTGCGCCCACAATAGGTACTTCAGCGTAAACCGGGTCGTATCGCTAGATTGCCCAGTCTACGTCCGCTCAGCCAGTTAGCGTGCTGAACATTACGCCGCTGGTGCGTGGTCGTGGTGATCCAGCCAATAAGGCGCAGTGATAGATACCATCCGGTTCGGGTGATGTGCTTGGATCACTTGGTTGGCCAGTGTCGATACATTGCCCCGGTAGGTGTATAACCTGACCCGGTTGGGTGGGGTCGGAAATCTGTCTCGGACATTGAAATGGATCCGGATTGTTTGGGGAGCAGGGGATATAACCTTCTTCCGGTGCTTGGCCCAGTGTGGTCGGGTCAGGTGATGGGGTACGGGTAGATTCAATAATATCTGCTGGAAAAACAAAGCTCCGGTCGTCTTGGGAGGTGAAAGCGCAAAAAAGTTGGGCGGGATGTTGCCGGGGCCCAGGTAGATGTTGGCCGATCCAGCATCCTCGTCCGTAGGGCCAAAGGCATTGATATCGCACTCTCCTCTTATCGGCCAGGCGAATCCCTCTTCGGTGAAATGGTTGTCATTTCTGACACGCTCACCTTCTTAGGAAGGTAGGTGTGCATAGCTTGCATGGCTCAATGCAGCACCGATCGTCAGGGCTGCACAGAACTTCGAAAATCTATTGATCAGAATATTCAAGAATAACCTCTTTTTTTAAAGTTAGCGGAAACAACTTTTCGTTACAGGTCGGCGCATCCGTGGCAGACTCTTCACCAGCTCATATTATTGTAGGCGGCCGGGACCAAAAAATATTCCTCTGAAAAAAGAAGTATTTACCCTGTTTTCATTACAGGGATATAATAAATATTCATTTCACTGACAGTATCTCTTCATTGGATCTTCGTATACCGAAACGACGCCATCTGTTTAAAACTGCCACCGGTGCCGAAACGGTTATGGGTGCACAGGATGCCTCCTGACGCTTAGGCAATCTTTCAGGTTTTTTCTTGATGAACGCCTCGCGGAATTGACAAACGAAACTGTCCGTTTAGGCTTTGTGTTACACTAAAAATTGAATTTTAATTGCCCCAAAAATTAAAAAAATACTTTAACAGAATACTAAAAGTATCGACCCTGGCTTTTTACGAGGAGAGAAAAATGTGGAAAAGAATACTCGCAGGCACGGCAGGTTTGCTTTTGATGGTATCCGCCACCTGCCTCTGGGCAACCGGGCGGAGTGCACCAGACTTTGGTTCCTATGAGTGGTCCTTGATCAATGAAGATGCTAATTGGTCACCTCGCGCAGGACTTCAGGTGGTCAATCTGAGGAATCGTTTCTACCTTATGGGGGGGCGGACACCGCGCCCTCCCAGCATGCCGCCCATTCCAGGAGACAGCGACATCTGGGGCGATGTATGGATAAGCGACGACAAGGGTTTATCCTGGCAGAAAATACTGGACACTAATGATGATCATCATTGGCCTGCTAGAGCCTATTTTCAGGCAGTGACCAAAGGTAGGTACATGTATGTTCTGGGCGGCCAGAACTTCAAACTCGAACAGAACGCTTGTCCCCCTTTTGTGCCCGAATGTCCGCCTTTTGTCTCGAGTTCAGATTTTTTTAACGATGTATGGCGCAGTCGAGACGGTGTGCACTGGAAGCAGATGACGGATGCTGCTCCATGGGCAGGACGGGCAGGGCTTAGCAGTGTAGTGTTTCGAGGCGAAATCTATGTGCTTGGCGGCTCGTTCAACGATGATCCGGCCGTCATTGGAGGCCCACCAACCCGTGTCTATCTGAACGATGTGTGGAAGTCGCGAAACGGGAGTGACTGGGTTCAACTGACCGATAACGCCCCGTGGGCGCCGAGAGCAGGCGCGGCTGTGGTTATAAAGAACGGCTACATCTATCTGCTGGGTGGGGAGGATGGCTTCACCTGCTTGCCGGAATCCCCACGTTGCCCACCGTATTATAATGATGTCTGGCGGTCCCGCGATGGCGCCAATTGGGAACTGGTGACCGCATCCGCGGATTGGGAGCCTCGCCCTGGACATCAGGTGATAGTATTGCTGAACGACTTCGTCTTGTTCGGCGGCTTTGGTCTGAGCGATGATCCCAGCGATCCATTCAAGGCCGCAAACCCGATGGATATCTGGGTCAGCAGGAACGGATCAGAGTGGGTACAAGTGAGCGATTCGCCCTGGAACGCCGCAACGCCGGAGGAGATCAAATATGACTTTGACGCCTTGGTCGTGAAGGGAGGTTGGCGAGGGCAGCGACCGTCTATCTTTACCTTTGGCGGTGACCGGGAGACGTTTGACTTCGCTGACCCTACAAACTACCTGAACGTGGATAACGATGTATGGCGTTTTGCACCCCCGCCACAGTCCTGGCACGGAATATGGCGTGCCGTCCATAAGCTAAAAGGATACCGATGAGTTACTGAAACTCACCGTGTGGCGGTCGTGGCGAAGATAGCCACTGCGGGTTAGCCCCGGGGATTGATCGATAGAGTTAGATTGAACCCATTTGCCTGCTTGGGCTTACACTGAACCACTTGCAACGGGAAGTGTCATACGCAGTGTTGTGTGTGAGGATAATCGATGTCCCGTGTTCTCGTAATCGCGCTTGTTTGCTTCCTGGTTTCAGCCTGCAGCCGAGTGGAATTTGCTTACCGTAATGCGGATTGGTTTCTTGAGTACCAAGCCGATCGGGCAGTTGATATCACCGCTATACAGCTTGATTTGTGGGAGCCGCTGTTAATAGATACGCTTCGTCGGCACCGCGAGGAAGAGCTGCCTTTGGTTGTCGAATATCTGCAACTGGCCGGGAATATCGTAGGGCAATCAGCTAAATCCGGTGGCGCGGCATGCTTACTCGGCGCTGCTGTGTTGGTGTACGAGCGGCATGCTCGCCTCGCGGTAAACCTTACAGTGCCCCTGTTATCCAGTCTTGATGCGGCTCAGATAGAACACCTTGAAGAATACATGGCGCAGCGCCAGGAAGACGCGGCCAAGCGCTATCTCGACCCGGATCCGGAGCGCAGAAAGGCGATGCGGCAGGAGCGGTTCTTCGATCGTATCGAAGCCTGGACGGGGAAGCTTGATGACAACCAGCGGACGAGGATACAGGAAGCACTTGAGCATATCCCTGATCTCGCTCCATCCTGGCTTGTCTATCGTGAGCAGCAGACAAAGAGGTTGCTTGACATACTGAAGGCTGGGGCAGATGAGAACAATCTGCATGAATTTTTAACGGAATGGTGGGTTCAGCGCAGTGGCAGATCTGCAGCTGACAGGCAACAGTGGTCAACGGCAAAACGAGAACTTGTCCGTCTTCTGGATGGACTTGGCTCAACCCTCACAGCGGGGCAGCGCTCCAATATCCAGTCGCGTCTAAAGATTCTGCGGGAGGAACTGGCAGTCTTCCTGCCACCTTTGCGACCACCGGAAACTCTTTCATCTGAGATACCAGCCTGCGCTTCGCCGCCAGTGTGAACACCGAAGTCTGTGTTTTATCCTGCTGTTTCCTGGCACTCTGGTAGCGCGATTTCCGATACGCGTTCTTTCAGAACAAACGGCTGTTGGAGCCTCCACTCTGTGCGCCTGAGAAAGGCGTTACGGACTGTTGTCCCCGGAGAGGACGCCAAAGGGGCACAGCCTATGTAACGAACGGGATGTAAAACGAATTGCGCAGTGTTTTTCCCCTTCCTCTATCATATCACTAAAAAGCGGCAACACCCCGCGGATCAGCATAACGGGCTGCTGCCGAAAAACCCCCCATTTGTTCTCTCTCCTGGGATATACGATTACTAAATCCGCAGGAATCTATGGGTTTTTCTGCGATCGGTATTTATCCTCCCTTTGTCATTTAAATACCGGGTTATATCCACCTGCACCATTTTTCAGATTACGTACTGTCGAGATTATCCCCTCTTCGTCCGATTTGGTTGGGGTCCGGTTAACGCAAATTCTGTGGGTCTCATGCAGCTTATACGCAGGTTTACAGGGATTGGATGCCTGGTGACGAGGTACACTAGTTAATGGCAGCAGCGCTTCATGGGTCACCACACCAGTTCAGACAATTTTTAAATCAGACAAGTCCCCTCTTTAACAGGTAGTGGTAGTTGTGACAAAATAGGGCGTATTCCATCCCCCTTCTATTTATTTGGTTTTGCCCATGAATGTCGACCACCTTCGCGCCCAGTTTATGCGGACTGGTATGCTGCGCTCGGCACTGAATGCCGATCCTTTTGAGCAATTCGAACAGTGGTACAGCGCGACTATTGACTCGGGTATACCGGAGCCAACCGCGATGTGTCTTGCCACTGTAGATCCTGACGGACAGCCGTGGCAGCGCATGGTTCTGCTGAAGACATTTGACCGGCGAGGTTTCGTTTTCTTCACCAACTATTCCAGTCGCAAAGCGGAACAGATTGCAGAAAATCCGCAAGTCAGTTTGCTCTTTCCCTGGCAGGCACTGGGGCGCCAGGTGAAGGTCACCGGGAAAGCGGAGAAGATATCAGCCGCAGAGTCCCTCAAATACTTTGTAACCCGCCCTCGCGGTAGCCAGATCGGTGCCTGGGCTTCACCGCAGAGCCAGGTGATAAAGTCCCGCGCACTACTTGACTCCATGGTTGATGGGATGAAGCAAAAATTCGCCTCCGGGAGTATTCCTCTGCCGCCGCACTGGGGAGGTTACCGTGTATCGCCGAAAACGATTGAATTCTGGCAGGGGAGAGAAAACCGTCTGCATGATCGGTTTATCTATCGCCAAATTTCCGATGACGGGTGGTTTATCGAACGCCTTGCTCCGTGAATCGTAAAGTTCAAATCAGCATCAGGGTAAGCCTTTTATGGCCCTTGATCCTGAAGGATCAAAAACAAAATTGTTGCCGAAAAACGATGCGATCGGTTGATATCGAAATCAATAAGATGGATGTGACAATTCCACCAAGACTCTTGTCGTACCTGACTGCTATGCGTCCCTGGAGTCAATCGCTGCAGGAGGGATAGAACGGCTCGGCGACTGAGTCGGGTTTGTGCGATTGTCCAATAAGTTGCGCCTTGATGCGGGTCGCGATAAGTCCTTTCTTATCCATAACCAGGGGAAACAGACGATACACCCTGCTGGTTTCCTTCGGTCGTTTCCAGGCAGCCTGCTCCAACCAACTCCGCGTCTCTGCTTCAATTCCGTCGAGTTGCAGCAGCCATGGGGCCTGCCAGGCAACGAAATCCTTTACCAGCCGGCTTTGATTGGCATCTTTCCAATTCATACGCAGCATGGTTTTCGGGAGCCACTGTGCGTGGAAATGCACACCGTCCGAAGTTGTTCCGTCTCCGCTGGGACATCGCTGTACCCATACACCCGTGGCCGAGGGGCCGGCAGCCTGGAGCAACAGCGCCGCCAGGTCTTCAGCGCTGCCCTTATCGGATGAAAACTCCCGCTTTGCGGCCGCCCCCGGATGCCAACGTGGTGTTCTCTCGTCAATGCGTTCATCACCTTCTAGCGCCGAGTCCAGCAGCGCCAGAGGTGTTTTTCCAGAGGCATCGAGCAGCCAGTATTCATAGCTGTCGGCAGGTGCGAAGGGCACATTATGGGTACACTCTTTGAGTGCTGTAATCAACTTCTCACCGGTCTCTTCGATCAGGCGAGCCGGTGAAGTGCCCCGTACCTTGGATCTTTCGCGTCCCTCGTTGGGATTCCAGGTGCCGTATCTCACTTCACTGAGGCCAGTGTGGCTGACGAGACGCTCATCTGCTACATAGAGCCGCCAGTTAAATCCGTCAGTGCTTTCCGCGATGCCGCCATCAATGGCCAATACCTGCAACATGCCATGAAAGGGGCAGAGAATGCGGCGGCTGTACGTGCGGTATTGCATGCTTTTTGACTGCGCTGGAAACGTACTGGTCATTGCCGAGTCTGCAGAATAACTCAAAGGCGTTAGTAAGCCCAGAGTCGATCGTGGAGTAAACCGTGCGTCTTCGCTCGACTAGTCTTCTCTGCGTTGGAGTGACAACTTTAGGGTACTTGTTAAAATCTTTTCTAAGGGTTTTTTTTCGATACATCCATCGAAAAGCGTGATTTCCGATCGACTCCTTTTTCATGGGCTTACGCGCACGAAAATAGTGGCGGATCCCTGCACCACACGGGTACCTCAAGTTTTTCGAAGTGCCCTTAAGCTTGACTGGCGAGTTTTCTTGAGCAGCACTCACCTGCAAGCCTATGTCATTCTTCAGCAATATATCTTTCGCTGTTCTGAACTAGAAAAAGGGGATGACCCACAATCAAACGCCTCACCGGAATATGGGCGCGCAGGCGGGAGAGCAGCAGATAAAGGCCGCCGAGCTTACGATGCAGAAACAAAATATCAGGTGGAGGCATTTCCCCATATTGGTTGTTAAGGCGCATTTCAATGAGGATATTGCTCATCCTTTCGGCTATATCGGATCTGCCGAAATCGTAGCATCCCCTATCTCTGCACGGTTCGGTAACCGTACGTAACAGGTTAATCACCTTATTTCGGTATTCCAATGCATCGTATTCACCTAGATAACCCACTTGCGTGGCAAATCTGCCAATATCTTCATCATTACTGTCCACGCAAGCTCCCAACAGACAGCGTAGCGCCTCTCTCCTCGTGGCCGAATAAGACCGGGTAGCGCCGAAATCGAGCAGTTGTATCCTGCCAGTATCGGTGTTGTAGAGATAGTTGGCGAAGTTGGGGTCGGTTTGCACTAGTCCCCATTCAAACACCTCACGCAGCGCGAGTTCCATCAATGAAGCTGCGACTCTGTTACGTTCTTCCGCCGGCAGGTCTGCGAGAGCTTCAATGGGCTGACCATTCAAGTAGGTCATGGTCAGCACTTCCGTGGTGGTCAGCGATTCGATCACTTCAGGAATTTCGAAACGCTGATCATCGGCCAGATGCGACGCATAGCGGTTCATAGCGGCCATCTCCGTTTCATAATCTGCTTCGGCGTGCAACTGCGTTTTCGCCTCATCCAGCAATGGCTCAAAGTCCATTGCTTGTGGGAGTAGATTAAACAGGCGAAGCAAGCGCTTTACATTGTCAACATCGCTGTCGATACTCCGGCGAATACCGGGATATTGAATTTTAACAGCCAGATGTCTCCCGTCGCGCAGCAACGCCTCGTGAACCTGTCCGATGGAAGCCGCAGCAATCGGGTTAAAGAAAAAACGCTCGAACTGACTTTGCCAGCCGGACCCCCAGGCCTCATTCAAAATATTTCCAATCTGACCCAGTGGCATGTAATGGGCATCATCTCTAAGCCGGGCAAGCACCTCACTGAACTCTTGCGGCAATAGGTGGCCACTGTCCATGGAAAGGAGTTGCCCCACTTTCATCGCTGCACCACGCATCTCCGAGAGTCGTCCTGCCAGCCTTCGAGCATTTTGAGGTGTCAGTAACAGATCATTGACCGAGGGTCGTTGACCCTGGGCCAACTGTTTTGCGCCTTCACTCAGCATTCCGCCAAAGATACCGCCGGCCAGACGCCCCATCATCGCCATGCGTCCAAAGGGGGATGCGGTTATCGCTCTCTGTGTCGCCTCCCCAGGGTCCTGGTGATTGGAACCGGTTCCGGGAAGCGAACCTCCCAGTGCCGGAGAAACGGAAAAGGTATTCGATTTATCGGTCATCCCAACACACCTTATCTATACAAAGCGACGAACAGCGCCAAGACCACCATCAACAGCCAGAATTTGACCAGTGATCCAGTCGGCTTGCTCGGATAGCAGAAACCGCACGGCCGCGGCGATATCCTCTGGTTGTCCAATGCGCTCCAGAGGGTGCCGGCCGGCCGCTGCCTGTTGCTGTCTCTCGCTGCGCAGGAGTCTGCCCGCCAGCGGCGTTGCAGTGAGAGAGGGAGCAACAGCATTTACCCGGACCGTTGGGGCCAATTCGGCGGCGAGAGATCGTGTCAGCCCTTCCACGGCACCCTTCGCAGCAGCGATCGAGGCATGCATCGGCATCCCCGTGTTGACGGCCACCGTCGAGAAGAGTACCACTGCGGGGTTGTGCCCCGCTTTGAGCGCCGGCAGCGCAGCCTGCAAAACGCGAACCGCACCTAACAGGTTTAGCTCAAAATCCTCTCTGAAAGCCTCCAACCTGAGTTTCTGGAAGGGTTCCAACCGAATACTGCCAGGGCAGTAGACCAAACCATCCAGCTGAGCGGGTAGCTTGTTCGCTGGAAATTCATCTGCGGTAGCATCCCAGTTCACGTGGTGACTGGATAGTTGCGGGGTGGAATGATTGGATGTTGTCCAGAGTTCATGGGTGCCGATAAGGCTTTCAGCCAAGGCAAGACCCGTGCCGCTAGCAGCACCTGCTATAAGTATTTTTCGCATTTTTGTCTAACACCCAGCCATCAGGGTTCGGTGGTGACCCGTCCGGTAATCGGACAGCCGCCCCTGGAATGGCTGACGATTTCCTCAACCGTGGTAGACAACTCTGGAAATTTGAATCGAAAGCCGCTCTGTGGGAGCCGTTCAGACACCACGCATTGTCCTGAGGTCATTGCCTCTGCCCCCTCGCCGAATGCCAGTTTCAACACAATCTCTGGTACCCGAAACAGGGTGGGGCGGCCTAGGGCGTTGCCCAACACCTTGGTGAAGTCGAGGTTATTGGTCGGATTTGGGGCGCAGGTGTGGTAAATACCTGACAGCTTTTGGTTATCCAGGGCATGTAGATAGGCGCTTACCAGGTCGTCTATATGCACCCAGGAAAAATGTTGGCGACCGTCGCCCACCGGTCCACCCAGGCCGAGGCGAAAGACCGGTAGCAGTTGTTTCATAAGCCCACCGTCATGGCCTAGCACCAGTGCCAATCGGAATATCAGCGTGCGCACACCCAGTGACTCCGCCCTAAGCGCCTCTTGCTCCCAGTCCTGCGACAATCGCCCTAGAAAATCCGACGCATTGGCGGCATCCGACTCTGTGTAACGGCCGTCTGGGCTGAATGCGCCGATTGCCGAAGTGGAGACAAATAACGATGGAGGCCTGTTCATCGTTGCCATTGCATCCACCAGTCGTCTCGTTGTCTCTATTCGGCTGGAATAGATCTCCCGCTTGTACGCGGCTGTCCAACGCCTGTTGATGGGGGCGCCGGCGAGGTTGATTAGGGCATTGGCACCCGCCATGGAGGATGCCAGGTTTTGCATATCGCCATTGAGCTCTTGGCGTCCGATCCCTACCACCTCGTGTCCCTCTTTCTCCAACCTGCGGCGCACGTGACCGCCCACGAAGCCGGTGCTTCCTGTCATCACAATTTTCATTACATATTCTCCCAGGACACAGCCGACCCATAGACTAGGAGCAAAGAGACCGCCCCCGTGAGCTGTATTCGCAGTCGTTTAAACCAGATGTGCTCTTCGTACTGACGAAGATCCAGCGCCAGGACGAGGACGAACGCGCCCGCTATGAGGGGCAGCCCGTATTGCGTCGGCAAAAGCATTGCAGACCATGCAACCAGAGAGGGTCCTACGGAAAGAGTCATTAGTCGCAAGTTTCCGCTGTCCATTGCCCGGCCCCAGTGAATGGCCCCAACAAAGGTGAGTATGACAGCGGCGTAGGCCTGCATGGCGCTTGTCAGCGACTGAGGGCTGGCCTTATCGGTCAGCATCAGAGCTGCAATTGCCGCAAAGGGAATGATACCGGCGTAGCCCAGCAAGCGAGCCCGGTTCTGCAGTGCCGATGCATCTCTGGTGGTTTGATCAACCATCACAGCAGCTGCTCTATGGCGCCAATCATGGTGCCGCTGAGAGGTTCCACCGAACTGCCATAGCTCCCGACAAGGCGTCCCTTACGATCGAGCAAATACTTGTGGAAGTTCCAGCGCGGGCTTTGACCCGCGGCATCGGCAAGGCTGCGGTAGAGGGGGTCCGCGTCTTCTCCCTTGACCCTTGTTTTGGCATACATCGGGAACTCAACGCCGTAGGTCAGGCGACAGAATGACTTAATGCTCTTCTCCTTGCCGGGTTCCTGATTGCCAAAATCGTTTGAGGGGAAGCCAACGACCACAAATCCACGGTCCCGGTATGTGGAGTAAAGCTTCTCCAGGTCCTCGTACTGGTACGTGTAGCCGCAGCGGCTGGCAGTATTGACTACCAGAACCACCTTGTCTTCGTAAGCTTTGCAGAAATCTTCTTTATTCTGGGTGTCGAGCTTGCGGACAACAAAAGAAGCCGTTCCGTCGCAGATCTTCGGATCGGTTGAACCGGAAGGCTCATTCGCCGGAGCCAGCCGGATAGCCAAAAACAGCAGTGAACCTGTCAATGCTACGGAAATGGCCAGTGTTGTCTTGCTATTCATCTCGTCACTCCAAACTAGCCGGGGGAAGGAGCCCCCCGGCCGGGAGGGTGTTCACCCCTCGTCTATGCCTTCGGTAATCGGGTTGTGGATTATTTCATGCAGTCGGCTACCCGGTACTACAGAGCTGAGCACGTTGGGATCGCTCTGCTCTATTTCGCGGATCATTTTGTCCGAACGGAGGGCATGTTCCAGGTTGTCTCTTTCGTAGCGTGACATGGTGTTTCTCCTTGTATGTATGAGACTAAACGGTTTGTACTGTTCAAACGGGTCGTTTTTCGCCCCGTTGAGAACAATTCTAGCTCAAAAATCCATATTGTCCAGTACAAAATTTGATTTTCTCTCAATATTTGCTAATCTGTAGGTAAATGTATAGTACAAAAAGGGATCAAACTTGATGAATATAGCGGTAGTCGGCAGTGGAATCAGTGGCTTGTCAGCCGCCTGGCTGCTTAATTCCGGACATCGGGTAACGCTTTATGAGGCCGCCGGTTATCTCGGTGGTCACACCAACACGGTTGATGTCACCTTGGACGGCACCACTTATCCGGTGGATACGGGATTTCTGGTCCACAATGATTTGACCTATCCAAACCTGATAAGTCTTTTGGAGACGCTTGGGGTGGAGACCCATGCCACGGAGATGACATTCAGTGTATGCCAGCCCGAGCGCGACATGGAATGGGCCGGTTCCAGCCTCGCAACGGTGTTCGCGCAGCGGCGAAATCTGCTCAGATTTCATTTCTGGCATATGCTGCAGCAGATCATCTCGTTTAACAGTAAGGCCCTGATATTGCTCGAATGGTCAGAGAAACAGCGAGTCACCCTCGGTGGTCTGCTCGATCACCACGGCTACTCCAAGGCCTTCCGACAGGGCTATCTGTTGCCCATGGCCGCCGCGATATGGTCATCCTCGCCTTCAGAGATTCTGGGTTTTCCGGCGGCCACTTTCCTCCGGTTCTGTATCAATCACCGGTTGCTGCAGATCGAGGGCAGGCCCGAATGGCGCAGTATCGTCGGTGGTGGGAGAAATTATGTAAAGAAGATGGCCGAGTCGCTGGATGTCCGGCTGAACCACCCTGTGGACGCAGTGATTCGAACTGACGGCGCAGTCAAGCTCACCAGCCGGGGCGAGACCAGCAGCTACGATGCCGTGGTCCTCGCCACCCATGCACCTGAGACGCTGCAAATGATAAAAGACGCAGACAGCCTCGAGCATGAGCTGCTGGGCTCCATTCGGTACCAGCCTAACCAGGCAATTCTCCACACAGATCGGCGTTTTCTACCCAAACGGGAGTCACTCTGGTCGGCCTGGAATTATTTGTCGCTGGGTGAAGAGGGTAGTTCGGTCTGTGTCACCTATTGGTTGAACAGGTTGCAGAGACTGCCGTTTAATACGCCGTTGATGGTGACCTTGAATCCACCGCAAGGCATGGCCCCGCAAGGTGAGATAGCCCGATTCGACTACGACCATCCCATCTTCGACCAGGCCGCTATTGATGCCCAGTCCCGACTGCCCGCGCTTCAAGGCCGTAACAGAACCTGGTACTGCGGCGCCTGGTGCGGCTACGGCTTCCACGAAGACGGGCTCAGATCCGCATTGCGTGTGATTGGTGATTTCGGAGTGGAGGCACCATGGCCTGTCGTGCTCTGAGTCGCGTGGTAAATGGTCGCGTGATGCACCGGCGTCGACATCCGGTAGAGAACCGGTTTGTCTACCCGGTTTTTTTCCTGTTGATAAATACTGACGAGTTGGACAGCATCGGCGGCTGGCTGTTCGGCGTGAACCGGAGACGCCCGTTGGCTTTTCATTTCAGCGACTACGGAGATGGGCGGGATCCGCGCATCTGGGTCAGGGAACAGCTGTGTGAATACGGCATCACCGATTGCCTTGGCCCAATATGGGTGCAGACATTTCCCAGGGTGTTTGGTTACGTATTCAATCCTGTGACTTTCTGGTACTGCGAGCGCGAAGATGGATCCATTGGGGCCATTCTGGCCGAGGTCAACAACACCTTCGGTGAACGGCATCTCTATGTTCTGACCCCGGATGAAATATCAGGGCGTTTTCAGGATATACGCGCCGACAAAAAGCTCTATGTGTCACCGTTTTATCCGGTCAGCGGTGGCTACCGCTTTCACTTCAATACCGATTTCGATGCCCCGCGTGTCCGCATCGACTATTTTGACGAGGGGCGGTTGCAGCTCAACACGGCGATATGGGGGGGATCCAGTCGGCTGAGCAGTAGAAGCCTGTTATCCGCCCTGATTCGACAACCTCTGCTGACGCTGGGGGTCATAGCACGTATTCATTGGCAGGCACTGCGTCTTTGGCTCAAGGGTGCCCGCCTGCATCCACATTCAACTTCGTCCTCCGAGGAGATTTCAAGATGAACAGCATGACAACGACGCTGGACCCTCAGGCCTTGCCCTGGCAGATCCGGCCAATGGTATCGGTGCTTGGCCGCATCACCAGGGGAACCTTAGAACTCACCACGCCCGAGGGTTATGAGTTTCGTTTCGGGGATGGTGGCGAACCCCGGGCCGATCTGCGACTAACCGACTGGGCCGCATTGCGCCGGATTTTTCATCGAGGTGACGTGGGTTTGGCCGAGTGCTACCGGGATGGCCTTATCACATCCAATGACCTCACGGCATTGATGCGTGTGGGTATCCAGAATCAGGAATGCCTGGAACAGGCGATCCACGGGAACCGCCTGCTTACCTTCGGCTACCGCATCCGCCATCTGTTGCGGTTCAACTCGCGACGGGGCAGCGCCCGCAATATCGGACTCCACTATGACCTGGGGAACGATTTTTACCAGCTTTGGCTCGATCCGGGTATGACCTATTCGAGTGCGCTGTTTAACTCCGACCTGAAGGGTGATATCGAGTCGGCGCAAGAGGCCAAGTATGGCCGTATGGTCGAGTTAGCGGGTGCCGCCCCGGCAGACGCGGTACTGGAGATCGGTTGCGGTTGGGGCGGATTTGCCGAATATGCCGCAACACGAGGCATTCGCGTACACGGTGTAACTGTTTCCCGCGAGCAGCTTGCCTATGCCCGCAAGCGCCTCTCCAGGGCCGGTCTGGATTCTCAGGTCAACTTCGAGCTGCGGGACTATCGGGATATCCAAGGTCGCTATGACAGCATCGTGTCCATTGAGATGCTGGAGGCGGTCGGTGAACGCTACTGGCAAACCTATTTTCGAAAATTGAATACACTGCTCAACCCCAACGGCCGAGCGGCAATCCAGACTATTGTCATCGACGACGCCCATTTCGAGCGCTATCGCAGCGGTACGGATTTTATCCAGCAATACATCTTTCCTGGCGGTATGCTGCCGTCGCCTGCAAGGCTTCGAGAGATGGCCACCGCAAACGGTTTCCGGATAGGTCGGTGTGATTCCTTTGGCGGGGATTATGCGGAGACCCTGCGCCGCTGGCGGTTCAATTTCGAGGCGAACCTGAGCAGGGTGAAACAGCAGGGTTTCGACAGCCGTTTTATCCGTCTCTGGCGTCTGTATCTGGCCTATTGTGAAGCGGGCTTCGATGAGGGGCGGGTCAATGTGGTGCATCTCCAGCTGGTCAAGGAGAGGGCACTGTGAGAGCAATACGCCTGTGTCTCGTGCTGTTATCGGTGAGCATATCACCGGGTCTGCTCGCGAGTATCAATGCGTCGTTAGGAGACGGGGGTTGCAGCGCAGTGGGGGCGGGTCAATTGAAGTGGTGGGGGATGACGGTCTACGATGCTCGGCTCTACGCATCGGGTGGTAGCTATCGGCCCGATCAGCCCCATGCCATCGAGATCACCTATAATTTCAGTTTCAGCGGCGAACAACTGGCCCGCAGTTCGCTGGAAGAAATCGAGCGGCTGTTTGGAAGGCAATCGAACCGCGAGGCCTTGCTGGAGGTTTTTGAGTCGCTATTTCCCGACGTTGGCAAGGGCGACCGCATCATTGCTGTCCATCATCCCGGAAGTCATGTCGAATTCTACCGCGATACCACTCTGCTGGGGCGGATAGAGGACCGGGAGTTGGCAGCGATGTTTTTCGCGATATGGCTCGATCCGCGTACACGTGAACACGAACTGCGCGCCAACTTGTTGGGATACCCCGGATGACCACCGGGCAGCGGCTGGCGTACGGTATGCTGGGGGCCCCACTGGCAATGGCTGCACTGCCTGTCTATATCTACGCCCCAAAGCTTTACGGTGACGAGTTTGGCCTTGGCCTGGCATTGACGGGGGTGATCCTGCTCGGCTCCCGGATGGTCGACACCCTGCAGGATCCCTGGCTGGGCAGACTGGCAGATTTTATGCAGCGCAGGCCTGGAGGATGGCCAATGCTGGCGGCCATTGCCGCAGCCTGCCTCGGCTTGGCTTACGGCGCCTTGTTCAACCCCCCTGTTCACGACAACAGGTTGCTGCCGATATGGTTTGCGGTGGCATTGATTCTCGTCTACACGGCTCACAGTGCGCTCAACATAACCTACCTGGCCTGGGGGGCCAGGGCCAGTGAAGACAGCGACGAACGAACCCGCATTGTGGCTTTCAGAGAGGGCTTCGCTTTGGCAGGCGTCGTACTCGCCAGTCTTTTGCCCATGCTGTTTGCCAACTGGCTTGATGCTGAGTGGCGCTGGTTAGTCTACAGTTTTGTCTTCGCCGGACTGCTGATGCTTGCTGTTTGGGTATTGCTGCGTTACACCCCCGTTCCTTTACCGACACACTCTTCGCCCCAGGGCCTTCTGCAGCCGTTGCGAAACAAACCATTTCGGCGGCTGGCCACTCTATTTCTGTTGAACGGCCTCGCCGTAGCCATCGCGGGCACCCTGTCTCTCTTTTACATCGCCGATGTATTGCAGCTGGAACCTTACAGCGGAGTGTTTCTGGCGATCTATTTTGTCAGCGGGGCCTGCTCACTGCCCCTATGGCTTAGCTTGTCGCGACGCTTGGGCAAGGTTCTCACTTGGGCAATAGGAACGATCGCCGCGGTTGCCGGCTTCTTTTGGGCGATCCAGCTGGGAGCGGGGGATATTGTCCCATACGTGATCATCTGCTTGCTGTCTGGTGCTGCATTGGGAGCCGATCTGGCCTTACCGGCGGCCATTGCGGCCGACATCATTCCTCAGCGGGATCGTGGTCGATCCGCCAGTTATTTCGGTATCTGGAGCCTGATCAACAAAGCGGTGCTGGCGTTGGCGGCAGGGCTTGGTTTGCCGTTGCTTGCTGGACTCGGTTATCAGCCCGGGGGGGAAGCAGGCCTGACCGAGTTGGCGGTGTTTTATGCTGGCATCCCCTGTGTCATCAAGCTGCTTTCAGCCGCGCTGCTGATTCGCTGGCGTTCCAGTCTGGAGATCAATTATGCGGTCTAAAATATTTCTGTTTTTAGCTTCCATCACGATGACCGGATGTGCCATTACCGACGTAAACACCTACCAGGCGGAGCGTCCTAGACTAAAGCTGGAGGAGTACTTTAACGGCAAGCTGGATGCCTGGGGTATGTTTCAGAAACGCGACGGCACAGTGGTGAAGCGCTTCAAAGTGATCATAGACGCGCGGTGGGAGGGTGATCACGGCGTACTGGACGAACATTTCGTTTACAGCGATGGCAGCACACAACAACGCGTGTGGCAGATTACCAATACAGGGGATGGCACATACAACGGCAAGGCAGACGATGTAGTGGGAATTGCCCAGGGCCGTGTCGCGGGTAACAGTCTGCACTGGACCTATACGCTAAGGCTTCCCATAGACGACGACGTATATGACGTGCAATTCGATGACTGGATGTACCTCCAGGAAGACGGTGTCATGCTTAATCGTTCTGTCATGAAAAAATTTGGTTTCAGGCTGGGTGAGGTCACATTATTTTTTAAGAGGCGACCATGAAATACCTCAATCCTGCCATTTCCGATTGGCACAGCCAACGGGTCTGGATACTGGGCGCCAGCAGCGGGATCGGTGCGGCGCTTGCCAGGCAGCTTGCAGATGCAGGCGCACAACTTGCCCTCAGTGCCCGGCGTGAAAATGCGCTGCAGGAAGTTGCAGGAGGGAATGAATTAATAGTGCCCATGGATGTATCTGATGCCAATGCACTGAACTCTGCGTGTGAACTGCTGCTGGATCGATGGGGAGGCATAGACATGGTCGTCTTTTGTGCCGGTGTATATACGCCAATGCGTGCTTGGGAGATCGACCTGGCAGCTGTCAGGGAAACGCTGGCGGTCAATCTGCAGGGAGTCTACAATCTGCTCGATGCAGTGGTGCCGGTTTTTTTAAAAAACGGTTCAGGCGGTATCTGTCTCGTTTCCAGCGTTGCAGGTTACACCGGATTACCAAAAGCGCTGGCCTATGGACCGAGCAAGGCGGCGCTGATCAATCTTGCACAGATACTCTATACAGACCTGTCGCCTCGGGGTATCGGCATCTATCTCATCAATCCCGGGTTTGTTGAAACCCGACTGACTCAGAAAAACGACTTTCATATGCCTGCCCTGATCACTCCTGATGAAGCGGCACGAGCAATTTTGGACGGTATTAGAAAGGGACGTTTCGAGATCGACTTTCCGAAGCGTTTCACCCGCTGGATGAAATGGCTGAGCCGAATGCCAGACCGGATACGTTTCTATTTGTTGAGGAAGGCGGTTAAGACATGAAACTGGATGCACTGATCAACTGGTACAGCACATTGACACCGGAGACTATTCCCGGAATCAGCAAGCTGTACCATGAGGATGCGCAGTTTCGTGATCCATTCAATGATGTGCGCGGACACCAGGCCATCGCCGCTGTCTTCGAGCATATGTTCGAGACGACAGAAAATCCGGGCTTTCTAATAGTGTCCACACAGAAGGAAGGCAACATAGCCTGGGTCAGTTGGATTTTTAATTTTCGATTACGTGGAAAAGCTTTATCGATAGAGGGGGTTACGTGTTTGGACTTTGGCCCCGATGGTCGTGTGGTCATACACCGGGACTATTGGGATTCGATGGATCTTTTCATCAATTTTCCGCTGTTGGGTACGCTACTGCGTTATCTGAAGCGCAGGACGTCATCTCCAGCACCGAATGCAGTAGAAAAGAGAGTTAACCAATGAGCGACAGTCACACCATCAGCGACGTCTCCCGTGTCGCGGGTATCCCTAAAGATCTACTGAGGATGTGGGAGAGACGATACGGTTATCCCAAACCGGCTCGCGATGCCAATGGTGATCGGGTTTATACTAGCGAACAGCTGGATAAACTTGTCGTGATACGGCAGCTTGTTGAGCAGGGTAAGCGACCGGGAAAACTAATGACGCTGGATCTTCCCCAACTCAAATCCCTGCGGCAAGAGCCGGTTAATGAACTGGATACCGATAATCTCATAGCCTTGCTGAAGGAAGGCAACACTCAATCTTTGCGAGGCTGGTTTCAAACCCAATTGGTTGCTCACGGCCTGCGGGCGTTTATCCACAGGATAATGGCGCCTGCAACAAAGGTGCTGGGAGAGGCTTGGGCAAACGGTGAACTGGAAATCTACGAGGAGCATCTCTACTCTGAGTTGATGAAAAGCCTGGTAAGACAATCCCTGGCTGAGCATTACCGCGAGGATGGAGAGCCTCGAGTCATGTTGACCACGGTGCAGGGTGAGCAACACAGCCTCGGCCTGCTTATGGTAGAGGCATTGCTGAGGATCGGTGGTGCGGAGGTTATCGCATTCGGTACCGAGATGCCGATCAGAGACATCAGGCAAGCCGCGTTAAGTCAGAAGGCTGATATCATTGGGCTCTCCTTCAGCTGCAGTTTTAAAACCGACGATGCGCTAGTAATGCTTAGCGGGCTGCGTCAGATGATAGATCCGGAGATACGCATATGGGTAGGTGGAGCGGCGTTTGATACCAGCTCATTGATGCCTGAAGGGGTGGAATTACTCGATGGACTTCACGAGTTGGAACGGGCTCTTGGAAATTGGAAACGCTATGCTTCAGGTAATTGACAGCCGATGCTTTATCCTGGCAACTATAGCACTACCGGTGGATTTCTAACCTGAATTGCCCAGGCGCCTGACAACATAAAACACCTGGTGTCGCTTTCAGACTATGTGGCCTGAGCATGCTTAAATGGGCTGAATCAGCTCGTGTGTGGATAACTTTGATACTGACTTGAGGCCTAAAACGATGAATCAGAAATCTGAAGTTCAGATTCCGGCTGAAGAAGGGTTGCTCGATAAGATTCAGGTTGGAATAAGTTCCTGCCTGCTCGGTCAGGAGGTGCGCTTCGATGGCGGGCACAAACGGGATTCCTATGTCACCGGCACCTTGTCGGACTATTTCGATTTCGTTCCCTTTTGTCCTGAGGCAGCCGTGGGTCTGGGTATCCCGCGCCAACCCATTCGGCTGGTGCAGCGCGGAAAAGAAGTACGCGCGGTAGGAGTCAGGACACCGGAACTCGATCCTACAGATGATCTTGCGGCCTTCGCGAGCCGTACGGCGAGGCAGTTGGGATACCTCTCCGGTTATATACTCAAAAACAACTCTCCGAGTTGTGGTATGGAGCGCGTCAAGGTCTACAACGACAAGGGTATGCCGGAACGCATAGGCGTCGGAATTTATGCCAGGGTATTGATGAAAAGCCTGCCCCTGTTGCCGGTGGAAGAGGAGGGACGCCTTGGTGATGCGGTGCTTCGTGAGAACTTCATTGAACGGGTGTTTGTCTATCATCGCTGGCAGCAGCTGATACGCGGCAGCCTGACCGCCCACGAACTGGTGGAGTTTCACGCTGATCATAAGTATCTGATAATGGCCCATAGTCAGGAAGCCTATCGTCAACTGGGGCGCATGGTTGCCGACGCCGGCAAGGTGGACCTGGAGCAACTGGCGACGGACTATGTCACCATCCTGATGAGCGCATTGAAGCGGCCGGCGACACCCCGCCAGCACGTCAATGTTCTGCAGCACCTGCTCGGCTATCTCAAGGAACATCTCGATAAGCTGGACCGTGAAGAGATGGTGGAAACGATCGAGCAGTATCGTCAGGGGCTGCTGCCGTTGATCGTGCCAATCACTCTGATTCGACATCATTTCCGGCGTTACCCGGATCCATATGTCATGCGGCAATACTACTTGTCGCCGCATCCGAAAGAGCTGATGTTGCGCAACCGGATCTGATCATTCCACGCAGTGAGTTTCGGTTTACTGGGTAATCAGCGTCGGCGGTAGGCGTCCAACGCACGTTCCCTGGATGCCTTCAAGTCAACGATCGGTGGTGTATATGTAGAGCATGATATCTGCAAAGACTGTGGTGCGGCCCAGGGCTTATGGACGTAGCGGGCCGGAAGGTCATTGAGTACCGGTAACCAGCGGCGCACGTAAGTGCCCTCTGGATCGAACTTTTCACCCTGCAGGACCGGGTTGAAGATGCGGAAATAGGGGGCGGCATCGGCGCCGCAGCCAGCGACCCACTGCCAGCCCATGGAATTGTTGGCCAGATCGGCGTCCACCAGGGTATCCCAGAACCAGGCCGCACCCTCCTGCCAGGGAATTAATAGATTTTTGGTCAGGAAAGAGGCCACCACCATGCGTACCCGGTTGTGCATCCAACCTGTGTGCCAGAGTTCCCGCATACCTGCGTCCACCAGCGGAATACCGGTTTTTCCCTGTTGCCAGGCAGCCAGATCATCCGCGTAATCGTCACGCCAGGAAAAGCCTTCGAAACCTCGATTGAGTGGCTTTCTATCAGTGTCCGGGAAATGAAACAATAGATGATGGGCGAATTCCCGCCAGCCGACCTGACGCAGGTAGGTCTCAAGTGATGCGCTGCCTCCCCCGCTTATGTTCGGCTCCCGCTGGTGCACCGCCTGGGAAATCTGACGAGGCCCTATTTCACCAAAATGGAGATGGGGCGAAAGCATGGAAGTACCTGAAACTGCCGGCCGATCACGGGATTCGGGGTAGTCGATTACCGGCTCGTCTAAAAATTTCTCAAGCAGTGACAGCGCCCCCTTTTCACCTGGTTGCCAATGCTCTTTTAGACCGTCGTCCCAGGGGACCCGCGGTAACAAATCGAGGTTCTCGAGAGGTACACCGACGACTCCTCTCGGGCAAGCAGGAAGCTTGGCTGGGCGTTCATGAGCCACCCCGGGGAGTCCACTCTTATAGCAGGCCCGCCAATAGGCGGTGAACACCTTGTAGGGGGCGGGAGATGCAGCTGTCGCGTTGCGTCGTATTTCCCAGGGTTCGAATAGCAAGCTGGCGTTGAACGTTTGTACCTCCAGGCCACTGGCACGTAAAGTCTTCTTCAGATCGCTGTCGGCGTTTATCAGGCTGGGTTCGTAACGCCGGTTCCAGCAGATCCTGGTGGCGTTGCAGGCCGTGATTAGATCTCTAAGCACTTCGGTCGTGGGTCCAACACGCAAGACGAGTCTTGAACCCACTTGGCGTAAGTCTCGATCCAGGGCCGCGAGACTGTGGTGCAGCCACCAGTTAGAGGCGGCTCCCGGAGGCCACCGGCCGTTTCGCTCCGGGTCGTGGATAAATACCGGGATAAGCCGCTCCGAATGGCGAGCCGTCTCAAGGGCGGGATTGTCGGTCAGCCTTAGATCCTGGCGCAGCCAGACGATGGTTGTGGACATGGATTGCCTGCCGGGCGCGTAGATTCATTCGCGCAGCAACTGTCGGTATCTGAGTTAACCACAAAGGTATGCTTGAAATAAAGCTTCAGAGTGAGAGTGACTAGAGGCGGAAAAAAATCAGAGAAGTCAAGTTTCAAATTGAGCAGCACACGGCCATGTTTCAAGTTGCTTGTTGCAAAATAAGTAAGTTATGCTTCTCATATTCTTGATGTCCGACAAAATCGCGTGGTTGCAGACCCCAGCTCGAATGGCGCATAGGGTTCTGCATCAAAGCTTTCGGTCGCCACTATCAGCATACTCGCGATCGAGCCGTTAACTCCAGTATCAGTGCTGTCCCATTAAGTTGCGTTACATATAACTGGAACGCATTGATACGAAAGCTGTTTCATAGTCATTAGTTGCGGCATAGACATGAATTTGAACACTGATGTTCGTCATTCCGGAAAGTGCGAAGCACTTGTCCGGAATCCAGGTTTTTCAATGCGTTTACTGGATGCCGGATCAAGTCCGGCATGACGGTTGGAGGTTAATGGGACAGCACTGCTCCAGTATGCTGCAGCCTGGGTCGGGGGAGTGCGATCCTTTGGTTTTTAAACAATCGTTGGCATGGCTCATTGGCTTGTTCTTTTCATGTTTAACCGCCCTGGCAGATGATATGTTACTCATAGACGACTTCAAAGAAAGTGGCGGAATGTCGCAATTGAGGACGCCCTGGAGGCTGGTGACCGATGGCGTTATGGGCGGGGTTTCCGCTGGAAAAATGTCTCAGGAACAGATCGACGGACGCCGCGCATTGTGTATGCGGGGTCAAGTTAGCCTGGATAACAACGGTGGTTTCATCCAGATAGCTCTGGACCTTGATCCGCTCGAATACCTCGATGCCAGTGGTTACACAGGAATCCGCGTTATTGTCCGCGGTAACGGAGAATCGTACGGCCTCCACCTCAAGACCTCAGACATCGGGCTTCCCTGGCAGTCTTATCGCAGTACCTTCGAAGCCGGACCCGCGTGGCGCGAAATACAACTGCCGTTCCAGAATTTCGAGCCCCACCGGATAAATGTACCCCTTGATACCGCCCGTTTGAGCCGCCTCGGGCTGGTTGCCATCGGGCGTGCCTTCACAGCCGATCTCTGCGTGGCACAGATCGGTCTTTACCTCTGACCGTCAACAATGCCTGCTTTGCCGGATGCAATGGCGGTCGTTCGAGAATAGATAGCAACTGTAAAAGACTTAGCCGGCTCGGTCCAGATTTCTCGGTGCCGAGACTCAACTTTCCGGTGTGAGTATCGGGTCAGTTGATCAACCGATAAGCCCCAATATTTAATCACCGAGGTTCTGTTCGCGCGAGGAATCAGCGTGGCAGTTCGCTGGAACGGGACAGACGGGCCTATAAAAGACAGCGTGGGGAGCATATAGAATCGCGCAATACGGAGCAGTTGTACCTGTGTGATCCGATGGCATGGTTTTATCGTACCTCTGTCCGTGTCTGCAATTAAAAGCTGCCAGCTGAAGGCAACAGCGACCAATAGCAGATGCAACCACTAAAAAATTGACCATAGGAGAGCCATTATGAAACATTTGGTAAAGGGCGCCGGCAAAGCGCTTAAAACTGTAGCACTGACCCTGATCGTCGCGCCCGGCCTGCTGGCTATGTCTGTAAACAAGGTATCGGCTGGCTGGGGCGGTGGGTATTATTCCTGTGCCAAAACCCCGATTGTCGATGTCTCGGACTTGACCATGACTGAGGGTGCCGAGGCCCTGGGCCTGGATATTCTGGCTTCGATCATACCGGACTCGGTAGCCGAACTACTGGACACCAGTGAAAACATAACACTCTTCGCCCCTACCGACGAGGCCTTTGAGAGTATTCCTACCGACATTGCGGCAGCGATCATTGGCGACGAAGCGATTTTGACCACTGTGCTCGCTTACCACGTGACACCCAAAAAAGTCGACCCCAGACGCGTTCTCTACATACGGAAGCTGGATACTCTCGCTGAACAGAAGCTATTTGCCAGCCGCACCAGAAATGAGCCGATGGTCAATCAGTCAAATGTCAGCTGCGAAGGTTACCGGACTGCAAACGGGCTGGTGTGGGTGATCGATAGCGTGCTACTGCCGCAGTTTTGATGCGTTCAGAGCCTGAAGAATGTGTGCGTGCCTTCCCCCCAAGCCCTGTCGCAGCAAATATCGGTGCCCACAAATTAAATTTTGATATTTTTTGATCTTAGGTGATCCGAATATAGCCCGGCAGCGTAGAATACTCCAGGGAAAATACAGAACAAGGCTGATATCAACCATGGTTGCTGCGCAAAATTGTAGTACAGGGCGAACAAGAGGAGAGGATGCGGCGGCACTCGCAATTCAGTGGATGGGTGCCGTCGCGGAGTCGCAGGACAGGGACGCTTTCTCGAGTTTGTATGAGCAGTTTGCACCCAAGGTCAAACGCTACATGATGCGCCAGGGTGCAGATGATGCCACCGCTGATGACCTTGCTCAGGAGACGCTGGTACAGGTTTGGCGAAAAGCGTCCCTCTACGACTCCGGCAAAGCGGCCCCTTCGTCTTGGATATTCACGATTGCCCGAAACCTGCGCACCGACCGACTTAGACGCCAGAAATACCATGAGGTGGAATTAGCTGAAGAGTTGCTGGAGTCAGGGCTTGCGGCAGATGGAAGAGATCGCGCGGTGGAGCACGTCCATGCTAACCAGATGGCCGAGTTGGTATCGAAACTGCCTACCGACCAGGCAGAGGTCATACGAATGTCATTTTTTGAGGGATTGAGCCACGCTGAGATTGGGCAGCGCCTGGACTTACCCCTCGGTACAGTTAAATCCAGATTACGACTGGCGTTCGGAAGATTGCGGACAGCCATAGGAGACTAGAAATGAACCTGAACAATCATCCAGACTCATCAACGTTACTCGCTTATGCCGCCGGAGCGGTAAATGAGGGATTCTCCCTTGTCATTGCGGCCCACTTGGAACTCTGTCCGGAGTGTCGAGACGAGGTGACGGAGGCAGAGGCCCTGGGCGGTGGACTGATGCAACATCTGCCTGCCGCTGAGATGTCGGACGCGGGGATGGCGCAGATTTGGGAGCGCATCGAGGCAGATCCGATACCGGAAAAGGTACACCGCCGCCCGGCTGAAACTTGGGGACTGCCGGCCGTGCTCGCACCCTTCGTGCCCGGTGGCTTGAGCGGCGTGCGCTGGCGAACCCTGGTTCCCGGAATCAAGCAACTGCGCCTGGAAAACGTGGAGAGCGGCCAGGGGAGTGTGCGCCTGCTTAGTATCTCCCCAGGTGCGACTGTTCCACAACACACCCACTTGGGCTCGGAGCTGACCCTTGTACTGCAGGGGAGTTTTCGAGACGAAATGGGACATTATAAACAAGGTGATCTGGCCGACGTGGATTCATCGGTGCAGCACCAGCCGGTTGTAGATTCGGACCAGCCGTGTATCTGCCTGATCGCCACCGATCAGCGTCTGAAATTCACCAGTGCGTTAAACAGAATGCTTCAACCACTAGTGGGGATTTGATATGAAAACCCTGGCGCTTTTGCTGCTCACAACCCTTTCAGCAACTGCCATGGCATGCCCTGGCAGTTCGGAACGCGGAATTAATGCAGCTGCCGGTGACCATGGCGGAACATGGTTGTGCCGCGTGCCAAATGGCACGATGCACATGACCCACGGAGTCTCAATCACTTGCACTTCGTTCTCTATTAACAACGATGAGGCCACGTATCAGCTGCGTTCCCTTCAAAATCCTGTGGTTCTGTTCTAACCGAAAAGCGGCGCGGGATCAAAAAGAGCGACATTGGGGAACGCTGCCATTCTTTGATGGCAGCGGGAACTTTTTCAGGCGTGGAGATAGTGAAGTATATTGATGCGAAGTAAAGCAATTCCCAGTACACATATCAAATCGCAGATATCTGGGTGTTTTTTGACATTAAGGGAACGTCTGATTTATTCGCCGTTCCGGACGAAGCGCAGCGTGGATCCGGAACAGTGGTTCAGGGAAGCACCGTCTACGAACCAAAGGACGGAGCAGTGGTGCAGGAATGTACCGTTTATGGACCTAAGGACGGAATCCATCCTAAACTAATCGATAAGTTACTGGATCCCGGCCTGCGCCGGGATGACGCAGTAATAGTGGGCCAAAACCAGTCCTGGACTGTTATCCATAGCGCAACGGCTTGTGGCCAAAAAACTCATCACTATTGATTTCTAGAGTCTATGGTTGGAGCCACAATGCCTTTGTGCCTGGCATCAATCGAGGCTTACAATTGGCCGAATCGTTTTTATACGCGCGCCGGCATGATCAGTGTGGCCATGCCGCTATTTCACACAGACCGACTAAGGGATCGTTATGGCTGCACCTTTGAGTAAGAAAGAAATCGAACAACTCCCTTTACATCCCTATGACGCCATGCGTGAAGATTTACAGACGGGGGATTTGATTTTTTGCTCCGGCTCGTATTTCTTTTCGTATGCCATACAGCGTTTTACGCGTTCGGTGTGGAGCCACGTCGGCATGATCTATAAAGATCCCACCTTGCGGAGAGTCTTTATCCTGGAGAGCGAGACCCTGATCGGTGTACGTCTGGCGCCGTTGTCGAAGTATTTGCGTGACTACCACGGCAAGAACCGCCCTTATCAGGGCAATATCGTGGTCGCACGGGTGCATCCTGCGATCGCCCAGGAGAAGCTCAATCACGCCATCAGTTTTGGCATGGACGAACTCACCAAACCATATGATAATTCCGAGATCATACGCATCGGCCTGCGCATCCTGTTCAAGGTCAGCCGCCGCACGCGTGATCGCAAATACATCTGTTCGGAGCTGGTCTACGATTGCTTCGATGGCATAGGTGTTCCGTTCAAGCTGCGCGATGAATATGTGAGCCCCGACGATATCTGGCTGGACGAGCAGGTCGCACCCCAGTATCGGATTATGTGATCAATCCGGCGCCGACGAGCCAAGCCGGCGATGGCCAGGTGGCGCGAAATTATTGTGTGGGCTCAATTTTGTCTGGTGTGCTGGTCAACCCCATGTCGCGCAAGAGATCACCGACTTAGTATTGCCTATGGTATGGGAGAATATCTCCTGAGGCTAAGACTGAATCCAAGACGCACTTACCAATCTCGGCCACAATGTTGCACCGAAAATAGTCAAAAATATACTGACAAGGCACGGCATAGAATCGGCACCTTAGCAAGCGAAAGATACTTCATGGGAGGCTGCCTTGACGGTGCACCGGAATGTGATGGTTGCGACTGATTTCTTCGGGGTAGAATTCTGGACGCTCCGGGCCTTTTGACCTATGACATATCGTGGAAGGGGAATTTCATAGGATGTATCAGACCTGACAGTTACCGGCTTCATTGGGGTAACTGTCAGGTCTGATCGACGCAACTACTGCATTTATATCGACTGTACCTTCTTTTTTCGTTTCATTCCTGACCCGGCAAGACCCAGCAAACCGGAACCTAACAGCCAAACCGCACCAGGTATCGGGACTGCTGATGGAACTACCTGCGCGAAAACGTCTGGGTCATCGAAACTAATATCAAAACTGCCGGTATTGAGAAAGTTCGATCTAGCGCTTATGCCCGCCCTACCAAAAAGGGCGAATTCAACCGAGGCCGTATCACCGACATAGCCCTGGAATGGAACCGATTTACCGAAAGCTATATCCAGGAAGGCATTGCCGGTAAAGATGTCCGTAAGAGGAAGACCACCCAAATCTTCGCCTACAAAATCCCCATACTTATCAACTGAGCCGTTTCCTCTTCGCCAAAAGACCTCACCTCCAAAGATGGATTTAACTTCATCAGGCCCTGGCATTGCTTGGCGTAAACCCACAGTCATGGTGATACCGGCACTGCCAGCGTTCTGAATATTTGGATTAGGGTTATTGATCAACAGTAACCGTCCGGTGAGGTGTAGATTTACATTACCGGAAACAAGGGTGCCGGGAGCGAGAGTGTTACTCTCGATTCCGAATATCGTTGCCTGGGAGGCTCTACTTTCGATGGTGTCTCCGGCGCCATCATCGGCTCGCTCTGAATCGGCCGTGACCTTTACTGCGCCGTTATAGAATGCCTGCGCAATGCCGTATTCTCCGTTAGCCAATGTAATCGACGCATAGGAAGAGGAGGGGCCTGAATCGGAGTCACGCAAAAACGGTGAACTAAACACGTTAGACACATTGGCAGTCGTTCCTGCAGTATATAGGGTGGCTGCGGCTGCCGGGCTTTCCAGCAAGAACAGGGACAGGACGCACAAACCGGCCACCTCTGCAGCCTTTATCAACGTTCTGTGGAAACCGTGAAGAACGCCACCTTTGGCGCGGTTGTTTAAAGTGATATTTTGCATTTTCCCTCCGTTGTCATTTATTTTATGAATCCCATTTCGGGTTCAATGAGATCAATCGCCTAACTGTCAGATGCTTCATCGTTCTAGGGACGCTATTGAATTCTCAATCCTGTTAATAGTCTGTAGAGCAACTACCACACGACCGTTTTGTGAGGCTACAAAGCAAGCCAGTAACATTCCTAACCCCATGATATTTCGCACAACATCCCTCCACCAACCCCACTATTTGAGAATAGAATTGTTTCGCATATTTCGTGCCATAAAATAATAAACATATTATCAATAAGTTATATTTTCTCGATTGAGCAAGTGTAAAAAATACTGACATTAATATTGTGGTAATCGATATCCAAGGATGCAGGTGTGCTGGTCCACCAGAATTTTATGCCTACTGATCCTGTCGGTCTCGCAAATTCGTACTGCTTGATATTCTTGACCTTCTTGTAGGACTGAGGCCAATCTATGATTTACTGTCAATGTTGCATTGAGACATCAGCTCAATGCGTATCAACGAACGGCCTGATTCCCGCTTATTAATTATGGAAATCTTCGTGCACTCTTTGGTAGCGCTGAATGATGAGCGTCAATAATGTATCTTGACCGACTCATTCGTTCATATTAATTGCATGGTTAATGCATCTATCGCTTCGGCTGGATAGTCCAGTTCAGGACATATTCAGTCTCAACCATTGGGAGCATAAGCTGGTTTTCAGAGCACAGTGGTATAGGTCACCACTCAGCGTGCCGAAAAGGAGGCTGATTGGCTGTCGATTTCACCGAGCATGTTGAAGTCATCCAAGATGCAGTAGATCGCCGGCACAAGGAACAGCGCGATCAGGGTCGCAGACATCAGGCCGAAGGCAATGCTTGCCGCGAGCGGAATCAAGACCTGCGCCTGCAGGCTTTTCTCCAGCAGCAATGGCGTGAGTCCGGCGATTGTGGTGACTGAGGTCAGCAGAATCGGGCGAAAGCGTGCGATGGCGGCATCGTGCGCGGCCTGCCTGACTGGGATACCGGCTGCACGCTCGTCGCGTATGAACACTACCAGCAGGATGGAATCGTTCACCACTACGCCGAACAGGGAGGCCATGCCGACGATGCTTGGCAGGGTGAGGTCAAGCCCAAGGGCCATGTGACCAAAGATAACGCCGATCAGGGCCGTGGGGATCAAGGACATCACAGTGATCGGTGCGAGGTAACCGCGGAACTGCAGCGCCAGCAGCATGTACACGCCGATCATGCCGAGCAGGACGTTACGCACGATGGAACTGCCGGTCTTGGCCGATTCATCGCTCTGTCCCTGGATGTTAATACTGATTGACGGATAGCGTTCCCGGAGCCTTGGAAAGATGTCGTCCTTGGCGGCGTTGAGCAACTCCTGGGTATTGGCGCGGGCACGATCGACATCACCCTGTATCGTTACGGTACGGCGTCCGTCGATACGATTGATCCTTGCCCAGCCGCGTGCCTCCTCCATCGTGGCAACCTCGGGGAGCGGGATCAGCTTATTGTTCGGACCGACGATGCTCAGTTGCTCCAGGTCACCAATATTAACCCGGTCGCTGGCGGCAAGGCGCAGCTCTACCTCGTAGGTTTCCGCGCCTAGCGGAAACTCATCGGTCTTGAATCCCTGGAAGGCCGCTCGTACCTGGTTGGCAATTGTGTTGGCATCCAGTCCGATCACGCCGGCACTGTCCTTGAGATGCAGTCGATACTCACGCTTACCCGGGCGCAGATCGTCGCTGAGGTCGGTCACGCCGTCAAAGCTGCCCAGCCAGGCCTTGAGTTCCAGCGCGGCCGCCTTGATTTCCTCCAGGTCTGTTCCAATCAGGCGCACATCGATGGCACGCCCGCCGGGGCCGATAGTCGGTTCAGCGAACTTGAGTGCGATGACGTCGGTTATGGCGCCTGCCTGTTCACGCCAACGGTTGCGGAACTCTTCAATCCGGTGTTGCGCACCTCTGCGCCGAGCAGGTCGACCACGATGCGCGCCACGTGAGGTCCGGTCTCGTAGGCGTCGGGGTTTTCGCCGAAGATGACGGTCAGGTTCTTTACCAGGTCCTGGCCATTCGGCTGTTTCGCCTTGAGTTCTGTATTGATGGACCAGACGACATTCTGCAGGTGTTCCATGATGCCTTCTGTTCTTGCCAGGGGGGTGCCCTGAGGCAGCAGGACACGGGCCTCTAACACGTCACCTTCGATATCCGGAAAACCGGTGAACTTGATCAGGCCGCCCACAGGCATGGCGATCGCAAACAGTATCAGCATCAAGACGATGCCGACTGTGAGATAACGGTGCTTAATGGACTTGTCCAACAGGCTGGCGAAACGGCGATTGCGGAAGTTGGCGAAACCGCGCTCGAAGCCGGCACGAAAGCGGCTTGGTTCACTGTTGTGCATATGCATCAGCGAGTGGCCCAGATGGCTGGGCAGGATCAGGAAGGCCTCGATCAGACTGACTGTGATAACCATGATCAACACGATTGGCATGATTCGTAGGATCTGGCCGATTTCGCCGGTGATGAAGGCCAGCGAACCAAATACCAACAGGGTGGTGGCAAAGGACGAAGCAATACCAGGCAGTACCTGGGTCACGCCGGCAATTGCCGCCTGCAGAGGTTCGTCTCCCTTGTTCAGGCGCGAGGCGATATTTTCGGCGATCACGATCGCGTCGTCCATCAGCAGACCCACCCCGATCAGCAGGCCGACCATGGAAATCATATTGATGGTGACGCCCAACATGGGCAGCACGAACAGCGCTCCAAGAAAAGAAACCGGCAGGCCCATGGTGACCCAGAAGCTGTAACGGAAACTGAAGAACAGCCATAACACCAGGAACACGGCGACCAGACCCTGGATGCCGTTACTGGTAAGCATATTGAGTCGATCACTGACGATCGACGAGCGATCCTGGGTCAGAGTGAGCTGGACCCCTGGCGGGACACGCAAGTTCTCTTCGGCGACGAAGTCGCTGACCGCCGCATAGGCATTGAGGATGTCCTGCGCTCGGGTCTTTGTGATATCGAGGATAGCCGCGCGCTGGCCATTGAACAGGACCTTCTCCTCATCGAGGTCGAAACGATCGGTAATGGTTGCGATTTCTCCGAGCCGGATCGCGGCACCACGGCTGCCCGAGATGATCACCAGGTTCTCGAATTCCGCAGTGGTCTTACGTTGATCGTCGAAGCGCAACAGCACGTTTTCCTGTTCGCCCTGCAACTCACCCGCCGGGCTGCCAACACTCTGTTGCTGCAGAGTATTGGCGATATCTGCCGCGGACAGTCCGTAGCGGCGCAATGTCGGTGCATCCACCTCGATACGGATCTGATGGGTGGAGAAGCCCTTGATGGTCACCGTAGAGAAAGCCCGCAGCATCTGCAAGCGCGACTTGACGTCCTCGGCATAGGCCTTGAGTGCCACCGGGTCCTCGGGACCCGTTATCGCGACCGAGACGACGGCATCGGTACGGCCGAGTTCCTCGACTACCGGCAGTTCCGCCTGATCCGGGAAGTCGTCGATGGCATCGACTTCAGATTTCACATCATCGAGAAAGCGCGCCATCGGCGCGCCCTCACGCATTACCGCAGTGGCGATGCCGAGGCCTTCACGCGCCTCGCAGCGGGTTTCATCGATATCGCTGATGCCGTCCAGGGCGTCTTCCAGGCGGCGGCAGATCGCATTCTCGACCTCGTCTGTGGTCGCACCCTTGTACACAACACGGACTTCAACCTTGTCGTTCTTGATCTCCGGAAATGTCTCTCGCTGCAGGCCGGGGAGGGCGACGATGCCGAGGATCATAATCGCGGCCATCATCAAGTTCGCCGCGGTGGGGTGGCGGGCGAACCAGGCGATCATTGCCCACCCCTTGCGGAGGCCTGAATCTGTTTCTGCAGTGCTTCGTCGGGCACTGGGCTCAGCAGCATGCCTTCCACTGCCGGAATCAGATCGCTGACGACGACCTGGTCAGCGGGCTCGATACCGCCGGTGATGACGCTGACCTGACCCTGGCTGAATAGAATGGTTACCGGGCGAACCTGCAGGCGCAGGTCGTCTCCGACGACATAGACCTTGCCCGCCCGGATCGCACTGCGCGGCAGCAGAAGACGATTGCTCTGGATATGGCCACGAATAACCACCTGCACGAACATGCCCTTGGTCAGTGGTGGGCGTTTGCCCGGGATGACCTTGCTGAACGGATTGTCGACGCTGACCACCACCCCGATGGTGCGTGTCTGTGGATCGACCTGGTCGCTGAAGCGGATGAATCTGGCTTCCCATTCGGCCATCTCGTTGCCCATGTCCATGCGCACCAGTGGCCGGAAACCGGTGAAGTCCTGCAACCCGGCCTGCAGATCAGAGATCGCCGGTACCGGCTCCTCACGTCCAACAAACAGATTGCGAAGCGACGAAATCGCCACCTGTGCAACTATCTCCACACGTTCGACCGCATCGCCTTCAAACAGGGTCTGCCCGATGCCAACGTACTGATCCTTCTCGACCGCGAGATTAGCAATGCGCAGATTGAAAGGTGCGTTGACCGCGGTGTTGGCAAGGTCGCGTTCGGCCTGGGATACCTTCGACTCGAGCAGGCGGCGTTGGGTCGGGATGAGTGCGAGGATGTTCTGGGTATTCTGCACCGCCGTGCGGGCGCTGAGTGTGGTGCGCTCGGCATTATCGACGTCGCTCTGCGAGGCGGTACCCTTGTTCGACAGTTTACTGATTCGTTCCTTCTCGCGCTGGGCAAGACGGAGATTGCTCTGATCGATAGCCAATGAGCTCATGGCATTCTGCTCCTGCACGTCCAGTTCAGCCAACTCAGCGGTGGCCTGGGCAAGCTTCAGCTCATAGTCGACCGGATCGATACGGAACAGCGGCGTACCCGCGGGAACGATTTCACCATCGCGCAGGTTGGGATAGGTCTCGATGACCCTGCCTGCGACTTGAGCGACGGCCGCCCAGACCTTGCCCGGCTCCACTTCCCCGTAACCCTTCGCTTCGGGAACAAGGTCCAGCAGCTGTGCCTCGATGACACGCACGGATTGACTGGGTTCGCCATGCTCCGTCTTGGTCGGCGGTTTTTTTCCGCTGGCCATGAAGACGACCACGAGGATACCGATTGCCAGTGGCGGAAGTACCCAAAGCGCGCGCCAACGGGACTGCTTCAAATTATTCATTGTGATGATTTTCCGGATGGTTTAGATATTTGAATGAACCGTATCATGTTGTTATCAAGAAGTATTACGGTTGATCTGTGTGGTCAATGACTTGAGTGATAAGGCTGTGGCACGCAAATATTTCCCTACTGCAGGGTTGTAGAGGTTTGAAAGTGTAGTCGAGCTACGCGAGGGGACACACATGCGGGTTAAATTGCGCGGTTTTCTATCGATATACAGGCTATCGAGTCCATGTCTTGGGGCGGTAGCATTCCAACCCGATTATGTTCAAAGCACTAGTCTCGGTTATCTTCCCGAGTTGCGTGGATACAAAGGTTCTGTGAAGCTTTCCGCCCCCCGCAAGGAGGAGTTCAGCTCGTACCTGAGTGTTAAGGTGGTGATGAAAGTGCAGAAGAAGTAAGGCCAGGCTATCCGGGAAGATCAGGCGAGTCTCCGGGGAGGTCACTATATTGCTTCACTCCCACGAGTTTTCCTTTTAGGAATTTTCCATGGAGTTTCCGAATAATTTTCAGCGCCGCGTCATCAGGCGTCACATTGATTAGTCCGTGACGTTGAATCACGCCCATAGTATCGGGGATCAATAAAATGCGGCAGCTCACTATTCGCGGTTGCGCGGAGAAGGGAAGGCGAAACCACTTTTCAAGAACTTTATTGGCAAAATTCCTCAGATCTTTTCGTGTCGTCGCTTCGGTGATTCTCGGGATGATTAGATTCATATGCCATCGACCTTTGATCCGAGACAAAAATCTAGGATTCTTCTTTGAAATTTCAATTTTTCTCTGACCCGATGAAAAAGCCCGGCTTATAGCCGGGCTTTTTCATCGTCGATCACGTAATGGCGTTACCAATACGGCCGGCGGGGTTGAACTTCAAGTCCTTAGTAACTCCGGCCGCGTGAGGGGCGGTCCGTTTTGGGCTTGGCTTGGTTGACTTTCATGTTGCGCCCCTTTAGGTCGGTTTCATTGAGGCCCTTTATCGCCGCATCGGCTTGCGAGTTGTTGGCCATTTCGACGAAGCCGAAGCCTTTCGATTGCCCGCTGAATTTGTCGATAATTAGGTTGACTTGGGAGACCTCACCGAAACGGGAAAATGCCTCGCGCAGATCCTCGTCGGTGGCGCTGTAAGGAAGGTTGCCTACATAGATGTTCATATCTTTAATATCTCTGAGATTTCGTGCATTGGTTCAATTTGACACTATCGAAAAACACCAAGCACAGAATTTCTTCGACAGGAGAATGCCGCGTATTACGATAGCGCGTCACAAGGCTAGGATTCTCACGGGGAAATTGGTGGGACTTGCTAAAAAAAGCAGCAACCATGCCGCATTCGGAGAAACCAGACTATCCTTTAACTATCACATAATAACAGGTAAACGAGGGAAACACTACTCTCTAGTGGGTTCAGCAGAATTTCCAGAACTCTGGCTGCCCCAATACACACGTCGGTTTCAAATAGGAGAAAGGCCTGGAGTTGCTGCTAGAGGTCGCTTGTGCGGATTAGAATCGAACCATCCTCTTCATAGACTTCGTCCTGTATGAGCTTTCTCGCCGCTTCTTCTATAGCTTTTCGATATCTGGCTACGGACCGCATAGGTTCTTCCTCTGAGGCGCCGAATTTATCTCTCATGATATCTAGCGGAACCCTGCAAAGCACACGTTTTTTGTTTACGTTTGCCGCAATAGTTGCCACTTTGGTCACGTTGTTCCAACACTCAAGTCTAGGGAAAGAAATTCCTGTATCTCCTGAGTCGGATGTTCGATGGCGGGTCAATAGCATATTGAGTCTGCCTCGCTGGTGCAGCGCAATTCAATTGCGGTAATGGTGTGGGTGCGAAACATATTATCTCCAAGTCGTATAAGGACATGAGCGGCGCAGGCGATCGGCGGCGCTGTTGAGAATTTCCTGCGCCGGGGTTCGTGCAGTCCTCTCGACGAGTCAGCGACCTTCAAAACAGCTACTATCACAGGTTTACTCTTGGCAGTAATCTATTTCGAAAATCTTAAAGCAGGAAAAAATGTAAATTACCAATGAGGTCAAAACCCGACAAATGCTCTGGCCTTAGGTAAGGCGGTTGAGTCACAATCGTTCCTTGTTGCGAGGACCGGACAAACGGCGTTTCAGTACGGCAGAAATCCGCAGACACTTCTTAGGCCAACGGTCTTTTCAGCCTGAAAATATTCACCGAACACGGTCATCCCCAAACAGTGATTTCGTTTCTTTTTTTGACTTCTTCGCGGCTCTCTTCTCCTGTAGTGTCAGGGCCGGTTTTTTCTTTCGCTTCTTTATTGCTTTGACGATTCTTGCTCATGGAAATATCTCCTGGTGGTAGCTCAGCACGGTTCCTTTCATGTCTGCGTCAAGTCTGACTGCGGTGCTTCAAGGAAAGCTCCCCGCCAGCCAAGCGTGGAGCGCTTTTGTTCCCGCTCGTTTTGCAGCGGCGCGGTAAGTTCTCAATCCTGTCGACAGTGTATTTTGGGTTACCCGGTGACTTATACCGTTGGCCTGCTATGCGCCAAACATCGCCAGTCCTGCCAGGCGCCCTCGTAGTATTCTATGTCCAATTCATTGAGAATTTAGTGGTGGTATTCGACGTTGTCGTTGATGGCCTCGAAAGCTGCCAACGTATCACCGGGCACCTGAATGCAGCCTTCGTGGACTTGATGACATGGATCCGGAGACCAAGCGACCTAGGAAGACTTTGTCGGACTTCACCAGGCGGCTCATTAACGCTTCCTAATCATAGGGGGATGGCAGAGTCATTTTCAACCACGCGAACCTTTCTCTGCATAGTATAGCTTAAAATGTGATTGAAATTTTATATATATTTTCTCGCGGCTGGATCGATCCAGCTTGGTGACAGGCGGATCAGAGATTGTCAACGTATTGTTGAAAGATATTTCTCAGATGTTGGAATGAGCAAAGTTTCGAGGGGTAATCGAGTCTCTAAGCGCTTAAGCCTTGACCAAGTCGAAGGTGATACTAAGAATGTTCCGCATAGTCTAACCCGGGATGGAAGCTGACTCGATTGCAGCACTATAGCCGCAGGGGTCTGGCTGCATTCGCAGTCAATCCGCCTCGACAAAGTCCGTATATTCCTTTTTTACCGCCTGTACACAAATATCGACGAATCGGGCCCCGTGCTCGGGGCGGGCAAGGGCAGAATCGGCTCGTATACGACCATCCGGGAAGCAGATCCGAAAATCCACTGCGTCGCTGGGGAATCTCGTATATGGCTCCAACTCGGTCAGTTCGACGGATTTGATGTTTTCGGGGTAGGCATATTGAGTGACGGCTATCTCTGATGGCGTGGCGTGGTGGCCCTCCTTGTCGGCGTAAAGCTCCTGACTGAGTTTGACAACTTCAGGCATCGCGTACCAGTTTGCAAGCTTGCAGCGAATACCGGCGGATTGGTCAACGGGCCGAAAGCTCCAATCAGCGTAGATCTCAGCAAAGGCAGTTTGTACGGTGTTGATGTTGCCGCCATGGCCGTTGAGAAAATAGAAACGCCGAAAGCCGTTGCGGCTTAGCGATGTGACATAATCTTTTATCAGTGCGATCAGCGTGGTTGGCCGCAGACTGATGGTGCCGGGAAAGGCGAGATGGTGCTGCGCCATGCCCAGATTTATGGTTGGCCCGACTAGAATATCAGCCTCTTTACCGACACGGTCAGCGATAGTCGAAGGGCAGATGCAGTCGGTTCCGATCAGTCCCATGGGGCCATGCTGCTCGGTGGAGCCTATGGGAATAATGATGCCCTGCGAGTGCTGCAGGTAGCCTTCCACTTCTATCCAGGTCATCAGATGCAACTGCATACAAGGCCCTCAGATGGTTGAATACACGAAGGTCCTATGGTAGCCGATTTTTCGTCCCGAGCAGTAGATTGAAGAGTGGTGTGAATAACACTTCACACTTTTGAGCATGGAAGCGAAACTCTAGATCTTCGACCCACTAGTATTCCTTCAAGAAGATATTGCTGTTGAATATCAAAGAAATACTGCATCGCTCAGCTGAACTGAAAAATGTTAACCAAGTTTCTTGAGTTACCGCACACGATGATTCCGGCCGGACAGTATCCAGCAGGATCATGTGTAGTGTTGCCTACAAACATGCTGAAAGCGCTCCAGCAGGGTGGTCCAAAGATGAAAGCAGAACATCTTCCTATGCTGAGTTAAATGCTCGAACATCTTGGGAATAAAGCCCTAAAGGATCCATTTGAAAAGCTGATCGAATTTAGGGAATATTCATGGAGACCCCTCAGCTTACTATATCCATGGAGGAATTTATGCGGCGCACCGGCTTAGTAGAGGTTACCCCCTCACCTATGCTTTATCAGGTATTGAAAGGATCAAATAGTTTATCCGTTATGCCTGGTATGCTGGTTGTAATTCTGTCTGGTGACAAATCCCGGTCAGGGAAAATTAGCAAAATACAATGAGCATACCGACATCATCCATGACAACGGTGACGGTACCGGAACTATTGCGCCAGCTCCTGGTGTTACCGAAATGCCAGATTACAGCCAAGCGGATGAATGACGAATCATCCAGGAGTAGGAAGATTGAGTCATCTATATAGCATCGCAGAAGTGGTGCCTAACCCATCTGTCGCCAACGCCGTTTCGACCGCTCTATCAAACACTGACGGCCTGAACCTGCCCATGGTGGTTATCTACCAGGATCAAGTAGTTGCCACTACGGAGGGACTCCTTCTGGGTACACCCTTAACCGATAGTGACACCAGCGTTGCAGACCTGCGGTCAGAGATTCCTGATCTCGGTTATATGACCGATCCTCAATTTCTATCCCTTCTCATCATCACGCTGGTGAAGCAATTGGCGGCAGGCACCGAGGTAGCCCTCTCCTGGTTGGTGGATCTGATTCGCTGCCGGGATGTCGAGGGAGTCCTGGTAGAACAGATTATTGCCGCTGCGGATAGGTATCTCAAAATCGTGGCAGTTGTAACGGTGGATGAGGAAGGGTGGCAAATCGCAGTATGCGCTCGGTGATTCAACCGAGCCTGCAGGGTGTTCATGGCGAATTGATACTATGCCAGCAAAGAGGCGATAAAGAAATATTTTCAGCTGCTCAAATGTTGGCACAAGATACTGCTAATATGCTACCAAAGTGATGCCGATGTCCGAGTGAATTGAAGTCATCTTTCCGAAAAAACTTCTGCTATTCTAGGCACTTGGAGGGTTACGCGAGTGAGTGGGCGGGGGGAAGAGGTTAAAAATACCATTAACTACAATAGGGTGGTGGAGGCGCCGGGAATGGAAGCCGCGCTGTTGTTAGTTAAAACAACATGTTGAATGCGGATGCTGGCTGAATGCTGTTATTTGTCCAACAAGAATTACAGACAGGTTTGTCTCTGGCCAATGAGACCGATGCAGCAGCTACCGCGACGCTCTGGTGGACAAGGTCATTGGAGTTAAGGAAGCGGAGACACCTGCAGATCTAGTACACTGACATATCTTAGTCTTTGATCGACCAGCCCGGGCAGCGGTGCTCGAAGGCCGTATTTTCAAATTGTTGGTACTTCATTTCTCAACGCTATAACTGAGATGCGGCGTAGATGATTCTGGTGTTTTTGGGTGTGAGCGATGATTCTGATGAGTTTTGGCTGACTCGTAGTCGCAATATTCGCGGTATACCTCTCCCTCAAAAAAGTTAACTCGAAACTTTTCTCTATGTTCAGGGTCTTTATTTTGTATCGCGGTGTTGTCAATATTCTCTCAATGTAGATGAGAATGTTATTTGTTGACACAGAAAAGAAAAACCACGAATATCCAAAGTTGATGGACCTGAAATCGAATAAATCTTTGGCGTTTCTGGTAGCTGTTGCTATCGTACTTTTGCCGTTTCGTTTCGGACACGCGATGGCGGAAACTGATTCGGCAGGGAGCGACCAATCGATCATTGTCCATCTTGGCCAAGACTGCACTCATGGCGCTATTTCGCACCATCCTCACCATTGCGCTGAACATGCACCTGATGCAAACTCTTTTGACGAATGCTGCGGTGACCAGTGTGCAGGCACCCAGGTTTTAATATCCAGTTCCTTTGACTTCAAGTTCCCAGTCACCCAGCAATTCAATCCTCTATGGTTGAAACCTATGCCAGAGATCCTGGCGTTCGTTAAGTACCGGCCTCCAATTTTTCTCTCCTGACCTTTTTTGATACGGGATTTATACGCTATCCCGTCCGATCAAGCGTGGGCCATCAACTGGCTCAGGATTTAGGAGACACATCGAGTGAAACTCCCTATTGCCGCTTTGGGGCTGGTGCCCCTGGCGTTGGTTGCCTGCTCTTCCGGCGAGTCACCGACAAAGAGTCTTCCTTCCCTCGGAAGTGGGTCGGAGTTGGCAGTTGCAGCACTTCCGATCCAGCGCTGGTATGGAACCCAGCAAGTTCTTAAGGGTGCGAGGGTTTTCCAAGAAAACTGCGCTGTTTGTCATGGCACACAGGGGGAGGGGGCGCCCTCGTGGCGAACACCTGGGACGGATGGTAAATACCCTGCACCTCCCCTGAATGGGACGGGCCACGCCTGGCATCATCCACTGAGGATACTTTTTCACGTAGTCAAAAACGGCAGCCCTGGTGGGCAGGGCAACATGCCGGCCTGGGCCGAAAAGCTGAACGACGAAGATATGATTGCAGCCATCGCCTGGTTCCAGTCGAAGTGGTCGGAAGAGATCTATGTCGTCTGGACACAGAGGGAACTGGCATCGCGTAACGAGGGGGAAGATTAGATGGGACACGATTGGGGTGAGAAAGATAGAGACAGGCAGGCAACATAAGCGAAGCAGACTGACAGATTTCGACGGTGCCCGATGTGTTTGCGCGGTAAAGAACAGAAAAACTCGGACTTCCAATCAGCGAATACCGTGTATCGCCAATTAAACAGGGAGTCATATGTTAAACACAAGGCAATATCCCACAATCACCGGCTTTGGCCTTGGAAACTGGCTTCAATCTCTGGATTGCAATGCAAGGGTAAGTGTCAATGCGCCACCGCTGCCTTGTTGCAACAGCACAAGAGGAATAAAGCGGCCGAGGAATGACATCTCTATTATAGATTGATATGCCATCAAATCAGGAGAAATAGTTAATGACTAAACGAAATAAAGGCAAGCAGATCGAACCGAACACAACACACCAGGAAAAGAATGGGTTTCATCATTGGAAGAAGCTAACACTTGGGGTGGTAGCAGTGGGGGCGGTTGGTGCCCTGATCTGGTTACCAGGCGTGAACCTGGCGAATGCACCGGAGATAACAGTATACAAATCTGCCAGCTGTGGTTGTTGTAACAAATGGGTCGATCATCTACGCGATGAGGGATTCAAGGTAATTACGAAAAATCGTCAGGATATGAATCAGGTCAAACAAACATACGGTGTCGATTACAAGCTCAGATCTTGCCATACCGCTGTTGTGGAGGAATACGTGCTGGAAGGGCACGTGCCGGCATCGGATGTGCGACGGCTGCTGAAAGAGAAACCCGATGTACAAGGCTTAGCTGTGCCGGGCATGCCTGCGGGATCACCCGGTATGGAGGGAAAGTACAATGACCCCTATGATGTGATTGCATTTTCAACAGGAGGAAGAAACACCATCTATGAAAAGCATTGATAGAAATCGCCATAAAAATATTGGGAAATTCTAAACAATCCAATTTTTTTCATTCTGGTGAAAGATGGAATCCAGTAATTGATTTAATTTCATGTGCTGGATTCCGGTTCTTCACTACGCTTCGCCCGAAATGACTAATTTGGAGATAGTAATTTTTATCAGTATCTTGCAGCAGATAAAATCAGTATTCAGGGCACCTAGAACAATTTGAGGTGCCCGTGTGGTGCAGCGATGTGCCACCATCTTGGTGCGCGTAGGCGCTTGAAAATGAATGCGATCGGAAATCGCGCTTTTCGAAGTACCCTTCAATTTGTTTCACAGTGATTGGCGATTTACCGCAGGTCTAGAGGATGTTTAGTGTGAGTGGCAAGCAGTTCAGCGAGAGGCATCACAACTTTTCTCATGGTATGGCGGAATATGGAACTTTTCGGATGGTGGCTTGCCGAATCGAACAGAAACTTTTAACAAGAATAAAATTTAGAAACTTTTGCTTCTATGCACCGACTTCCTGAAAAATTCCTGGCTATTCTGCTTACCCTGCTTTTGGGCATGTCTCCACTGCAAGGTGGGATGCACAATATGGTTAGTTCCCCCGGCCAGAAAGAAAACGTGCATCAAATGCCAGACAAACATACAGATAGCATGGTTATGGCGGCTGATAATGAACTAAAGAAAGATTGTGATCAGTGCCATATGGGTGATGGCTGTGCTGACCAGACCTGTTCGTTCACTCACTGTGCTTCGTGCGTGTTGGCGGTGCTTACGGATTATTTATCCCCTACTCGCTACACTTCCACTCCCACTCCCCGCCATCAGATGGCGTACAACGAATTTCTAAGCCAACCATCCGCTTCTCTTTTTCGCCCTCCCCGAGTTTGATTCCCTGCTGCCGATCTCTGGGTTTTCAGGGGTCGTCTGATGACATCACTTAGTTGACTATCCGTTGGCGGCGTCATGGTCGCTGTCGGCGTGCGGAGGAATTATAACGCTATGAGTAGTATTGACGAACAACGATTCAAGGGGGGCGTATGTCTGATGCGCCGCCGATTTGTACAAGGATTGGCCATGGGTGGCGCGTTTGCCGGTATGGGTCTGGGATCAACTTCGCTGTTGGCTGCTGCCTTGAAACAACAGGCACCCCAATCTTTGCGGGGTACAGATTTTGATCTGACCATCGGTGAACAAGTGGTCAATTTCACAGGAGCGACAAGAATTGCCACCACCGTAAACGGTTCGCTGCCTGCCCCCATCCTGCGCTGGCGCGAGGGTGATACTGTGACCCTTCGGGTTACCAACCTTTTGCCGGAGACCAGTTCCATACATTGGCACGGGCTCATCTTACCGAGTGCAATGGATGGGGTGCCGGGTATTGCAAACGGCTTTAACGGAATCAAGTCCGGGGAAACCTTTATCTATCGATTTCCGGTAGTCCAAAGCGGGACCTACTGGTACCACAGTCATTCGGGCTTTCAGGAGCAGACTGGTCTCTATGGCGCAATCATCATTGATCCCAGAGAACCGGATCCTGTCCCCTACGATCGTGATTATGTGGTGCTGCTGTCCGACTGGACCGATGAAGATCCCACGGCTGTTTATTCCAAGCTGAAAAAACTCAGCCACTACTACAACGGGAATGAGCGTACCCAGGCTGATTTGATGAAAGACCTCAAGGAGAAGGGACTAGCCGCCACCTGGAATGACCGCAAGATGTGGAACCAGATGCGGATGAGCCAACGTGACCTGTCAGATGTGACTGGCTATACATATACCTTTCTGACCAATGGTCAGACACCGGCCGATGGGTGGGTAGGACTTTTCAAAAAAGGAGAAAAAGTAAGGCTGCGATTCATCAACGGATCGGCCATGACCTTTTTCGACGTACGCATACCCGGACTGAAAATGACGGTGGTCGCGGCAGATGGTCAGAACGTAGAACCGGTTACGGTAGAGGAATTTCGTATCGGGGTGGCGGAGACCTATGACGTACTCGTTGAACCGGAGAAGGACACAGCCTATACCCTGTTTGCACAAGATATTGCTCGTTCCGGGTATGCCAGAGGAACTCTGACACCGGACCTTTCGCTCACAGCGTCGATCCCCGAAATGGATCCGGTGCCGAATCTGGGTCATGGGGATATGGGCATGAACATGATGGATCATACCGGGCATGACATGTCCGCCATGGATCACAGCCAGCACCAGATGCCAGGTGGACAGATGATGCCAGGGATGCAGCATGACCAACACCAGATGCCTGATGGACAGATGATGCCAGGGATGCAGCATGACCAACACCAGATGCCTGATGGACAGATGATGCCAGGGATGCAGCATGACCAACACCAGATGCCTGGTGATCAAACGATGCACGGCATGGATCACAGCCAGCACCAAATGTCAGGCAGTGGGGGCATGAAGATGAAACCCTTCAAACCCAATCCATCGGATTTCACGGCCGCTCCCGTTCATCACGCGGCAACGGAATATGGCCCCCACGTCGATATGCGGGCCGATGCGCCTCAATACCGGCTGGACGATCCCGGAGTCGGTTTACGCAACAACGGTCGTCGTGTTCTGACCTATGCTGATTTGCGCAACCTGCGCAGCACTCATGCGCATCGAGAGCCCGATCGGGAGATTGAACTCCACCTGACCGGCAACATGGGGCGTTATATGTGGTCGATAGACGGTGTAAAGCACGCCGAAGCCGACCCCCTGCGCTGGAAGCTGGGCGAACGCCTGCGCATCACCTTCGTCAATGACACCATGATGAATCATCCGATGCATCTGCACGGTATGTGGAGTGACCTGGAGACTGGAGAGAACAATTACCTTCCCCGAAAACACACCGTGATTGTCCAACCGGGTTCCCGGATCAGCTACCGGGTTACCGTGGACGCGGAAGGCGGTTGGGCCTACCACTGCCACCTGCTCTATCACATGCTCGGCATGTTCCGCACCGTGATCGTCAGCTAAGGAGGTAAGAATGATTGGAAAAACGATAGCTACCTTGATGATGATCGGACTATCGACACCGGCACTCGCCAGTGGGGAAGACGATCCACTGTTGTTCAAACTCATGATCGACAAGCTGGAGTGGCGTGCGGCCGAAGGTGAAAACCCTCTGGTATGGGAGGCCGATGCCTGGGTTGGCAAGGATCTCAACAAGCTATGGTTCAAGACGGAGGGTGAATACAGGGACGGAGAGACAGAGGCGGCATATGTCGAAGCGCTCTACAGCCGCGCAGTATCACCCTATTGGGATCTGCAGGTGGGATGGCGTCACGACGCTCGACCTCGACCCAACCGGGACTGGTTCGCCGTCGGATTCAAGGGCCTGGCCCCGTATTGGTTCGAGGTCGATGCGACGCTGTACGGCGGCGGTAATCAGTCCGCCTTCGCCCGCTTGGAAGCTGAGTACGAAATCCTTCTTACACAGCGACTGATTCTGTCGCCTGAAATAGAGGCCAATATATTTGCCCGGGAAGACGAGAGGCGAGGCATTGGCTCAGGTCTCTCAGATACCGAACTGGGACTGCGGCTGCGTTACGAAATTCGACGCGAATTTGCCCCCTATATTGGTATCAACTGGGAGAAAAAGTATGGTGATACTGGCGACTTCGCCAAAGAAGAAGGCGAGGGCACCAGTGATCTGCAGTTTCTCGTCGGAGTGAGAGCCTGGTTCTGACATTTCATCAAGGTTTTATTTGATTCAGGGTTTTTGTCCTAACAGACAATTAATTTGGAGATAGCAATGAATAAGAAAATATTTTCATCACTTATCACGCCAGTGTTGACAATGGGGATATTGCTGATGGCTTCGGGCCCCCAAGCTCATACCCCACCGGCGGACGCGAAGGTCTATTTCGTTAACCTAGAGGATGGCGCCGAGGTAGAGAGTCCATTCAAAGTCGAATTTGGAATCACGGGGTTTGGAATCACGCCCGCAGGAACAAAAGGAAAAGTGAGACACAAAGCAGGGCATCACCATCTTCTGATCGATATCGAAACATCGCCCGATATGGATCAACCCATTCCAAATGATTCACAACATATACATTTCGACCAGGGTGAAACCGAAGCAGTAGTGGAACTGCCTCCGGGTAGGCACACGCTCCAGCTGCTGCTTGGTGATGAAGATCATGAACCGCAGGATCCACCACTGATATCGAAGAAAATCACAATTATAGTGAAGTGATGTTCCTGTGAGGAATTACGGTTCTGTCCGGACTGGGTGCGATAGGCATTAAGTAAATTTATAGAGGACAATTAATTATGTAAAGCCCCTTGACCTGAGTGTTACGAATAGGATGTAGACTGTCCTTCTCTCAGGCCGGTGGGGCCTTGCTGTTCCACCTGATCGGTAAGTTGTACGAAAGGACCAGCGTCATCACCACCACCAATCTGAGCTTCTCGGAATGGTCATCGGTATTCGGGGACCCGAAGATGGCCACGGCGCTGCTTGACCGCTTAACCCATCATTGCCACATCATCGAAACCGGCAACGACAGTTACCGCTTCAAGCATTCAACCAGCAAGCAAAGGGGAGAAAAACTGGAAAATACAAAACTTCATAGACCATAATCTGGCCAATCCGGGCGGGTCAATTTTCAATGTAAATCCCGGGTCAGGTTTGGGTGAAAATCAACAGAACAGGGTAAAAAGCAACCGAACGGACCATCGCTGAAGCTGCTCAATATCGTCGACCAGAAAAGTCTCGACGCGCTTGGTTGACGCGAACTTGGCGAGCTCATCGTCACGGTCTGCGCGGCTTGCGGGAGCCGGCCGCCGAATGCGGTCGTGGTGAACGGGTGGGGGTATTTTCAGCCGTGCTCATTTCATACCCCCATTAGTACCCCCTGATCGATGGTCCAGAGGTAACATTCGCCCCGGGTTGGGGGGTAAGGCGCTGACGAGCGGAAATTACATGTCCATCGGCTTTGCCCCGTTAAGTCACGGCAATCACCGTATTATCAAGTATCCAGCGCTCAAGCGGGACAGCATTGGTTCGTCAACCGTTGCTATTTAATAGGAAAACTCAATCACACCATAGCCAAAATCAACTTGAAACTTTAGACTTCCCACGCTAGATTTCCCCTGCAGATTCGCAGCTCCATGGCTCTGCATAAACACAATTCAACAGGCAAACACCGCAAGAGGGTTAAAATAATGTTCAGGAGGATATTACCACTCGTTGCCGTCATCGCTATCGCGATTGCGCCGGCAGCACAATCGGAGAACATGTTCAGCGGCAAGGCCAAGCCGAACAGTTTCTGGTGGCCGGAGCAAGTGGACCTCGGCCCGCTCCGTGACCACGATCAGAAATCCAATCCGTACGGCGATGACTTCGACTACGCTACGGCATTTGAGAGTGTCGACATAAAGGAATTGAAAGCGGACATTGTGAAGGTACTGACAACGTCTCAGGACTGGTGGCCAGCAGACTGGGGACATTATGGTGGCCTGATGATCAGGATGGCGTGGCACAGTGCAGGTACCTACAGAGTACATGATGGCCGTGGCGGCGCCGATGGCGGTCAGCAACGCTTCGATCCGCTGAACAGCTGGCCCGACAACGCCAACCTCGATAAGGCGCGACGCCTGCTGTGGCCCGTCAAACAGAAATACGGGCGTAATGTGTCCTGGGCTGACCTGATGATCCTGTCCGGTAACGTCGCACTCGAGTCGATGGGATTCGAGACCCTGGGCTTCGGGGGTGGACGCGTCGACGACTGGGAGGCGGACCTCGTCTACTGGGGTCCAGAGACCGAGATGCTGGGCAATGACAAGCGCTACGATAAGGATGGCGATCTCGAGAAGCCGCTGGCTGCGGTTCACATGGGTTTGATCTACGTGAACCCGGAAGGACCCAATGGCAATCTCGATCCGGTTGCAGCCGCCGCGGACATACGTGAATCATTCTACCGCATGGCGATGAACGATGAAGAGATCGTCGCCCTCATAGCCGGCGGACACACACTGGGCAAAGTCCACGGTGCTGTAAAAGCTGATTGCATCGGGCCGGAGCCGGCTGCAGCAGCGATCGAGGAGCAGGGCCTGGGCTGGAAGAACAAATGCGGCAAGGGCAATGCTGAAGACACCATGACCAGTGGCCTGGAAGGCGCCTGGACCCAGACGCCGACGACATGGTCCGTCCTGTACCTCGACAACCTGTTCCGCTTCGACTGGGAAAAGCAGAAGTCGCCCGGCGGTGGAACAGTGTGGGTGCCTACCGATAAATCGATGCACACAGCAGTGCCGGATGCCCACGTGAAGGGCAAGAGCAATCCCCCTGTCATGCTGACAACCGACCTTACGTTGAAGGAAGACCCGGGCTTCCGCAAGATCGCCGAGCGTTTCCGGAAGGATCCGAAGGAATTCGACAAGGCGTTCGCCAGGGCCTGGTTCAAACTGACGCATCGTGACCTCGGCCCGCGTGCGCGCTATGTCGGCAGCGAGGTCCCTGATGAAGTCTTCATCTGGCAGGATCCGGTACCGGCTGCCGAATACAATATCAGTGACAGTGAAGCAGGCAAACTGAAGGCCGAGATCCTGGAATCCGGGCTGACCGTGCCCGAATTGGTCAAGGCGGCTTGGGCATCGGCCTCCACCTATCGCGGTTCCGACATGCGCGGTGGCGCCAACGGTGCACGCGTACGGCTGGCTCCGCAAAATGACTGGGCAGCCAACGATCCGAAAGAACTGGAAAAGGTTCTGAAGACGCTGGAGAAGGTCAAGAACGACTCCGGCAGCAAAATCTCCATGGCTGACCTGATCGTCCTGGGCGGTGCCGCAGCAATCGAGAAAGCCGCCAAAGATGCTGGTTACATTGTCACGGTTCCGTTCACACCGGGTCGCGGCGATGCGACACAGGCGATGACTGACGCTGTATCGTTCGACGTACTGGAACCGAAGGCAGATGCCTTCCGAAACTATTATAACGACGATGCTTACGGCTCTCCGACCGACATGCTGGTCGAGAAAGCCGACCTGCTAACCCTGACGGTGCCGGAGATGACTGCGCTGGTAGGCGGCATGCGTGCGATGGGCGCGAATGCAGGCGGTTCGAAGCATGGCGTGTTCACCGACAAACCCGGACAGCTGAGCAACGACTTCTTCGTCAACCTGCTCGACATGTCAACCAAGTGGGCGCCATCGAAGACAGAAGGGGTGTATGAAGGCCATGGCCGCAAGAGCGGCGAGCTTAAATGGACTGCAACTTCTGTCGACCTGCTGTTTGGTTCAAACTCGGAGCTCAGGGCAATTGCAGAAGTCTATGCTTCTGAAGACGGTAAGAAAAAGTTCGTCGCCGATTTCGTCAAGGCCTGGACAAAGGCGATGAACAACGACCGCTTCGACATCTGAAAATGAACTGATGGTGTCCCGGGTGATTGCAGCCGGATATAAGTACCCGGGCACCTGCCGTTCAACTGACAAGCCCCTCCTACCGGGAGGGGCTTTTTCATCAGTGATGACAAGCCATTGTCATATAGCAGTCGAAAGACCCGCGTTTCACGCTATTGTCATATCTATCCGGCGCGGCAGATGTTGCTGAGTCTCGGCGATGGGCGGCAAGGTGCGGGGTGCCGCTGAAGAGCGGGCCAACTCCATCCGCGCTGTCACTGTCGGTCTCTACGGCCTCGAGACCGGCCGCGATGTCTCATTTGCTGATGCCGCAATCGGTCTTGGATTGGACCAAAATGAGGCGCCGTCATGACCGGGGTGTCGCGGAGGGGCATTCTTCGCCGGTGGGGGGGGGGCCTGAAATTGCGTGAATGAAAAATGACACTGACGGACCGTCGGCAAAGGAAAGGCCGCATCATAAGCGGTCGATTAAATTTCAACTAATAGATTTTATCAGTGCTGTCCCATTAACCTCCAACCGTCATGCCGGACTTGATCCGGCATCCAGTGAACGCATTGAAAAACCTGGATTCCGGACAAGTGCTTCGCACTTTCCGGAATGACGAACATCAGTGTTCAAATTCATGTCTATGTCGCAACTAATCACTATGAAAGAGCTGTCGTGTCAATGCGTTCCAGTTATATGTAACGCAACTGAATGGGACAGCACTGAGATTTTATTAATAAAATATGGTGGAGGCGACGGGAATCGAACCCGCGTTGTTACTAGTTAAATCAATGGATTACGTTTCGATGCTCGCTGAATGCTGCTATTTTTTTTAAAAAAAACAACAGCTTTGTCTTTAATATTTGGGTTAGCGGCCAGTATCAATCGGCCGTAAACTCGGGCGATCATAGTCCAATCGGAGTGCCCCTCTAAATTGGCGCTTTCAGGTGATAATTATGAATTCGCCAGCCCATAGGTGATCGGTTTCTTGAAGCGGTCCTTCGCTGCCGACCATGGAGGGCGAAGCGAAGGTCGGTAGTCTCCATTAGGCGTGCCGCTGCTCGCAGCTTCGAATGTTTCGCCATCCTTTCTCACGACGTATGAGTGAGACCTCAATAGCAAACGCAAGCGATGGCAATCATTGCTATCACATGCTAGCATTAAACCATTATTACTCTCAACTGGAGCATATCATGGCGAATCTAAGTGTGAGAAAGCTGGACGACGAAACACTTGCGCGACTTAGAATGAGAGCGGCGAAACACGGTGTCTCGATGGAAGAGGAGGTACGGCGCATACTGAATGAGGTTGTCTCTGCCCCCGAAAGGCTGGGCGACCTTGCGTTGAAAATGTTTGGTCCGAATCAGGGTGTCGATTTGGAACTGCCCAAACGCAGCCTGCACGAGCCGGTAGAATTGTCTGAATGATTCTAATCGACACCAACGTTATATCCGAGGTTATGAAAGTCAGCCCCTCTCTTCAGGTACTAGAGTGGCTCAACCGACAAGACACGAATGTACTTTACGTTTCGGTGATCACTATTGGTGAGATTGAGTACGGATTGAGGATCTTGCCTAATGGTAGACGGCGTCTCGAATTGAAAGAGAGATTCGAGCGATTCATCTCGGAGGCATTCATGCACCGTATCCTTGCATTTGATGAATCGGCTGCCCGTACCTACGGAGACGTAATGGGTCTTCGAAAAGAGCTTGGCCGTCCAATGAGTGTCCCGGACGGCCAAATTGCAGCAATTGCCCGGTCAGGTGGTCTATCCATCGCCACCCGCAATACGAGCGATTTCGAAGAGTGCGGTGTGGACTTGATCAATCCGTTTTTTGTGTAGATGGCCTCGACCATGTGTGGCGAGAGCAGCGGGGCAAGGTGATCATCTTTCCAGCGCGGCGATCGCGAGTACAGTAAACCTTTAACATGCTCGCGATCAGAGGCTAAGCAGATGGTCTGGACCTGGTCGTTGCAGGCACCGCAACGCATGCTCGGGACTCATCGGTCTGATCGTCGAGAGTACCGCCGAGACCATCACTGTCAAAGGTACATCCTCCGTTCGTCGGTGAGGGCTCCGCTGGAATGATGATCCCAGAGAGTTTTAAGCTGTCTCTACTCCAATACGGTCATCCGGGGCCGATCATCCGCCGCCTCAAGGGCCAGTTCGACCAGCAGAAGATGACCAACGCAATCCAGTTGGGAGAGATGGCCTGCGGTTGCTGGGTGGTTCTCGACGGGATCAATCGCATCGCCATGATCCTCAGACGTGATCCCGATGCCACGATCGGCGCGCTTCCCGAGGATCGTGTGCTAATGCTGCGGGACGGCGAATGGGACGACGACACCTTGGAATGGTGGAATCCCAACCCGCAGAGTTTCGATTTCGTTCAGCGCTATTCCGCGGAGCTATACCGCGCTCGCCGGAAAAAGAGCGGTTTCGCGTCCAGCGAGGAGTACGAAGTCGAAATCGCGCGCCTAACCGACCGTCTTACGAACACGCCTCACCGTTGCGTCGCGAATCGGTGAGAGGCGTGACCGACGGCACGACAGACACCGCAGGGTAGTGCATCCGGGGATCCGATCTGGGCGGGTCGGCGACAACCATGCCCGGCGGGAGACGCCAAAGCGCATGCCAGGTAACAGGTCTCGATTCCGCGTCGTAGACTTGACCGAGAGCAGTCACAAGTTCCTCGTGCCGATGCAGACTGTTGTCGAGACTCTGCCGTTTGCGGGCCTTTCCCGGTGGTTGGTTGTGGATCGCAACCAGAACGCCGGCAAAGAACGAATGCTTACCCTTGGTGGCGGCGTTCAGAATACCGATTTCCGCGGCATTGCCGACAACGTGCAGGCATGCTTCCCATTTTCTGCGGACGCTAGCCGCGATCCTTCCGGGCGCCGCAGGTACGGTCACCTGCCTTTCTTCGGCGAGGAGCAGTATGTTTTCTCGCTCAACTCAGTAGGCTGGCCACTTGTCGGTATCGGCATCTACGCCAAGACGTTGGACCCTTTCGCGGATGGATATTGGATCCAGCAGGGCGAGATCGAACCAGTGGTCGAGAGCTCTGGCAAAGGCCGAAGGAGTTCGGGACCTATGCATGGCGAATTGATAGCGTGCCAGCGAAGAGGTGAATATGAACTATTTTCAGCGCCTCAAATCCGGGCATAAAATGCTGGCAAAACCGTGCTATTTTTTTTGGAAAAATTGGAGCTATATTTCTGCAGAAACTCCCACTATTCCAAGCACTTGGTGAGTTGCGCAAGTGAGTGGACGGGGGATGAATAGTCAATAAATACTAATAAAAACAATTAGTTGGTTGAAGCGGCGGGAATAGAACCCGCGTTGTTACTAATCAAATCATTGGGTATTGCGCCAGGCAAAGCTTGGTGAGGGGGGCGCAGCGAGACTAGCTGCTGTACTTGCAGGTGAAAGTCCTGCCGGCGCAATTCCCAGTATGGCGCCGTAGTCATATCCGGCAGTCTGCGAGGTAACTCGTTGAACTGGAAGCCCGGAAGTAAAAGCCTAGGTGGGGCTGGGAGGACATAGTGCCTTTCGGTTCTGATCAGACCAGGGGGCGAGCAACCAGGAGGGCCGTAGCGAGAGCGAACTGACTAGCTGCCGAAATCAAGCTCCTGCGTGGATCTGATTTGCAGGATATTTGGAGACGCCAAGGACTTTCCTCCTTTATCTGATGGCCAGTGCCAGTGTGGAAGAACTGGGGTACGCACGTACTGGGTCTCCCGGCAGACGCTGAGGGCGGCAATTCTGGAGAGTGCAGCAGTGAAAGTCCGGAAGATCTGACGACCGGGCAGGATTACCCTTGAATGCCAAAGCCCGTCCCTATAACCGGCAGCACCGGGAAATGGGCCGGAGGTGGTCAGATTGGCGGATGGGGTCGTTAAGCGATGATGTTCGGGACAACAAAACCCGAGCGGAGCGAGGACCCCTGGGCCCAGGTGGGTCCGCCGAAGTCGGATTTCCGTACCTTGAGACGGATTAAATTTGCGGCGTAGGTGGCCCTGAAGGTTGGAGTAAACCGACCGTATTGTCCGGGAATACCTGGGTAGGGTTTAACCGGTTGACCCGGTCGGGAAGGCTCCATGCCGAACTGTGAGGTGCCTGGTGCTTGAAGCCGTACTGGGGAAAACCCGACGTACGGAATTTTAGGGAGGGCGGCTGGAAACGTGGCCTATGGTGGAACTGTGAACCCATCTCGCTACCGAAAGGGCGAGGCTGGTAACCCTCCACCTACCGGTGCGCGCGCCAGTGCTCTACCCGACGCGCAGCGAGACTAGCTGCTGTACTTGCAGGTGAAAGTCCTGCCGGCGCAATTCCCAGTATGGCGCCGTAGTCATATCCGGCAGTCTGCGAGGTAACTCGTTGAACTGGAAGCCCGGAAGTAAAAGCCTAGGTGGGGCTGGGAGGACATAGTGCCTTTCGGTTCTGATCAGACCAGGGGGCGAGCAACCAGGAGGGCCGTAGCGAGAGCGAACTGACTAGCTGCCGAAATCAAGCTCCTGCGTGGATCTGATTTGCAGGATATTTGGAGACGCCAAGGACTTTCCTCCTTTATCTGATGGCCAGTGCCAGTGTGGAAGAACTGGGGTACGCACGTACTGGGTCTCCCGGCAGACGCTGAGGGCGGCAATTCTGGAGAGTGCAGCAGTGAAAGTCCGGAAGATCTGACGACCGGGCAGGATTACCCTTGAATGCCAAAGCCCGTCCCTATAACCGGCAGCACCGGGAAATGGGCCGGAGGTGGTCAGATTGGCGGATGGGGTCGTTAAGCGATGATGTTCGGGACAACAAAACCCGAGCGGAGCGAGGACCCCTGGGCCCAGGTGGGTCCGCCGAAGTCGGATTTCCGTACCTTGAGACGGATTAAATTTGCGGCGTAGGTGGCCCTGAAGGTTGGAGTAAACCGACCGTATTGTCCGGGAATACCTGGGTAGGGTTTAACCGGTTGACCCGGTCGGGAAGGCTCCATGCCGAACTGTGAGGTGCCTGGTGCTTGAAGCCGTACTGGGGAAAACCCGACGTACGGAATTTTAGGGAGGGCGGCTGGAAACGTGGCCTATGGTGGAACTGTGAACCCATCTCGCTACCGAAAGGGCGAGGCTGGTAACCCTCCACCTACCGGTGCGCGCGCCAGTGCTCTACCCGACGAATTCATGTAAACGGATAGACATGACAGAAACTCTCTATGCGATCCAGCAGGGGCAAGTCCTGACCCGGCAAAGGTTGGCCACCAGCCGGAACCGAGTGTTGCGTGGTCCGGGGGTGATTCCGGCTGCGAAGCGTACACAGGGTGCCTGTAGGCCGCGTGATAGAGCCTCGAAAGTGATAAAGGTGCGGAGCCGACGTCGTTAACTCAGCGGAAGGCAACATGGCTTACCCTGAACTGGCCTGGGGTAGGTGGTCCGCCGGGGTCGAAGAGCGGGGCATGCAGGCAAGGGTCGCCCAGGAACCTGGGAGATCTCGTTTTCTCCACCTCAGCAGGCGGTGCGGGCGCCGCGGTATAAGCGGTCCAGGCCCCGGGGGTTGCTCCATCCCGGGGAGCGAAACGGGGCAACGGGTGGTAGCACCAAGCGAAGGCAACGAAGCGAGGCGGGACGGAAGGCGAGAGGTCGGAGTCCACTGATAGTACTGCGGAAGTCGGGGAACCTGCCCCAGGGGACCCGATGGAGGGAAGCGGTGGATCGGATTATGGGGCTTCTTGAGGGACAGATGATGAGGACATTGGGCCAAGAGATCATCTCAACACGACAAGAGAAGCTAGCGAGACTGGCTCAGATCGAACCGAAGTTGGTGTTGACGACATTGGCGCATCACATTGATGCGGTGTGGCTGCATGAAGCGTACCGGCGAACGCGCAAGGATGGTGCGGTGGGGATAGACGGCGTGACGGCGGAGCAGTACGAGGCCGACCTGGAGGCGAACCTGTGGAGCCTGCTCGAACGGTTCAAATCCGGTCGGTATCGGGCGCCGGCGGTACGTCGGGTGCACATCCCGAAGCCGGGCAAGGCGAACAAGACGCGCCCGATCGGTATTCCGACGCTGGAGGACAAGGTACTCCAGCGTGCGGTACTGATGGTGCTGGAACCGGTTTACGAGCAGGACTTTCTGGACTGCTCATATGGGTTCCGACCAGGGCGGAGTGCCCACCAGGCGCTGGATGCGCTGTGGCGGGGGCTGATGGCGATGGGCGGTGGCTGGATCATCGACCTCGACATCCAGAGTTTCTTTGATAACGTTGACTGGGGCCACCTTCGGAGCTTTCTGGACCGACGGGTGCGCGACGGAGTGATTCGACGCGCGATTGGAAAGTGGTTGAACGCTGGGGTCATGGAATCCGGCGAGGTGAGTCACCCAGACCGGGGGACTCCTCAGGGC
>CAWGCA010000001.1:0-109945 GCA_963820955.1 uncultured Gammaproteobacteria bacterium | reverse complement strand
CAAACTCATCTGAGCTTCAATACAATATTGGACTCGTAAATTTTGCTCTAAACGACTATCCCAAGGCGCTTGAGTATGCCAGAAAAGCTTACAAAAATGGTTACCCTTTACCCGGGCTTCGCAATAAACTGAAGCAAGCGGGTGAATGGAAAGCGGACTGAAACGACACAATTAATTTTCAGAATACTCCAGCTTTTCACTCTTTCCTCTTTAACTTAAAAGTAACAATTATTCTCAAGAGCAACCCTAGTGGAAGAGTATTTTTTTGGTTACTTACCACCATTCGGTAGTAATGTTGATCCTGAAACATGTCGCATGATGACAACAGCGATGGGGCTAGACTTTACTACATGTTCAAAAGATCGTTTTTTGTTGTGCTCAAAACATCCTGATAATTCTTTCAACGATGGACATTATCAGGCGATAATTGTGGGAAGGCCTCGTTGGGCTGATCCTGAGCTGGAAGCAATCGCAAGAGAACAAAGTAATGCGGCTGCGTTAGTCCATGGCTGGAAGAAGTTTAGCCGCGGAATTTTTCTCTATCTTCGCAACCACTTTTCATTCGTACTTATCGACGTAACGAACGACAACGCGTTGCTGGCCGTAGACCGTTTAGGTGTTAGCAGTCTTTATTTCACAATAGCGGATAATTCTTTTATCTTTGGCAACAACCTCGAACCAATTCTCTCCCATCCTCTTGTGAATCGTTGCTTGGATCACCAAGGAATATTTAACTATCTTTACTTTCACATGATACCCAGCCCCGGTACTGCTTATAAAGCCATAAAAAAACTCAAGCCTGCTCAGGAACTATCCTGGACCGATGGATCTTTATCTACAAAAACATATTGGAGCCCTACTTTTTCTGATCATTCAAGCCGGAATATAGATGCTGCCGGTGCAGAACTGATGGCTGTACTAGGTGATTCCGTTAAAGATGCGTCCGCAGTGCAACAACCCATTGGGTCATTTTTAAGTGGCGGCATAGACAGTTCGACTGTATCCGGACTACTGGCTCAACAGTCAGACGAACCTGTAAATACCTATTCGATAGGATTCGAGGCAGAAGGATATGATGAAATCCCCTATGCGCGCATAGCTTCCAAGCATTTTGGAAGCTGCTCGCACGAATATTATGTGAAGCCAGAAGATATAGTCGCAACGGTGCATACTATAGCATCTGCTTATGAAGAACCGTTTGGCAATTCATCTGCATTACCTGCTTATTACTGCGCGCGCGAAGCTGCTTCTGATGGCATTCAACTTTTGCTGGCTGGCGACGGAGGTGATGAGTTATTCGCAGGGAATCAGCGCTATGCCAAGCAGTTTATTTTTGAAAAATATTACGGAATTCCGAAGGCTATACGTCATGGTATTCTGGAGCCAATGGCTCGCCGCTTCAGTGACTCGACAATAACTCTGCTAAGGAAACCGGCGAGCTATATCGAGCAAGCCTGCATTCCTCTACCAGACCGATTTGAGACTTATAATTTTCTCCACCGTTTTGGCGACCTTTCTTTCATGTTCAGCTCTGAATTTCTGAGCAAGGTAGATACGGAAGATCCGTTGAAACTAATGCGTGATAGATATAACGAACCCGAAGACGCATCCATTCTCAACCGCATGCTTTATCTTGACTGGAAATTTACTCTTGCGGACAACGATATACGAAAGGTTACCGGGATGTGCCATCTGGCTGGAATTGATGTCGCATATCCAATGCTGGATGATCAGGTCGTTGATTTTTCATGCGCAATACCTAGCACGTGGAAACTATCACGAGGGAAATTACGCTATTTTTTTAAGCAATCAGTTAAAGACTTCCTACCTAAGTCGATCATAACGAAGAAAAAACACGGATTTGGTCTTCCATTTGGCATTTGGACCTCATCCAATCTTGAACTACAGTCTCTCGCCTATAAGAGTGTTCGAAGTCTTGAACAGCGGAACATATTTAATACGAATTTTCTGGAAAGCGCGATAAAGCTACATAGTGAAGGACATTCCACCTACTACGGAACTTTGATCTGGGTTTTAATGATGCTCGAGCTTTGGCTGGAAGCCCACAACCTCTGACTCTAGCTGTTATATCTGTTGTAGGTTTGGTGGTGCCGAACTACCCTGGATATTATTTAGTGCAAGACGCGCGGCGAACCGTTCTGGCTTTTTATCCCAAGGGGTAAAACGCGGAAGCTGAAATATATCGGCTCTGCTATCTATAGCGCCATGGTGTGTCGAGACAGCAGCCTTTAGCCCTATACTCTCGACTAATTGTCTATCTCTTGTTGTATAATCTTCTTCAGGCCTTCCATTCGGATACGCGAAAAATCTGGGGCGTCTTCCGATCAAGGTTTCGAGCTGATTGACTGATTCAAGAATTTCGCATTTGCTTTCTTTTTCCGTGAGTCTAGACAGAATCGGGTGATTAACCGTATGGGCACCCACTTCCATTCCGGCGGTGGATAGCTGCTGCACCTGCTGAGCAGACATCATCAAATTATTGGGTAAATCAGTTACTCGCTCACCTAGTAATTCGGCGGCAGATGATCTATCAGTCAGTGGCATATATTTCAAACTCGACAGCACTTTTCTTATCAATGCCCTACGGTGCACAATCGTGCTAAGCTTTTCCACTCCAAACCCGAGATCAGAAAGGTCCACCTCACTCCCTTCAAAGCGGCGAACCGTCTCTATTACTGTATCATTCCACATTCGCCCGGGTTCCAGATAGTTCGTTGCGATAAAGAAGGTTGCTGGAACGTTCCAGCGCTTAAGGATAGGTAGCGCCACTTCGAAATTATCTGCGTATCCATCATCAAATGTTACACATACTGTTCCTGGGTATACCTCTCCTTCCGCCAACTCCTGAAGCGCTTGAAAAAGTGGAACAGGACGAAAATATTGAGCAAGCAACTCCATCTGCCAATTGAATGTTTCCGCATCAGGTTCTGCATTCAACAACGAATCTTTTTCGGCAAGTACACGATGGTAGATCAGAATCGTGAAACGCCTTTCTAATACTCTATTTGGAATTATCCTCGCGATACTTCTCAAAGTGCTTCCGATGATATTATCGAGTGTTCTACTGATAAACATACTTGATCACCGGTTTTGTACCTTTTTGTATGCTCGTATAAGAAAAGAATGACAAACTACATGAGATACTAGAGGTATTTGAAATAAAATTTGAAAGCGATCTACCCATCGCTGAAACAACACCCAGCGGCCAGGTAGCATTGGCATCCAAATTATCTTTGCTTTTTCAGCACCTGCAGACAATAGCAATGAACGCAATCTTGAAGGCGACTCATATCTCAGGTGATCAGGGCGACCAAGAATTTTCCTTCTCCCCTTTTTCCAAAGATTGACGATACAAAACCTGTTAAGACCATCTACCCATATCTCTCCTCCTGGAGTGAGCGTTTGCATCAGTTCAGCAACTAAATCCTCTGAATCTGGAAGTGCCTGCGAAACTCCGAGAGCCAGGACGCCATCTACGGCCTCTTTTTTCAGAGGTAAGTTGGTAGCATCTGCCAGTATCCACTGAATATCCTGACTAGTTTCCACTTTTTCGCGGGCTTTGATCAAAGTTGGATAGGAATAATCTAATGCAAGTACCTTTTTTCTCGCCTTCAATAAAATCTTCGAATAGGTTCCAGCACCACATCCTACATCAAGCCAAAAGTTCCTTGAACTGTCAGCGTTCCATGCTTTCAGAAAAAAACGCAATCTTGTTTTCAAGCCTGTATCAGACCAGCCGGCAATGCCAGCATCGTCGTCATAACGACTGGCAAAATACTCAAAACGTTGACGCCACTGTTCTTTAAATCCGTTTTGAGTATTGCCTTTAGGTTTATCTTCCACCATTTTCCCTATCCATGCCCAGCATATACGGATCGTTTATCGTACTCACTTTTTTCGTCCGGAATTATTTCCAGATCAGAAACTTTTTTAGCTTCCGATATGTATAGTTGCTCAACCAGAACTAAAATTGCCGCTAAATGATATGGAAGATCAAAATAAGCCAAACCAAGCAGTGCTCCCCCAACTGCATAACCGACTAAGCAAACTTGAATCATTGAGGCGAGATCGAAGGCCCACCGCCATTCAGCTGTATTTTTTGTATAAGATCTAATTCTCGAACCAGTGCGCCAAACCAGCCAGAAAAAAAGCAGGAACAGAAACAAGCCTACATAGCCATGTTGACCCAGCATCTGAAAGTAGATGCTGTGTGAAGAATGGTAGTTTGTCGGCTCCGGAGCGTACAGCATAAACAGTTCCGGGGTAAAACAATTAAAACCGCAACCAGTCAATGGGTAGTCTTTTGTCAGGTTAAAAGCAAACCACCAGGCATTGATCCTCCCCATCGCCGAAGCATCCTGTTCATAAGTCTGGATAGTCCCCATCCGGTCAAACCATTGATCCGGCATAAACATCAGAATCAATGGAATCGTAACTAAAATGATCAAACTTAAAACCAATTTACCACGACCCTTCCACCAAATAAAAACGGCCATGGCGGCTCCAGCCAAAAACGCCCCTCTGGAATAGGAACCGACGATTGCGAACGCGGTAAATATCATCGTCGTTATCAAGCCGTAGCGAATCCATTTGTTTTGGGTATCTCGATAAAGAAACCACATCAGGGGTAAAACCATTGTAAGTGCCAAAGATATCTCTGTATTACCGGCGATAAAGGTTCCACTTGGACCCAATACCATAAATTTACCTCCGGTTAAAAGTAGTGAATATGCCTCCTTTAAAACCAAAAAATCCGATCGAAAGTGTAATGACCCACGTTAATAGAATAATCCTCTCTTTTGTATACATGACCATCATGGTTACAAAAATCATAAGTTGAATCTTGTAGACTTTAGATGCCAATGGCCAGGCATATTCTGGAAAAAAGGAAAAGAATGCTAGTAACTAGCATCCATATGTTCAACAGGATCAGTGTTACTACCACACCGTTAACAGGTAAGCGTTTGGGCTCTTTAGAGATCAATAAACTGAAAAGTGTCGCCAATCCAATGATGGCTGCGAACGGCATGCTTTGTGCAAACCCCCAGGCAAGTCGATGGGGGTTCATATAACCTAACCATGACCACATTAAAATACCGAGCCAAGGTCTTGAAAAAATAAACGGCAGTCCACCGAAGACTATTAGCGTGACAATCAAATCTCTCACAAATTTATCCTGATATTCGTGTCGATAGATGTGTTAAGAAATTCCAATAAAGCCGCACAACTTACTTACCAAGGAAGGCAATATTACTTCTCACCTAATTCAAGCTTATCTGCCTCAGTCCACGATTATTGAATTCAGCTTCTAAAGAAGGTGTGGGGTTCGCAATTCAAGTGACTTATATGTCACTTTCATTTTCTTTCCAATGCATAATAAAACGCTCTATCCTTCTAATCTTTGGAAGTACATCACAGATGTCCCCTGTATTTACTGATTCCACTCCGATAAGTCCCGATTAAGGAATTGAGATAACCTATTATTCCAGGGTGTGTAAAATTCTATAAGTCTGTTTCTAGTCTCTTGACTCATAGTGGCTTTATACTTTCTTTCTTTTCCTCTGCAAAGTAGGCGTCGCATGTGTGGTGAAAGAAAACAGGTGCTTTTAGGATGCTCAAAAAACCAACTATAAACTGGATTACTCCATATATTAGATGCATTAAACTTGCGTTCCATTTCTGGACATTGAAACGCTGGGTCTACATCCAGAAATTCAAAACATTTTCTATAGAAAGCCAACGGATCTTTTATTAGATCCTCAAAAACAAGTACAAGCAGATTGTTACGACCGAATAGATCGACATACCTTTCGATATACTGGATGTATGTGCCTCTACTGAAGTATCCAAGTTTTCCTGGTTCAAACACCTCATTCAATGAAAACTTCAGAGCCTCTTCAAAGGTACACTCCGCTTCCAAATGACGTAAATTATCTGTAAATTGTGAAAACGCCCTATTTATTGGATTTCTTACTGTAACTATCAGTTTTTCTATATGTGGCAGTTCTCTTTTTATGCGTTCTGGTACTAACGGATGGCAGATATATCCGGGAGAGGCTTCTCCTATCGCCTTAACTCCCTGGGGAGTATTTTCGAAAAAAGTCTTATAGTATTTTATACCCCTAGAATACTTGCTCTCATAGAAAAAATAATTGACTTCCTTGGTATCTGGCATATAGATTTCTGGGTGCTTTCGCAATATGTGGTACAGCGACGTAGTGCCGGCCTTTTGTGATCCGAGAATTAGGAAACTTGGTAACCGCATTCTAAATCCTGGTTAAGTTTTTAATTTTAACGCCACAATTTTATCAAAAAATGGGCCAAAGTATCGATATTTACCTGGTTATCGGCATACAACTTTAGAGTCTTGAACGAATCCCAGAAGGCGAACAAGTAAATCTCCAAGAAATGATGCTGAGTAGAGTTTTTCCTTCCTTACAAATTTATCGGTGATATGATCTTTTCTGCTTAGTATCTGATAGAAGTAAGTGTCGAACCTATGAGTTATTCTGGAAAAATAGAAATTTCGGTATCCTCCTTGTGGAGTAGATCAGAGAACACTCTAGCCCGTGGGTCAGCATTTTATCAAGGACGCTGTTATTCAGGAATCGAACTAGCTTCATTTCTCAGTCGATGTAAATCCATCGATCATTGGAAAACAATGGTCTCCGCGCTGAATGGTTCATTTGCAGCCATAACGACGCATAATAACTGTGTGCTAGCGGCAGTTGATCATGTGCGAAGCATTCCGATTTTTTTTGCACTCAACGGCCCCATGCTGTGTATTTCTGATAATGCATACTGGGTACGTGATCAGCTAGGCAGGTGTGAACACAATCAAATAATAGCTGATGAATTTTTATTAACTGGCTATGTCACTGGTCCGAATACCCTTTGCGAAGGAGTCGAGCAGTTACAAGTAGGGGAATATTTGCAGTATGATTTTAATACCAATTCCTCTATAACAACGGAACGTTACTATATTTTTCATCACGACAATTTTCTTAAGTATTCTTCTAACAGGTTGATTGACGAGTTAGAGAACGTTCACCAGAGAGTTTTTGAGCGGTTGGTAATTAGTATTGGTGAACGCCAGGTTGTCATTCCTTTAAGCGCCGGATACGACTCAAGGTTACTCGGTGTTTCACTAAAGGATGCAGGAATTAAAAATGTTATTTGCTATAACTACGGGGTGGAAGGAAGTTGGGAATCCAGAATTTCCAGAGAACTAGCTGATTACTTGGGATTTCGATGGATTCATATTCCCTACAGTGCAGATCTTTGGAAACAATGGTCACAGACAGATGAGTTCCAGAGTTATTTTCACTATGCAGGCAATCTGTGTTCCGTTCCGCATGTACAAGACTGGCCAGCAGTTTTCGAATTGAAAAAGCGAGGTGCAATCGATTCTGAAGGCATAATTGTGCCGGGGCACTCCGGTGATTTTCTGGCGGGAAGTCACATTCCGAAACAATTCACAGAGAAAACCACTATCACGCGTCGTGACCTGTTTGACTCCTTGTATCGAGCCCATTACACGCTCTGGGATTGGCCCAAGCGAAAAATTGAACTCAAAAACTTATTCGATAGAAGAATCGAGGCCGTGATTGGTGAAATATCCGGCTATTCACCTGAGCAGGCAGCAGATTTGTTCGAGTGGTGGGACCTCCAGGAACGCCAGGCAAAATTCATCTGTAATTCCTTGCGTGTTTATGATTTCTTTGAATACGAATGGCGCCTCCCACTTTTTGATCGTGAATTGATGGATTACTGGTCGATGATTCCCATCGAGTGGCGATATCAGCGAAGACTTTACTTAGAGTTTGCAAAAGCACGACAGACTCTACCAATCACAAACGCAAATATGGATCGAAGTAGATGGATGATGGATTTATTATCTTTTATAGAAAGAACTGGATTCAAACCATTCGCGAAAAAAGTTCAGATATATACAAAAAAAATGCGCTGGGAGAAAGAATACCAAAACTGTTCTTACCCCCCTTTGGCTTGGTTCGGTATGCTCGACAAGCAATATTTCAGATCGATGTATACCGGGAAAGAAACATTACATAGTTTCCTAGCAAAGCTTTATTTAGAACACGTTCTATCCAATAAGGCGTAGTGCTTTTTTTGCGTTTTCAACCCAATTATATTTATTCAAAATCAAGTCTCGTCCTTTTATCCCATCTCTTTCAACATAGTGCGGATTGTTTAAATAGGTTTCTAGTGACTTTATAAAAGATGGGAGATCATTTTTTTTAAAAATAATACCTTGCCCTTCAGTTACTTCTACAATCGGACCATAATCTGGTGCAACATAAGGCTTTTTAAATGCCATATACTCAAATATTTTCATTGGGGAGCCATAGTCGTTTGAATCCGGCATCACCGCGATACTGAACTTGTTCAAATATTTAGGCAATTCATTATGATTTACTTTTCCAGTAAATATAACTTTTTTCTGCAAGTTTTTTTGATCAACTAAGTCTTTTATCTTTTTATGTTCCGGTCCGTCTCCAATTAACAGTAAAATGGCATCGGTGTGTTTACGCTCAATCATTTCAAACGCACTTACTAAGAAATCAAGACCATGCCAAGGATAAAATCCACCTACAAAACCTATAACGACTTTGCCATCGAGTGGATCGTCTAGAAAGGATTGATATTTACTCTCTTCAACAATAAATTTCTCAAGATCACACCCATTGGGGGTGACAACTATCTTTTCTTGATCAATACCAAACTGTTCAATAAGTTGCTCTTTAAGTTTAGTCGATACCGCAGCGATACCGGTAACTTTTGTAAATAACATTTTATCTACAAAGTAGGCAAGTGGTTCGAACAACCTAGTTCTGTTTCTCACTAAGTTACTTCTCGATGTATAATTCAACTCCAGAATGATCGGTATTTTATATAAGCACGAAAGAACGAGACCAGATACTCCAAATATTGCATAGCGTTCGTAAATAAAATCAATCTGGTGACGTTTTATAGCTTTTCGACCTCTTCTAACTAATACGAAATTACTCAATATTTCCAAGATCTCAAAAATAAATTCCGGCAATTTTCCGCTTATTACTCGATAGACAAGATTTTCTTTCTTATTGCTCTTCGATATATTTTCGCACTGACTAGGCGTATTACTTTCGCGCATGCCGTTCGGAGATACTATAATTCCATTATAGCCAAGCTTTGCAAAAGCAGTAGTTATACCTTTAATATGAACTCCTTCGACACCTGTCCCTTGTGTTCTATGTATATATAAATAGTTGGTTTTATGATCTATCATCTAATTGTGCTTGTTGCAACAAACTAAAATAATTAATTATTTTTTGCTCAAAAATGCTTCGAACATAAGTAGCGCCCAAATACTGCTGCTATGGTTGAATTTCCCAGACTGGTGTTCGACTACTAATGTCTCTAAATAGCTTCTATTAAAAAATCCGCAATCCGAAATGCAATCCCCAAGAACACCCTTTACTACCTTGTCACTCAATGCCCCTCTGAACCAGCTTGCCAATGGAACTGCAAAACCCATTTTTTTACGATAAAGAATATCTTCAGAAAGAAATGGTTGAAGCGATTTTTTAAAGATATATTTCCCTTCCCCTTTTCGTAACTTTAGAGTCGGTGGTAGGCCAGAAACCCAATCAACAAATAAATGGTCAAGTATTGGAACCCGTACTTCAAGTGCGTGTGCCATGCTTGCACGATCTACTTTCGTGAGTATATCCCCGGGTAAATAAGTCTTGAAATCTAAATACTGAACCATTGATAAGGTGTTATCTATAGGTGCGTTATTCAAATAGCTTCTAAATACTTCTATTGCGTTATACTCCTGAAGATCGCTTTTCAGTTTATTACTGAACAACTTAACTCGCGTATCTTTATCGAGGAACGATACGATTTCCAAGTAACCTTCGATAGAAGTTCGTGACAGTGATTGAAACGTGGATTTTGCTCGAAAGAATCTTGGGGCCCATTTGCCTTTGGGTACACTTTTCCCAGAAATCCGAATAACCGATGCCTAACTATTTCTGGCAGAAAAGATCTCAGTTTTTCTTCATTCGTATGCCAAGTATATCTGCGATATCCAGCAAAGTTTTCATCTCCTCCATCTCCTGAAAGTACAACAGTAACCTTTTTTTTTGCAAGTTCGCATACTCGGTAGGTAGGGAGAGCTGAACTATCAGCAAACGGCTCATCATAAAGAGTTGATAATCTATCAATCAGATCAAAATCGTTTGGGTTTACCTGCTCTACTCGATGGTTAGTTCTGTATTGTTCTGCGACCATAGCAGCATAAAGTGACTCATCATATTTCTTTTCACCAAAGGAAATACAGCAAGTATTGACTGGGCTATGGGATTCACCTGCCATCATCGATACTACCGCACTAGAATCCACACCCCCTGAAAGAAAAGCACCTAGTGGGACCTCTGAAATCATTCGTATTCTTACGGCTTCCCTTAATCGTTCAATCAATTCGCTCTCGACTGCTTTTTCATTGCTGTCTGAGTTTGATTGAAAGGAAATATCCCAATACGATTCAGATTTAATAATCTTCTGGCCACGTCTAATCTTTAAACGATGACCTGGTTGCAGTTTATTTACCCCTTTGTAAATTGTTTTAGGGTCTGGTATGTAACCAAACGTGAAATACTCTTCCACCGCTCTCGGATCTATTTCATGGGGAAAACTTGCATACTCTTTAAGTGACTTTAATTCGGAAGCGAATATAAAACCCCCATCATTCAGATTTGCATAGTAGAGAGGTTTTATACCGATACGATCGCGGGCAAGAAAGAGAGTTTGTTTGTTTCGATCCCATAAAGCAAACGCAAACATACCTCGAAATCTGTCGACACAGGAATCACCCCATTGCTCCCAAGCATGTACGATTACTTCGGTATCACAATGTGTTCGAAAATGATGGCCTAGCGACCTCAGTTCGATTGACAATTCTTGGAAATTATAAATCTCACCATTATAGGTAACGACAACCGTGTTATCTTCATTGAACAGAGGTTGCTTGCCTCCTGAAAGATCTATAATCGAAAGGCGACGATGACCAAAACCCAAACCTGGTTCTATATGTATACCTCCTTCATCCGGCCCTCAATGATACTGTTTTTCGTTCATTCTATGTAGTACTTCATGCGATATCTCGCATCGACCCACAGTATCAAATATGCCTACGATTCCACACACTGAATTAAATCTCTCTAACGTAAAATATCTATCTACACTATTTTTCTATTGTTCGAATCGGTTTATCAAGAGATGCTTCCATACCTTCATGCATTGCCTCAAAAAATTTCTGAAGGTCGCTAGCGGCTGACTCTTGATCACTATTTATTGGTGTTACGAAGAAAAGAATGGCGACATCACGACGACTGAAAGTCAGCCAATTGAAAGCTTCAATAATTTTCGCAATATACTGGTTTGAAGTGTATCGTGAGCCGATACGATACAGGTACCAGACTAGATATTTTCCATTTGAATCCGAGATAATAGCTTTCCTAAGATTGACTACTTTTCTGTTCAAGACGATAGAAATCTTTCCCTCCCCTACCTTCTTCCAGGCCTCTTTCCTTTCTCTAGAAAAAATATAGTCCGGGCTGACTAACTCATCGCCTTGCTGTTGAGAATAGTACTGTCCCACATAAGCACCAACAACCTTGTCTTCCTTTCTGTAGAACTGCTTGAACATGGCGTCGGCTCCATGGATATCTGGGTTCCAGGTCCAATCTGCCCTAACTATCTGAACCCAGCCATCGTCACCCTCAGGTGCTCGCAAAACCCCATCAATGCTTCTTACTTGATTATTCTCAATTGCATATGCGAATAATGGCCAAAGTATGGCGAAAACAATAACTGCTACTCCAGGTTTAACTGCCTCGATCCAGTGAAATTCAGTTGTTAGCACCTGTGGACCGGTTTCATGGCTAAGTTTTGATAACGATTTCTCTGGTTCGCGCCATATCGATCCTATCCAGAAAAGAAGTAGCATTACGATGCCGAAAAATACCCATCCGTAAAGTAGATGATCGACACCTGTAGCGAGTTTCATATCGCTTAGATGACCGATCATTACAATTCCGTAAGCACGCATACCATTTGCTACAACTGGGACTATCATTGATACGACTACAAAAAGAACTCTTCTTGATAGGCTACTATATGTTATGTAGGCAAATAGAATTCCTAAAGTAATCGAGGCAATTAGATAACGTATACCAGCACAAGCCCTTACTACCGACCAATCACCACTTGGAACGGAAAAGTAAAGACCTTCTCGGTAAACAGGTATCCCGGTCAGTCGCAGCATTTCCACAGTGAAAGTCGCAGTAAATTCCATGAGATATGGAACTAGATCCTCTCCGACGGGAACAGCGAGGAACAGAAAGGCAAGTGGAAAAACGATTGTCTTGGAAGCCTGACTTCCCAATATCGTCCATATGCAAGAAATGACTATTGCAACAAATGCAAATTGCTGTAAAACGAGAACATTAACAATGTGGCCCGATATCCATAGAACTCCGAAACCAACAACTGCGATAAGAGCCCTATATTCAGGTAAGAAGTTTACTACCCTCAGATTTTCACGCTTCATCCATACCAACCAAAAAACTATTGGTACAATTAAAAATCCATGCGCAAAAGTTTCAGAACGCCACCATATTGAGACAAGGGACCAAGCTGTCTGGTGATATATACCTATCAGGGAAACAACGGATAAAAGTACTACAATTGCGTACGCTTTCCGAGATACTGCCTGAGGAGGTCGGTCAATTGATGCAATCATTCTTTCATTAACGGTCTATATGGTTTCAACGCTGAACTCTGGGAGTATGACAACGCCCAATGTTGTTTGTGCAATTTGGTCTATCACTAGAACGACATATCGAGTGATAACTCGGCTTATATCGCACAGAATCCAACCGTTGCTTTAACCACATTCGGAAACCACATTTTCCGGAGAGGATATTTCCGTCGGGGTATTTTCAAGCAGTTTTCCCACCCGTGGCAGACTGCCTTCCCATGTGAATTCTCTGCAGACCTTGGCTCTTGCCGTGGCACCGAGAGTGCCGGCCGTTCCCATCCCATCGAAGATCATATCGATCTTCCTGGCGAAGGAAGGCGCATCATTTGCCACATGGACCTCCACAGTATCGGTGGCTGAAATACCCTCCAGGCCCATGGAGGTCACGATAGTGGGTTTGGCCATGGCCATTGCCTCCAGTACCTTGTTCTGGATACCCCGCGCAATCCGCATGGGTGCGACCGCGGCTACTGCATGAGCGAGATAGGGCCGCACATCCTCCACCCGTCCGGTGACCACTATGCCAGGCTCTCTTTCCAGTTGGCTTACCGCCGCGGAGGGCTTACTTCCCACAATATAGAATCTGAGGTCTGGCCGGGTTTGGCGAATTATGGGGAAAATCTCTCTGGCAAACCAGATGACCGCATCGATGTTGGGCCAGTAATCCATGGCCCCCGTAAAAACCAGTGCAGCGGTCCCCTCCGGATAGGGATTAGGATAATCTCTGTCCGGGGAAAAATAAGCCGTATCCACGCCGTTATTGTAAAAATCCACCTTCTCTCCCGAATGGGGCGAAAGCTGCCGGAACGCCTCCGCCTCAGCAGAGGAAACGAACAGACTGGCATCGTAACAGGCCGCTACCTTCCGCTCGAAATGGAGTAATCGATCGGCCTCTCTTCGATAAATCCAACTCATGGGCCAGCTCTTTTTTCCGGCATACTGACGCCATTTGTCCGAATCAACATCGACGAAGTCGATGACCCTTCGTTCAATTCCAAGGTCTGAGTCCAGGACATATTGGGCCATAGCCGAAGAGTAGACGATCAGCCGTTTGATCTCCTGCTCATCCACAATCCGCTTGGTCCAGTCCGCCAGTTGCCTGTTAGCATAATAGGGAAGTGTCAGCGGGCGATGGGTAATCAGTCCTGTGAGGCTTTTTACCCTGGCCTTACGGGGATTGAGTCTGATGAAACAGGTCTCCTCGCACAGTTCATTTACCCTGGCAACGTGATCCCAATCCGACTCCTCGTCTATAAAGGCACCTAAAAAAACGCGATAGTGCTGGTTGAGATACCCCAGCAGGTGGTAAGAGCGGATCTTATCTCCCTTGTTCGGGGGATAAGGGATTCGGTGGCAGAGAAATAGCAGTGACGGTTTCATTTCGACCCGGTCATCCCAGATTTCGCGACAACATGGGGCCGATAAAATTTGAAAGCGGCAGAGGCAGTTTCTTCCAGGCCTTGATGAATAACTGATACTTCGGGTTCATTGGATTGATTTCGGGAATTTCCTCCGACTTGACCAAAAAGTATTGGTAATAAAGTGGCTCTGGTGAAAAACCCCAGTTTTTCTTGAAACTGTAAGAGCCTGTCCCCTCTTTGCTCCTGCCGTAATCAAACACCCGCACACCCTGCTCCCCAGAGCGTCGCATCAGTTCCCAGTACATGAAATCGTTTCCCTTCACGCCCCGGGCAATCGATCGGCTGCCACCATAGTAAGGGAGCACCTGGTCTCGAAAATAGAAGCTCATGACACCGGCGATATCCTGATCTTGATGTTTCACCATCAACACGCGGCAGGCTTCGCCAAAGACCTCCCGCAATACTTTGAAATATCTGGCGGAAAAAACCGGGGTACCCAGGTTTCTAACGCTTTCGGAATAGACCTGGTAGAGTCGTTGCCATCCCTCAACCTCTTCGCTGACGAGCCCTGCCTTTATTCCCTTCCTCACCATGGCCCGTTGTTTGCGTGGAATGGCCTTGAGATTGACTTCGGGATCCGGGTCGATCTCCTTGCGAAAGGTTACGTAGAGCTCTTTTGTCGGCCAATCCTGTTCGAAATATTCAAGATTTCTTATCTCCAGCGCATCGACCTGTAGCTCCTTTGCCAGTTCACAGGCTGCCGAATTCAGTACTAGTCGCGCTTCATCTGTGGTCGCCGAAACCCCTCCATAGACACAGAAGGGCGTGGAGATGAGGGTGTTACCAAAAAGCAGACTCTTGACCTGACTAAGGGGAAGCACGCCTTCGACTTTCCCATCTCTTTCCGCGTAGAGATAGAAGGTAGGGTGCTTGAAGGCCTTTTCCAGAACGGTCTTCCAGCCGGCGAGATGGAAAAAAGTTGCCTCGGGGCAATTTTCCACAAAGGCATCCCATTTTGGGAAATCTGAGTCACTTAGTCGGTGGACCTGCAGCGCCATGGGTACTCCGTTTTTGGTCATTATTAATCCGATAACGAAACTCAGTATTTTGTCATTCTAGTGAAAGCCACAATCCATTTTTCAACATATTTTTATGGAACCTTTAATTTATTTGTCATTCCGGACGAAGCGCAGCGTAGATCCGGAATCCATCTTAAAGTAATCAATAAGTCACTGGATCCCGGCCTACGCCGGGATGACGTAGTATTAATGAATCAGAGATCCCTAAGGCTTTCCGCTCTCTCCAGAGGAGTTAGTACCCTTCAAAATACGTTTCAAACAAAGAGCCAGACCTCCCTCGATTAGCGACATTTACTTCGGAATATTGAGTATCTACTGGTCGGGGAACTGCCCCTGCGGAAGCAGCCCTCTACTTGAGAAAAACCTCGTCCATACGCCCCCACTCGAAATCATCCAGCAGCCTTTCCAGGCGACTTTGGGTTCGGTTTAGATTCAGATAGTGACGAAAACGGGTTTTCAGGCCGATTCCCTCCTGGCGAGGCTGATCAGGATCGATCTCCCAGGGGTGAAAATAGAAAACGCCGGGTTCTCCCTCTTTTTCATTCACCCGTCGATAGGTCCAGCGGGTGAACAGGTAGGGAAACAGCCGAAACCAACCGCCACCGCCGCAGGCCAGGTTGCGTCGCCCCAGTTTCAAGGTTGTCACGGGGATTTCAAGCAGTTTCCCGTTCGCGGCAGAGAAGGGGAAGCGTGGGGCTTCAGGCATTCCATAGAGGTCGTGCCGGACAGGCACGATGCTGGAACTGTATTGATAACCTTCATCAGCCAGCACGTCGAGAGCCCATAGGTTGGTGCTGCCTATGGAATAGCTCGCTGCCCTGTAACCCCGGATCTGCTGACCGCCGATCTCTTCCAGAAAGCCACGGGTCTTTTTTACATCTTCTCTGAACACGGCTTCCGTCTGTTCGGTAACCCGGACATGCTCCCAGCCGTGACTGGCAAGTTCATGACCGCTGCCGACGATCCTCCGAACCATTGCGGGATAGCGTTCCGCAATCCATCCAAGAGTGAAAAAGGTCGCTTTGACATCCTTGCTGTCAAACAACTCGAGAATCCGGTCGACATTGGCCTCGACCCGGCAGGGGATACGATCCCAATCTTCTTTGGGGATATGATTTTCAAAGGCCGATACCTGAAAATAGTCCTCTACATCGACCGTCATGGCGTTGAGGATTCCTTGTTTAGAGCGGCTTTGATCGGCGCTATTCATATCTTCAGACAGTGTTTTCAGGGTATCCATGGAAGTTAAACAGAGTAAGCGACCACAGCGTTAAATCCATCGTAAAACTCGCAGGTGCCGCAAAAACCCTTCAGAATGAGAGTTTGACGAGCAAGGATCTCAATCTACAAAAAGAAATGATAGATCCCCCTCACCCTAGCCCTCTCCCCCTCATGGGGGAGAGGGGACTACTAAGGCTTATGTGCATTGCCCCATTCTCGAATCACCCGGGCGATTCTTTCCGCCGCCTGGCCGTCCCAGAGTTCCGGTACGCGACCTGCCTTTCCGCCTCCCCTCATCACGTCTCGAAAGCAGGCCATGATTCTTTCCGGGTCGGAACCGACTATGGTGTTGGTCCCTTCCGTCACTGTAATAGGCCGTTCGGTATTCTCACGCAGGGTGATACAGGGAACACCCAGCGCCGTGGTCTCCTCCTGGATGCCGCCGGAATCGGTCAGCACCGCCCGTGCCGATTCCATCAATCCCAAAAGCTCGAGATATCCCAGCGGAGGAAGAGTAGCTATTCGTCCTTTTTCCAGCAGTGATCCAAGACCGGCTTTTTCGATACGGTCTGCAGTTCTTGGATGGACTGGAAAGATGATGGGTAGCGACTCGCTGATTTCTACCAGGGTCTCCAGAAGGCGCTTGAGTACGTCGGGATCATCCACATTTGAAGGTCGATGGAGGGTCAACACCGCAAATCCGTTATCGTCCTCCAGAAAGCCCGCGCCGTCCTTCAGCTGGGAAAGGGTCTGGGTGGCGGGTACCGCCTTCGCTCTGTTCAGGAACAGTGTGTCGATCATGACGTTGCCAACAAAGTGAATCGACTTGTTGGCTATGCCCTCATTAAGGAGATTCACTTCGGCATCCCGTTCCGTGGTGAACAGGAGTTCGGAGATCCGGTCGGTCAGTACCCGGTTGATCTCTTCGGGCATGTCTCGATCGAAACTGCGCAGACCGGCTTCGACGTGAATAACGGGGATACCTTTTTTGACCGCCACCAGGGCGCAGGCGATGGTCGAATTGACGTCCCCTACCACCAGGATCAAGTCCGGCTGCCAGCTATCGAGTTCGGGTTCGAACCGTTTCATGATCTCGGCGGTCTGCTGGGCATGACTGGCTGAGCCCACTTCCAGATCGACATCGGGTTTGGGAATACCCAACTGATCGAAAAACGAGGCCATCATCGCGGTATCATAGTGTTGTCCCGTGTGCAGCAGTCGCGGGGCAATACCACTGTTGGATCGATTGAAGGCCCGCATAATGGGAGCGATTTTCATGAAATTCGGTCGAGCCCCGACCACGCAGAGAACCCGGATGTCTGAATCAGTCGAGTTCATCTTCGATATCCATATCCATTTGAATCAATATCGCCTTACGCAATAGCTTTCTTTCATGCTGTACGGTCTTTTTAAGAGATTGCATCTCCTGTTCCAGCACACCCAGACGCTGCAGCAGCTGGTCACCATCGGGGGCTGTTACAGCCGCCGGAGAGATTGCAGTCGTTCCCGGCAGCGCAGGAGCCAATTGAGCCTCCGGTTCAGCGGGAGTACGTGGCCCTAATCCCTCATCCTCGATCTCTTTGATGACCGTTTTCACCGCGTTTTCGTCCAGCAGATGCCGCTCTTCCAGGCATCCAAACAACAATAGGCGATCGCACAAGGTGTTGATGCGTCTCGGTATCCCCTGGCAGAACTCGTAGATCTGCTCAAATGCCCCCGCCGTGATCTGCGGATCGTCGGTCCAATCGACTTTGGTCAGACGGTATTCGATATAGCGACGTGTCTCTTCCGAGTCCATGGGCTTGAGATGCAGCGCGGCGATGATGCGCTGTCGGAACTGCTCCATCGCCGGGCTCTGCAGGGTTCGATCAAATTCGATCTGCCCGAGCAGAAAACTCTGCAACAGGGATTTTCCATCGTACTGGAAATTGGACAGCATCCGTAACTCTTCGATCGAACGCAAAGGGAGATTCTGTGCCTCATCCACCACCAGCAGCACCCGCTTCCCCTCTGCTTCCCGGGCCCGAAAAAACTTTTCCAGTTTATCCAGCAGGGTTGATTTGGGGGCACCCTCCTGTCCCAGGCCGAAAGAGGCGCAGACGATGCGCAGCATGTCTTCCGGCTCTACCTGCGTCGTCACAAGCTGGGCCGCGATAACGTCACTGGTCTCGAGTTCACTCAACAGGTGCCGAACCAGCATGGTCTTGCCGGTGCCGATCCCACCGGTAATGACGATGAAGCCTTCCCGTTTCTCCAGTCCATAGCGAAGATACGCCATCGCCCGGTTGTGGGGCTTGCTGTTGAAATAGAAGCGTGAATCGGGGCTCAGCTGAAACGGCTTGCCCGTGAATCCGTAGAAGTCGCGGTACATAAATCCCCTACCAGCGTGTGCCCAGGGTCAAACTGACCCGGTTTTCCGTATATTCGTCATCCGGGTTATCGGAACTCCTGTCCCGGTGGCTCACATTCAGGTTCAGGCTGCTCCTGGCTGTCAGTTGACGAGTCAAGCCCGCGGCTATCACCCAAGTATCATTGTCGTCATCGTCATCGAAATTTGTGCCAAGGGTTCCGTTCGGCTCAAATTTATCCCAACCAAGCGTTAAATTCCCACGCAGGACCCCAGTCAACCCCCGTGACCAGCGGGCAGAAAGCCCATAACGCTTTTCGTCCCGGTCAAAATCCAGATAATCCCGTTCACTGGCAAAGGCGTTGAATGTCAACGTATCTCTCCGCCCTTGCAGAGTGTAGCTGGTCAGAAATCGATCCAGTTGATACCAGGCATCGGTCAGGTTGAAAGAGTCCACATCAACCGTAACCGGCTGGCCTGAAGGGTCTAATACCGGATTACCGAAGGGATCTAGCACGCCGAAGGTCTGGCGCTCCAACTGTTCCTCACGAGAGCTGGCGAGATCATGGGTCAGACTGGCGGTCCAGGCACTGCGCTTACGTCGGTGTTTGAGGTCAAAATAAAAATTGGAACCGAAAAAACGTTTGCCGTAACCAAATTTCAGGAAGGTGCGCGCGCTGGGCGTCCAGGTGGCGCCCACACCCCAGTTAATACTCTGTGGGTCATCAGAGGATGACTCGACGTCATTGTCTTCGTAGCCGAGGTAGCTGTCAGCCTGCCACCTGCGGTTTAGTTTGTAACTCAGATTACCCAGAATATTGCGCACCTTGCTGTTGTCGCTGCTGCCATCGTAATCTATCTTCTGATAAGTAGCTTCAAGCCCCCAGGGGGTTTTCGAAAACCGGGTGCCGCTGTTTATAGAATATTTCAGCTGATCACTGGTGCTGTTCTCCGCATCACCACTGGTGTTGACCACACCGTCACGGGTAAATCGCAGTTCGGAATCTGCATAGCGCTTAAAACGATGACGTGTATAGGGGCTCACCACATAGGTATAGGTCTGGGTAGTATCGCGATTGTTGTCCGCCCCATCACCGCTGTTGCCACTGGAGCTGCTTCTCTGGCTTAGAAAAGCGTTTGCCGATGCGTCCAGAAAAAGCACATCCTCGTACAGCTCGGAATTCAGATTGGCGGTCAAATTGTTAGAGAAATCACTGCCACCATCGCTGCTGGTATGCTGAGTAAAACTGGGTGCAAAAAAGAAATCCAGTTTCATCCGGGCCCCTTCACGATTAAAGTTTACGTTCGGCGTAACCCGAAGGCCCAGATCTCCCTCTTCGTTATCGGGCTCCAGGTTATAGTTGTCGGTATAAATCGCCCCGACTGACATGCCCTTGCTAAAATGCCATCTTGGTGCACTGAGAGCTGTTGTCGAGAGCACTAATAACAGGCTCGACGCGAGGATGTGGTTGCATCGATTTCGCCTCAACATTGCTTACCGATCTCCATAGGTGCCATAACCATAGCCCTTGCCATAGCCGTACCCATAGCCGCCCACATGTCGACTTAGGAAATCGTCACGGGTCTTATTGAGGATAAGGGAAACCGATTCCGACGACTCCAGCAGTCCCAGGGCCTCTTTGACCAGGAACTGGGGTGTGCTCCCATATTCGATGACCACCGCAACCTGCCCTACATGCCGGGCCAATACGCTGGCCTCACTGGTAGCCAGCAGCGGCGGAGAGTCAAACAGCACGATTCTGTCGGCGTAGCGCGAAGACATCTCCAACAGCCGTGCTTCCATTGTATTACTTGCCAGCAATTCGGTTGCCCGGTTGACACGCTGACCGGCCGGAAGCACCGTCAGCTTGGGGACATCGGTACGCAGCAGACAATCTCCCATCTCTAGATTCGGATCCATCAGGCATTCGGTGAATCCGGGCCGTTCACTGATCTGGAGCATACGCGAGAGGTTGGGCTTGGCCAGGTCCGAATCCACCAACAGAACCGTTCTGTCCATTTCCATTGCAATCGAAATGGCCAGGTTAAGCGAAGTAAAGGTTTTCCCCTCTCCTGACAAGGCACTGGTGACCATAATCAGGTTGGGAACATTTTTGGCTGATTGATCTCCGGAAAAGGCCCGAACCAGCAGCGGCCGTTTGATCATGCGATATTCTTCTGCCAGCCGGGAACGTTCGCCGCTATGAGAGAGCACTCCCTCTATTTCTGTATCCACTAATCGAATAGCTGCCTCGCCGAGGTCTTGATCCGGACTCTTTGCCCGCTCCGACAGTGGGAGTCCCGAAGAAGTGGCAGTGCTTTCCCGTGTCTCTATATCGGGTTCATGGGACATTTCGGGACTGGCCGTACCAGTGCTCCCAAGCTCCTCTGCTTTCGGGTCTCCTGCTGTTGACGGAGTGATCCCGGAATTCAGAGGGTCCCTGACAGGCGGCTTTTGTTCCGTCCCCGATTCTTTGACCAGTTTGTCTACCGCTTTTTCGATAATACTCATGGTCTCATCCCTTATAGCCCGGCGATCGATCGAACACTACCGAGGTAACCGGTCCAGTCGACCTGGTAGATATAGGAGCCAGTTACAACACCGTAGGCTGAAATTAACGCCAGGAGTCCGAAAAGGAACCCAAGATGCCGCCGCTTCCGCGCTTTGAGTTGCTGGCTGGTCCAGATCATGCTGACGCTGCCCAGTACAGGCAGATCGGTAATCTCGTTCAGCAGCCTGCGATCATCGAATGTTGGCCGTAGCTGGGACATCAGAAACGCAAGAACGACCCCAAACGCAAGTGCTACAAGCAATACGGCACTGCTCAAGAGGACTCTGGGCGGGCCGGTGGGTGAAGGGGGTACCCGAGGCGGATCAACGATGCGGAAGCGGACCGAGTCGGAGCGTGCATCCACATCATGGCTCAATCGCGCGGATTCGAGCCGTTCCATCAACTCCTGGTGCTGTTCCTTGAGAATGCCGTAGTCACGGTCCAGTTGTATCTCTTCGGCCTCCACCTGCAATACCATGTCGACCGCCGCCTTCAGATTCTCGATGCGGGTCTTGTACTCGGTGACCACCGCCTGTTTGGCTGCGACATCTGCCTCCACCTCCGCGAAACTGATCCGCATCTGTTGATAGACCGGATTGGTGTCGAGGGATGACTGTGCCGCGGCACTACTAGCGCCGGAGGATGCCATCTCACGTTCACGCTGGGCCTTCAGTTGCCTCATAGTCGCCTTCACCGCGACGACGTCCGGGTGCCTTGCTGTGTACCTCAACAGCAGATCGTCCAGTTTGGCCTCCAGACCGGCAATGCGCGAATCCAGAGGTGAAGACAAAGATTCCGTCACCAGGGGTTCTTCCACGATACCAAAACTGGGCAACTCCCCTTCCACCTGCTGTCTGAGAACATCCAGCCGGTCCTGTTGGACCTTCAACTCCAGCTCTGCCTGAGACAGCATCGCGTATGCGGACTGCAGGCGCTGATAATAACCACCCTTGTCGCCCGTCAGATAGGCCAGATTCTTCTGTTTGAACGCCGCTCGCCGACCCTCTGCCGCCTCCAGGCGCTTTTCGTACTCGGCGATCTGCCGTTCCAGAAACTGGCGTGCCGAATCCTGGTCTTTGCGGGTATCGCCAAGATTGGATTCGACAAAAATAGTCAGCAGCGACTTGACCACCAGCTTCGCCAGCTCGGGTTTCGCGTCCTCATAGCCGATGGTATAGAGATTTATATCGCGGGTAGTTTCGAGTTTGATGTTATCCGTAAGCTGCCCGATGATCGACTCGGTGTCCGCCTCGGTCTTGGCCTGGAGATCAAGGTCGGCCATCCGCATCACCTTTTCCAGGTTGGGGCGGCTAAGCAGCGTCTTCGACATCAGCAGCAGACGTTGGCGCTCATCCCCGCGCACTGCCAACCCCCGTAACAGAGGCTTTAACAGGGTTTCAGTGTCGACATACACCCTGGCTGAGGCTTCGTACTGATCGGGGAGTTTAGCCACCACCACCCAGCCGACAACGGAGACCAGCCAGGCAATACCCAGGATCCACCAGCGGAAACGCCAGACACCCCGGACATACCCCAGCAACTGCAGGATGAGATCATGCATGGTCGATTAAAGGCTAGAACCAGGCTTCCGGGACGATCAGGATATCGCCGGGCTTCATATCCACATTGGCCGATATGTCCCCGTCCTGGAGCAGGTCATCTATGCGAACGGTGTACTGCTGCTGCCCGCCATCCTCCATCCGAACCAGAACGGTCTTGTTGCCATCGGCGAATTCCGTCACCCCGCCAACCGCAATCATCACGTCCAGCAGGGTCATGGAATCCTTATACAGCAGCGCGCGAGGTTCCGCCGCTTCCCCCACTACCCGTATCTGTTCTTCGAAGATCCCCACAAAACCATTGACGATTACCGTCACCAGAGGATCTCGCAAATAGGTGGAAAGCTCTTTTTCCAGGTCCCGCGCCAGCTCGGTGGGTGTCTTTTCCGCTGCCGGGATGTCTTCCAGCAGAGGGGCTGTCAGGTAACCGTCCGGGCGGACTGTGACCGTCTGGGAAATATCTGGATTTCTCCATACGAAGATTTCCACCGAATCACCCGGTGCAATCCTGTATTTGCTTGAAAACTGAGCGTCTCCCATCGTCTGGGGCAGCTCGGGATGGGGACTCTGGCTGGCGCAGCCGGCAAGCATCAGGCTGGTGGTCAGCACTCCCAATAAAAGGCGGCGTATGTTCACGATTACTTGCTCCCTCCTAAAACCCGGTTTAATGGGCCCTGGAGTCAGCTCCTGCAGCTATACACCAGGTCCCTTGTCTTCTAGCTTAATCTGATACGGCTTCTACAAACCGCACCGAAGAATATCATGCCATAAATGAAAAATCCCTACTGGATCGCCCAGGCGCGACATTGTTGACATCTGGCGGAAATTTCCCTCTTGCCAGATCACCATAAACTGCGGCCGATGAACTAAATGCTTTAACCCGGAGGTGTACATTTTGGGGAATCTCTGGAAAATCCATCTTTGATATCAATGGCACTGACTTAGGCCAAGAAAACCGTCATTTCGGGCGGAACGAAGTGGAGACCCGGAATAACGAATTCCCTAACCTTTCGGATACCTCACGCATCCTGTTTAACCCGAGGTCGGTATACAATCCTGGTTTTCCGCCCGATTCCGTAAAAAACAATCTCAATATGAATAAAAATCCTTTTGCCGGCGCTGGATATGTCCTCCAAGGCCTGAAACTACTTTTTCGCCCAGGACTGAAGCGGTATCTGATAATACCGGTTCTGATCAATATCCTGGTGTTCTCCCTGGTCGGGTGGCTGGGATATTCCCAGTTCGCGCAGTTTCTCGACCGGTTTCTTCCCAGTTCGAGCTGGCTGCACTATTTCCGCTGGTTGCTGTGGCCCCTGGTCGCCCTCTCTTTTCTGTTGATCGTCTTTTATACCTTCACGGCCATCGCCAATCTCCTTGCCGCACCTTTCAACGGCATGCTGGCAGAGAAGGTAGAGTATTCCCTGACCGGGAAAAGCCCTCCCAACCCCTACCCATCTATTACCGCGGCAGTACTGCCGGCGCTGTTTTCCGAATTTCGCAAACTGCTCTATTTTTTGCTTCGGGCACTGCCATTGCTGCTCTTGTTCCTTATTCCCGGGCTCCAGATTGCGGCTCCCTTTCTGTGGCTTGCCTTCAGCGCCTGGTACCTCAGTCTTGAGTACATGGATTACCCGATGGGAAACCATGGCCTTGGTTTCAAGGATCAGTTGAGACAGCTGAAAAAGTCGAGACTGACCGCTTTGGGATTTGGCGCTGGGGTCACCTTGCTGATGATGATCCCGATACTGAATTTTGCCGCCATGCCGGCAGCCGTGGCGGGGGCTACGGCGTTGTGGTGCAGACAGCGGGAAACAGCGGCTACGCAGCAATAAAATTGGCCAATCTTTTTACCCCTTCTTGCAGCTGCGGGATCTTGGTGGTGTAGGCAAAGCGAAGGTGCTGTTGCGGCTGGTTGAAGCCGAAATCCTTTCCAGGAGTGACCGCAACTCCTTGCTGCTCCAGCAGATCCATGCAGAACTGGAAGCTGTCATGCGTGAGTGCGCCGCAGTTCGCATAGAGGTAGAAGGCCCCATCCGGCGTAACGGGAATACCGAAGCCCAGTCGCTGCAGGGCTGGCAGCAGGTAGTCTCTTCGCTGCTGAAATGCCTGTCTTCGCTGCTCCAGAATGGTCAGGGTTTCCGGGGCAAAGGCCGCCAGGGCCGCGTGCTGCGCAGGGGTTGATGGAGACAGAAAAAGATTCTGGGCCAGTCGATCGATGGCACCCACATAAGGCAGGGGGGCAATGAGCCAGCCCAAACGCCAGCCGGTCATGCTGAAATATTTTGAAAAGCTGTTGATAACAAAGATATTATCCGAAATGGCCAGCGCCGTCTCCCGGGCCTGCTCGTTATAAACCAGCCCCTGGTAGATTTCGTCCACGATCAGTACCCCACCCCGTTGATCGACGACTTCATGGATGGCGGCGAGTTCGTTTCGAGTCAACAAAGTCCCGGTCGGATTCGACGGAGAGGCCACCAGGACCGCCCGTGTGCTTTTGGTCCAGGCCTGAGACACGATTTCAGCGGTGAGCTGATAACCTGTTTCCGGCCCGACCGGGATATTGATCGGTTCTCCTCCTACCAGCTGAACGAAGTGACGGTTGCAGGGATACCCGGGATCGGCCAGAAGCACCGCCTCGCCGGGATCGACCAGCACACTCAACAACAGCTGCAGGGCACCGGATGAGCCGGGGGTGACAACAACCCGCGCTGATTCCACCGCTGTTCCGAAATACTCACGATAAAACGAGGCAATCGCCTCCCTCAACTCTGGCAGACCAGTGGCTGGGGTGTAGCGGGTATGTCCCATTTCCAGGGCCTGCTGGCCCGCCCGGACAATGGACTCGGGTGTCGCGAAATCGGGTTCTCCCACCTCCATGTGAATGATCGAACGTCCCTCCGCCTCCAATGCCTTGGCCCTTGCCAGCAGTTCCATGACATAGAATGGCTGGATTTTTTCCATCCGTTTACTGATTTTTACGGATTCATTCATTCGCCACCTGTTTTCGGCTCATCAGGGAGGAAGAGTAACCTGTTTGGTATCTGAACTCCGTCATTGCTGGATACCTTGGAATTCCCTGGCCTCTTGTTGTGAGTGTTTTTCATACCATGGCGACAACGAGCAAGACTGAGAATCTCAAGGATTGGACTCCGCGTGCAACTGCCGCAAGAGGTCCACATTCACCATCTGATGCCCCCCCAGATCACCCGTCAGCGCGGTACAGGGGTGACCCGGCCCTCCGAGGTGATCGACTACCAGACCAGCTCCGCTGAAATCCTCGTTACGGGTGTAGCCGTTGACCGTCACCACCAGCGACTTGATTCCCGCATCCAGGACAGAACGTACCCCATTGTGTGAATCCTCCAGGGCCAGGCAGGCATCAGGCCCCAGCCCCATCTGCCCCATAGCCCAGAGATAAATATCGGGCGCCGGTTTCTTGGCCGGGACTACGTCTCCGGCCGCGATCACATCGAACCAGGAGGCGCCTCCCTGCTCCAGACCGCTGTTGAGTAGGGAAAAAACATTGTCCGGCGTCGTTGTCGTAGCAATTCCCAGTCTCAGACCGCTGTCACGGGCCTCCTGCAGCAGGCGGCGTACCCCGATTCGAAGCGGGATGCGCCCTTCGGCCATCAGCTTCTTGTAGTGAGCCGTCTTGGAAGCATGCAGATCGGCAATGAACGAATCCAGATCCTTGGGTCCGGAAAAGGTGGTGTTGAATTCCTGCAGGTAATAACGGATCCGCTCTTTTCCTCCCGTTACCCGCAACAGCCGGCCGTACAGCTGTCCATCCCAGTTCCAGTCCAGTTTCTCCTGGGCAAACGCGGCATTGAACGCCACCCGATGGCCCTCGCGTTCGGTGTCCGCCAGGGTCCCATCCACATCGAACAACAATGCTTCCAGATTCGCCATCTCTACTGCCTTTCGATTTAGCAACAAATAATCACAAGCTTACCGAAAGCCACCGATCGATTCATCCCGCGGATCAGGTTTCTTGCCCAAAACGCGCGATTCTGGTTAATATACCGCTCTTCTTCAGCAGCGTGGTTTGCAGGAGTCACTGAATGACCGCAAAAAAGAAACCTAAGCGCGACCTGAACGGTCCGTTTGGCTTCGAGCCCTACAAGTCAAAAAAGGGCGAAGAGTACATGAACGAGAAGCAGGGGGACCATTTTCGGGCCATCCTGCAGGCATGGAAAAAGGAACTCATGGAGGAAGTGGACCGCACCGTTCATCACATGCAGGACGAAGCGGCCAATTTCCCTGATCCTAACGACCGGGCCACCCAGGAGTCGGAATTCAGCCTTGAATTGCGCACCCGGGACCGGGAACGCAAGCTTATCAAGAAGATTGATGACACCATTTCATTGATCGATAGCCACGAATACGGCTACTGTGAGGCCTGCGGCGTTGAGATTGGAATCCGGCGGCTTGAGGCGCGCCCTACGGCCACCCTCTGTATCGACTGCAAAACCCTGGACGAGATTCGGGAAAAGCAGATGAGCTGAACCGCTCATTAATCGAATTTTTGATACCAGCCGGCGTAATGCCGGCTTTTTTATGACCATACAGACTACAGCCTACCGCGGACGCTTCGCCCCCTCCCCCAGTGGTCCACTTCACTTCGGCTCTCTGGTTGCGGCACTGGGCAGTTATCTCGACGCGCGCTGTAACCAGGGCACCTGGCTGGTTCGAATCGAGGACCTGGACCCACCGAGGGAAAAACCCGGGGCCGCGGACGACATATTACGGACCCTGGAGGCGTTCGGTTTCGAATGGGATGGTGGGATTATCTACCAGAGCCAGCGTCTGGCCGCCTACCAGGAGGCGCTTCGGGAGTTAAAAACGCAACAGATCGCATACCCCTGCGCCTGTACCCGTCGGGAGATCAATGAAGCCGGAAGCGTGGGATTGGAGGGCACTCGATATCCGGGCACCTGTCGCGGGGGGCTGTCGGCAAACCGCCCTGCCCTTGCAGTGCGGGTGCGTACCCAAGACGATCCTATCCGGTTTTCGGACCTGATCTGTGGTCGGATAGAGCAGAACCTGGAGAAGCAAATCGGGGACTTCCTGATTCGTCGCAGTGACGGTCTGTTCGCCTATCAGCTCGCGGTGGTGATCGACGACGCCTTCCAGGATATTACTCGGATTGTGCGGGGTACGGATCTATTGGTTTCCACGCCCAGGCAGATCTATCTCCAGCGGCTGTTGGCTCTGCCCACGCCGGCCTATGCCCATCTCCCCCTGGTCCTGAATTCCCAGGGGCAGAAGTTGAGCAAGCAGGATGGGGCGCTGCCGGTGCAAAAAGAGAACCCCCTGCCAGCCCTGCTCGCCGCGCTGGAGTTTCTAAATCAACCTTTGCCACTGGAGCCACCCGCTGATTTGGAGGAATTCTGGAGCTGGGCCTTAAGCCATTGGCATATAAAAAATATTCAAACTAATCAGAAAGTTTGATTCATCTGAAATGACTCGGTGCCGCAAAATCAAGCAAAGCCCGCCAGGAAATCCCTGGCGGGCTTTGCTATTTCAGGGGCTCTTTTCAGATCAACCTGATATGTGCGCCTGTCGGTGGAATGCTGATTCACCCCCCGTCCCCTCCGGGCCGGGGGTGAAAAAGTTCGGACCAAACTCAGCGGCGGGCGGCAACACTCTCCTGGGAAAGCACCGCCACCATCTTCTCGTGCCCACTGTCGCTGGCAATATCGAGCGGCGTCTTTCCCTGCTGGTCGCGTATATTGGTACGGGCACCCTTCTTGATCAGCATCTTGGCGATCCTGGGATCACCGGCCCTGGCAATCAGATGCAGTGGGGTGCGCCCGTATCGATCTTTGATATTCAGATTCGCGCCATTGTCGAGCAGTACCATCCAGACTGACTGGGGCAGATTACCCTTCCCGGCTGCTATGTGTAATGGCGCCATACCGCCTGCTCGGTCTTGCTCGTTGACATCCTCTCCCTGTTTGATCAGCAGTTCGCATACTTCGGTACGGCCGTACATTACCGCAACCTGCAGAGGAAGAAAGCCGTTGTTGTTGGTAGACTGGAAATTGACTTTTCCATTCGCAAGTAGCTGTTTTACCTTAGCCGTCTCTCCCTTCTCGATGGCATCGTGTAGCTGGCCCGCGCTGGCCGTATTGATGATCAGGATACTGGATAAGGCCAGCAATCCGGCGTACAGACGTTGTCGTGACATTGATTCTGCTCCCTTCGAAGATGGACACAATGGTATTTAGCGTCCAACGGGAGACTGCCCTTGAACTATTGGCGGCGGGAACGTGAATGTGGTCACAAGGGTTGTCCTGAAAATGGCCAACCGCAGCCATCCCAGTGACTGCCGGGGTCCAGTAAGTTCTTGTTATATTTTAGGAAAATACCATCATTAATTAGGTTCGTAGACGCCGCTTCCCTGCCCCCAGTTCTCCGAAACTGCGCTAGGTTTCATTCGGGGTTATTTACTGGCCCTAAATACCGGTCAGTGTTCCCTCATTGGCTAAGCTCTATGTGGGGAGGCACAGGAGATGAAGCAAACGCTTAGGCCAATCCTTCTGGCCTGCAGACCGGAACTTCTGGTCGATCAACTGCCTATAGGAAATCACCGGGTATTGATCTTTGGACAACCGGGCATAGGCAAAACGACTCTGGCAGCCGGGCTCGCCGGGCAGCTGGCAATTTCCGGGCATCGGATATTCTGTCTGGGCGCGGATCCCGGGTCGCCGGACTTTGGCGTACCCGGTGCTGTCTGTCTCGGCACCTGGCAGGCAGGGAAATGGTCTCCAGTGCGGGTCGAGCCACTCTGCACCCTGGACGCCGCCCGATTCCGGTTACCGCTGGTATCGGCAGTGGCCAAACTGGCAGCGGAAGTGACGGAGCCCTCGCTCTTGCTGGATGCACCCGGTGTGGTCAGGGGGGTGGCAGGAGCTGAATTGCTGGATGCCCTGGTACGGACGGCCGCTATCGACCTGGTACTGGTACTCATGCGTGAGGGGCAGTCACTGCCATTGGCTGATGAGCTAAATACCCTGACATGCGATATTGCCTATCTGCGCGCTTCATTGGCTGCCAATCGGCCTAGCAAGGCGCGCCGTGCGCGCAGTCGCAGCAGCTTGTGGGATAGATACCTCACCGGGGCCATCGAACACCGAATTGCATTGGAGTCATTGAATCTGGTTGGCACCCCACCGCGGAAAGCAGTGGAGGCCTGGCTGGGAAAACAGGTGGCATTCCTGAAAAGGGATAGATCAATAGCCATGGGAGAGGTCAGCGGTTTTTATGAAACAACCCTGTCAGTGCTCCTGCCAGCTGGTGTATCGCCAACCAAGACGCTGCTGGTACGCGATGCCTGCCGCAATGAAGAGAACTTGTTGGTCTCCAGCAAACGCTTCGCCGATGGTATCGTACGTTACATCCCGCGATCTGACGTGCTACCAGACGCCCTGTTGCGGAGCAGCGGTGTGCGACCCTTGGTACAGGTAGGAAAGGTCACGGCAACGCTGATGAACGGGATCTTCGGCGACCCCCTGCTGCACCTGCGTCTGGGTCAAAGTCGTCGCAGCCTGATGTTCGATCTTGGTGATGGTTCGAGGCTCCCGGCCCGCATCGCCCATCAAGTCAGCGATGTCTTTATCAGCCATGCCCATATGGACCACATCAGCGGCTTTCTCTGGCTGCTGCGTTCCCGTATCGGTGAAACATCGATCTGTCGTCTGTATGGCCCCCCCGGTCTGGCAGCCCATATCGAAGGTCTGATCAGTGGGATCCGCTGGGATCGGATCGGAGACCACGGACCGCTGTTCGAGGTACTCGAACTCCACGACAACCGATTGCATGGTTACCGCCTGCAGGCGGGAAAAGCTGGACGGGATTTCCTCGGTGAAGAAGAGTGCGCTGATGGTGTATTGTTGGCCGAAGTTGACTTTCAGGTGCAGGCTGTCACCCTGGATCACGGTACGCCTGTTCTGGCCTATGCCTATCAGCCCTCTCTAGAGATCAAGGTGCGCAAGGAGCGGTTGCAACAAAGGAAACTGAAACCCGGCCCCTGGTTGAACGACCTGAAACGGCATATCCTGGCCGCTGAGCACAGCCTTGAGCTCAGGCTGCCCGATGGCCGGTGTGAGACGGTCGAGAGACTTAGCGAAGATCTGATACTGGTCAGCGAGGGTAAAAAGCTTGTGTATGCCACAGACTTCTCTGACACCCCGGATAACCGCCAACGGCTGATGTCGCTGGCAACGGGTGCGCATACCCTGTTCTGTGAATCAACCTTTCTGCTTCGGGAGGAGGCCCAGGCGAAACGCAGCGGACACCTGACAACCCGATCCTGTGCCGAAATAGCCAACCAGGCCGGTGTGCAGTACTTGATACCCTTTCATTTTTCCCGCCGCTATGAAAAGCAGCCCTGGCAGGTCTACGACGAAATAGCCGCACTCTGTCCACAGGTCGTGATGCCGCAACAGGGGTCATAGATGTTCTCAACGAGCATGCCCTGCACAAATAAAAACACCCCCGCCTGGTATCCACCGGGCGGGGGCGTTGGTTGATTCCGGCGGCTTCCCTGCCGCCATACTCTTTAGTCTCTCGTCCTAGTTAAGGCGGGTACTCAAGCCTCGTTCCGGCCGGGAGAACGTGTGGCAGACCGAGCAGTCTTTGCCCTCCCGCCTCACATGCCGATCATGTACCCCATTGAAACTCATGGAGTTTTCACTTCCGTGGCACTGGGTACAGACTTGGGACTCGGGCCCCTTCAACGCGTAACCGAGATCTCCCTGGAGGTCCATCCTCGCAGTGCTCTCGTGGCAAGAGTTACAGTCAAGCGCACTACCAATGGTCTCCACACCATGGTTGATGGTCTGGAAGGTGTGTACCGCAACAACACTTGTGTTAGTACCCTGCGGCATTTCCAGGTCGCCAGGGAGACCACCACACACAGTGCTGGGATCCACATTGACATCTTCCAGCCCCAAACCAACGGCCACCGCACGGCAGAAACTGCCAGTGCGGAAGAACTCGAATGTGGAGTGACCGACCAATGTATTGTCGTCGTCGTTGCGAGCCAGCTTGCCCCAGTGCTCCTTCATGGGATAGAGCTTGGTATCGAGGCTGGTACTGGCTACGTCGCCGTTGGGCATGCCGATCACGTAGGCCGGTTCGCCTGGATTGAAGTCGCCGACAAAACTGGCGGCCACATCGGCGTCCAGCGGCACGGTCGGAACATTGTCCAGCGACTCGCCGAGAAAGTAGATCTCGCTGGTGCCATCGAACCATTGATAGCTGGGTATCAGGCTCCCCCCATCGAGGCCGCCCTTATCCTCCCGCGGCAGCCAGCCACCGCGTCCGTTACAGGCCGCGGCCGAGGGGTGCGGATCCTGCCAGTCGCGCGCTACCTCGGTGCCTACAGCCGCCTTGGCGTAGTTCGGGATGTGACAGGTCTGACAGGCCACTTTCTGTGCATGCTTGTCTCTACTAGCGCCGGCAGTGGTGCTGAAGTCGCCGTGCGGACGATCATCATGGCAGCTTTCGCAGGTGAACCGCTCGGCCACGTCGTTCGGCCGCAGATCCAGGCCACGTCCGCGCAGACGGTGACCAGTGCCGTCCGGCAGGGTCTCGCTGTGGCAGTCCGAGCAGGTCAGGTTGGCGCCCGCTGTACTCATGTGCATATCGACTGAGATGTGCGGATCCACGTTCTCCTTGGACAGATCACCGCGCTTGGTGCCGTCGCCACCGGCCGCTCCAGCGTGACAGTTGAGGCAGGACTGGCGAGTGGTGAGATGGACGTTCTGTGCCGCCTCAAGCGTAGTAAGGGCCATCGGCGCCATGGGTACAGTATCGGGCAAGGTGTCGCTGCCGGCAGGCATGAACTGAAAGTCCCCAGTGACAGGATCGACGTTCGGTATGCCGGCGAAACCAGTGCGTACCACTTTCGCACCGTCCAGTTCAACCAGATTGCCATTGCCATCATCCTCCACGTTCAGCAGGATCAGGTCTATGAAGCCGTAGCCGTTGCCGCCTTCTGCCTGTGTTAACCAGTCCGGAAAGCGTTTGTAGTCTTCCTGATGACACATCAAGCAATCAATGTTAGCCAACTGATCGTGTGCAGCCTGAGAGGCGGGATCAAGTTGTTCGAAATCCGACTGGGCCATGGGGAACCGCCCGTTGCCCACGTGACAGCCGGCGCAGGTAAAGCGCGGCGAATTCTCGTGTGTGCCGCAGTAGGTGTTAATGCCGGTGGCGACCAGATCGCCTGCCGCCTGTGCGGGCCGCTCGCCGGCTGCCGCAAAATTAAGCGGGATGTTGGTCGTATTGGGGTAGTCTCCACCCTGCTGGTAGTGCACCGAGCCATGCATGTCAATTGCCTGCTTTTCGTGGCACTGGACACAGACCTCGGGGCCGGTGTACTCGGTGATCGTGCAGTGGTCCTGGATAGGTGAGGTACAGACTACCGGATCCGTAACCGACGCGGTGGTTGAATCCGTACCCGTGTCACCGGCGTTGTCGGTCACCGTCAGGGAGACATTGTAGTTACCAGCCGACTGGTAGGTGTGGCTTGGGTTAGCCTGGGCACTGGTGTTGCCGTCGCCAAAGTCCCAGCTGTAGGTAACGCTACTGCCGTCAGGATCATTTGAACCGGCGCTGCTGAAGCTCACCGCAACATCCGTGGTCCCGACATACGGGCCGTTCGCATTGGCAATCGGCGGCACATTGACCGGTGGCTGGTCGGCGATTGTCGCCGCAGTGGAGTCACTGTTGCTGGCGTTGTTGTTGTCGGTCACCGTCAGGGAGACAGTGTAGTTACCGGCCGACTGGTAGGTGTGGCTCGGGTTGGCCTGGGTGCTGGTGTTGCCGTCGCCGAAGTCCCAGGCATAGGAGGCAATGTTACCGTCCGGGTCATTCGAGCCAGCGCTGCTGAAGTTCACCGCAACGCCCGCTGTCCCGGTGTATGGGCCATTCGCATTGGCAACCGGCGGCACGTTGACCGGTGGCTGGTCGGCGATTGTCGCCGCAGTGGAGTCACTGTTGCTGGCGTTGCTGTTGTCGGTCACCGTCAGGGAGACAGTGTAGTTACCGGCCGACTGGTAGGTGTGGCTCGGGTTGGCCTGGGTGCTGGTGTTGCCGTCGCCGAAGTCCCAGGCATAGGAGGCAATGCTACCATCCGGGTCATTCGAGCCAGCGCTGCTGAAGTTCACCGCAACGCCCGCTGTCCCGGTGTATGGGCCATTCGCATTGGCAACCGGCGGCACGTTGACCGGTGGCTGGTCGGCGATTGTCGCCGCAGTGGAGTCACTGTTGCTGGCATTGTCGTTGTCGGTCACCGTCAGGGAGACAGTGTAGTTACCGGCCGACTGGTAGGTGTGGCTCGGGTTAGCCTGGGTGCTGGTGTTGCCGTCGCCGAAGTCCCAGGCATAGGAGGCAATGCTACCGTCCGGGTCATTCGAACCGGCGCTGCTGAAGCTCACCGCAATTCCGGTCGTACCGGTATAGGGGCCGTTGGCATCGGCCGTCGGAGGAATGTTCGCCGGTGGCGGCTGAACGATGCCATCACCGTCGTTGCTGCAGTCGCGCGGAGCGCGGCGCACTTCCTTATCATCGTCGTCGCGACCGCCAGCCTGCACGGTAACTTCACAGGGCACGGGATTCAGACTAGAGACACTAAATGACCAATCGCCATCACCGTCCGCCTTGGTGGTGCCGATCACGGCACCTCTATCATCTTTTTCACCGTACCGAATGGTCACGGTCGCATTATCCGGCGCGTTATCACCGCGCACCGTCAACTGGTTGCGCCAGCTACTCCAGCTCGCGCGATCGATATCGATTTCATCATCATCAGCCAGCACCAGGGTTGGTGCGGTCAGAAGAATACCGGTAAGGAGTAGGAAAGCCCCCCTCATTCGTCTGGCACCGGCCAGCGCCCCGGTATGAGTGATCGCAGGGTGCCTGTGCGATCGCCGAGATAGCGTTTGTGTCTGCAATGTCATTTCTCCCAACATTGGTAAAGATAGTGAAGTCCCGCAATCCCACATAACCCGATACCAAGCGTGTGGCCCGGAATCTTGCGTTCCCACGGACAGACTTCAATCCAGACTCGCTGGGGCGGTAAAAGGTAACGACAATAACCAGCCAACGGCTATACACCAATCAACATCCACCTAGCCAAGCCCAACCCCTTGGCGAACAACCGTTCCCGTAAACTCGCGTTGGTTCCAAGCAAAATCCGAGGCACAAAGAAGCACTGTCGCAGGCGCATGAATCACCTGTGAAGAATCCTTTCTATTTGACTTGGTAATCAGATCAACGCAGTACTTCGGTTGTGCCCATCATCCTCGCAACGGAACAAAACCTTGGGAACGAACTACTCACCGATGAAGACTCTATACGAGCCAGCTTAAAGAAAGCTTAAGGAAAGCTTAAAAACAAAGTTATTTCTTATATTGGTGACGCGTCTCACACTAGTTAACGACGCATCTCACATCTTTACCGGCAGTCTGCCCGCATCGGACGCCTGGTTGCTTTATCCCTCTATTTTACTTGGTATTTTATAACTCGCCTGTTTATCCCGAGAAGGTCGTTACGGTTTTGATCTGGAGATTGACTCCGATGTTCCATGTCTCTGTTGTAACATGGGGTATGACTTCGGATTGTATATATGGCGATTGAGGGGGCTCAATTATGCATTCGTTCAAGACAGCAGAAAGGCTAAGGCTGGTCGTTATCCTACTCTGGAAGGGCCTTAGATCAAGGGTTCATAATCGCCTTCTATGATTATTTTTATAACCCCGACGAGCCTAGAAATTTTTCGATGGCGTGGGATCCCACCTGGGGATGATTTTTCATCAATGACTTGAAGCCGTCACTGTATGGTCCGCAGATGGCAAACTGACCGAATGCCTCCTCCATCTCCGGCAGAGCACTGGTGAAAAGACCTCTTCCCCTGGCGGTCTCATGAAGCCAGACCGCGGTCATGAACCAATCGGCGGGAACATCCTCGTAGACATCGCGAGCAAAAAACGCGGCGCCAACGACTATGTTCGTCGGTGTGTCTTGATACTCATCGGACCGGGTGTCAACAAACAGATAGCCATAGGCGGGCAACTTGATGCCTCCGGTCCAATTCATTTCCCGAACCGCATGATAGGACATCTCCCGCAAGGCACGGACTTCGAATCCAAACCACTGCCGGTATACCACCGGCTTAACCGCTTGGGTGGTTGCGGGAAGGTCGATAACATAATCTGCGGGTACTGAACGCATTTGCCACACCGATTCGATCGCGACAATCCCTCGTCTCTATTTAGCAAAACCCACCCATCTGGAAGGGTTATAGGGCCCTCATGGTCCAAAGAGTGAAACCGATCATACCGCAAACATCGCGACCTAATAACCGACTCATCTTTGTCGATTTGGCGGCATCTTCCGAAAAACTTTTAACCCATAAGGCTGGCAGGCTCGAAAAAATGTCAGAAAAGACCCGCTTCTCTCCTTTCCCCGCAATACAGGTTGAAGGATCCTCCGCTTCAAGAGATGCCTAACGCCTTGACAGTCGCAGATCCCAACGCGATGTTTTGAAGAGGACCGCAGCAGCGACACGGAGAACTGAATCAGCGTTCACTCCGGATCGTAGGAGACCAGGTGGGTTAAGGCATTATCCGGTTCGAAGTAAATTTTTACCGCGCGTACGGTCTCTTTTTCCGCGGTGTTTGCTTTGATTTCGCGCCCACCGTTACGACCTTCGACCGTTAACTGCTCTCCCGATACCCCTTTTGCCTTGATATAGTCTGCCACAGCGGCAGCCCGTTGTTCAGACAGAAAGTCATTGTAAACGGATGGGCCGATAGCGTCCGTGTAACCAACGATATGTGCGGTGTTCTCGCGGGATGCGATGAGGATGCTGGCCACCGTATCCAACAATTTCTGATGCTCAGGTAGAATCTCCACACTGTCAAAACCAAAAGGGATCTGGCTGACGGGGGTTCGGAGAGGCCTTCCCGGTTGCGGTTGCGGCGCCAATTCGTCCTGCGGTGATTCTACTGCGGCACTGTCGATTGGGATCAAGCTCGTCTCCGAAGCCTTCTCCTCATTCATCTCCAACGGTTCACGCGGTTCCATACTGGGCATCGCCTCCGGATAGGAAACAACAACCTCGGCAATGCTAGCGACTGGCGGCAGGGACTCGGGGCCTGGCACCGGCAGGGACTCGCTCGCCCTGTTCGAAACCCCCAGCGGCCAGTTGCCGTCTGTCCAGCGGGAAACCAGACTCCGAATCCGCTCTATACCCTGGTAACCCCATAGGGTATCTGGTACCAGCCGATCCAGTTCATTCCTGGGAGCCGACAGTAGAGACGCAGCTAACACTGATGCCGCCAGAACGAGGCTGGCAGCCAATCCCCACAAGGGAGAAAAATCAGTCCTTGAATCTTCTGTTCCGGTGCCCGCGCCGGAGCGGGATGCTGATTCCCCTGAGCAGGAAAGTGCCAGGGACTCTTCGAGTTCGACCGGCTGCGGAGGTAGCGCTATGAAAGGTTCCAGCGTCTCTGACTGCACCGTGGTTGGAAACGGGGTGTCAGACGGTTGAGAACCCAGGGAATCTGACAGTTCCTCCGCAGTCCCGGGCATAGGTTTCTGGGGAATCAGCGGCGCGAAAGCCGCCTGCAAGGCCTCGGCATCGAAATCCCCCAGATCGATAAAGGATGAGGCTACAGGGATGGATATGTGCTCAGCCCTCAGTTCATCGACCACCAGGTTGATCGCCTCTTCGCCCAGCACGTCACGCTGTTCGAGACTGCCGTGCAACAACAGACGGCTGCAAGCCTGATTTATGAGCCGGGGTATTCCCCCGCTGAACCTGAACAAGGTTGGAAATATCTCGCTCTGCAACTTGGGAATTCCATCCCAACCGGCGAGCTTCATACGGTGCACTACATAGGCGATTGTCTCATCCGGTTTGAGCGGTTGCAGACGGCAGGACCCTATAATTCGTTGCCGCACTTGTTCCAGTTGCGGATCCGACAGCAAATCCTGTAATTCCTCCTGCCCGACCAGGAAGATCTGCAGCAACGGCTGGCCGTCGATCTGCAGATTGGTGAGCAGCCGCAACTCTTCCAGCGCCGAGCGGGTCAGTCCCTGCGCTTCGTCGATAATCAGCAAGGGGCGCTTTTTCTGTTTTAAGCTGCGTCCCATGTGTTTGGCGAGGCGCTGCAGGAGATCTGATTTGTCGGCCCCATCCGCGGAGATACCAAAGGCATAGCAGACCATGCGTAGCAGATCGCTTCCCTCCAGTCGGGCATTGACCAGCCTGGCGACGTCCAACTCGGATGGGCTGAAATCGTCCAGGAGACTGTCGATCAGTGTCGTTTTTCCGGTACCCGGTCGCCCGGTAACGACTGCAAATCCCTCGCCCCGGTGCAGGGCGTACTGCATATAGGCCTTGGCCCGGGTAAAGGTGGAGTGCAGCAGACAGAAATCACTGTCCGGGCTGAGGCGAAACGGATCACTGGACAGGCCGTAAAATTGCTTATACATGGCTGGCTATCGGACCCGACGATCCCTCTGTGGAAAACTGCTGGTACTACCCGATAATATTCATACAAGGGCCATGCCAGTTTTACTTTAATCCATTAAATCAATGAGATACCAAGACACTCGAGATGAGGAAAACCACTACCTGTAAAAAAAACTGACGATCATAAAGGTACCTCGAATTTTTAGAGGTGGCCATCTAAAGCGGGGTTGCAGCACCATTCTCCTAGGCGTAAGTTCATGAAAATTAAGGTAATCAAAAATTGTGCCTTTTGATCGTCGTATGGAAAATTCCCATACAAGGGATTTTTTAGAAGCACCCATTCGTGGGATTGCCCCAAAGACCGAGGCGGGAAGGAGCGCTCATACAGGGCCGAATATCAGAGTCGGGAGAGTTCTATCAGGCGGTTGTGTTGGTCAAAAGTGATTTCAAACCAGCCACTGATACCTTCATGGGTTACGAAGGACCTGAGGCTGCTGGCCGGCAACTGGATACGGCGACCGTCTTCAGCCTGCACGCTGACTGCCCCGACATTACCCCGATAGTAATGAAGCCAGGCCTCAGCAGACAAAACGATGTGGAAGCGTAGACGGGTAACCTCTTGGCGCAATTCCTCCCGCTCCCGGTGATGGCTAGTCATCCAGGGCAAACATGCCGTCAAGTACCAGCGAGTTGGGGCTGATCGTGCCCACCACCTTCTTGTTTTCCACCACCAGGGCCCGTACCAGATTGAAGCGTGCGAACAGTCGGGAACAGTACCGGATATCCATACGTGGCTCAACGTACACCGCCGGCTTGATCATTACTTCGTAGACATTGACCCGCCTGCAGGAACGGTCCTTTGCCAACACCTTGCGGGCGATGTCGGAGACCAGCAACAGGCCATATTCATCATCATCATGCTTCTTATCCACGACCAGCACCGAGGTTCGGTACTCCTTCATCATCATCAGGGCCTCGTAGATCGTCGCCTTGCCATTGATCATCCCGAATTCCACCTTCATTACCTCTCCGACACAGATACTTTTGGTGGCAGTATGCATTGTTTTATTCCCCGGCAGTTCCTGATTCGTTCTCAATTGTTAGCATGAAACCAGGTTCTGCCCAAAGATTCCAGGTTTATGCCTCAGCACACGGCCGGTCCGGATTTTCCAACTGGTTAGCGGACGATTTTTCTCTTAAAGTAGCAACAGTCAAAAAAAGGGCCGACCAGGATGATTTTATATGCGGGAAAGGCATTGGCCCAATACGGTTTCGGCAGGAATCACCCGTTCGGTCCGGACCGATTCCAGGTATTCTGGGACGCGGTCCTCGCGCAGGGGCTGGATACCCGGGTTGAGATCCGGGAACCGGTTCCAGGCACCAGGGCGGATCTCCTTCTATTCCATCTTGCGGAATATGCCGAGCGGGTGGAAAGGCTTTCCAGAGAAGGCACCGGTATGCTGGATCCCGACACGCCGGTATTCGAAGGCATATACGAAGCAGCCCTGGTTGTAGTTGGAACCGTGCTCGCCGCAGTAGGAGAGATCATGACGGGTGTCCACCGCCGGGCATTCGTCCCCATTGGCGGACTGCACCACGCTCGCCGCGACAGCTCTGCCGGTTTCTGTGTATTCAACGACTGTGGCATCGCAATTGATGCCCTGCGCGCACGCTATGGCGTTCGGCGAATAGCTTACGTCGATATCGATGCCCACCATGGAGACGGCGTGTTCTATGCCTTCGAGGACGACCCTGATCTGGCGATCGCGGATATCCATGAAAATGGGAGATACCTCTACCCGGGCAGCGGGGATATAGAAGAAACAGGACGGGGTGATGCGGTCGGAACCAAACTCAATATCCCACTGCCGCCGGGAAGCGGCGACGCGTTGTTTTTCAAAGTCTGGCCTACCGTAGAAAGATTCATCGAGGCAAGCGATCCTGACTTTATCATCCTCCAGTGCGGTGCCGACAGTCTCGCCGGCGACCCGATCACCCACCTGGCCTTGAGCAGCAGCGCTCATTTCCACGCCGCCAAGACACTTTGCCAGCTGGCGGAGCGGAAATGCGCAGGGAGAATACTGGCCCTCGGCGGAGGGGGCTATAACAGGGAAAATCTCGCCGCCGCCTGGACATCGGTGGTCCGTGCGATGGTGGAAACCATCCCTGCCGATAGGCGCTAACTCAGTCCAAATCGCTGCCTGATCCAGGCCTCGAACTCCTCTCCCAGATGCTCGTGTTTGAGGGCGTAATCCACCGTTGCCTCTAAATACCCGAGCTTACTGCCACAATCGTACCGCTTACCCTCGAAGGCGTAGGCCATTACCTTATCGTGCTCCAGGAGTCTGGCGATACCATCGGTCAGTTGGATTTCATCCCCGGCACCACGCCCGGTCTGGGCCAGATGGTGGAAAATCTGCGAGGTGAGGATGTAACGCCCCACTACCCCAAGATTGGACGGGGCATCCTGGGGCTTCGGCTTTTCCACGATTCCCTTGACCTCGACCAGTTTTCCTTCCTCCTGCGTGGCGACAATGCCGTAGCTCGTGGTATCCTCTGGCGCCACCTTCTCGGTACCGAGGATTGAGCAGCCGGTCTGAGAAAAAATATTCACCATCTGAGCAAGACAGCCTCGGTTGCCATCATCGATGAGATCGTCCGCCAGTATCACGGCAAAAGGTTCATCACCCACCACCGGCTCGGCGCAGAGCACCGCGTGACCCAGACCCAACGCCATACTCTGGCGAATGAACACGCAGGAAACATGAGCCGGCGTGATATTGCGCACGATCCTCAGCAGTTCGGTCTTGTTTCGAGACTCCAGTTCCATCTCCAGCTCATAGGCGGTATCAAAGTGATTGCTGATCGCTGTTTTGTTGCGGCCAGTCACGAACACCATCACCTCCACACCGGCAGCGACCGCTTCTTCTACGGCATATTGAATCAACGGCTTGTCGACGATCGGCAGCATCTCCTTCGGACTGGCTTTGGTGGCGGGCAAGAAACGTGTCCCTAATCCGGCTACCGGAAAAACGGCCTTTTTGACGAGTTTGGTCATATTCTAATCCTGTCTTTGCTATAACTCAGGAGCTGGAAGCCAACCGCCCGTACATCTTGATCCTGCGGCGCAGACGCTCTGCAAGATCCTCCTCGATCTGATCCCAGGCGAACCGCCACACCCAGTTGTTTTCACTGGTGCCGGGGAGATTCATCCGATGGCTGCCGTCGAGCCCCAGCAGATCCTGCATGGGAATGATAGCCATCCGGGAGCGGGAGGCCAAGGCAGCCCGAATCATGGGCCAGGGCATAACTTCCCGGGAAAAGCCGAGAAATTCATCGACGTACTGCCTGGTATCGTCTTCCAGGCTGACGTACCAGCCCAGAGTGGTGTCATTGTCATGGGTCCCCGTATATACCACAGAGTTGGTCTCGTGTTGAAAAGGCAGATAGGGGTTGGCCACATCGCCGGAAAAGGCGAACTGCAATACCTTCATTCCGGGCAGACCATATCTTTTACGCAGGGCGTCCACTTCCGGTGTGATCACCCCCAGATCCTCGGCCACCAGTGGCAGGGGATCGTAGCTCTGGTGAAGGCGGTCGAACAGGGCATCCCCTGGTGCTTCGATCCAACGCCCATGGATGGCATGCTCCTCGTGGGCGGGAATCTCCCAATAGGCCTCGAATCCCCGAAAATGGTCGATCCGGATGAGATCGAACAATCGGAGCTGGGTCTGCATTCGGTCGATCCAGAACGAAAAGCCCTCCTCTTCCATCCGTTTCCAGTGATACAGGGGATTTCCCCAGCGCTGACCGGTTGCCGAGAAATAGTCGGGTGGGACACCGGCCACTGCCTGGGGATGCCCCTCTGCATCAAGCAGGAACATCTCCTGATGCGCCCAGACTTCGGCACTGTTATGGGCGACAAAAATGGGCATATCCCCAAACAGCATTACGCCCCGGTCATTGGCATAGGCCTTCAGTGAAAACCACTGCCTGAAAAACAGGAACTGTTCGAAGCGAATAAAGCCCAATGCCCGTGAAAGCCGGGATCTCGCCTGAGTCAGGGCCTTCGCGTGCCGTGACCGCAGTTCCTCCGGCCACTCCCACCAGCGGTCGTGCTCATGCTCCTCCTGCAGCGCCCGAAACAGGGCGTAGTCTTCCAGCCAATAGCTTTCTCTCTCGATGAACTGCTCCAACTCCAGCCGCGCCGCCCGTTCGGCATTGGCCTGAAAGTCGGCCCAGGCGTGGCGCAGAATCTTAGCCTTCTCACTATCCGTGATCAGTTCTTTCTCCGGCAAATTCTTGGAGAACCAGCCTTCAACCGCCAGCGGTTCGATACTGATCAGACGAGGATTGCCCGCATGTACAGAACTCGATTGATAAGGCGAACCGTCGGCCTGAGTCGGTCCGATCGGCAGCATCTGCCAGACGCGGATACCGGCATCCTTCAGGAAATCGACCAGGCGATAGGCTTCTGGCCCCATATCACCGGTTTCGGTTGATCCCGGCAATGAGGTGATGTGGAGCAGAATCCCGGCACAGCGACAATCGAGGTAACCGCTGGGCAATTCCTCTGTCATTCCCTGGTGCTCCGTGTCCTGCGCGCTCAGACGTTTTGCCTCATCACACCACCCTTCGCTGGATCGCCGGTGCCCTGGGCAAAGACCTTCGTCAAGTATTCAGGCGGCTCCTCCGCAAGCAGTTCATACAAATAGGTCAACTGCATACGAAACAGGCGTTCGAAATCGCTTACCGTTTCGCCTGGATTGTAATCCCCAAACCACCAGAACCAGTCCGACCCTTCGCAGCGGGCCAACTGGAGCTCGGCCTCGGTCTTTGCCTTGTCGTCCAAGCGACCGCTCTCGATAATCCGATCAAAGGTTTGCTTGGCCTCGACCAGCATCTCCCAGGCACGATTCTTGTCCGGATCACCGATCCAGGTCGAAAAGGTACCGTAAACCCAGCTCCCTGCCACCATACCGGTCAACGATTGGGGGGCACTCTTCTGTTTGCTCAGGACATCTGAAAATGTGGTTAATTCCAGCCGGGGATTCTCGGCCAGACGTTTGTACAGCGAGGTAAGATAGAAACAGCCGTTACGCGGGTAGTATTCCCAGGCATTCTCTCCATCCATGATAATGGATACCACCCTGTTTGCCTGTCCATCGGTTGTATCGGCGATGGTTTCCAGATGCTGCACCAGGTTCTCAACCGCATCATCCGCATGCCAGTCTGCGTAAGTAAACCCAATCAGATCAGATAGCCCGTCATCCCGAAAAAAGCATTGCAGCTTGCCCTCACCCAACCGATAAGGTTGGTGTATCCAGTGTTCCGGAATAGCGGCACCGCCGCTGAAGGCAGCCAGACTATTGTGCAACACCTGCTGGCCACTGGCGGCCCAACGGAAACCTTCTTCCTCCAGCAGACGCAGAGTTTCCCCGCTGACTGCGCCCTCCGAAGGCCAGCATCCGACCGGGCGTAAGCCGAAGTAACGTTCAAAGGTTTTTATCCCGTTTCGAATATGCCAGCGTGCCCGCGGTTCCCCACCTGGATAACTTGGGGCATCGGGAAGCGCCGCATCGGGCATTGCCTCGCGCACCGAGTGAAGATCCAACAGCAGCGGGACAATCGGGTGGGCATAGGGGGTAACCGACAGCTCGATCCGGTTTTCTTCGGCCAGCTTGCGGTAACGTCCGATAATTCCAGTGATCAGTTCGCCGATTGCCTGCACCAGGCACCGGCGATCGTCCGCGTTGAAGTCGATGCGTTTTTTCTCCAGCGATCGGATTCTCAGGTCGTTGGTCCGACTGTATTCACCCATCCATGCCAAATGATACCAGACCAGCAGATCAGCCAGATACTGGTCGCTGAGATAGATGGATGACTCTGCGTGTTTGTCGACCCAGCCGGCGATTTCGGTCAACCTATGGAAGGTGCTAAAGCGTTTGATCAAGTTTTGTTCGTTTGCCTTGCGACAGGCATGAAACAACTCCCGACGCGACTTCTGATCCACCGGCAGGCCTGGACCCGCCAGGGCGGCCAGTAGAGGATCCCGGATCAGCTGACCGGTTTCAAGCCAGTTGCTGATCTGCTGTCCATAGTCCTCCAACTGCTCGAGCAGCACCGGCGCGAAATTGACCACTGCCCGGGCATCCGGATTGCCTTCCAGGTGGGCAGCCATGTCTGAATAGTCCTTGACCGCATGAAGGTAGACCCAGGGTAACTGATAGTCGCCGTGATCCGGCCCTCGATAGTCTGGCTGATGCATGTGCCAGCACAGAACTACCTTGAGGCTTTGCTCATCGGACATAGTTGAGCACCTGTCCGAGCATTTCCGAGGTCACCAGCACCACACCACCCGGCGACACATAGAAACGCTTGGCGTCGGCCTCTTGGTCTTCCCCAATCACCGTTCCCTTGGGGATCTTGCAGCCACGGTCGATAACCGCCTTGGTGATACGGCAATTCCGTCCGATATCGACATCTGGCATTATTACCGCATCGGTGACCTTGCTGTAGGAATTGACTCGCACATTTGAGAACAGCAACGAATGACGAACCGTCGAACCAGAGATGATACAGCCTCCGGAAACCATGGTATCGACCGCCATCCCCCGACGTTTTTCGTCATCAAAAATAAACTTTGCCGGCGGCAACTGCTCCTGATAGGTCCAGATGGGCCAGGTTTTGTCGTAAAGATTGAGCTCGGGGGTTACGCCGATCAATTCCAGGTTGGCGGACCAGAAGGCATCCAGGGTTCCTACATCCCGCCAATAGGCCTGCTTACCGCTCTTGGGATCGCGGAAGGAGTAGGCCATTACCTTATACTTACTGATCGCCGATGGAATGATGTCCTTACCGAAATCGTGGGTGGAACTCGGCGTGTCGGCATCTTTTATCAACTGTTCGAACAGAAAGGCCTTGTTGAATACATAGATCCCCATGGAGGCCAGCGCCACATCACTATGTCCCGGGAGTGGTTTGGGTTGGTCCGGTTTTTCCTCGAACTCCAGGACTCTATCTTCTTCATCTACGGCCATGACGCCAAACCCTTTGGCCGTTTCCAGATCTACCTCGATACAGCCCACGGTCATGTCCGCGTTGGTCTCCACGTGATGAGCGATCATGGCGCCGTAATCCATGCGGTAGATATGGTCGCCGGCCAACACCAGCACATAGTCCGGGTCATGGTTTCGAAAGATATCCAGGTTCTGATAGATCGCGTCGGCAGTACCCGCGTACCAGGCGCTTTCGATCCGCTGCTGGGCCGGAAGCAGTTCCACGAACTCACCGAATTCACCGCGCAGGAAACTCCAGCCGCGCTGAATATGAAGTATCAGGGAGTGTGACTTGTACTGGGTCAGCACACCGATCTGACGAATACCGGAATTGATACAGTTGGACAACGGAAAATCGATAATGCGAAATTTTCCGCCAAAGGGCACGGCCGGTTTGGAACGCCATTTGGTCAGATGCTTCAACCGGGAGCCTCGCCCTCCAGCGAGGATGAGTGCCAGGGTTTTCTTGGTCAAACGACTGACGAAACGTGGATCCTGACCTGTATTCATAGCTCTCCTCCTAAACTGTGCCCCACAGCCGCCGGGCCAACTTTCCTGGGGTTTTTACCTCAACACCATAAATTAGCACATACTAACATGCCGGACGACGGATGGTCAGGCGCCGCATCTGCTTCAGATAACTGCCTGCCACTGCTTTGGCCGTCACAAAAACGATCAGTCTTCAACTGGAATTTGCCGCTGGCGCTTGTAGAAATCGATTAAACCCGCGGTTGAGGCATCGTGTAGATCGGGTTCCGGCTCGTTACGCAGTTCTTTCAGGATCACTCCCGCTAGTTGTTTACCAAGCTCCACTCCCCACTGGTCGAAGGAATTGATCTGCCAGATAACGCCCTGAACAAAAATTTTATGCTCATAGAGTGCAATCAACGAACCGAGACGCCGGGGTGTCAGTTTGTCGATGAGAATACTGTTGGTGGGCCGGTTGCCCGGGAACACCTTGTGCGGGAGCAGTTCCACGATCTCCTCCGCATTGAGCCATCCGGTCTCCAGCTCTGCCCGGGCCTCCTCCCGGGTTCGCCCCCTCATCAAGGCCTCGGTCTGGGCGAAGAAATTGGCCATGAGTTTCTGGTGCTGATCCCCCAGTTCGTTTTGACTGTGGATTGGGGCGATGAAATCGCAGGTAATCAGCTGAGTGCCCTGGTGAATCAGCTGATAAAAGGCGTGCTGGCCGTCGGTACCGGCCGCCCCCCAGACCACCGGCCCGGTGCTGTAATCCACCGTGGTTCCGTCCCGGGTTACCCCTTTGCCGTTGCTCTCCATGTCGGCCTGCTGGAGATAGGCCGGCAGAATGCGCAGATATTGATCGTACGGCAGGATCGCATGGGTCTTCACGCCGAAAAAATTATGATACCAGACCCCCAGAAGCGCCAGAATCACCGGCATATTTTCCGACAGATCCGCATTTCGAAAATGCTGATCCATTTCGTGAGCGCCTTCCAGCAACTCATAAAAATTCTTCATGCCGATGGCCAGGGCAATCGGCAGTCCGATCGCCGACCAAAGGGAATATCGCCCCCCTACCCAGTCCCAGAACACGAACATGTTGTCCGGGTCTATGCCGAAAGCGCTTACTTCTTCCGCATTGGTCGATACCGCGACAAAATGTCTGGCAACCGCGGCCTCATCGTTCAGCGCGGCAAGGCACCACTTCCGGGCAGCGCGGGCGTTGGCAAGGGTTTCCTGGGTGGTAAAGGTCTTGGAGGCAACGATGAACAAGGTGGTTGCGGGGTTCAACGGCTTTATGGTTTCGGCCAGGTGGGTGCCGTCCACGTTCGAAACGAAATGAACCCGCAGATCCAGGGACTGGTAGTGCTTGAGTGCCTCGGCAACCATTAACGGACCAAGATTGGAGCCACCGATCCCGATATTCACCACATCGGTAATGCGCCGTCCGGTGAACCCCTTCCATTCCCCGTTCCAGATCGACTCGCAAAAACGCTCCATCTGGTCGAAAACCGCATTGACTGCCGGCATAACATCCTTGCCCTCGAACCAGACCGGCTGCTTGGAGCGGTTGCGCAGGGCCACATGCAGCACGGCGCGGTGCTCGGTATTATTGATTCGATCGCCGGCAAACATGCGTCTTATCCAGCCAGGCAGATCCGCCCGCTGGGCCAGTTTAATCAACAGATCGAGGGTCTTGTTCGATATCCGGTTCTTGGAATAATCCAGTAACATACCGCAGGTCTGGAGAGTCATCCGGTCGAACCGTTCCGGGTCCTGCTGGAAAAGATCCCTCATCAGCAGCGGCTCCATCTCCGCCCAGTGCTGTTCAAGGGCCTGCCATTCTTTGCTCTGACGAAATGATTTCATGGCGATATACTGCTACTCCGACTGCTTGTGCATAGAGCTTTCTCCGGGTATCGAACGGGAAGACCCGGCGGGAGGCCAGGTGAGGTACAGCCGTGCCCGGAAATCGGGATATAATATCGCAATTTTTACAACAATACTGCGACTACAACCACCATACCCATGACCTTGCCCCCTGAATACTGCGATATGAGTGGCCAAAACAGCCCTCTCAGGAGCATTCTTTTTGCTGTCAGCGAAGCCCTGCCTTTGATAAAAACGGGAGGATTAGCCGACGTCGCCGGCAGTCTGCCCATCGCCCTGGCCGATCGCGGCCTCGATGTGCGGCTGGTCCTGCCAGCCTACCCTCAGGTGGTGGAAAGATCGATCCCGCTGGAGCCGGTTAGCTCGCTTCGATTGGCTGGGTGGTCGGAACCCGTGCGCCTGTTGCGGAGCAGACTGGCGGGCCGGATTCCTCTCTATCTGATTGATGCGCCCGGCCTGTTCGATCGGGCGGGCAATCCCTACACCAACGCCTCGGGTAATGCCTGGGCCGATAACGCCCTGCGTTTCGGGCTTTTCAACCGTGCCGTGGTCGCAATGGCCCTGGACCAGACCGGTCTCGGCTGGCTGCCTGATCTGGTCCACTGCAACGACTGGCAGACCGGATTGATTCCCGCGCTGCTGTCCGAGGAAGGCAGTCGCCCGGCAACGATTTTCACCGTTCACAATCTCTCCTACCAGGGGATTTTCGACCGGACCAGCTTTGATCAACTCCGCCTTCCGGGCGAATTCTGGTCACCAGATGGACTGGAATTTCATGGAGCCTTCTCTTTCATCAAAGGTGGTCTCGCCTTTGCCGACTGGATCACCACCGTCAGCCCCGCCTACGCCAGGGAAATCTGCACACCGGAGCTTGGCTGCGGCCTGGAGGGACTGCTGCAGCACCGGAGCGATCGCCTCCAGGGGGTGCTGAACGGGATCGATTACAAGAGCTGGGATCCGGCTACAGATCATACAATCACACCGTTCGATGCCGGCAACTTCCACCGGAAGCGACTGAACAAGCGCCAACTGCAACAGGAACTGGGATTGCAGAAAGACGAAAGCGCCCTTCTTTTCGGACATATAGGTCGACTGGTTCGACAGAAGGGGGTGGACCTGATCCTGGAAATTCTGCCCGATCTGATAAGCCACGAAAATACCCAGGTGGTGTTTCTAGGGGCTGGAGACCCCGGTCTGGAGCGGACCCTGCGCCGGGTGGCAGACCAGTACCCGAACCGGGTAGCGGCGTTCCTCGGCTATGACGAAGCCTTGTCGCATCGAGTGGAAGCGGCCTGTGACTGCTTTCTGATGCCATCCCGTTTCGAACCCTGTGGGCTCAACCAAATTTACAGTCTGCGCTATGGCACTGTGCCCATCGTTCATCGCACCGGTGGCCTGTCAGACACGGTGATAGACGCCACGCCCCGCAACCTGCTCAACGGCGCCGCAACCGGTTTTGTTTTTGACCAGCCAACCGCGGGTTCTCTATGGCAGGCAGTGGAACGTGCTATCGCGTTCCGCCAACGACCAGAAATCTGGTGGCAGAAACTGGCCACTACCGGGATGGAGCAGGACTTCAGCTGGGACGTCAGCGCCAGTCGCTACCAGGAGATATACCAAAAGGCCATAGAACATCCAGCTCCCAATCCGATTACTGAATAATGGCACGTCGAAAAATTCGAGGCACCCGTGTAATGGGTTGAGGCAGCACGATTTTTGTGCACATAAGCGTAGAAAATGAAGGTGATCCGAAATCGCGCTTTTCGATTGTCGTATCGCAAAGAACCATGGAACGGGTTTATCGCGGTACCCGTATGCTCATTGACCCATGGATATCTGTGGAACGACCTGATCCGCGGAAGCACGATGGAGGATACCCCCAGCCTGTGCGACCTGCCGAGTGTATGGAAAAACAGTTCGATGTACCCTATCCTGTGCCTTCACAACTACTGCAGACGTCTGTCTCATGCCGCTGTTCGTTGATTCCCCTGCATGGCAAGCCTTACGCCAGGCCCCGCTGGGGCAAAAGTCCGTCTGGTTAGCCCAGGCGCTTGGTCTATCGACCGTCTGGCTTGTCAGCGCTGCCCTGTCGCCGGATCGCGCCAGCGCTGCTGGCCGTTGGTTGATGGAAAGGCTGGGACCACGCCAGCCGCGCACCCTGAAGATCAAACGCAATCTTCGCTACGCCTTTCCGGACAGAAACGAAGACCAGATCGAGGCCCTTGCCCGTGAGACATGGGGAAATTTCGGGGCGGTGATGGCCGAATACCCCCATCTCGGCGTCATTCGGAAAAGCCGGCATCCCCAGCGCATCGAAACGGTGATAAAGGGGGATATCGAAGCCTTCCAGAAACCGAATACACCGGCCATCTTCGTCACCGCGCATATCGGCAACTGGGAACTCGCAGCCGGGTTTATCGTAGACCGGGGAATACCGCTGAGCGTCATCCACAGCGAACAGAGCAATCCTCTGGTCCTCTCTCTGCTGCAGCGTAAGAGGGAGATGTTGGGCTGCGACTTTGTTGCCAAGGAGGCCGGGGTACGCCCGCTCATCCGTTTGCTGGAAAAAGGCACCTCCATCGGCCTGCTGGCGGACGTAAAGATCCCCACGGGCGAACCCCTCCCCTTCTTCGGACGGGACGCGCTGACCACCGTCACCCCGGCCCGGTTGGCCCTCAAATTCAACTGTGAACTGGTGCCAGTTCAGGTGGAGCGACTACACCAGGCTCACTTCCGGATCACCTTCCACCCACCGATCCTACCGGACGATCCGACCGGCGACAGGCAGACACAAACTCTGCAGATGACGCGGAAAATCAACGCCCTGTACGAGTCCTGGATTCATGCACGCCCCGGGCAGTGGTGGTGTGCAAAAAACCGCTGGCCAAAGATCAGGCGGCCTGGGTAGCGATTTCGTTCCCCGTACGGACCACCTGGTTGTGTTCGTCCAGGTAGACCAGGGACGGTTTGAAAACCGTCACTTCTGCTTCGTCCAGGGCTGCATAGGCACAGATGATGACCCGGTCTCCCGGCGCCGCCTTGTGGGCGGCCGCACCGTTGATCGAAATCACCCGTGATCCTCGTTCCGCCTCGATGGCGTAGGTGGTGAAACGCTCTCCATTGGCGAGATTGTAGATCTGGATCTGCTCGTAAGGGAGAATGCCGGCCCGTTCCAGAAGATCCCTGTCAATGGCGCAGGAACCTTCGTAATCCAGCTCGGCATGGGTCACGCAGGCACGGTGCAATTTACATTTCAGCAAGGTCAGCTGCATGGATGGCAGACTCCTCCAAACTAGTGGATCGCATATTATCTACAATTGCTCGTAGTTTTCAACGACATACTTGGACATTGATCAGGAGGCCGGGGGAAAAACGACGGGCGGCGGCCGGACACCTTTCCCTATTGTCGCCTCAACGATAGAAACGGCCTCGTTTCTACCCAGTTCGAACGCCTGCTCCTGCGACAGTTCCGCTGGAGAGGTCAATTTCTCCCCTTCTGGCTTCATATATAGGGTTTGAGTGGGAAAGGCAAACTCCACATCCAGTCGCCGGGCCAGACGCAGAATATCCAGGAACAGGCGGTGGCGCTCCCGTAACTCTGTGTTCCAGTCCGGCGTTTCCCAGAACACATACAGCAAGACCTCGAGGGAAGATGCGGCGAACTCGTTGAGATAGACTTGATAATAGTCTTTTCTCATATAAGGATGCTGGCGCACCAATTCCCTCACCCCGGCGCAGAAGGCCTCGATGCGGTCTGGCGGGGTATCATAGGTCAACGACAGTTTGCAGGAGAGCCGGCGGTAGCGGCGCTCTCCCATGTTATCGACCTCTGCGGTAATGAATTTGGAGTTTGGCATCGTCACCACGGAATTGTAAAAGGTGCGGATGCGGGTGCTGCGAAAACCGATACGCTCCACCGTACCCTCGATTCCGGCAACCACAATCCAATCGCCCACCGAAAATGTTCGGTCCATCAGCACGGTGATGGAGCCGAACAGGTTCTGGACCATATCCTTGGCGGCCAGAGCGAAGGCCAGGCCGCCCAAACCGAGACCTGCCAGCAGGCTTGAGATATCGACATTGAGATTATCGGCAATGAAGATGAAACCGATAACCGTGACGAAGATCTTGAGAGTTCTCGGGATCAGCGGAACCAGCGCATCATCCAGTTTGCTGGCGGTCATCTGGGCACGACGCAGCAGGCTGGCCGATATCAGGTCCACCAGTCGATAAGCGGCCCAGACGCCGGCTATACTGGCCAGGAATTTGACCGCCACCAACAGCACCAGCATGGCGTGCTCCGGCAGGCCCAGCAGGTTGATGCCGAACCACCAGATAACCGCCATGGCCATCAGACCGAGCGGCCGGAGGATCTGATCGGATATCTCCCGGTACTCCTGGTGGCTGGTGCGGCTGCGCCAGCGCCGGACGATGCCCTTCAGCAGCATAGAAAGCAGTTTGTCGGCAACCACGCCAACCAGCACGATGGCAAAAAGCGCCAGCCAGCGCCAGTTTTCCAGCAGAAAAGGGGCCTCTTTAAAACTGTCGGGCAGCGTCTGACGAAATCGAATGTGCCAGGGTAGATAGGACTTGTCCTGTTCCGTCCCCTTGACCCGATCCTTGCCAGCCAGTTCATCCAGAATTCCGGGAAGTCTCTCCAGGGTTCGCTGATCAAACAGCCAGCGGCCATCCTCCTGCCTTGAGATCCGTATTTCCCCGCTCTTATAGGTTTCAAACAGAAAAGGGGCCCCGCTCTTTCTGTCCGGTATGCGCTTTAGCTCTATCACCCGGGTGCGATCCAGTATCTCGAGCAGCGTCCAGGCCAGATCCGCCCCCCGCTCCCTGCGCACCAGGGTATTGACGGCCGAGAGATCCAGGGTGGTAAGCGCATCCTCGATCCGATCCGGTTCCCCCCGCTTAATATCGTTCATGGCATGCAGGAAAGTGCCCATGGTGGCGCGGGGGGAGCTCAGTCCGGCAGATATCTGCCCGGCCTCATTGACAGCCGTTGCCGGAGCCTCCACTGCCTCCGCCTGGGCACTACCATGAACGCAGAACGCTATCAGCGCTGAAACGATGATACGTGCAAGGCTTGTCCTGATCATAGGTAGACTAGGGAAGTTGATCGATCGTGGGGAGTGGGATTGTAATCGCCGACACGGCGATCGAAAAGCGCGATTTCCGACCACCTTCATATTCATGCGCTTGCGCGCACGAAGATAGTGGTGCGTCCCTGCACCATACGGGCACCTCTAATTTTTTTCGGGGAGCCCTAAACAGATAAGGCGATCTGGCTGACAAGCCTAATCGAGAGTCAGACTCAGATTGTCGATCAATCTGGCCCTGCCCAGAAAAGCTGCCGCCAGAATAACCAACTGGCGATCATTCACCGTTGGTTCCGCCAGATCGAGGGCTCGGCGGATCTGGAAATATTCGGGCCGCAAACCCTCCTCCTCCAGGGCGTTAACCGCCTGCTCCTCTAGCCGGAGATAATCCGTATCCCCTGACTGGATCGCCGTCGCCGTTATATTCAGCTGCCGATAAATAGCGGGGGCCAGCTCACGCTCCCCCGGTGTCAGGTAGCCATTGCGGGAACTCAAGGCCAGGCCATCCTCTTCGCGTACTGTCGGCACCGACCGAATCTCGATCGGCATGCAGAGATCCTCGGCCATGCGCCGAATCACCAGCAGTTGCTGGAAATCCTTCTCCCCGAACAAGGCCAGGTCGGGCTGCACCATATTGAAAAGTTTACAGACCACCGTTGCCACCCCGGTAAAATGCCCTGGACGAGATGCACCGCAAAGAATATCGGAGATAACCGGCACCTGCACCAGGGTTTGCTCGGTTCTGGGGCGACTATAGACCTCTGACAAGGCAGGGGCGAACAGCAGATCGACGCCGGCAGAGACAAGCTTGGTCTCATCCTCTGTCATGGTGCGGGGATAGGCGTCCAGGTCTTCTGTCTCGCCAAATTGGAGGGGATTCACGAAAATGGAGACCACCATCCGATCCGCCAGGTCACGGCCCCTCTCCACCAGCCGGAGATGACCCGGATGCAGATTACCCATGGTCGGCACCAATGCGATGCGTTCACCCATCTCCCGCCAACGCGCCAGCTGCCGGCGCAGGTCCCCGACGGTATCGACGCTAATCACTGGAAGCAGTGCTCCGGAGCCGGGAAACTACCCTCTTTTACCGCGCGGACGTAGGCGGCAATCGCGGCGGCCACAGAACCTGTCTCCTGCAGGAAATTTCTGACGAACCGGGGCAAGGGCCCTGGAGTAATCCCCAGCATGTCGTAAATCACCAACACCTGACCATCACATCCGGAACCGGCACCGATACCGATAACCGGAATCGCCAATATACGGCTGATCTCGGCCGCCAAAGAGCTCGGCACACACTCCAGGACCAGCATCTGTGCCCCCGCGGCCTCTAACGCCAAGGCATCCTCCTGCATGATGCGGGCTGACTCCTCATCCCGACCCTGGACCCGGTAACCGCCGAGCCGATGCACCGACTGGGGCAGAAGGCCGAGATGCGCACAGACGGGTATGCCATTGGCCGTTAACTGTTGAACAGTCGTCAGCTGGGTCGCGCCTCCCTCCAGTTTGACCATATGTGCCCCACCCTCTTTCATCAGGTGTCCCGCCGTCCCCAGGGCCTGATCGGCGGAACTGTAGCTCATAAACGGCATATCTGCGATCAACAGCGCGTCCCGCCGCCCACGGGCAACGCAGCGGGTATGGTAGACCATATCCTCCACCCCCACCGGTAGCGTACTTTCCTGGCCCTGAATCACCATACCCAGAGAATCCCCGACCAGGATGACTTCCACCCCCGCCGTTTCCAGCAGCGTTGTAAAGCTGGCATCGTAACTGGTCAACACAGCGATCTTTTCACCCTGCTGCTTCATCTGCATCAATGTACTGGTAGTTACTTGCGACATGATTCTGGCACCCAAAATTTCATTCCATTCAATAGTACTGCAACCCGGACATCGGATCGAAATCCGGATTAATCGCCTTTCCCGCAAGGCGGTTCAAAAGGATTCATAAAGACTGACTCCGTCCCCCGCACAGGCATCGATCAATGCCGACAACTCCCCGTGACCGGGAATCATCAAATCCGGGGTGATATCCCGCAGAGGCAGAAGAACAAAGAGGCGCTGGTGCATGCTTGGGTGCGGTATCGTCAGATCGGGTGTCTCGATCACCTGATCCCCGTAGAGCAAAAGATCGAGATCCAGGGTGCGAGGACCCCAGCGCTCACCCCGGATGCGATGATGCATCTGTTCGATACGCTGCAGCATTTCCAGCAGAGAACAGGCATCAAGATGGGTCAGCAATCTGGCGGCGGCGTTGATGTAGTCAGGCTGATCATCCGGGCCAATCGGCCGGCTGATATAGCGCCGGGAGCGACTCAGGCAACGGCTCCGGGGGATCTCATTCAGTTCGTCGAAGGCTCGCCTAACCTGGGCCACTGGATCTTCCAGATTGCTGCCCAACCCAATGTAGGCGGTTACTCCCCCCTTCGGGCGATTGTAAACTTGCCGCTCATTCTTCACCGGATGATGCGGGTTTTTTGCGGCGGCGGCGACGGCGCCCGCGTCCTTTTGTACCCCCTTCGGGTGATTGCAGCATTCGGCTTCGCTCCTCCTCATCCACCTCCTGAATCCGCGTCCACCAGGTGCCGATTTCTTGGTCGACTTCCCCCGCATCCGCCCGCAGCAGCAGAAAATCGTAGGCAGCACGGAAACGTGGATGGGTCAACAATCGGTAGGGACGCTTACCGGTCCGATGCTCGAAGCGGTGCTGCAGGTTCCAGATCTCACGCATGGCGATACTGAATCTTCGGGGAATCGCTATGCGTTTGACCTGGCGGGAGATGACCTCATCCCCCGCCTGCTGCATGGCCGGCAAAGGTGCCTCGCCCTGGGAGCGAAGCAGGTCAGCCCGTCGCCGCACTGGCTCCCATAGCAGCACGGCAAAAAGAAAGGCCGGGGTTACCGGCTTCCCTTGTTCCACCCGGATGTCCGTATTGCGCATTCCATGAGCAACGAAGGTGACCGGGAAATCATGCTCCTCGTAGGCCAAGCTGAGTTCTGTTTCAGGAAACAATTCGCCAAACAGGTCGTAGTGCCGAAGTTTCTCGAAACAATCGAGCGCCGTGCCGCCAAGAAACAGCTTAAGCACCTCATCGAACAGACGGGCAGCAGGCACCCCTTGCAACAGTTCACCCAGCTCAAACAGAGGTGTTTCGCACACGGGATCGATCCTGAACCCGAGTTTGGCTGCGAAACGCACCGCCCGAATCATGCGCACCGGATCTTCCCGATAGCGGGTATCCGGATCCCCCAGTAATCGCAGCACACCCGCCTGCAGGTCTGACAAGCCCCCTGCATAGTCGATTACCGAAAAGTCTTCGATATTGTAGTAGAGGGCGTTTATGGTGAAATCCCGCCGCAGGGCATCCTCTTCGATATTGCCATAGACATTGTCGCGCAGCAGCATGCCGTTCTCGGTTTCCCGTTCGTCAGAATCCGAAATCTCCTGCATGCCACGGAAGGTGGCCACCTCAATAATCTCGCGTCCGAAATGCACGTGGGCCAGACGAAAACGGCGCCCGATCAGACGGCAGTTACGGAACACACTTTTTACCTGTTCCGGCCTGGCATCGGTGGCGATATCGAAATCTTTGGGTTCACGCCCCAACAGAAGGTCACGCACGCCGCCGCCTACCAGGTGCGCCTGATAACCGGAGTTCTTCAAGCGGTAAAGCACCTTAACCGCATTCTCACTGATGTACGCCCGGGAGATGTTGTGCTCCGGCCGGGGGATGATGGTGGGCCTTACTATTTTCTTATCCTTAAAGTACGTCTTGGCAAATTGGAAAACTCGTCTTAGCAAACTGATTCAACGCTCCACATGCCGTGTGGCGACGGGAAAGGGATGCGCCAACACAAATCTCTGTACCGGACTTGTGACCGGAACAGGCATGGGTATAATACACTTCCTCGGTACAAGACGCTCCCTTCGTCTAGTGGTCCAGGACGCTGGCCTCTCACGCCGGTAACAGGGGTTCGACTCCCCTAGGGAGTACCAATCCTCGCTATCCAGAATACACTTCCTGGTTTTCACGCGCCCAGGTAGGCCCATTCTGTGTTGGATAGCCGATGCGCTGCAATTCGATTTCGTTGCTAAGGAGAAAACACGTGGAGATCGCCTGCCTGGATCTGGAAGGGGTGTTAGTTCCGGAAATCTGGATCAACTTCGCGGAAAGAACCAGCATCCCGGAGCTAAGGGCCACTACCCGCGACATACCCGATTACGACGTATTGATGCAGCAGCGACTGCGTATTTTGGCGGAACACAAACTGGGACTGCCGGATATTCAAAAGGTAATCGATGACATGGGCCCCCTGGATGGCGCCAGGGAGTTTCTCGACTGGCTGCGGGAACGATTTCAGGTGGTCATTCTATCGGACACCTTCTATGAGTTTGCAGCACCACTGATGCGTCAACTGGGGCACCCTACCCTGCTATGCCACAGGCTGAGCGTAAATCAACAAGGTTTGGTCAGTGCCTACCATCTTCGACAAAAAGATCCCAAACGCCAATCGGTAAAGGCTTTCCATAGCCTGAACTACCGCGTCATCGCGGCTGGAGACTCCTACAACGACACCAGCATGTTGGCCGAAGCCGACTGTGGCATCCTTTTCAGACCGCCTCAGAATGTGATTGATGAATTCCCTCAATACCCGGTAGTTGCTGACTACCAAGCCTTCCGCGAAGCCTTTCGCGAAGCGAGCAACAGGGATCTCAAGCCGTGATCAGACGGCCCTCCGCAAACGAAAAGTAACCCGCCATACTCATAACCCAGGCCTGACAAGGCCTACTTGGCAATCAGGTTTTGAAACCCCTGATCTCTTCCGACCGACCCCGGCAAAGTCAATGTCGGACGTGATCCGATAGCCGGGATCCCGTAAGTTACCGTTTACTTCCCCGAATCTACGCTGAACCCCATCTGTAATGACAATAAATCAACTTTCCTCAGGGCCTGTTGACCGATTTCGAGAACAATTTTTCCGGGCAGACGAAAGGCGGATAAAGTCCTCAATCATATTGCCGTTATATGTATTGTAATCAGTAGGATAAGTATTTTTACCGGTGTCAAATATGTCGATCTACGAGCTAGATTGGTTTGCGGACTGGCCAACAACATTAACCAGTCAAAGCACGGCTTGTCCCCCCACACCCACTCCTGTCATAGGGGATCGGAGAACTGGTCTAGACACCCAGATGATTGGTTATTTCAACCTGTGGGTATTCTATGATTCTGTTTTTAAATGATTTATACTTCACAATGTATGTATGGAAATTAGAAAAATATTTCGATTAAACTCGCACCGATCCGACAATTGAAATTCAGGAAAGATGGACGAGGATAGCTCATGCCAACCGCGCTAATCCTTGATGATCAATCGATCAGTCGCATGATCCTCGAGGAGTTGATGCGCTCGATCGATGAAAACATCCGCGTCGAATCGTTTTCCCATCCGGTTGCTGCACTAGAGTTTGTAAAGAAAAACAGCCCGGATCTGGTCATCACCGACTACAAGATGCCTGACATGGACGGTGTCGAGTTTACCCACTGGCTCCGCCAGATACCCTCCTGCATCGATGTCCCCCTGGTCATCATTACCTGTGTCGACGACAAATCGGTCCGCTACAAGGCGTTGGAGGCTGGGGCCACCGATTTCCTGTCTAAACCGATCGACCATTACGAATGCCGGGCCCGCTGCCGGAACCTGCTGCAGTTGCGCCAGCAGCAAGTGATTATCAAAGATCGGGCCCGCTGGCTGGAACAACAGGTTTTCACCAAAACCCACCAACTCGAAATGCGGGAAAAAGAAACCCTGCTAAGACTGGCCAAGGCGGGGGAGTATCGCGATGCGGACACCGGGAACCATGTCGTCAGAATGGCTGAATACGCCTACCTGATCGCCCAGGAACTTGGCCTGAAGGACGACACTTGCCAGGCCATTCGCCACGCGGCCTCAATGCACGACATCGGGAAAATAGGGATTCCTGATTACATCCTCCTGAAACGAGGCAGGTTGACAGCCAGGGAGTGGAAAACCATGCAGAACCACACCCAGATGGGTTATGAAATTCTGCGCGACAGTCCTTCTTACTACTTGCAATCGGGTGCCGTCATTGCACTCGGCCACCATGAGCGATTTGATGGCAAAGGCTATCCGCATGGCGCAAGCGGTACGGAGATACCTATTGAGGCACGGGTCGCTACGATTGCGGACGTTTTCGATGCCCTGCAATCGAAACGACCCTATAAAAATGCCTGGCCTATGGACCGAACCCTCGAATACATGAGACAGCAAAAGGGACTGCACTTCGATCCCGATTGTATCGATGCATTTTTTACCCGACTGGATCAGATCATGACCATAAAAAAACAGTTTTCCGATGACCCTGATCTGATCAGCCTTTGACCGAACCGCACAACGGAGGGCATTCCCGCACAAAGCGATAGAACCGCCAAGGGTCCTTGGTACAGGCCCTTCAGTCGCTCGGGTTTATCAACTATCTCGAATTAGGGATATCGATGCGCTCCTTAGGATTGCAGCAGAAGCGAGGGAAAGACAGCCGGAGTACGACTCTGGCAGAAAAGAGAGAAGCTTGAGTTTATCAATTATATGTAAATACCCTACCTAGCCCTGGGTTCACTCCGATGAGGAATAAAAGACTCGAATGGATTCTGATCACCTATTTCGTATGAAAATTCTCCTGTTTACCAGCGATGAAGCCGACTGGCAGGGAATCAAACGCCACCTGGATTCCTGGGATGTGAGTGCAAAAACGTGTCGCCACGCCGTGCGAACGTTTGCGGCGCTTGTCGCTGCGGCAGATGAAGGGGCTCCTTTTGACGCCGTTATCGTTGATCAGGGTCAGTTGGACATGGATAGTAGGCAGTTCGCGATTTCCGTCAGATCTGACCCCGCACTGCAGTATCTTAGTCTGATCTATATCGGTTCCAACCTCGAAGACCCACTGGCACAGCAACTGTACACGGCCGGATACACCAAACTCCTGCCCAAACCACTCGACAAAACCCTGCTGTATGAAGCCATTCATAGCATCAGTACCAACCCGCGTACCGAACCGCGGGTGGTCAGACTGCTGGATCGTTATTCCAGCAGAAAAACCCGCCAGCCGCTTAATATCCTGTTGGCCGAAATAGACCGGAACGAACAACATCGGGTAAGAAGTATCCTGCGGCGGGCTGGTCACCATGTTTTTGTCGTCGACGATGGCGCCAGAGTACTCGATGCACTGGATGCACATCGATTCGACATCGCCGTGGTCTCTTTCCAACTCAAAGAGGTAACCGGACTTGAAGCGTTCAAACTCTACCGATTTACCCATCTCGATCAACCATGCATACCTTTTCTGATGCTGCTTGACAAACCAACGGCAGTCGCTGCCGGGGCCTGTGAGGAAGCGGGCGTAAACGCCTTCCTGTCTAAATTCGCTGAATCCAAGCGGTTGCTTGAAATGGTCGAGAAAACGGTGCAGTCCAGTTCCATGGAAACCGCCTCGCACGGTGGCGCTAATACCATCTATGCCTCTCCCCAGCATCCTCGGGCGGTCACCATAGACGGAATCACCCTGGATCTACAGAGACTCAAAGAGCTAGAGCAACTGGGGGGTGGTACCGAATTTCTGCACGAACTCATCGAAAATTTTGACCAGGAAAACAAACAGCTTTTAACCGAAATGACAGAAGCTGCTCAAGCGGGAGAGGTCTCAGTGTTCCGGGATTTTGGCCATGCAATAAAAGACTCCGCGGGAAGTCTCGGTGCAGTGACACTTTATCAGTTAGGCATCAGAGCCATAAAGCAACCGCCTGATGAAATCCTCAATCTGATGTGGGAACTCAGGATCTGTTGCCAGAATACCTATAAGGCACTGCAGTATTACCTGGCCAAGTACAGCAACTCAGCTTCCGGGTAAGTACAAATTGCGGAAGATTACTTTATGGGGACCTTGAGGGCACCTCGAAAAAATCGATTGCCTTCATTTTCATGCGCTTACGCGCACGAATATAGTGGTGCATCCCTGCACCACGAGGGCAGCTCGAATTTTTTAAGGTGGCCCGATGTCTGACATTGCCGAACACCTCCGGAAAACGGGCATTTACCCCTATGGATCCGCGGAGCTGAAACATTATGAAGGCCACCTGACCCGATATTTCAACCGGGAGTACCGGGGCATCCAGGGGAAATATCCCGCAGCGAAAATATCGGCCATACCCACTAATATAGGCCCGATGTGGGAACAAACCGACGCCCTCATGGAACAGCATTTCGATGCGAGTCTCGATTTGTTCATGGCTTTTCTGGATTCTGAATTCATGGCCTACACCACGGCCTACTATGGAGCAACCCCCGAACAGATACGCTCCTCGCCACTGACCCTCGAACAGGCGGAAAAGGCAAAATTTGAACTGATCTGCAAGCGTGCCGGCATTCAGGGGAAGGAACGGGTTTTCAATATCGGATGTGGCTTTGGCCCACTGGAGACTTTCCTGCTGGATAGATATCCTGATCTTCAGATTACCAGTGTCACGCCCAGCAAAACACAGACCGGTTATATCAGACAATGCATGAACAAACCGGACCACCCTCTGTACCAGCGTGATCTGCGCCTGATCGAGGGGGATTTCAGCGCTGTGTCCTTGGTAGAGTTGGGGGAACGAAGCTACGATATAGTATTTGCAGTAGGGGCCTTTGAGCACATCAATAATCTGGATGCAGCCTTTCAGCGTATCGCCGCACTGCTCAAAACAGAGGGCAAGGCGTTTCTCCACTTGATTGTTTCAAAACCAGTGTTCCCTCAATATCACGACTCGGAAAATACATTGCTGGGGGAATTTTTCCCCGGCGGACACATCTGGCCCTTCGATCTTATTCAGCAGCAAACTGACTACTTTGAGCTGGAGAATAGCTGGTATTTAAACGGCACGAACTACTGGCGTACGCTGGAAGAATGGCATCGTCGCTTTTGGGAAAACATGGATCAGTTGTATGGATCGGTTCTTTCCGACGAGGCGGTGCGCCATTGGAACGATTATTTCATCCTGTGCAAGGTTGTTCTGTTTGGCCCGGCAGAGGGAGAGATTTACGGGAACGGTCATTTCCTGTTTCGAAAAAGGATGGAACCTAGCGGGCCATGCGGGAAGTTCGGTTATCCACAGAGCGCCGCAGATGAGCCAAGGTAAGGCGCACAGCGCAGGGAATGGCAGGCCCTTTCCAAGGGGTGCAACGCAACATAGGCTCATCAGCGACGCTCCCTCCGGGCCAGCCCACAAGCCATGTTGACCGCGTTACACTCGCTGGAATTGGCGACCGCCAGTCCTGCGCTCGCCTGCCTTGCCAACCCGGCTTGTGGACTGACTGTGGGTTACCGAACTTCCCGCATGGCCCACTAGGCCGAACGGATGACCAAAACGGCATTCAACCCGCCAAAAGCGAAGGAATTAGAAATGGCCGCATCAATTGGCATTTTTCTCGATTGATTCGGCACATAGTCCAGATCGCACCCTGCCCCTGGTCGGATGAAGTTAGTTGTCGCAGGGACTATCCCTTCCTTCACCGCCAACACCGTCGCGATCAGCTCAAGTCCACCCGAAGCCCCCAATGCATGCCCATGCATGGACTTGGTCGAAGAAACGACCAGCCGGTCTGCATGCGCCCCGAATACTGACCGTATGGCACGAGTCTCTGTCACATCGTTGATCTGCGTCCCGGTTCCATGGGCATTCACGTAATCGACATCATCCGGACTGATTCCTGCGTTCCTGAGTGCCGCGCTCATGGCGCGAGCCGCACCGTCAAGCGACGGGTTAGTGATATGCCCGGCATCCGCAGTCAGGCCACAGCCACCGAGTTCGGCATAAATTCTTGCCTTTCGTTTCCTGGCGTGCCGAAGGGATTCAAGCACCAGCATAGCGGCACCCTCCCCCAATACCACTCCGCTGCGACCGGCGGAAAAGGGACGGCATGTATCCTCAGAAAGAACGCGCAGGGCCTCCCATGCCTTTAACAGCCCGTAGGTGAAGGGGGCATCGGCTCCACCGGTGACTGCCACATCCACTAGTCCACAACGTATCATCATCATAGCCTGTGCAACCGCGTGATTGGCCGATGCACAGGCACTCGATACCGAAAAAACAGGGCCGGTGATTCCTGACCGGATACTGATCTGGCTGGCCGCCGCACTTGGCATGCCCCTTGGTATAGTGAAGGGATGGATTCGTTTTTTTTTATCTACGTAGAGACGACGATAGGTCTCTTCATCGGTCTCTTTACCGCCACAGCCGGTGCCGATAACGGCAGCCGCTGTCCGGATCTCCGACGCGGTCAAAGCGGCATCTTCAATAGCCTCCGTCGCGGCCACCAGCGCGAACTGAGTATGCCGATCGAGCATCGGAAACTCTGACGCGGGAAAGTGGTCTGCTGGATCGAATTCCAGAATCTGCGCGCCGATCCCCACCGTGAGTGAACGCAAATGCTCTCCCTGCAGTGGAAGGATTCCAGATCGACTTTCGACAAGAGATGTCCAGAACCGCCGGGTATCCAGGCCCAAGGATGCTACCGTTCCAAGACCTGTAACGACGACTTTTTCTTCCAAAATCAGCCCTTTGACTGGACTAATCTGGTAATTCCGTCCACTATATCCTGAACATTTTTAAGATTTTCCAACTCCTCGTTGGACACTTCTATATCAAACAAGTCTTCGACGTCATAGACAATGGTGATCGCATCCAATGAGGAAATGTTTAGCTCAGCCAATGTTGAATCCTGGGAGATGGATGTAAGGGCAAGATTTTTTCGTCGGCAGATGGCCTTTGCGATTGCAGTATAGATTTCTTGATCCATGGATGCCTCGAAGCCATTGTTAGTCTTAGAAATATAGTTAGTAAAGCAGGTAAGTTTATCCAGTACAAATAATTACCGATATTATGAAACTGATATCTGATCAACATTCAAGCCCTGTTTCGACTTTCGTTTCCCGCCTCCGTCAGTGGCGGAAACAGCCTTCCAGTGCAGAGTTCGAGCAGGCCATTGTTCGGATTATCATACTGATTATAATCCTCACCTATCTGCATTTCGTGGATTATAGCCATCGGACGCCAGAATCCCACCCCCTGCTACAGACTGGCATACTTCTCTTCAGCATACATTTTGCCCTCGCCTTGGTGATATTTGCCTCCGTATACTCAAGGCCGGAGATGAGCCCGGTCCGGGTTGTCATCGGGATCATTATTGATATCTCATCTTTCAGCATCGCGATGATCACAACTGGAGAATTTGGCGCTCCCTGGTGGGCGGGTTGCCTGTGGATTACTTTCGGCAATGGATTCCGCTTCGGCGAGCGCTATCTCTATCTCTCCGCCACATTGTCCGTCATCGGATTCAGCGCAGCACTGCTGCTCAGTGAATTCTGGATTTCCAATATTCAAGTCGGGATCGGGCTACTCATCGCGTTGTTCGTTTTGCCGGGTTATATCGGGGTCTTGACCAAAAGACTTCAGGCCGAACGCAACCGTGCGGAGGAAGCCAACCAGGCAAAAAGTGAATTTCTGGCCAAGATGAGCCATGAAATACGCACTCCTCTGAACGGCATTATCGGGATCGGGGAACTGCTCAAATCCTGTGATTTGGGGACGGAAGAGAAAGAGTATGTCGACACGATCAGTACCTCCGGCTACACGCTGCTCAGGCTGATCGAAGATATTCTCGACATATCAAAGATTGAAGCAGGAAAGATCGTACTGGAGAAAATAGATTTCGATCTGCACAGTCTGGTCAGTTCCACCATCAAGATGTTCCTCCCGGAAGCAAAGCAGAAGGATTTGAAACTGACATCAAATATTTCATTGGATACACCCTACCGTCTGCTGGGAGACCCCTTTCATCTGCGGCAGATACTGATAAACCTGTTGGGCAATGCTGTCAAATTCACCGAAAGCGGTTCTGTCGAGCTGCGTTGCCACCGAATTCGCGGCGGTGAAAATCGCTCGCTGATCAGATATGAAATAGTGGATACAGGTATCGGCATGTCGGAAGAAGTGCAGCAGCGCATCTTCGAGAATTTTACCCAGGCGGATGACACGACTACCCGCCGATTTGGCGGTACGGGGTTGGGGACCTCCATCTCGAAACAACTGGTCGAACTGATGGGTGGGCGGATCGGGTTGCAGAGTACGCCTGGTATTGGCACCAACTTCTGGTTCGATATCGAGTTCGAACATCAAGCGCTGCTGGTGGATGAAAATGAGATGCTTCGGGTCCAGGAGTGTCAGGTACTGCGACTGTGCCGTCAGCCCGATGCGGAAACCGAAACATCTCACAGCCTGCGCGGCTGGGGGGTATCCTACCGGAATGTCAGCAGCGCACGGGAAGCGATGCGGGTACTGATAGAAAACAGGGGCAGTGCCGGCTACGAGGTAATCATTCTTGATGGTGTGGCCATAGATCAGGATACCCGAACCCTTCTCGAATCACTTTACACCGAACTCTCCCTACCCGATATCAGAGTACTCATGGTGCAGGCGCCAAACCAATCGATGCCGGAGACCGGTCGCATAAAAAACACCGTGTACACCATCTCCGAACCCTTTGACAAGGCCCTATTGTTTAATGCCCTGCATGCATCCCAGGTTGGCAAGGTTGAGGATGATGGCATCATCAATCTTTCCGATCATTTCACGCGAGAGCATCAGACGCACCGCCGCCTGAGGATCCTGGTGGCCGAAGATAATAGAATCAACCGGATGGTAATCGCACGCATCCTCGATCGCGCCGGCCACAGTCTCCATCTGGTGGAAAACGGCCGGGAAGTCCTGGCTGCGATAGAGCAGGAAGCGTTCGACCTGGTGATCGTAGATATGCAAATGCCGGAAGTCGGGGGTATAGACGCTTACAAAATTTATCGTTTCGCCCATCCCAGTGAAGACCCTGTCCCCTTTATTATGTTGACCGCCAACGCCACCGTCGATGCCCGGAAGGAGTGCGAAGAAGCCGGTATCGACTACTTTCTGACCAAGCCTATTTCATCCTCAAAACTGCTACGGACCATCGACAAGGCAACTGCCCATTTACCGATTTCCACTGCGCTACCCGAAAAACCGAAAACAACGAGCAGTTGGGCGCGAGCCGATCAGGATCCATTGATCGACCACGCCATCCTGGACGAGGTAATCGAGCTGGCACCGAGTGATGCCTTCCTGCACCGACTGCTGGACAACCTGGAAAGAGACGGCGACCAGCTCCTGCGAGGGATGTCCGAGGCGCTCGCCAGGAACGACATCCCTCACTTCCGGGAGCTGTCCCACGCCCTCAAAGGTACCGCCATCAATCTGGGGTTGCGGCAGCTTTACAACAAAGCGCTGAACACCGAACGGCTGTCAGACAACCAGTTAACTGAGCAGGGCCGGCATCAGGTAGAAAACCTAACCACAGCCCTGGACAATGGCAAGAAGGCCCTCAGCAGAACGCTCGGCTACCCCAGACCCGCCGTGCACTAAACCGCAAGGGGCTGCTGCTGCTCTGAATACTCATCCGGTCTCCCCCAACGCTTCTCCTGAGCGCTGAGCAGATATTCCATGAGGCGAATATTTTTGGCTGACAGTTGCATGGCGGTGTCGACCCAAACGGTCACCATATCTGTCAATTCTTTATAGGAAAGCGGATTGAACTGATCTATGACACGGTCCAAACCCTGGAACCCGGCGCTGCGATTGTGTTGATGGCGGATATATTCGTAAACAGCTTCTGTTCCATCCCCATCGGGAACAAGTACATCCACCACCCCCATCTCGTACAACTCTTCCGCAGTGTAGACCCTGCCGCTGGCGATAATACGTTTGGCTAGTGCGGGGGCAACACGTCTGGCGAGAAAACTGAATGCGCCCATTCCCGGGAACAACCCGAATACGGTTTCCGGAAAGCCGAATCTTGCCCCCTTTTCGGCGATCAGGACATTGGCGGAAAGGGCGGCTTCAAATCCACCACCCAGCGTCTCTCCCTGTACCAGGGCGATAGTGGTGAATGGCAGGTTATAACTGGTGGCTGTCTGATAAAGAATATCGATACAAGCCTTGGCATACTCAAACAGGGCCGTTCTGTTTTCCTGTCGAATCAATTTAATAAAATAGGCAAGATCACCACCCAGATTAAAAACCCCCGGCATACCGGAACAGAGGACCTGATACATGAGCCGGCCTTCCAGGCCTTGCTCATACCCGCTCACCGCACGTTCCGCAACGATCTTCTGTGATCTAGCCACGTCATCCAGTAACTCCTGAGTCATACAGGGTCTTCCAGAATAGTTAAACCTGGCCCATACCATCTGGCGCTCGAGCTCAAACTCGAGATCCATATGCTGAAAACCGGTTGTGGTCATTGCGTTGTGCTGCTGCTTCATCATGCTGTTCCTCTCCCTTATTACCAATCTATTTAGCGCCTTGTGCGCCCAAGCCCACGAGAAAAAATAGTTCGTTATGAGTATAAAAAATAGTCAATAGCCAGTTGGATTCTGATTTTTTTCGAAACGGCAGTAGATTCACCGTTTAACCAACACACCAGAAGCTCATTCTTCTCATATAGAGTTAATCGGCACCGGCCATCGAGAACTGAACGTTAAACTGTGGAACGAATAACAAAATATGACAATTAAGGAATACCCTTATTCCTATCACATATTGGTACTATGCAACGCTACTTTCACTCTGAAGCGGGTCGTAACCGTGCCGTTGGCTGTGCCTTCCAGGGATCCTCAGGCCAGTAATGTTTCGGATACCGCCCCTTCAGCTCTTTTCGCACCTCTTGATAGGTGCGTTCCCAGAATCCTCTCAAATCCTGGGTCACCTGGATCGGTCGTTGCGCCGGCGAAAGCAGATGCAACACCACCGGCACCTGTCCCTGACAGACCGTCGGGGTGTCGGCGAGGCCAAACATCTCCTGTAGTTTGACCTTGAGTACCGGTGGCTCACCTGGCTGGTAGATCAGCCGTCGACGAGAGCCACTGGGTACTTGGATGTGAGTCGGCGCCAATTGCTTAAGCCGTTGCTGCTGCCGCCAGTCCAACTGACTTTTTAGTATCGATTCCAGATCAAGACGCTTCAGCTGCGCAGCCCGGCTGATTCCGTTCAGCCAGGGTACCAGCCACTCCTCCAGGTCCGTGAAAAGCCTGTCATCCGAGAGATCCGGCCAGGCCGCATCCGGTTGCCAGCAACGAAGAGAAAGCAGCCTCGCCTGCCACTCCCTGGCACCAGGATTCCACGGCAGCGATGCCAGACCCATGGCACGTATGCCCTGCAGCAGGACGGAGCAAACTGCGTCTGCATCTACCTTCTCCGCCACCCTGGAGCTGAGCAGTAACGAACCCAGCCGTTCTTCTTCTTGAGCGACTACGCTCTTAGAACTCGTCTCCCAGAGCAGGACAGATTGTATGTCGATTCGTCTGCTTTGCGTCTGCCTGATCTGCTCCAGATCAAGCTCGGCGGCCATGAAAACCCGACCCTCTGACCGCCCCGCATCCAGACTTGCGACCGCCAGATACTCGTTGCTAACAAGGGGGTCCCCGTGGGGCAATCTAACGCCGCGACCCGAAACCAGGAGGTATCTCCCATCGCTTCCCTCGCGGCGTCGGGCAATACGGTCGGGATAGGCAGTTGCCAGCAGTGCACCGTCGCTGAGTTGCTCTGTTTGTGCGCCACCCCCTGAACCTTTGACTCGCTTCAACTGCTGGCTTAACCGGTCTACCCGGGCGCAGGCGGATGACTCACCACCCGCGGAGACAACCCCTGACTTTCCCTCGCGGCGCCAGAGCGCAAGCAGATTCAACCGCTCCTCTATGTCAGCCGACAGGCTGGACGCCATTCCACGCCGAACAATATCCCGCTCCGAAAGCAATGCGGCAATATCGGCAGCGCGATCTAGCTGACCGGTGACCCCGGCCTTAAGCAGCATTCTGGCCAGTCTGGGATGAACGGCCATAGTGGCCATCTGCCTTCCGTCCGAGGTGATACGGCCCTTGTCATCGAGCGCGTGCAGTTCACGCAGGAGTTCCCGCGCCTGGGAGAAGGCACCGGCGGGAGGTTGGTTCAGCCAGCTCAGGTCGGCGCTATCCATCACTCCCCACTGCGCCAGCTCAAGCACCAGTGTTGCCAGATCGGCACTCAGTAGTTCTGGGTTGGTGTGGGCAGACAGTGTCGCCTGCATTCCGCTTGTCCAGAGCCGATAACAGACACCTGGGCCAAGCCGGCCGGCACGACCGCAACGCTGATCAGCGGAGTCCAGCGAGACGCGTAACGTAACCAATCGGGTCAAGCCAGTGTTCGGATCAAATCTGGCTAATCTCGACCAACCGGCATCCACCACGGCACCAATTCCTTCGATGGTCAGGCTGGTTTCGGCGATGGAGGTGGCGAGCACAATACGGCGCCGACCCTTCGGATCGGGTTGAATCGCCCGCTCCTGGGCGGCACGGTCAAGATCACCAAATAAAGGGCAGATTGTGACCTCCTGCCCCACACGCGCCCTGAGCAGGGACTCAGTGGATCGAATCTCTGCCATACCAGGGAGAAAAACCAGGATATCCCCCGCCTGCCCCGACACTGCCTGCAGAATGCCGTCTGTCGTCGCCTGGGGGATTCTTTCCGCCGGCTTACGCTGAAGATAGTGGATATCCACGGGATAGGAGAGACCGGTACCGGTGATTACAGGCGCACCATCCAGCAGGCGCGAGACCGCATCACAATCGAGGGTAGCGGACATCACCAGTAATCGAAGATCCGATCGCAGGACAGCCCTCACATCCAGGCAGAAGGCGAGCGCCAGATCCGCCTGCAGACTGCGCTCATGAAACTCGTCGAAGATGATCAGCCCGACACCTTTCAGTTCCGGGTCCTGCTGCAACCTGCGCGTCAAGATACCTTCGGTGATCACCTCGATTCGGGTAGATCGGGAGACGCGGTGCTCGAAACGTACCCGATAACCCACCTTATCACCGACACTCTCGCCCAGAAGATCTGCCATGCGCGCGGCCGACGCCCGTGCCGCCAATCGTCTCGGCTCCAGCATCAGAATCTTGCTTTTCCTCAGCCATGGCTGGTCGATCAGCCAGAGTGGTGCAATCGTGGTCTTGCCGGAACCGGGTGGCGCCGAAAGCACCGCCCGCCCTGCTGACTCCAACGCAGAGGACAGCGCTGGAAGTACTTCTTCGACCGGCAGTTTCCCGCTCAATGGAGTGATATTCAGCGCCTGGATTTAAGCACTTCGATACGTGCCTCTGGATGATGTTTGCGAATAGTCTGTTGCGTCCCGTCTACTTCTGAGCGCGCCACATCCACCATCAGGAGTATCTTTCCCGCTTCAATTTCGGGATCAAACTGGACCAGTTTCCTATTGTGTTCGTGACCCTTCATAAAGGCACTGGCCAAGGCCCCGAATCCGGCCCCGGCAACTGTACTGCCAAGCACCGCGGAAACCCCTATCTCCATCCCGGGAGGCGGAATAGTCAGCGCCAGCATGCTCGCCAGCAATCCAGCCACACCGCCGAGTACAATGCCGATCCAGATACCGTGAGCGACTTCCGTCTTCTGCCAGGCCGTGGCCTCCGGCAACCCATCAAGGTGCTCAGATAGGCTGGCAACCACGTGCAGATGACTCGCCGCAATTCCGTTTCCCTTGAGTTCATCTACAATCACGCGGCAACTTTCCAGGTCCGGTACCAGCAGATACAGCCTTCGCATCACGTCCTCCTGTCTGTGTCGTTTCGGATCACCCCTGCAGATCGCTTATGATAGCGCTGGATCGAGACGTGGGGACAGCCTTATCACCATCATGAGCAGACAAACAACACCGGTCACACCGGCGATCCGAGTACTGCGCAGGGAGAAGATCGTTTTCGAGGATCACCCGTATCGCTATGAGCAAGGAGGAGGAACAGCAGCGTTCGCCCGGCAAAACGAAGTCGATGAACATCTGGTGATCAAGACGCTGATCATGGAGGATGACAAGAAACAACCACTGATCGTGCTCATGCACGGAGATCTCGAGGTCTCCACCAAGTCCCTGGCACGCCAGATCGGTGCGAAGTCCGTCCATCCCTGTGATCCGGCCACAGCGGAACGGCACACCGGCTACCAGGTGGGCGGCACTTCACCCTTCGGTACCCGCAGACGCCTGCCTGTGTACTGCGAAGGCAGTATCCTGGAACTGTCGCGCATCTATATCAACGCTGGCAAGCGAGGATACATCGTCTCGATGAAACCAACCGAAATGGCCCGGGTACTTGGCCCCCGCCTGGTGTCAGTGCGTCAGTAGCCGGGCATTCGGTACAACGCCCGCTCGACGGGACAGACCGCTTAACGCGAATCCCTGGGTTTGCGATTGGCCAAGAGCACCGCCCCAAGGGCACCAAAAAAAGCGGCGATAATGGCGTTCCCCCGATCCAATCCCAGGCCTAGCGCAGCATAGCCCGCGGCCCCTCCACCCATGGCGCTGAAGGCGAGACCACGCATGAAACGGCAGACCGCACAGGAACGCCCTTGGCCCGCGTCAGCCATGCGCCGGAAGCACGTCGCTCTCTCTGGAACAGGCAATGGGGACGTCAAAGGTCTGATCCGCCGGAAACGCCTGGGCCACGATCCAGACCTGGGTGATCTCCTCACTCAGATCCGGCAGCACTCGCAGGGCATTGCGGGTTCGCTCCTGGTCGAAAAAGGCAAAGGGTTCATCCAGGAATACAAACTGTTTTCCAACCACCGCACTGTTCACAAGTTCCTGCGAGAGTGCCAACCGCACCGCCAGCATAATCTGACGCTGAGTACCGCTGGATATCTCTTCGAGGGCCATGAAATCCCGTTTTTCGTTGGAAAAGACACGGACGGTGAGGTCTTCATCGATCTGCAGATGCTCATAACGCCCTTCAGTAAACAGCGGTAGCGTACGACCCACCAGATTCCGAAGCTCCCGGTTGAAGCGTTGCGAAAGCTGACTGGACGCCCCTTGCAGGAGTTCTCCCGCCAGCTCCCGTAACTGGATTCGCCGCTCGTGATCAGCCACCTTCTGCTCAAAATCCTCCCTCATCCGATGCAGCTTGTCTGACTTGTCAAGACGCTCTTTTTCATTCTTGATCGCCTGGTCCAGGCCACCGATGCGTTCCTGCTGCTGCTGCATCCCCCAGCGCATCCATGCAAGCTCCCGTCCGACGATGTCCCGCGCCTCTGACGGTTCCGCCAGAGAAAGGGCAATTCGCTGGCCGACCTGTGCGATCTCCCCGTCATCAGGTCGCGCAGGCCGCTCCGATGAAGACGAATCAATCTCTGGCTCAAGCCCGCTCTCTCCCTGCTGAACCGGATCCTCCTGCGTTTCAGGGTCAGCCGCTTCGACGGTCTCTTCAGCATTCTTCGAAATATCCTGGTGCAAGGCATCCAGCTTGTCGGACAGGGAGCGAGATACCTCCTGAAATTTAGCGATTCGTCCCTTGCACGCCATCACCCGTCCCCACCCCAGGAGGAAAAGCAGGGCGAAGCCGATACTGCCGTACAACAGCCAGGGTACGAAAGATTCGCGCCATCCTGGGAGATGCGACAGAGAATTCACCACGGTCTGGCTGAGTCCATGCTCCGGCAGACGCGTGATGAGAAACCAGGCGGCAAATAGGGCAACGGCCAAAAGAAACGAAAATAAACGCAGAAACCCTGCCCAACCCCTGCTTTTTGCGGTCGCCCGGATTCGAGGTATGGCGTCCTGGTAGGCGCGGGACGCCTGTTCCAGATCTCCCGCCTTCTCCTCCATTGCAACCTGGGATAGCGCCAGGTCGATTCGCTCCCCTTCCAGCGACGGCAAAAGCGTGGTGTCGATAGCCAACTCATCTAGTTCCCGCGCCACTTCAGCAACCTGCTGGCCGGCCTTTTCCACCGACTCCCCTTCCTGTTCGATCTCCTGCTCGTATTCGTCGGCGAGGTACTCCAAAGTGGACAGACCCGCCATTGCCTTGATGGCATAACTGTGGGGATGGGGTGTGGTGATTTCACGCTGAGCCAGGTAGAAAGATTCGATAAACTCGTCGTAGCCGTAGCCAAGCAGGTCAAAGAGGGCGTTTTCCACTGCTTCCCTGCCACGGGCGATGGGTTCGTCCTCCGAGCCGACTCGGTTCAATCTCGCACCCTGATTGCCATCTCGGTCCAGAAAACGGGCAACTTCATAGTGAACGCGGTCCCCGGCGCGGAAACAGACGCTGACCGAACAGTGGGTTTCGCCCCAGCGGATCAGCTTTTCCAACTCCTCTGACTCTAATGAAAAAGTGCGTCCGAACAGGGCGAAGCAGATGGTCTCACCGATAGTGCTCTTCCCCGACTCATTGGGACCGTCAACGGCGATGATGCCGTTCTCAGGCAAGTCACGTAGCTGCAAGCGGGCGTATTTGAGAATATTCTCAGCGGAGATATCGGTGATAATCATGCGAATCCATCTCCCTCCAGCACCTGCAACCGACGCAGAGTCATCTCCAGGGCTTCCAGATAGGAGGCCTCGTCAAACGGTTCCCCTGAGTTCCTGCGGCGCTCGAACTCCGCCTCACAATAGGCGGCCAGTTCGCCAGCCGACCCCTCCAGTTTATCTAGATTGAGGGGCTTTCCCTCAAGTTCTTCGGACATATCGACTCTCCATTGCGCTAGCCCCCCGAAAGACGGAATAAGGGGGAGCCGAAAACCAAGATAACACAGTATCAAAAAAAGCGGTTGGGTTCTAAAACACCCGGGACGCTGATTTCCTCAAACATCAAGTTAATGACTCATTTCAGGACCCGGAACCTGGCCACCTGATCGGCTAATTCAATCTCCCGCACAGCCAAAGTCAACTCGCTGTTCAGGGGTACATCGTCCGGCAGACGCAGTTTTGTCTCCAACGCTAGCTCTGGAATCATCACCGTTGCCCGCCGATCAGACATCTCCACCACAACACCTCGGCCCTGCCATTGCGGATTACGCTGCAGATAGATCAATTTCCAGTGAACGTTGGACAACCTCTCTGCCCGTCGTATGCCGGAGCTTGCCAGCTCGGCAGCCGCGATTCGCTCGGATACAGCGGCCAACGGCAGCGGTGCCTCGCTGCCCAGGTAGGCGCGCAGCTGCTGGTGGGTCACCAGATCAGGGTAACGTCGCAGGGGACTGGTCGCGCGGGAATAGGCACTCAGCCCTAACCCGGCATGCGGTTCCTCCAGCATCTTGCTGCGGGAAGGCTTTAGCTGACGACGGTAAGCAAACATGGCTGCCAGATCCTGTGGCTGCTGCGGCTGTTCCGGTGGACGCTGGGTGGCAAAAGGAACGGAAATCCCCTGGTCCAGGGCAAACCGGGCGGCGGCTTCGCCTGCCATCAGCATGGCGTCTGTCACCAACTCCCGGCTTGCCAATCGCCGCAGGGGCCGAATGTGGATATCCCCGTTCTCGGCCACTCGCACACTGACCTCAGGCAGATCAATGCTGGCGGCACCCGCCTCCATCCGGCGCTTTCGATATCTGCGCGCCATTTGCAACAGGGTGGCAAATGGCTCCTCGTCCAGTCGCTCATCGACGACTGTGTAACTCAGGCGGGTTGCCCGAATCCATGAGGGCACCAACTCCAGGTCGGTTACTCCGCCATTTTCATCGAGACGAAATCCAAATGAGAGCGCTGGTGAGCGCTCCTGCAGTCCAAGCCCCAGGATCTCGGTCAACCCCGGTGACAACATATGGATGGTCTTATCCGGCAAATAGAGATTGGCCCCTCGGTTGCGTGCCTCCAGATCCAATTCGGAATCAGGGGACACCATCGCGGCTACATCCGCAACATGCACCCAGATCCGGTCTCCATCCAGGCTGATCGCATCATCCGGATCCTCACTTGCCTCGTCATCGATGGCGAAGGCCTGCATCCGGGTCAGATCCATGCGCTCTTCCGACGGCAGCCCCGGTATCGCAATTTCAGGGTTTTCCAAGGACAGCGCAAAGCGCTCCGGGTATGGATTGTATTCCTGCTTCCAGTAGCCCAAATCGAGCAGCATCCGGTGTGCGTTCTCGGCGCTCTCCTGCCTCCCCAGCGCAGCCATGATCCTACTCTTACCGGTGCGGCCAAATGCCAGACGTTCCACCTCCTGCAGGCGAAGATGGTCTTCATCGATTAACGCCTTGGTGGCGATACGCTTAAGAAATCCCTCCCAGGCCTGCTGCTCGGCTGCCTTGGCCTTTCGCTGAGCAATCTCCGCGTTGACCTGATCCGCTTTACGGGCTGTTATCTGGTGCGGTGTTCCCTCGAAATAGAGCCCCTCAGCCACCAGTTGCCAGGCCGCCCAGGCTGTCGGCGGTATAAAATCGCCATATACCAGCTCTGCCAATTCCTGGAGATTGGTGGTTCCGCCGGAGACCAGTTCCCAGGCCTCGACTGCGTCCCCTGCCTGCTCGGTCAGCAGTGACAGGCTCCCTAGCGGGCCGGGGTGCAGCACGGCGATGTCTTTCGATCGTACCCGTTTGCTCTTGCCCCCCTCGAGTAGGATATCGATCTTGTCACTGACACCTGTAATCAAGGCGGGACGGGTCTTATACAGCACCAGGCTGCCCTGGAGAGGGGGATATTCTTGCATCGCTGGCCTGCAGGTTGATGGTGCAATGGGACTTTAGAGTAGTTCGAAAAATTCCTTCCGTGAGATTTTTCGATACGACGATCGAAACGCGCGATTTCCGATCGGCCTCATTTTCATGCGCTTAGGCGCAAGAGAATAGTGGCGCCTCCCTGCACCACAGAGCACCTCAAATTTTTCGAGGTGCCCTTTATAAACTTCGAGCGAATGATACCCTTTCTTCCGGAGGAAGAGGATAGGCGCTTATTTTTCCTGACACCCCTCTCCAATTCTCCTATCATAATCAACTGCACAGAGCGATACGGAGATGGTGAGTAAAGATGAACAATCGCTGGAAAACCTTTATTGAATCCCTGTCTGCCGACAACAACCAAGGCCCTGGTGCGAAATCAGGGATCAGCGACACCAATCTCCAGTGCGCGCTGGTGGATCTCTCACATCTGGGCCTGATCCGGGTCAGTGGTGAGGATGCCCGGGATTTTCTCCAGGGACAGTTCACCAACGATATCCGGGAAGTGAGCAGCTGCCACTACCAATTGAGCAGTTACTGCACCCCCAAGGGGCGCATGCTCGCGAACTTCCTGCTTTTCGAGCGAGACGGTAACATCTATCTGCAGCTGCCGGAGGATACTCTCCCGGTTGTCATCAAGCGCCTGCCCATGTTTGTGCTGATGTCGAAGGTCAGCATCGAGGATGTCAGTGATCAGCTGGTACGAATCGGGCTCGTCGGAGACTGTGCGCAATCCCTGCTCAATGGGCAGTTTCCATCGCTGCCCGAATCGGCTGGGGAAGTTCTGGAGGCGAATGGAACAACCCTGCTGCGCCTCCCAGGCGCCGAACCAAGGTTTGAACTGCTCGCCGCCCCGGAGGATATGATCAAGCTGTGGGGCAAGTTGTCCGAGACGGCTTCACAGGTTGGCGCCGACTACTGGGCCCTGCTTGACATCCGTGCCGGTATTCCGACTATCTACGGTGCAACAACTGAGGCTTTCGTCCCTCAGATGACGAACATGCAGGCGATCAATGGAGTGAGTTTTACCAAGGGATGCTACACAGGACAGGAGGTGGTTGCCCGTATGAAGTATCTGGGCAAACTCAAACGACGCATGTATCTGGCAAGTGTAGACTCGGATATGCCACCTCAGAAGGGGCAGGAACTCTTCTCTACCGGCAGCGAATCCGGGCAAGGTGCGGGTAAGATCGTTGATGCGCGACCATCACCGGATGGCGGGTATGAACTGCTGGCGGTAGTGGAAATCAGCCGCGCCGAGGCGGATGACCTGCACTTGGGGGGTATCCATGGCCCCCGGCTGCGGTTTCTCCAACTCCCCTATGGCCTCGAACAGGACTGATCAGGCCTCAATCGACTGTTTTTCATAAGTTTGGGTGGCGATTCATGGCGGTCCCCGACACCGAGCAGGGTCGGCGAAAGCGGCTTCGAGTCGACCTTGAACTTGGCAAAGCAGCCTTAAGTCCTGACCTTCCCTACCGCTATATCTCACTGAATAAAGATCTCGAGATCTCAAGTGACAGTATAAGAAGCCATGACCACTGAAGCAGATTTTCTTCAACAACTGCAGACCGCGATCCGCGGAAACCGGATCACTCTTCCCACTCTGCCGGAGGTCGCGTTGAGGGTCCGGGACGCCGTGGAGCAGGACAACGCAACCGCACAGAAGATCGCCGAGATGGTCGCCACCGACGCCGCCCTTTCGGCGCGACTGCTGCAGGTCGCCAACAGCCCGCTTTACCGGGGTATGGTCGCCATCGAAAGCATCCAGATGGCGATTACCCGTCTGGGCTACAGGCTGGTCCGCAGCCTGGTGATCAGCCTGGCCATGAAGCAGATATTTCAGGCCACCACCGATACCCTGGATAAGCGGCTCCGTGCCATCTGGGAAGAGAGCGTACAGATCGCTGCGATCAGTCGGGCCGTTGCCCAGTCACTCCCTCACCTGGAAAGGGAACAGGCATTGCTGGCCGGATTGATCCACAACATCGGCAGTCTCCCGATTCTGACTATGGCGGAGAACTATCCCGAATTCATGGGGGACGAAAAACGTCTGGACACATTATTAAAGAATCTGAATCCTATCATCGGCAAACAGATTCTGGAGACCTGGAACTTTTCCGATAGCCTGGTGCAGGTACCCGAGCATTACCAGCAACTGGATTACGATGGCGGACCCATGGCCAATTATGTGGATGTCGTCATCGTCGCCCGGTTGCAGGCCCTGGGCCAATCTGACTATGACGAACAAGTCGACTGGACGCAGATCCCGGCCTTCCGCAAGGTTGGCCTGGAACCTGAGGTCGAATCCATCGAAATCGAAGGAGTTCAGGAAAATATAGAAGAGATCCAGGCCGTTTTTCTCTGATCACTGAAGTTCTATTCCGGCTTCTTTCGCCGAGACTCAGTGATTATTCCCTCCTTCATTTATTGCAGTTCTCCCCACCCGAAAGATAGAATTGTCGTTTTAACAACAACGATTCTACAGTTTGACTATGGCAAACCAACGGCAAAAAGAGATCGACTCCCTGCGTTCCAAACTGGCCCATCTCGAAGCAGAGCAGGAACGCGAGGAAAAGGAACGGGCCATATTGCAGAAGGCACAGACCCAGTTGCTTTCCACACTGGAGAATTCCGGGATTACTTTCGAGTCGTTCGTGCGCTATTTTTTCAAGGATATCCGCAAACTGATCTCCAAGATCGAGCAGGAACAGAGCAAAACCGATAGCGTCACTCCCAGGAAACGGGTCATCCGGAAAAAAGCGGTAAAAAAGAGCAAACGCGCAGCCAGCCCCAGCAGGCTAAAGATTCCCGCCGGACGATACACCAATATCCCGACGGCCCCGGAGAAGGTGTTCGAAGTCAAAGACAAAGGGCCGCGACCCAAGGCGCTAAAGGCCCATGCCGAGGAGATCGGTCTTGAGGCCTTCTTCGCGCAATGCCGGATAGACGAAGCCTGAAAAAAATACCGGTTTATTCCGGGCGCATGTGCGGAAACAACAATACGTCGCGGATTGATGGCGAATCGGTAAACAGCATTACCAGGCGGTCGATACCGATCCCCTCACCGGCGGTGGGGGGCATACCGTGTTCCAGCGCCCGGACATAGTCAGCATCGAAATGCATCGCCTCTTCGTCCCCGGCTTCCTTCTCCGCCACCTGCCTGCGAAAGCGTTCGGCCTGATCCTCCGCATCATTGAGTTCGGAAAACCCGTTGGCGATTTCTCGCCCGCCGACAAAAAACTCGAAGCGATCCGTGACAAAGGGGTCTAGGTCGTTGCGCCGGGCCAAGGGGGACACCTCGGTCGGATAGGCGGTAATGAAAGTTGGGTTCGACAGCCGGTGTTCTACCGTCTTCTCAAAGATTTCGATCTGTACCTTGCCCAGCCCATAGCTCTCTTTCAGCGGGATCTCCAGTTGTTGGGCAATTACCCTGGCACGGTCTGGATCCTCGAGATCCTGGGCGGTGATACCGGCGTTAAAGTGGAGAATCGACTCCTTCACCGTCATGCGGACAAAGGGTTTCCCGAAATCGTACTCCTCACCCTGATAGGTCACAGTAGCAGTGCCAAGAATCTCCTGGGCCAGGGTGCGCACCATATCCTCGCTGAGGTCCATCAGATCATTGTAGTCCGCATAGGCCTGATAAAACTCCAACATGGTGAATTCCGGATTGTGGCGACTCGACAACCCCTCATTGCGGAAATTACGGTTTATTTCGTAGACCCGTTCGAGCCCGCCGACTACCAGACGTTTCAAATATAGTTCTGGAGCGATACGCAGAAACAGCTGCATATCCAGTGCATTGTGATGGGTCATGAAGGGACGCGCCACGGCCCCGCCCGGGATCGCCTGCATCATGGGGGTCTCTACTTCGAGAAATCCCTGGTGGTTGAGATAATTGCGGATGGACTGCACGATGCGTGTCCGGATCTCAAAGGTATCTCGCGCCGCCTGGTTCATGATCAGATCCAGATAGCGCTGACGGTAACGCTGCTCCTGATTGCTCAGGCCATGAAACTTCTCCGGCAACGGCCGCAGAGACTTAGTCAGCAGACGAACTTCGTCACAGCGGATGGACAACTCTCCAGTCTTGGTCTTGAACAGTTGGCCCTCCGCACCAATGATGTCTCCGACATCCCATTCCTTCTTGAACTGCTGGTTGTAGAATCCCTCAGGCAAGGAATCACGCTGCACAAACAGCTGAATGCGGCCGGACATGTCCTGGATATGGGCAAAACTGGCCTTGCCCATGATACGACGGCTCATCAGCCTGCCGGCGACCCTGACGCGAACTGCCAGTTGCTCCAACGCCTCTACGCTCTTCTCCCCGTACTCCGCATGCAGTTCGCCCGCCACTACGTTGCGCCGAAAGTCGTTTGGAAAGGCAACCCCGCGTTCGCGAATCTGATTCAGCTTCTCCCGCCGCTGGGCAATGAGTTTGTTCTCGTCCTGGATCTGTTCCGTCATGATTTCACTCAATTCACAAACCGCTTTTCAGACTGGCCTCAATGAAGGGGTCCAACCCACCGTCCAGCACGGCCTGGGTATTACCCGTCTCCACACCCGTTCGGAGATCTTTGATCCGTGATTGATCCAGCACATAGGAACGAATCTGGCTTCCCCAGCCGATATCCGATTTTGAATCTTCGATCACCTGCTGGTCCGCATTTCGCCTCTGGATCTCCAGTTCATAAAGCTTGGCCTTGAGCTGCTTCATGGCGTGGTCTTTATTTTTGTGCTGCGACCGGTCATTCTGGCACTGTACCACCACGCCACTCGGCAGGTGCGTTATACGGACCGCGGATTCCGTTCTGTTTACATGCTGACCGCCCGCGCCACTGGCACGGTAGACATCGATGCGCAACTCCGCCGGATTGATCTCCACCTCGACGGAATCGTCCACCTCCGGTGACACAAAAACCGAAGCGAAAGAGGTGTGCCGTCGGTTCCCGGAATCAAACGGCGATTTACGCACCAGCCGATGAACACCAATTTCAGTACGCAGCCAACCAAATGCATACTCTCCATCGAACTTCACGGTGGCCGACTTGATACCCGCCACCTCACCCGGGGAAACTTCCATCAACTCGGTCTTGAAACCGCGGTGCTCCCCCCATCGAAGGTACATACGCAACAGCATCTCGGCCCAATCCTGGGCCTCGGTACCACCAGAACCAGACTGAATATCGAGGAAGGCATTACTGGCATCCATATCGCCGGAAAACATGCGGCGGAATTCGAGATCGAAGACCTTTTTCTCGAACGCCTCCAGGTCAGTCTCAACCAGGGCCACGGCCTCTTCATCTTTTTCCTCGACCGCCATTTCCAGCAGTTCGGAGGCATCGTTGAGCCCATCTTCCAATTGCCTCAGGGTCAGCACCACCCGCTCGAGATCCGCCCGTTCCCGGCCCAGTGACTGGGCACGATCCGGGTCATTCCAGACATCCGGATTCTCTAACTCGCGCAGTACCTCCGTCAGCCGTTCATTTTTCTCGGCATAGTCAAAGATACCCCCTAAGGGCGGAAGAACGCCCTTTCAGTTCACTGATCTTATTGTTAATCGGGTTGAGATCCTGCATGGCCTGTCTCGCTTGAAACGAAGGGCGCATAGTACAACAGAACCTCCCTACCCGAAAACCGCACAGGGATTGAGCGGTTTTCCAGGGCAGGCAAGATTCCTCCCCAAGGCTAGGGCCTGTTAACAGGCCCCAGTTGTGAACAGGGATAAAGGAAGGAGTTCCCGTCAACGGGCCTCACGCAGGTAGATGATCGAATTCGACCGCCTGAAAATACCAAAGGTGGCCTTGGCTGCCGGATCGCTCATGCCAGAACCCTGCCAGTCAAACTCCAGCCAGCTGGGGGCATCCACAAAGACTCCGGCGCTTCCAGTATTCCCTTCACCCGGCGCCCGCAGGTTCAGATTGAACTCGCCACCAGTAGTGGGTTGGGTGAACAACAAAGAGGCATCGCTCAGATCACTCGCGGCGTACCCCCCTGCCACACTTGCGTCGGCAAATACGTCGGTTTCCCGCCCGACCCCGGTGGAAACCAGCAGATCGTCCGAACTGTCCAGATCGCTGAGGCTGACCGTCAATCCCTGGGTGCAGCTGTCGTCGCTGTTGGACACAAAACCGTGTGCCAGGCCATCGTAATACTCGGACTTAAGCGGCACCCGAAGATTCTGCAGTTCCGAGCCATGGGCATTCTGCAGCGCCAGGCGACCGTATCTGACCTGGACACCAGTAGGCGTAAATACCAGCGGCATTGCAATGGCCCCAATACCATCATCATCCGTCAAGGTGGTGATTTCGAGATCCACATCACTGATGAAGGGAGCAACAAGATCGTTTGCGTTACGTTGATAGGTAAAGCCATCACCACTCAAGCCAAAGCCGATAGTCCCATTGCCATTGTCTGAAAGTGAAGCTACCCCCAGATTCCAGACCAGACCCACATTATTGATGTTGTCCACTCCTGGTCGGCTGCCATCATCGCTGATCGCTGGCATGATGATGCCACCCAGATTCAGGTGGTTGCGGGCGCCGGTATAGTTCATCGTGACACCCGGCGTCGCCAGACCATTCCAGGCTGTGATGGTGAGCCTTGGCTCCTGTCCGAAGGCATACTCGATACGCTGCCCTGAATAGCTGAAGCCCCCAGCCGGGCAGGTGTTGGCAAGTGCCCCCGGCGAGTCGACGAACACGGTGAAATGACCGGGCGTAAAGCGCCCGATCCAGTCACTCACCAAGCTGTTGCCGAATTTACAACCGATCTTTCCCGCACCATTCGGTATATTCGAATAATCAGCCGTACAGTCACTCGGCTGATCCACGGAGGTAAATCCGGTATCGATCACAGCCAGAGGCTGAAAGCGGAAACTACCGACCTCATCATAGATAAAATTGTTTCCAAAGGCTGTCCCTGTTGCCGGATCTGCCGCCGCGAACAGGCCAGTCAGATTGCCTGCCCGCACGGCACCGGTATGAACGAGCAATGGAACAGAAGCGTCGATTGACGGAACACCGTCGTAACGCGCTGCGGCGTCAGTCTGCAGGCTGAATCCGACACCGGCCACTGCGGTTGGCGTGCCGAAGGGGCCCGCATTGGTAAGCACCGGAGCGGATACTGTCAATGCCACCGGGCGTATGGCAAAAATATCGGTGGAACAGGCGGTAACAGATGTTGTGCCACTGTTATCGGTTATCCGGCAACCCAATGACCGATAGGCCTTCGAGAGGGTGATGGCATTGGAGTTCTTCCTGCCTTGATCAGCGGCGCTAAACGTAAGGTTCCGGGAAACCGCAGGGACTAGACCTGGAGAGACCGCGCAGCTACCACTGCCGGAGGTATCGATCAGTTCCAGGGTCACTTCGCGGTCACTATCCAACGCATACTCGGTCTCAATGTCATCTGCTGTTCCATCTGTATCGGTATCGCGCAGAGCAACCACATCAAATGAGAACGACTGTCCGATGATCTGAGTGTAGAGCCGACCGCTTAGCGCATCGCCACCACTGACGACACAATTGAAGGCAAAGGCTTCTGCCACTGATGGTGTCGTAGTCTGGCAGGTACTGAGGGCCGCCACCTCCGCCTGATCCGCGGCATCAAAACGGAGACGGGCACCCTGCCCGATTTTAACCTCGTCTCCGGCAATGGCCATGCCGTGAAAGTTCGCGTTTTTATCGATTTCTATTTTACTCTTGTCGAAGGGGGAATAGAGGAGGCCAGTAACATTGCTGCCCTGGCCGATCTTTATATCGACATCCTGATAGCCGTAGATCTGCAGCCCCGTGATACTGCCCGTGTCGTTTACGGTTGTGTTTTTCTTGAATTCCACCTTTTTATTGGAATAGATACGCACCTCGCCCGATGGGGAGATATTGAGTTCGGCACTCTCCTCAAGCTCGAACTCTTCAATAAAGTAGATGCCGGGCGCCATGATGAGATTGGCATGCTTTCCCACCTTCAGTTTTTCAATGTAATAGCTGCCTCCTACCGTGGTGAAGCTAAAACTACCGCGCTCTTCTACCTTTATTTCTTTATAGGTGCCATCACCCGTTGATCCGGACTGGTTTTTTTCAATCTTAAGATCCCCTCCCCCACTGAAATTTGGAAAGCTAGCCGGGTCAAGGTCAGGTAGCGCTGGAGAAGGAGATGGAGATACGCGTCTACCATCCGGAAGAAGGGCATTTCCCGAGCCATTGATCGCAAACCCGTTGACTCGGGCGTTTTTTTTGACCTCCAGCTTTGAATCACTGTAGACCGCGTAGTCCGAAGGAAGGGAACCACAATCAGCCGATGCCTGTGCCATAGCAAAGATAAAGAGCAGCAACAAACTGGTAGCAAAGGCAGTTTTTTTTGTCATAACGATATCCAATCAAGGCCAAGCCTCAGTTTGCATATAGGCTGCATCTAGGCGTTCCTTGCATTCCACAACTTTCTAACCCACTGCCTGTTGAACCGCTTTCTATCCTGAAACCGTTGCCTGCACGGTTCTCGAAACAAAATCCGCGGAACCGAAAACACCCCGACTGGCGGTCACTTCGATCGAATAGAGCGAGTAGTGATTGCTTCCCTCCTGGATGTTGTCCGGTACGCATTGATTAACTTCAATGGTAAAACCATCTGCACTGAAACTGGACGGCACAGGGGGGCAGCTGCCATTGTTGTTGATCTGAAACACCGCCCAATCGAGACCGCTGAGTGCGGCGAACCAGGCGCGGGATGACTGAATGGACATCCCGGTGCTGAGATGCTGAACGGTACTGATTTTCACGATATAGCCGGCCAATGCCGCCAGGACTACCAGGACAAACAGAGTGCTGACCAGTGAGAACCCAGCTTGCCTTTGATCAAGAATCTTCATGGCATGTTCGATACATGAGCCTGTTGTAACAGGGTGATCTGTTCACCCTGTGCCTGGACGGTAATCTCTATACTCACCAGGCTGTTGCGGGTGGGTGTACCCGGAAGGTAAGAAAAGCGGCAGGCCGTGATCTGATCCACCAGCAGGGCGTCTTCCGCCGAATTGGTCTGAGCCTTCAGTTCGGCGTGGCTATCGACTGAGGTATGGGCGGCCCGTATGTTGTAACCCTGATAGCGGCGGATACTCCCCTGACTCAAATCACACAGGTAGGTCACCGGCGTGTCCACGACAAAAAAATGCTGATCCGGTGAACTGGCCGGAAAAGCGGTATTCCCACTTGAAAAACCGCTATTGTCAAAACCGATGACGATCCTTGGGGTGGTACTCAACGCAGTGATAGTTGCGGCATTATCCATGCTATAGGCATCGGTCCCGGCCAACCCCGTGTTGTACACCACGACGCAGGAAGCCCTGTTCTGCTGGCAGTCGCTGCTGCTGGTACCTGTCTGAATAGACGCTGTATTGTTCAGAAACCCAAGCACCTCGAAGCTGGTGTCAGATCGAGAGGGATCAAAGTTAAGGCTGAACGGGTTGTTCGCCGGTTTTGCCCGATACCGTCCTCCACTGGAGGCGCGCAGAAATTCCAGGCATCTTCCGCTGCAGCCTACCCGCACACTGTTGGGAAGCGCGTCTCTAAGATCCCGGCTCATACGCCTTAGGGCCGTATCTGCGATATCGACCAGCCCCGCCCGTCGGCTCTGGGCCTGATAGCTCTCTACCGGCCGCTGAATCATCTGCGACACCACCATGCCCAGCGCCCCGCTGATAACGATCACCACAATCAGTTCCACCAATGTGAAACCGGCGTGATGACTCGCGGGTTTGGTGCAGGGAAGACCCATCTCAATTCAGTCGATACGCGCTAAGGGGTATAACAATTCCGCCATGCCCGTCGTGGCTGACGCTTACCTCGATACGGGTGGCCGGGCTGCCTCCCAATTGGATGCCTGAATCCTCCACGTCGACATTGATGTTATAACCTTCCAGTCCGATAACGGCATCTCCATTTTGATCGATGGCACCGGTGCTGTCGTTCAGGCCGTCGTAGTCCCAAACATCGTCAAACAACGCTCGAGCTGATTCACCAGAGGCTCCATCGGGATCGCTCAGCGGTTGCAGCAGGATCTCCTCCATGTAGGCCTGAGCGATGGCCACCGCCTGCTCGCGCAACATGGGGTCTGCGCTGGAACTGGCTGCCTGGGTAATCACCATCAATATACCGGTGGAAGCGACCGAGAGAATGACGATGGAAATAATCAGCTCGATCAAGGTGACACCCCGTTGTGCTTTATTCAGACTCATAACAAATGCACATATCCGGTTTCCGGCTCAACGGCAATCGACCGGGAGCCTACGGACACTGTGGTAAGCGAACTGAACGCAGCGCCGCTGGCCCTGTCCCAAGGGCGACCTGAAGCATCGAAGTAGAGGTCGATGCCGGACAAAGTGATTCCGCTGGGGACGATACCCGTATAGCCGCTACTGCTGCCACCCGGAAGCAGCACCGCCTGAGTAAAGTTACCCCCATCGCAGGTGGCACGCTGCTTTAGTTCATAGCTACCCGATGCCATGATAACTGCGGTATCACAACCGGATGCTATCGCCAACTTGTGGGCATAGCGCAGTGCAGCAGTAACTTCATCGGTAAATCCCCATTCTATAAATGTCTGCTGATTGAAAAAGCGGGGCATTCCAACGGCACCCAGCACGGAGAGCAGCACCAGTACCACCACCAATTCCACAAGAGTGAATCCGTCACTGAAAGATGATAAGCGCCACAGCGTCCGATGCCTCCCCTGTTCTGTTACCGAGTGAAACAGGCTCATGACTATTCCATTAAATAAAAAGGCGCGATCGGGTGATCGCGCCTGTCTCACCCTGATCAGGTGATAATCTCTAGCTTCAACTCAGCCCTTCATCAGGGATTGGTGATCGCTACCCCACCGGTACTCGCGTCGTAAGCGATCAATCGGCCTGTATCCGGCTGGTAAGTAAAGGTACAGGTAGTACCTGTCCAAGCGGCCACGTAATCCTCGGTTGTAGCGGTGGCAGCAGTAGCAACAGAAGGCGGATTCTGCATTACCCCTCCCCACAACTCAACGCAATCATCATGCGCAGTCAGAGCGACACCGCCCGAGGTATTGATCGGCCAGCCGTTGCTACTAACAGCGACGTCACCGGCACCGAAACCGGGCACGGCAGCCACGGCAGCGGTGGATCCATTGGCAACCCACTGGGCATGAACCAAGGCGACTGCAGAACCAAGACCTCCGCCAGCCCCTGCAACGGCTGCCTTATGCGCCTTGGAAGTGACGTCCATGAATTTCGGGAGTGCGGTCGCTGCAAGCACACTGAGGATAAGGATGACTACAACCAGTTCGATCAAGGTAAAACCCGCCTGCTGCCTTTTCATTTCCAGCTCCTGTCTATTAAAGAAGTCGGCGCCGGAGACACCAAGCCCGGGCAAACCGATGTTGAAACTGCTAATGTTCCGTTTATCGACAAACGATAGGGTTTCTTTAGCGCGGGGTATTCCGCTCCCAGCGGATATGAATTCCGTCCTCTCCGGGCCGGGATTGAAAGGCTGTGCAGAGACAAAGGTCAGCAACTGCCGCAAGCTCTCCATCCAGATAGATCAGCGGAATCCTGCCACGCTGCCAGGGTGGAATGGCGTTCTGCTGAAAAAAATTCTTGAAGGTCTGAGAATGGAGCCGATCAGGGAGATGCAGACGCTCTCCGCGATGACGAAAACGAATCTCGATTCTTTTCCCCTCCCAGCATTCGCGTGATATTCCACCCGGCCCGGCTTTCAACTCCAGTCTTCCCAAACCGGCTGGAAGCGCTAGTGGGGAGTGAGAGTCCCACCTGAGGATGAGTCCTGGATCGATCGGCTGCAGCGGGGGCATTAGAAAAAGCCGGTCGCGGTATCGTCGTGCATCTACCCCGGGCCAGCGCACCAGCGGGTTGCGGTCAACCCTCGCTCCTATCATCTCGCTATACAGCCGCTCCAGCCGAGCCGAATCGGGCAGGGGAAAACCGGCTCTCCGGATCCAGGCCCGCAGGACGGCCCGCGCCCGAGGCGGCGACAGGGCCCGGAGGCCGGAAATCGCGATCGTCTGCCCTTTCTCCCCCAGCAGATTTTCCAGCGTCTCTACTGCCCCCTCATCGATTAACAGCTGGGCCTCGGCACAATGGCGCGCGCTGCGGGACAGGGTACCCGCCAGAGCGGGCCAGCGTTCTCGCAATAAAGGTAGCACCCGTTGGCGCAGGTAGTTGCGATCGAATCCGGTATCCTGGTTACTGTCATCCTCTATCCAGTCGAGTTGATTTTTCAGTGCATAGGCCTGGAGTGCCTGGCGGGAAAACCCCAGCAGGGGTCTGGCCTGATAACCCGGACCAAACCGGGCTACCAATGGCATGGCAGCGAGGCCGCGCGGGCCCGCGCCGCGCAGCAACTGCAGCAATACGGTCTCCGCCTGGTCGTCCTGGTGATGGGCGGTCAACAGAATGTCTCCCGGCCCCATCTGGTCTGCCAGCACTTTATATCTGGCCTGGCGGGCCCAGGCCTCCGGGCTCTGCCCTTTTATCGGGTGCGAATCGAGTCTGAGGGATTGGAAAGGAATCCTCAGCGCGTGACAAACCCGAGCGCAATGTGCTGACCAACTGACGGATTCGGCCTGTAGTCCATGGTCTACATGCAGGGTAAACACCGCTGCCGACAACCGATGGCGAACAGCCGCCAGCGCATAAAGCAGGACATGAGAGTCTTGTCCACCACTGTAGGCCAGCCAATACCGCCGGGTGTCCGGCAGGGTAGAGAGGATTTCAAACAACTGGTGTGGCGAGAAGGTCATGGTGAAGACGTGCCCGGACCAGCAGAGTCAACCCCGGACGAGATTTTGCTTAATCCGGAGCGGCCGGTATTGGCGGGATCTCTCAGCTGGTGAATTCGCCGTAGGACATCAGCCGCTGGTAGCGCTCCTCCAGCAGCTTTTCCGTAGGCATGGATTCCAGTTGATCCAATTCCGTAATCAGGGCGTTTTTAAGATTGATGGCCGTGGCATCCAGATCCCGATGGGCACCACCCAGGGGTTCGGAAACGATCGCATCGATCAGGCCAAGTTCCTTAAGACGCCCGGAGGTAATGCCCATGGCCTCCGCCGCAAGCGCGGCCTTCTCAGCACTCTTCCACAGAATAGAGGCACAACCCTCCGGCGAAATTACGGAGTAGGTGCTGTATTGCAGCATCATCACCCGATCGCCTACGCCAATGGCCAGCGCGCCACCGGAACCGCCTTCCCCTACTACGGTACAGACAATGGGTGTCTTCAATCCAGCCATCACCAGCAGATTACGGGCGATCGCCTCACTCTGCCCCCGCTCCTCCGCCCCAATGCCCGGGTAGGCCCCCGGTGTGTCGATAAATGTCAGGACGGGTAATTTGAAGCGTTCGGCAGTCTGCATCAGACGCAACGCCTTGCGATAACCTTCCGGTCGGGGCATTCCAAAATTACGGAGAATCTTCTCTTTGGTATCGCGTCCCTTCTGATGTCCGATTACCATCACCGGCCGTCCCTCCAGACGCGCCACACCGGCTACGATGGCATGATCATCGGCGAAGGCGCGATCACCATGCAGCTCCTGAAAATTCCCGAAGATCCGTTCCACGTAATCCAGCATATACGGGCGGCCTGGATGGCGCGCAAGTTGCGCAATCTGCCAGGGTTTGAGATTGGAAAAAATCGACTCCGTCAGGGAATGGCTCTTGGTTTCCAGGCGGGTGATCTCGTCCTGAATATTGATCTCGTTGTCGTCACCGACCAGTCGGAGTTCTTCGATTTTCGCCTCTAGTTCGGCGATGGGTTGTTCAAATTCCAAAAAATTCAGATTCATAGCAGAAATATACCGGATTCATGCTTCAGGTTACAGCCTGAAAACGAGCCAGACAGGCTGAACCAAGGCGATCCCACACCAGGGTTATATTCAAGATAAGACATTATATTATCAAATTATCTTTCTGTTTTATATGCACTTTAATAACTGATAATTTCAGAAACTACTCATGGGATGCCAGCCTAGGAAGCGATGGTCGCAACCCCCGACCACTGTTTTCCGCGGCTGCCATAAACCAGTTCTACCCCCTCACGCCCCAGCAACCGTTCCAGTCGACGAATCAGTTCGTCTGTCGGGTTGACCCGCCAGGCTTGATCAAAAACCAGCGCCCCTTTCACATCAGGGCGCCGATACAGCAACTGCAGTCCACAACCCGCACCCCGGTAGGCGGCTAAGATACTTTCCAGTTCCTGAACCAAATCTGCCGCCGACAACCCGCACTGTGTCAGCAGGCTGGCGTCCAAACAGAGTTTGATATTTGCCACTTGGAGGGCCCGGGCCTGCTCGAACTCCAACACCTGGTCTGCACGTACACTCAATCCCCCACGGTACTCGTCATAATTGAGACTACCAATCACAACCAGAATCCGATCTCCGGTCAGCAGTTCCCGGTGCGCTTCGTAGACCTCCGAAAAAAGCGTAACCTCTATCCGGCCACTGCGGTCATCCAGCACCAGCGTCCCCATCCGACCCCGTTGGGTTTGACGGTGACTCACAGAGACCGCGAGGCCTGCCACCATAACCCGCTGACCACCGCGTTTACGATAATCTTGACCGCTGTTTCCGCCCTCCAGGGATAGCCTGGAGATGGGCGTCACCCCAAGACCAGAAAATTCGGGCTGATAACGATCGATGGGATGACCGGTCAGATAGAGACCTAGAGTATCCTTCTCCCCCTGCAGCCGCAGTTCATCCTCCCACTCCTCGGAGTCATCCGGAACCACCTGAAGAGCGGCAGGTGCCTCCGGTTTCGAGCCGGTCATGCCAAACAGATCGTTCTGCCCCGCCGCCTGCATCGCATGGTGCTGCTCGGCCATCTTCAATGCCAGGGGCAGCTGCGCCGTCAAGGTAGCCCGGTTCGCCCCGAGCTCGTCCAGAGCGCCGGCGCGAATCAGAGACTCCAGCACCCGGCGATTACAACGACGAAGATCGATGCGGCGGCAGAAATCGAACAAATCCTGGTAGAACCCCCCTTTTGTCCGGGCCTCGATGATGCTATCGATGGCCGACTCTCCAACCCCTTTGATCGCACCCAGGCCGTAGACGACGGCATCATTGCCAGCCGCCGCAAACATGAAACTGGAATGGTTCACATGGGGTGGATTCACCTTGAGTTGCATGCTGCGGCACTCGTCGATCAAGGTCACCACCTTGTCCGTGGTGTCCATGTCTGCAGACAGCACCGCTGCCATGAAAGGCGCAGGATAGTGTGCCTTGAGCCACATGGTCTGGTAGGAGACCAGGGCGTAAGCCGCGGAGTGGGATTTGTTGAAGCCATATCCGGCAAACTTCTCCATCAAGTCGAAGATGTAGGTAGCGGTATCCGCTTCGACCCCGCGGGCAACGGCTCCCTGCATGAAAATCTCCCGCTGCTTGGCCATTTCCTCCGGTTTCTTCTTACCCATGGCGCGACGCAACAGATCAGCCCCCCCAAGGGTGTAGCCCGCCAACACCTGGGCTATCTGCATCACCTGCTCCTGGTAGAGGATCACCCCATAAGTCGACTTTAGAATAGACTCCAGCTCTGGATGGGGGTAGACCACCTCCTGCCGCCCGTGTTTTCGCGCGATGAAATCATCCACCATACCCGACTGCAGGGGACCGGGTCGAAACAGTGCCACCAGTGCCGTGATATCATCGAAACAGTCGGGCTGCAGTTTCTTGATCAACTCCTTCATACCGCGGGACTCCAGCTGAAAAACAGCCGTTGTCTCGCAACCTTTCAACAACCGAAACGAACTCTCGTCATCCATCGGGATGCGGCTGATATCCACCGGTTCCAGCTGCTGCTGTCGGCGTTCTCGATTAACGGTTTTCAGGGCCCAGTCAACGATGGTGAGTGTGCGCAGCCCGAGGAAGTCGAACTTCACCAGACCCACCTGTTCCACGTCATCCTTGTCAAACTGCGTCACCAGGTTTTCCCCTCCCGGTTCGCAGTAGAGAGGCGTAAAATCTGTCAGCACCGTGGGGGCGATCACGACACCACCCGCGTGTTTCCCTGCATTACGCGCCAGACCTTCCAGTTTTTTCGCCATATCGATCAACTGACCGACCTCATCCTCCTGGCGATACGCCTGATTTAACTCCTCGCTCTCTTCCAGGGCCTTTTCCAGGGTCATGCCAATCTCGAAGGGGACCATTTTGGCGACCCGGTCGGTAAAACCATAGGGATAGCCCAACACCCGACCCACATCCCTCACCACCGCCTTGGCCGCCATGGAGCCATAGGTAATGATCTGAGAGACAGAATCACGCCCATAGCGTTTCGCCACGTAGTCGATCACCCTGTCTCGATTTTCCATGCAGAAATCGATGTCGAAATCAGGCATGGAGACGCGTTCAGGGTTGAGAAAGCGTTCAAACAGAAGATCGTGCTCGATCGGGTCGAGATCGGTGATCTTCAAGGCATAAGCGACCAGGGATCCGGCACCTGAGCCCCGTCCGGGACCTACCGGGATGCCATTGTCCTTGGCCCATTGAATAAAATCGGCCACGATCAGAAAGTAGCCGGGAAATCCCATCTGATTGATTACATCCAGTTCGATCTGAAGCCGGTCCTGGTAGACCTTGCGCTTCCGGGGTGTCTCCGGATCGGTGGGATTGAATATCCTCTGGAGCCGCCCATCGAGCCCGCTGCGCGATTCCTCAGTAAAGAACCCCTCGATGGTCATCCCCTCCGGAATGGGAAAATCGGGCAGAAAGTTCTTTCCAAGCGTTAGTTCAAGGTTACAGCGCCTGGCTATCTCCACACTGTTTTCCAGGGCTTCCGGTATGTCGGAAAACAGCTCCGCCATCTCTTCCGGAGAACGCAGATACTGCTGGTCGGTATAACTGCGCGGGCGTCTGGGATCATCCAGGGTGCGTCCTTCATGAATGCAGACCCTGATCTCATGGGCTTCGAAATCGGCCGGGGTCAGAAAACGCACATCGTTGCTGGCCACCACCGGAACGCCCCGGGCCAACGCCAACTTAACACTTTCATGCAGACACCCCTCTTCCTGGGGTCGGCCAGTTCGATGCAGTTCCAGATAGTAACGATCGCCGAAAATTCCCAGCCACTGCGCCAGCAAGGACTCGGCCTGTCGCCGATGGTCCCCCAGCAGAGCACGCCCCACATCCCCTTCCCTGCCGCCGGAGAGCGCAATCAGGCCGGTACAAGTTTCAACGGTCAACCATGCGCGTTCAAGCATCGGGCGACCCAGGTGCTGCCCTTCTCGATAGCTGCGGGAGACCAGACGGGTCAGGTTACGATACCCCTGGTTATTCTGAACCAGCAGTACCATGCGAAACGGTTTATTGGCGTCCTCCGGGTTCCGAATCCAGCAATCCACACCGATGATGGGCTTCACCCCGGACGCAATCGCTGCTTTGTAAAACCGCACCAGCGCAAACATATTCGATTGATCGGTCAATGCCACCGCGGGCATGCCCCCATCGGCAGCCGACCTGACCAGCTGTTTAATCCGCAGCAGACCGTCGCACAGGGAATACTCTGAATGGACGCGAAGATGGACAAAAGCGGGGGAAGTCATGAGGTGAATTTAACCATAGACAACGGCCGGGGTCACCGCATACCGCGTCCCCGTCTCTCAATCTCAAACCCGTTTCCAAACCCAGCTGGGAAAGCAGCTATTTTTCCGGTCAGGACGCCCGGGAAATGACCACCAGCCAATGGATACTTGGCCGTTGTTCGGGGGAAACAGAGGGATCAAAGCAGTCTTTTGACCGGCCCGAAAGATCGGCGGTGAATAGTGCTCACTCCCAGGGTCTCCAGCGCCAGGATATGGGCCTTGGTGGGATAGCCCTTGTGTTGGGCCAATCCGTATCCGGGGTAACGCCTGTCCAGCGCTATCATCTCCCGATCCCGCGCCACCTTGGCCAGGATGGATGCCGCGCTGATCGCCGGTACCCGGCTGTCTCCCTTGATAACAGCCTCTGCCCTGCAGGGAAGATCCGGACAGTGGATCCCATCTACCAGCGCATGCTCGGCTGCCACCGGCAGCGCCTGCACCGCTCGCTGCATCGCCAGCAGACTGGCCTGGAGAATGTTGAGCTGATCGATCTCATCCACCTCGGCACGCCCAAGTGCCCAGGCAAGGGCATCTTTCTTGATAATTTCGGCCAGACTTTCGCGCCGTCGCTCCGATAATTTTTTCGAATCGGCCAACCCATCGATCTGCCGCCCGGGATCAAGAATGACGGCAGCCGCCACCACGGGGCCCGCCAAGGGTCCGCGTCCCACTTCATCCACACCGGCAAGCCGCTCAAGGACGCCAGTCTCAAAAATCAGATCGGCGGCCCGCACCACGCAATCACAGGCAGCGGTCGAAACTGGCTAATCGCAAACGAATCAATCAGAGATGTCCCTGGCGGTACACATGATATTGGCAGTCGCGGCAATCTTGCCATCAACCGTTGCGATTCCCGAGAAAATACCGATGCCCCGCTTGAAGGCCTTCTGGTGTACCTCGATATGAAGCTGATCACCCGGCTCTACCGGGCGTTTGAAACGTGCCTTATCAATGCCGACGAAGAGATAGATGGAAGTCTCACTCACCGTTTCCGGGTTGGACTCCATGGCTAGCAATCCGGTCGCCTGTGCCATCGCCTCCACGATCAGAACGCCCGGCATAACCGGACGGATCGGGAAATGACCGTTAAAGAAGGGTTCATTGTAGGTGACATTCTTAAGGCCAAGCAGGCGTTTGTCCTTTTCGAACTCGAGAACTCGATCGATGAGGAGAAAAGGGTAACGGTGTGGCAACAAGCTCAACACCTTGTTTATATCCATCATGCTTAAATATCCCCTTCTATCGCCGACCGGAAAAACCGGACGCCTCATCAAATTGCCGGACGCACTCAATTACCATCCGAATGCCACCATCATTCTGTGACAACAAACACTATATCAGCGCTTGCTTCTGAAGATGGGGTCGGCGGCTCAAAGAGTCTTCAGTGTCTATACCCACCAGTTTGGTTTTTACCACTCACCTGGCTTCGCGACTCAGCCGGGAAATGGGCTTGAACCCGTCACCTTACTTTTTGGGTGACGACTTATACTGCTCCTTAAGACGCCGCAGTACCTTATCTGTCAGGTCTACCCGTTTGCTGGCGTAGACCACCCCCGCGCCTTCGCTGAGAATAACATCGATATTTTCCTCTTCACCAACCTGATGCACCACTTCCGATACTTGCCGCAGCAGTTTGTTGATTTCTTCACTGCGCCGCAGATTAAAGTCCTCTCGATACTCCTCGCTGGTGGATTTCAGTTTGCGTACCAGGGAACGTATATCCTGCTCCAGGCGTTTGAGTTCCGCCGCGCTCATTACCGAGCCGTCACGGTTTTTTTTCTCTTCCAACTTCTTTACCTGGTTTTGTTTGGCCAACAGATCCTCATTTCGACGCTTGAATTCGGCGTCCAGGGACTTGCGAACGGTATCGTACTGCGGAGACTTCTCCACAATTTCATTGGCATTCACTACGCCGATGCGAAATTCATCGGCAGCCTTGGCCGCCGTCAAGGTGAGCAGCCCGACAGAAAGAAAAACCAGCATTAATTTTTTCAACGTTTTCTCCAAATTGGTTAAAATGCGGCTCCCAGTGAAAACTGGAAATATTCCACATCATCACTGCCTTCATCATTCAGCGGATAAGCCAGACTGAATCCCAACGCCCCGAAAGGGGAGAGCCAGAAAAAGGCAGCACCTGTGGAATAACGGATATCGTTTAAATCAACTTCATCATCGTACACTTGACCGGCATCGACGAAAATACTCAGCCGCACCGTTTTCTCCGTGAGTTTAAAGGGTGCGGGAAACAGTATTTCTGCGTTGGCCACCAGTTTAACATTTCCCCCCAGAGGATCATCGTTGGAATCCCTGGGGCCAAGGCTGAAGTCTTTGAAGCCGCGCACGGTTTTCATGCCACCGGCGAAAAAGTTTTCCCACGGTGGTAACTCGGTCGTATCACCATAGGCATTTCCATAACCGATATCCCCTTTTAACGCCAGGGTAAAGGTCCGGCTGAGGGGAATATAGCGCTTCTGTCGATAGGACAGGGTGTAGTAGTCAAGATCGCTGCTCGGAATAGTGACGCCGGCGGTAGCGCTTTGCAGCCCGCCCGATGTGGGCATCATGGCGGAGTTGCGGGAATCCTGGGTCCAGCTGAGTTCGACCGACTGGTCAAAAAAACTGTCGCCATTGTCTTCCTCGAACTCCTTGATCTGATCGGCGGCATCATTTCCCACCTTGAAATCGAGATTAGTAATATCGAACCGCAGATTCAGGCGGTCGGTATCGTTTATCGGAAATCCAAAGTTCATCCCCGCCAATGCCCGGTCGGTCGAATAACTGGAGGTGTCTACCTCGTCGAAATCGGTTTTCTTGTAGCTGAAAACAAACCCTCGGCTTATACCATCGACGGTGTAATAGGGGTTCCTGAAGGCGAGTTGGTAATAGGTGTTGGCGCTGCTGTTATTGAACGAAAAACCGACATGCTTGCCGGTACCCAGGAAGTTATTCTGAGAGATGCTGGTGGTGAAAATCAGACCCTGAGATTGGGAAAACCCGAGGCCAGCCATCAAGTTTCCCATCTTTTTCTCTTCCACTGCGATGTTCACATCTACCTGATCGGTGGTGCCTGCCACCGCCGGAGTCTCGACACTCACCTCATCGAAAAATCCCAGCCGTTGCAACCGCTCCCTGGAGCGCCTGACCTGTTCCGCAGAGAACCAGCCTGCCTCCATCTGGCGCATCTCTCTGCGCAGCACCTCGTCACGGGTGGCGTGGTTACCCTTCATGTTGATGCGGCGCACGTATACCCTTTTACCAGGATCCACGAAGTAGGTGATAGAGACCTGCTTCTTCTCATCATCAATATCCGGAATGCTGTTTACGTTGGCAAAGGCGTAACCCTTATCACTGAGCAGGTCGGTTATCCGGTCGGAACTGCCGGTAACCATTTTTCTGGAAAATACGTCTCCCCGGCTGAGGTGGATCAGGGGGAAAAACTCTTCCGGCGGTGCGATCAGTTGCCCGGCCAGCTTGATATCGCTGATGGTGTAGACATCACCCTCCGCTACGTTAATGGTGATGTAGATATCCTTTTTGTCCGGAGTAATGGAGACCTGAGTTGAGGTGATTCGGAAATTGATGAATCCGCTGTCCAGATAGTAGGATCGGAGCGTTTCAAGGTCACCGGAGAGTTTCTGCCGAGAGTACTGATCGTCCTTGGTCAGAAATGAGAGCATACCGGTAGGGGCCAGTTCAAACTCCTCCAGCAGATCCTCCTCGTCGATGGAATCGTTGCCGAGGATGTTGATACGCTTAATGGTTGCAGTAACCCCCTCTGAAATAACGATATTAACCGCAACCCGGTTCCGCTCCAGTGGCGTCACGGTGGATTTAAGTTTGAGGGCATATTGACCCTGATTGAAATACTGGCGCTTCAGTTCCTGACTGATCTTATCCAGTACTGCCCTATTCAAAACCCTACCCTCGGCAAGTCCGATATCCTTAAGACCGGTCAGCAACTGATCGGTATCCAGAGTCTTGTTGCCACTGATCTCGATTTGGGCGATGGCGGGGCGTTCCTGGACGAAAATGATAAGAATGTCTTCTTCCCGTTCCAACCGCACGTCTTTGAAAAACCCGGTTTTATAGAGTTCCCGGATAATCGCCCCTGTCTCCTCCGGTTCGATCTGCTGGCCTATCCGGACCGGAAGATAGTTGAAGACCGTGCCCGCGGATATGCGCTGCAGTCCTTCGACCCGAATATCCTGGACCACAAACGAATCAGCCGTCACCGAAAGCGGGACAGCGACTGCTGCCAACAGCAGGAAAAAGCAGAAGTACCTTATATGCTGCTTCATTGGTATCCAGGGCCTGCTAACATTGTGCCGATGCCCAGCGTTGCCCCTCCAATGAGAACACCAGACCAGGTGCTCAGTGCGCCTTGTCCTGCGAAAAAATGGCCGCCGTTGATAGATATCCGCATAGTGTTAACAGGCCCTAACCAAGCCTTGTTGTTACTTGGTTGAAGGCAAGAATAGTTATCATCGGAAAAAGAGATTCTCTCTAACATCAGGCAGGGTACCCGAACACCCTCGTAACGGTGGTCGGGATTGTCCAACCCCGCCCCCGGACAAACTGCGGTATTATAGATAATCTTTTCCCACTATCCCAGCAGGCGGGAGAGATCGACGTAAAAGGCAAGCCCCATGAGTGCCAGTAGAATGACCAGCCCAATGCGCTGACCCTGCATCAGGAACTGTTCTGACAGGGGGGCCCCTTTGACTGCTTCCATCAGAAAGAAAAACAGGTGACCGCCATCCAGCACGGGGACAGGCAGCAGATTCAAAACACCCAGGCTGATACTGACCAACGCCAGGAATTTTACAAAATAGACCAAGCCGTAACTGGCTGATTTGCCTGCAGACTGGGCGATAGAAATCGGCCCGCTCAAATTTTTTACCGATGTCTTCCCGGTCAGCATACGCCCCAGTATCTTAAGCATAAACACAGACATATCCCATGTCTTTGAGACTGCCGCTCCCGCCGCAGCCACCGGCCCTAAGCGGATTTCAGATCGATAGTCGTCATACAATCCCTCCGGAACCTGGACAGCAGCACCGATCCGCCCATAGAACTGTCCATTCTCCTCTCGACTGCCGACGATCACAGGGATGGAAAGATGCTCAGCACCCCGCTCAACCTTCAGGGTTATTGTTTTACCCGGTCGATCCCGAATTAAAGAGACCAGTTCCGCCCAGGTCGCCACAGCCTCCTCATTTGCGGCGAGCACCAAATCTCCTGTCTCTATTCCGGCCAGATGCGCGGCTTCGCCTGGAATCACCTGCCCGATCATGGGGGGGAACCATGGGCCGTTTGGGAGAGAGTCCAATTCCCTGCAGTATCCTGCCATCCTCCGCCAGACTGGCCAGTGATTCTGCGGGCAGCAGCCGTATCCGTTCAATTCCGTCGCTGCCGAGCACCCGGACCTGCAGCACCCCTTCATCTACCGACTCTGCAAGCAGGGCATAGACCGCCGTCTCCCACGTGGGTGTGCTGCGATCCCCGATCGCCAGCAACTCATCGTCTGGCAGAAACCCGGCCGCGTAGGCGATGGAATCCCGCTCTACCTCCCCCACCCAGGGCCGGGTTCCACTGTCACCCAGCACAAAAATCAACCAGAAGGCCATGATAGCGAACAGGAAATTGGCGGCAGGCCCCGCAACCACAATGGCGGAGCGCACCTTCAGCGTCTGGCGGTTGAAGGCACGGTGACGCTCCTGCGCTGAAACCTCTCCCTCGCGCTCGTCCAACATCTTCACGTAACCGCCCAAAGGAACGGCCGCCAGCACATACTCGGTTCCGTCCACCTTGCCGGTCCGCTGCCAAAGCGCCTTGCCGAAACCGATGGAAAATCGCAGAACCTTGACCCCGAGTTTCCGTGCTACCCAGAAGTGCCCGTACTCATGCACCGAAATCAGGATGCCGAGGGCAACGACAAAAGAAAGAACAGTAAACAGAAAAGAGTTCATATCAGGAAATTTCAGACCAACTGCCGGGCTATTTGTTCCGCCCGGCTGCGTGCCTCCAAATCAACCTCCAATAACGCCGCAAGCCCGAACACACCGCTCGGGGTAAAGGCGGACAGGGTCTTGTCGATCACCTGAGGAATGGCCGTGAATTTCAACCTGCCTTGTAAAAACGCATCCACTGCAACCTCGTTGGCCGCATTCATGATAGCCGGTGCCGTTCCACCCTGCTCAATCACATCATAGGCGATCCCAAGACAGGGAAAACGCGTCAGATCCGGAGGCTCGAACTCCAGCCGGGCCACCTGGAATAGATCCAGGCTCTCTACGCCGGATTCGATCCGCTGTGGCCAACGCCATGGCATGGGCAATCGGCGTACGCATATCCGGATTGCCAAGTTGGGCCAGCACAGAGCCGTCTGTATACTCACCATGGAGTGGATTACGCTCTGCGGGTGCATCACCACCTGCACCTGCTGCGGTCTGGTATGAAACAGCCAACAGGCTTCGACGACCTCAAGGCCCTTGTTCATCATAGTAGCTGAATCCACCGATATCTTGCGACCCATTTCCCAGTTCGGGTGGGCGCAGGCCTGTTCCGGTGTAACGGCTGCCAGACTCTCCAGCGGGGTGTTGCGAAAGGGCCCACCGGACGCCGTCAGCAGTATGCGGCGAACACCCACCCGTTCCAGCCCCTGCTCGAAACCAGCCGGTAAGCACTGGAAAACCGCATTGTGCTCGCTGTCTATGGGGAGAATCTCAGCGCCGTGCTTCTCGGCCTCGTCCATGAACAACTTCCCTGAAACCACCAGCGCCTCTTTGTTCGCCAACAGCACCCGCTTGCCTGCCCGTACCGCCGCCAAGGTCGGCAGCAGTCCTGCTGCACCGACAATGGCGGCCATCACCTGTTCTACCTCGGGCAGACCCGCCACCAGATCCAGCCCTTCAGCGCCTGCCAACACCTGGATAGCCAGCCCGGCGTTGATCACCCGCAGCCCAAGTTCACGGGCGCAATCAACGTCAGCCATCACCGCATAATCCGGCGCAACAGCTTGACACTGTTGGAACAGGCCGTCCACATCGCGGTTAGCGGTCAGAGCAACCACCCGGTAACGGTCTGGATGGCGGCAAACCACATCCAGGGTGGAAACCCCTATCGATCCAGTGGAACCCAGTACGGTGATGCCAATCACGGCTGCAGCCCGAGGAGCAGCAAACCCAACAGATACAACGGCGCCGCAGCAGTCATACTGTCTATGCGGTCAAGCATACCGCCGTGCCCCGGTAACAAATTACCGCTGTCTTTGAGACCCGCCTGGCGCTTGAGCAGGCTCTCAAACAGATCACCCACCACGGAGATCAGAGTAACCACCAGGCAAAGCAATGCTACCAGAGCGGGAGGTCCGGTCTCCGGCCGAACCCAGGCCAGCAGAAACCCGTAGATCGCTGCCCCCGCCAATGCGCCGTAAACCCCCTCCCTGGTCTTGCCGGGGCTGATTATCGGTGCCAGTTTCACCTGTCCCCAGCGGCGGCCGGCAAAGTAGGCGCCACTGTCCGCGACCCAAACCAGAATCAGCAGAGAAAGCACCAGATGCGGTCCATCCGCATCAGCGCCGTGGAGCGCCACCACCGAGGCCCAGGCCGGAGTCAGCACCAATAGTCCGAACAGGGATTTGGTCGCGCTTCCCCGAACCATGACGTGTTCCGGGCGGTATACCAGCAATCCCAGAGTCACTAAAAACCACCAGACCGCCCCCCCCAGCGACATCCAGTAAATCCATCGGTAGCCCTGATCGAGAATCAGCGCCATGCCGCCCAAAGCAGTTGCCAGCAGCAGTAGAAACAGAACCCGACCTGCAGTGGAGTCGATACCGGCCAGCCGGCTCCACTCCACACCACCGATGAGAATGATCACTGCCAAAACCACGGCAAGCGTATGCGTCGGAAGGTAGAGCACCCCACCAAAGACCAGGGGTATCAGGACCAAAGCGGTAATAATGCGCTGGGCAAGCATCCTTCGGCTCTTTAGTCGATGCCTGCCTGGTTCGAAGCAGCGAGTGTCTGCTCCGTAGTCCTGCCGAATCGACGCTGGCGGCGGTTGAAGGAGTCTAACGCCTGGCGAAAGACATCCTGATCGAAATCCGGCCAGAGAACCTGGGTGAAATAGAGCTCGGCGTAGGCCGACTGCCAGAGCAGGAAGTTGCTCAAACGCTGCTCCCCGCCGGTGCGGATAAACAGGTCGGGGTCGGGAAGAGCGGCAGATGAGAGCTGAGCCGCAATGGTATCTTCGGTGATATCCGTCGGCTCAAGCAGGCCCGTTTTCACCTGCTGCGCTATCTTCTTCATTGCTTGGGTTATATCCCAGCGCCCCCCGTAGTTGGCGGCAACCTGGAGAATCAACCCGTCGCAGTCTTCCGTCATCTGCTGCGCTGAGAGGATCAGGTTCTGCAGCTTCTGCGGAAAGGCGGTGTAGTCGCCAATGATGCGAAGCCGCACATTGTTGCGCTGCAGCCGTTTGACCTCGCGCTTAAGCGCCATCATGAACAGTTCCATCAGCACCCCCACCTCTTGGGGTGGACGCCGCCAGTTTTCACTGCTGAAGGCAAACAGGGTGAGCACTTCGATCCCCAGTTCCACGCACTGTTCTACGACGGTCCGAACCGTTTCCACCCCAGCCTTGTGGCCGGCGAAGCGGGGCAGACCACGCCCAACCGCCCAGCGGCCATTGCCATCCATAATAATCGCCACATGCCGGGGAAGCCGCGCCGGCTTCGGCGCGCCCTCTGCCTGTTTAGCTTCTCTGCCCATGGCGATCAAGGCACTCAGATGGACATCAGGTCTTCTTCTTTCTTTTCCAGCAGTTCGTCCACCTTCTTGACGTACTGGTCAGTGAGTTTCTGGACAAGATCCTGACCCCTGTGATCATCATCTTCGGATATCAGTTTCTCTTTCAGCAGACTCTTAAGATCATGGTTGGCGTCTCGACGGATATTGCGAACCGCAACCCGCGCCTGTTCCGCCTCATGGCGCACCACCCTGATCAGATCTTTGCGCCGCTCTTCTGTCAGCGGCGGCAACGGCACCCGAATCACGGTGCCTGCAGTATTGGGGTTGAGTCCAAGATCGGAATTCATGATCGCCTTTTCCACCGGCTGCACCATGGTCTTCTCCCACGGGGTTACCGTCAGTGTTCGCGCATCCTCCACATTGACGTTGGCCACCTGATTCAGCGGCACCTGGGATCCGTAATAAGACACGGTTATATGATCGAGCAGGCTGGGGTGTGCACGCCCGGTCCTGACCTTGGCAAGTTCATGTCCCAGGGCATCAACGCTCTTGCTCATTCGATCTGCCGCGTCTTTCTTGATGTCATCGATCATCTCTCGTCTCCACTCTCCACCAGTGAGCCGATCTCCTCTCCCCGCATCAGCTGCATCAGGGCGCCCTGCTGATTGATGTTCATCACCCGCAGGGGCATACCATGATTACTACACAACATGACGGCGGTAGCATCCATCACCTGCAAACCTTCTGCCAGCGCCCGATCGTAGCTCAATCGGGGGTAGAACTCCGCACCGGGGTCCTGAATCGGATCCGCGGAATAAATACCATCCACTTTGGTCGCCTTGATCAGCAGTTGAGCACCGATCTCGATCGCCCTCAGACTGGCAGCGGTATCGGTGGTAAAAAAGGGATTGCCAGTCCCGGCGGCCAGAATCACCACTTCCCCATTATTCAGGTAATCGACCGCATCACGGCGAGTATAGGCCTGGCAAACCTGATTCATGGTCAAGGCCGACAGCACTCTGGCTGTCAACCCCAGTTTGCCGAGGGCATCCTGCATAGCCAGCGCATTCATGACCGTGGCCAGCATCCCCATATGATCCGCCGAGACGCGATCTATTCCCCCCCGGGCCAGACCGGCGCCGCGAAAGATATTGCCGCCACCGATCACCAGCCCCAGTTGCACGCCGGCGTCGGACAGTTCCCTGATCTCCGCCGCCACCCGGGCGATAACTGTCGGGTCGATACCGAAGTCACCCTGCCCCATCAGCGCTTCGCCGCTGATCTTGAGGAGTATGCGCTGACAGATCAAATCGGGCATTCTGCTAACCGTTCACCTGCGCCATCACCTCGTCGGCGAAGTTCTCCTGTTTCTTTTCAATTCCCTCACCGACTTCAAAACGCTGGAAGCTGTTGACCTTGGCCCCCGCTGCGGCAAGCAGTTTCTCGACGGTTATATCCGGATCCCTGATAAAGGCCTGACCCAGCAGGGTGATCTCGGACAGGTACTTGCGCACCCGGCCCTCCACAATCTTGTCCACGATATTTTCGGGTTTACCGCTCTCCAGGGCCTGAGCCTTGAAGATATCTCGCTCCTTGTTCAGGAGTTCAGGCGAAACATCATCCGCGGAAATGCAGACCGGGTTGGAAGCCGCTATATGCATGGCGATGTCCTTACCCAGGTTCTCGTCACCCCCTTCAATTTCCACCACTACACCGATACGCACGCCATGACGGTAGCTGACAAGCTGCCCACTATCGGCTCCCAGCCGGACGAAACGCCGCACGTTCATGTTTTCACCGATCTTGACAATCAGGGCCTCGCGGGCAGTGTTGATGGTGACATCTTCACCTTCATGCAACGGCTCGTTGAGCAGTTCCTCGACCGTGGCCACATTGGAATTCAAGGTCCGTTCCGCCACCGCATCGGCGAAAGAGTTGAAATTGTCGTCCTTGGCCACGAAATCGGTCTCGCAATTGACTTCGACCATCGCGGCTTTACGGCCGTCATCGCTGAACTGGATAACAATAATCCCGTCGGCTGCAGTTCTGCCAGCCTTTTTGGCCGCTTTGGCCTGGCCGGATTTGCGCATCAGTTCGATCGCGGCTTCGATATCCCCATCCGTTTCCACCAGCGCTTTCTTGCATTCCATCATGCCGGAACCGGTACGCTCACGCAGTTCCTTCACCAGAGAGGCAGTAATCGCCATTGTCTAAAATCCTCGCGTTAATTAATTCGATATGACATCTGCCCCCGCGTAGCGTATCCCGCCGGGCAGGGGCAGATCAGTTTCGTTGCATCTGTCCAGTCGAACAGAGTTCGATATTAGTGTTTATTCGGCCGGTTCGGTCTTGGTCTCTTCGACTTCCACAAACTCGTCGGCGGCGGCTGTGCCTCCCAGATGGGCGGCGCTGGCGCGACCCTCGAGCACGGCAGCGGCAGCGCCCTGGACATAGAGCTGAACGGCACGAATCGCGTCATCGTTGCCGGGTATCACATAGCTGATTCCGTCCGGACTGTTGTTGCTGTCGACTACGCCGACTACCGGAATTCCAAGCTTGCCGGCCTCCGCCACAGCGATATCTTCATGCCCCACATCGACCACAAACAGAACATCGGGCAGGCCTTCCATGTTCTTTATGCCTCCCAGACTGCGATCCAGTTTCTCCAATTCTCGCCGCAGACCCAGCGCCTCTTTCTTATTGAAGCGATCGATCGAGCCGTCCTCGAACATCGCCTCCAACTCCTTCAGACGCTTGATACGCTGTTTAATGGTCTTGAAGTTGGTCAGCATGCCACCGAGCCAGCGGTGGTTGACATAGGGCATGCCACAGCGCTCGCCCTCTTCCTTGACCGTATCACGCGCCGCGCGCTTGGTGCCCACGAACAGGATTCTTCCTCCATTTGCCGCGAGCGAGCCGAGATAGTTCATCGCCTCTTTGTACAGGGGCAGGGTTTTCTCGAGATTGATAATATGGATTTTATTACGATGACCGAAAATATAGGCCCCCATCTTGGGGTTCCAATAACGGGTCTGGTGCCCGAAATGCACGCCAGCCTCTAGCATCTGGCGCATCGAAACGTCACTCATGGTGTTCTCCGAATTGTATAGGGTTGAGCCTCCACGCACCCCGACTGCCAACCCGGTTTCCCAGGCACCCCGGCAGCCGTGCCGGTACGTGTGTGTTTTATTTCGGCGGGCCTGTGGCCCCGCCGTTCCGGATCGTTTGCGAATCCGGGGCGCGTTTTATAACATATCGCCGCTGTGGCCACAATCTTCCGGGGCCTTAACCCGGATCTTCCCACCCTCAGGATTTTTCAGGAAAACCGCTGCATGAGTGTCACCATCAAAACGCCCGAAGAGATTGAGAAAATGCGACTGGCAGGCCGGCTGGCGGCAGAAGTGCTGGAGATGATAGAACCCCATGTCAAACCGGGCGTCACCACCCAGGAGCTGGACCAGATCTGCCATGATCACATCGTGCAGGTACAACAGGCGATTCCTGCACCTCTCAACTACCGGGGCTTTCCGAAATCTATCTGCACCTCGGTAAATCACCAGGTTTGCCATGGCATTCCCAGCGATAAGAAGCTGAAAAACGGCGATATTATCAACGTCGATATCACTGTGATCAAAAACGGTTTTCACGGCGACACCAGTCGTATGTTCTTCGTCGGTGTACCGTCGGTCCTGTCGCGCCGCCTGGCCCGGGTCGCCAGGGAAGCCATGTGGCTGGGAATTCACCAGGTGAGGCCGGGGATCCACCTGGGCGATATCGGCCATGCCATCCAGCGGCATGTGGAATCCCACAACTATTCAGTGGTGCGTGAATACTGCGGCCACGGCATCGGCCGGGAGTTTCACGAGGATCCCCAGGTGCTCCACTACGGGTCGCCCGGCTCTGGTATCGCTCTGCAGCCAGGCATGTGCTTTACCATCGAACCCATGGTCAATGCCGGCAAACATCAGGTCAAGCTGTTGCCGGACCAGTGGACGGTAGTGACCAAAGATCGCAGTCTCTCTGCCCAATGGGAGCACACATTGCTAGTGACGGACACCGGCTACGAGGTACTGACCCTGCGGCGGAACGAGCAGGAATTCGGCTCACCGGAATCAGGTTGAATCGAGCCCATACATGCCGCATCAGATCCTCGACTTTGAAAGTTTTCGCCAGGCCCTGTCCACAACCGACACCCCCCTGCCCTTGTTCCGGGATGCCATTGAAAAAGGCAACCAGCATCTCAAGGCCTTGTTTGAAAAGGGCGAACCAATCACCGACCTGGTCAAGCTCCAAACCCGCCTGATCGACACCCTGCTGGTCTACGCCTGGAAACTGCAAATCCCCGACGATGCGGAGGTGGCCCTGATCGCGGTCGGCGGCTACGGCCGGGGAGAACTGCTGCCGGGATCCGATATCGACATCATGATTCTGCTGGGGGAAGAGAGTCACGAACAGCTCCCGGAGGCACTCGGTGAGTTGCTGACGTTCTTCTGGGACATCGGGTTGGAGGTGGGGCATAGCGTCCGAACCCTGCAGGAGAGCGTGGAGGAGGCGGAGCAGGATATTACAGTGGTCACCAGCCTGATGGAATCCCGCCTGCTTTCCGGGCCGCAACCGCTGTTCGACGCCCTGCGGGAAGCAACTGGCCCGGACAATATCTGGCCCAGTGACCGTTTCTTCCAGTTCAAACGAAAAGAGCAGCAGCGCCGTTACCTCAAATACGACGATACCATCAGCAACCTGGAGCCCAACATCAAGGAGAGCCCCGGCGGCCTGCGGGACCTGCAGTCGGTCGGCTGGGTGGCAAAACGTCATTTCGGGGCCGACAGCATGGTCGATCTGGTGCACTTCGGTTTCCTGTCAGGCGAGGAGTACCAGCAGCTGATGGCCGGGCAGGAGTTTCTCTGGCGCGTGCGTTTTGCCCTTCATCTGCTCAGCGGCCGACGTGAAGACCGTATATTGTTCGACTACCAACGGACCCTGGCCGGGCAGTTCGGTTTCCGGGACGACGAACGGGGACTCGGGGTAGAAAGGTTCATGCAACAGTACTATCAGACGGCATTGCGCATAAGTCGCATGAACGAGATGCTGCTGCAGCTGTTCGAGGAGGCGATCATCTTCAAATCCCACCTCGATGAACCCCGGCCCATCAACCGCCGTTTCCAGTCACGCAGCGGTTTCCTCGAAGTGGTCGATGACAATGTCTTCTCCCGCTACCCGCTGGCTCTGCTGGAATTGTTTCTAATCCTGGAGCAGCGCCCGGAGCTGAACGGTGTCCGCGCCAGCACCATTCGCCTGATCCGTAATCATCGAAATCTGATTGACGATGAATTTCGCGCCAATCTCGGGGCGAGAAGTCTGTTCATGGAGATCCTGCGCCAACCCAGAGGCATCACCCACGCCTTGCGTTACATGAACCGCTACGGAATCCTGGCCCGATATATTCCCGCATTCGCCAACGTGGTGGGGCGCATGCAGTACGATCTATTCCACGCCTACACGGTAGACGAACACACCATGTTCGTGATCCGCAATCTGCGGCGTTTTGCGGTGGATAAACACCGCGCCGAGTTTCCGCTCTGCAGTGACATCATGGACCGGCTGCCAAAATCTGAACTGATCTACCTCGCTGCCCTGTTCCACGACATCGCCAAGGGCCGGGGGGGAGATCATTCGACGCTTGGGGCCCAGGATTCCTGGGATTTCTGCCAGCTGCACGGCCTGAGCGACCATGACAGCCGGGTGGTATCCTGGCTGGTGCAGAGGCACCTGCTGATGTCCATCACCGCCCAGCGCAAGGATATCAGCGACCCTGAGGTGATCTATGAATTCGCCCAGGAGGTGGAAAACCCGGTCAGGCTGGATTATCTCTACCTGCTGACCGTGGCGGATATGCGGGCCACCGACCCGAAAAAATGGAACAACTGGAAAAATTCCCTGCTGCGGGAACTCTACCACGCCACCAAGCAGGCACTTTTGCGGGGCCTGCAAAACCCCCAGGAGCGGGACGAGATCATTCAGAACAAACAGGCCGGAGCCCGGCATCTGCTTAAGTCGGAAGGGATAGATTCAGACCGGGCCAACTATCACTGGCTGACTCTCGGGATGGACTACTTTCTTCACCACACCTGGGAGGAAATTGCCTGGCAGACCAAGATGGTACTGTCTGCCAAGCCCCAGGATCTGCCCCTGGTGCTGGGACGAAAATCGTCTACCCGCGGCGGGACCGAGATATTTTTCTATGGGCCGGACCGCGACGACCTCTTCGCGCTCATTACCAGCCTGCTGGATCAACTGGCCCTGAACATCCTCAGCGCGCACATTGAAACGGCGGATACCGGCAATAGCCTGAACAGCTTCCTGGTACTGGAAGAGGATGGAACACCGGTGGAGGGCGCCGGTCGAAGGGACGAGATTCTGGGTACTTTGAGGGACACTTTGCAGGACCCATCTCGCACCCAGCCTGGCGTTTTGCGGCGCATGCCAAGACGGCTTAAATACTTCTCCACCCCCACCCGTGTCGATTTTGTGCAGGATACAGCCAACCAGCGAACCATCATGAAACTTCTGGCGGACGACCGTGCCGGCCTGCTCTCCCAGGTCGGATATGCCTTCAGCACCTGCGGCATCCGCCTGATCAATGCCAAGATCGCCACCATCGGCGCCGAGGCGGAAGATACCTTTTTCATCACAGACCGCAGCAACCGCCCGCTGTCTGATCCGGAACAGTTCGAGTGTCTGGAACAGTCTATTCTGCAGCGCCTCGGCCCGCAAACTTAACACCATCGAGGGCGCTCCCCGATGAGCGTCTGCAGGACAGGCCCAACAAAAAAGCCTGCGTCTGAATCTGATCGCAACGCTCATCCATCGCCTCCCACATCAAGTCAGCTGTCCGTTTTTGATCCAGATCAGACCGTAACGGCCCTTTTTTCGTTTATTATTAAATAATTCTATTTCTGTTCGCTGCCTGCCGTTGCAGAATAGCGCTGATGAGCGGGTAAGGAGAATCGCATGAAGCCCCAGGTTTCCATGATCACCGTCGTCCTGCTGGCCGCCACCCTGAGTACGCTTACCTTCGGTGCAGAGGAGCGTCAGGAACCCGCTGCCGGGAACAACGACCCGGATCAGTATCAAAGTTATCTCGATGCGGTGCGGGCGCAACGACAAAGCCGCAGGCAAGAGCGTACCAAGGCATTTCGGGAGGCGGCGGAGAACCGCCGCCGAGCGATGGACCCCTGGGGCGAGAGCCGTCGACAGGCGATGGAAAACCGGTCGCAACGGCACCATGAGAACCTCACCGATCAGCGCCACCGGAGCAACCCCGAGAGTGAACACATCAATGAGCTACAGAAGCAGCAACACAAGGCCAGAAAGGCCCACGTGGAAGCGCAACGGGAACAATATCGTGAGCTGGAGCCATGGCTGCCCCCGCCCAAACCCACACCCCCCCACTGGGATAATCCATGGTATTACCAGGGTTATTGAGTGTCATTTCACCTCCAGTAGACAGAAGCTTAGATAGAAAACTATCCGCTGTAAAAGGCGGAAAGAGGCACAGCGTCCGTGGCGCCACAACAGGAAAGCAATGATTAGCATATATGGTATAGGCAACTGCGATACCGTTCGAAAGGCCCGCCGGTGGCTGGACGCACATGGTGTAGAATACCGATTTCACGACTTCAAAAAACAGGGACTGGAGAATGAGATGCTGCAGCCGTGGCTGGCAGCCGTCGGCTGGGAAACCCTGCTCAACCGCCGCGGTATGATGTGGCGCAAGCTCGACCCGGAAGTGAAGGAAAACATCGACCAGGTCAGCGCGGTAGCAGTGATGCTGGAGACCCCATCGATTATTAAACGGCCGGTATTGGACAGGGACGGCGAGATCCACGTAGGGTTCACAGAACAGAAATACAGTCAGTTGTTTGGCAAATAACGCAGGGCAAGACATGATCAAGATCAATGAGAATTACCAAAAACTCCAGGCCTC